>NZ_CP019327.1:2038462-2717949 GCF_001971705.1 Natronorubrum daqingense
TCCTCGTCGACGTCCTCGAAGGAGTCGCTGAACGAGGGATAGATCCAGATGACGACGACGGCCAAAAGCGACATCGCGATCGAGAGGTAGAAGCTTCCCTTCAGCCGGTGACGGCCATCGTATCGCGCGAGTTCAAGCATCGTCGCTCACCCCGGTTTCAGCCGAGCGGTCCCCCGGACTCGTCTCTTCCGCCGCTCCCTCCCCTTCTTCACCGTAGAATCTCATGAAAACGTCCTCGAGGGGCGCTTCTTCGATCGAGAGATCCTGGAGGGGATACTCGCGAAGGCGCTCGAGTAACGCGTTGACGTCGCCCGTGAACGTAAACGTACACTCGGTGATCGTCGCTTCCGAATCGGCTCCGTCGACACCGTCGCGGTGTCCGTCGAATCCGTTCGACGTCGCCTCGAGGTCGTGAACGCCGTCGATCGCGAACGTCTCGATCGGGATTCCTTCGACGGCACGAACCCGGACGACCTTCCCGCTTCGATCGAGGAGGGATTCCACCGGTTCGACGGCGACGAGACGACCGTTTCGAATAATCCCGACACGATCACAGAGCCGTCTGACTTCGCCGAGCACGTGCGAGGAGAAAAAGACGGTCACGCCCCGCTGGCGCTCGCTTCGTAGAAACTCGGCGAATCGGTGTTGCATCAGCGGATCGAGGCCGCTCGTGGGTTCGTCAAGAATCACGAGCTCCGGTTCGTGCATGAACGTCGTCACCAGCCCGAGTTTTCGAACGTTTCCGTGTGAGTACTCGCGGACGAGCCGATCGAGCGGCGGATCGAACAACTCGAGGAGGTCGTCGCTGCGTTCGTCGCCGGTGATCGAGGCGTGTAACTCGAGGATCTCTCGCCCGGTCGCGGTTTCGTCGAACGCCGGAGTGTCGGGGAGGTAGCCGAGTTTTCGTTTTGCTTCGATAAGTTCGGCTTCGTCCGTTACGTCGTGACCGAGCAATCGACCCGTGCCGGACGTCGGCGAGAGTAAGCCTAGGAGCGTGCGTATCGTCGTGGTCTTCCCGGCACCGTTTGGCCCGAGGTAGCCAAAAATTTCGCCGCGCTCGACGCTGAACGTCACGTCGTCGTTCGCGCGAACGTCTCCGTAGTGTTTCGACAACCCCTCGAGTTCGATCGCAGCCATACTTCGCCTACGGTTCCCGTTCACATGTATCCTGACACTCGTTCAGTCCTGAGTTACTCGAGTCGCTGACGACAACAACGGCTATAACCTGCTAGCTCACTTTTCGAGTATGAACGATTCGTCGGTCCTCGAGTGGGTTCGCTCACCACAGGTCGCGTTGCTCGCGAACGTCGCCCTCGTCATGACGGGGTCGGTGCTCGCCCTGCTCGCACTCGTCGATATCGTCACCGGAATCATCCTCGTCTCCATCGGCTTCGTCGGCATCGCAGCGTCGTTACTCGGACAACGCGAAACGCAGACGAACGGGTAAACCCCGGCAGTGACGTTAGACGCGACCGACGGTGACGTAGAACGGAACGGATTCGCTGCGGCGATACGCGCGGTCGTCCATCTGCTCGACGACGGTTCGGCCCATCTCTCGCCACGCACCGCGCAACTCGTCGTATTCGGGTTCGGTCAGCGGTCCCGACAGGAGCGTCTCGCGGTCGTCGGCCAATCCCGCCCCGGTCGCTTTTCGTCGCGCCGCGAGCAGCGCTCCCTCGCTGTAGGGCGGTTCGACCGTTCGAACGTGATCGTAGCGTCGCGTTTCACACACGTCGAGTCCGGCGGTCTCGAACGCCTCACGCGCGTCGGCACCTAACGCGACGTCGGTCGAGACGCCCGCCAGATAGGCCCGTCTGGCCCGTCGTTCGAGAGAATCTTCCGCGGGCACGCTCGAGTCGAGGCTCACGTCGGCGTTGTTCGGTTCGACGGCCGCGACCAGGTCGCGTGAGACACGGGCGAACTCGGCGAGTGCGGCCGTCGGATCCGGCAGGTTGATCAACAGCGCCTGACAGACGACGAGGTCGAACGTGTCGTCGGGGAACGGCAACTCGAGTGCGTTCCCCGCGAGAAACGAACTCGAGTCGGCCCCGCGCTCGGCGGCCACCTCGAGTAAATCCGTATCGACGTCACAGCCGACGAGGGTTGCCCCAGAGGCCATCTCCGTACGCAACACGCGGCTCAACTCGCCGGTTCCACAACCCACATCGAGAATTCGGTCGTGGGACTCGAGCGAGAGGGTCTCGAGCGCTTCGCGAGAGTCGTCCCACATGCCCTCGCGGGTTCGGCGGAGGTAGTCCTCGGAGAACTCGCGCACGGCCGGGAATTCGGGAGTCGTGAGTAAAAACGGGTCGGTTCGGAGTCGGTTCGGAGTCGGTTCCAGAGGCAAGTGCGGTATCGCCTCGGCTAGCGAGCAGCGATCAGTCAGGGGATTCCTCGCGGTGGCCCCGATAGTCGTCCCTGACGGTCGAGCCGATCACGAGCGCGGCCCCGATGATCACGAGGTTCTTGACGATGTATTGGCCCTCCACCGTGAGCGCGTAGGGGAACGAGACGAACACCACGTCCGGGAGGAGAACGATCGGCAAAAAGGTCCCCGGGAGCTGGAAGAAGAGGAGGAAGAGCCCCACTCGGATCAGCGGGCGATAGAGGAGACACAACCCGATCAGAACCTCCCAAACGCCGAGGATCGGAACGAAGAGGTCCGCCGGAACCAGATAGACGGTCGCGGCGACGAGATCTCCCGCCGGTGACACCTCGAAGATCTTGAGCGCGCCGAACCAGATGAAGACGATCGCGACCGCGCCCCGCAGTATCGTCATTCCCCAGCGGTCCATCTGGGCTGCGATCGCGGCGTCGAGTTCGTCGAATTTTCGTCGGTATCGTCGCGCCCGCTCGCTCGTGAGCGTAGGTAACACGGTAATCTGCTACGTGTACGGTATCCAGCCGTGATAAACCCTCTCGCCGACAAGGCCAGGCCGAACCGTTCGGCGCTCACTCGAGCACACAGCCGCGTCGTAGCGTTACGGTCGTCAAATCAGTCCTCAGATTCGTCAGGTCAGCCGTCGACCGGCAACTCAGCCGTCTTCTCGGAGTTCTTTGACTTTCTCGATGTTCCAAGCGAAGCCGCGGCCGTCCTCGGTCGGCGTCTCGAGTGCGAACGGCAACTCGCGGAGGTCGGGGTGGTTCACGATGGCTTTCATGCCGTCCTCGCCGATGTAGCCCTCGCCGATGTGGGCGTGTTCGTCTTTGTGCGTGCCCACGTCGTGTTTCGAGTCGTTGAGGTGGATGTACTCGAGGTGCTCGAGGCCGACCTCGTCGTCGAAACGGCCGACCGTCTCGTCGACGGCCTCGGGCGTCGTGAGGTCGTTGCCCGCGACGAGCGTGTGCGCGGTGTCGATGCAGATGCCGATATCGGTCTCGGTACGGTCGATGATACCCGCGAGTTCGGAGAACTCGCCGCCGAGTTTCGTCCCGCTGCCGGCGTCGGATTCGATGAGGATCTGAACACCCTCGGGAACGTC
The DNA here is from genome assembly GCF_001971705.1 of Natronorubrum daqingense. Classification (NCBI taxonomy): domain Archaea; kingdom Methanobacteriati; phylum Methanobacteriota; class Halobacteria; order Halobacteriales; family Natrialbaceae; genus Natronorubrum; species Natronorubrum daqingense. The sequence continues at coordinate 2,041,945 of NZ_CP019327.1, forward strand.
GAGTTCGTCGATGAGACTCGCCGCGTTGTCGAGGCCGCCTTCGACGCCGGCACCCGTGTGCGCGCCGAGGTGGACGTTGACGTACGGAATGTCCAGTCGCTCGGCGGCGTCGAGTTCCGCCTGCATGCTCTCTTTGGACTTCCGTCGGAGGTCGTCTTTGGGGGTACAGAGGTTGACCAGATAGGACGAGTGGATGACCCACGGCCCCTCGAGTTCGTCGTCGGTTTCCGCTTGAAAGCCTGAGGCAGCCTCGTCGCTGATCTCGGGTTGTGCCCAGACCTGCGGCGAGGTGGTAAAGACCTGGCCGCAGTTGCCGCCGAAGGCGAGTTGTCGGTGGACCGCGTTCCGAATGTCGTCGTAGGGCGGTGTTTCGTCGTCGGACGAGACGCGCGAGCCGGAGATGGATACGTGTGCGCCGACCTTCATGGTCACCTGTCAGTACCGGTTCGTGATAGGGATACTGATTTCTGGAACCGCTGGAGGATCGTTCGACGCGCCATTCCTAAGAGTAGTGTCAACGGTGGTAAGAGCGAATAGCCGATTCCCATCGTAATAGAAACGGACGACGCTTCACTTCCCTGCGATTCGTACGTTCACTCGATGTCGTTGAGTGAGATTCTCAATGGAGAGAATATGACTGGAAAACAGGCGGCCACGGTATTCTTCCTGTGGCTCGGGTTAGTACTGACTGCCGGCTTCTTGCTCGTTCTTACTGTCCCGTAATCCGGTCGGCCCGCCTTTAGAAGGCGAGCGCCGTTCGCGAATCCGCTCGTGTTCCGCTTCACAGGTATCGTACACGAAAACCACCCCTTTCACTGAAACATGGACTCATCACCGGACATCCTGAAACGCTTCGATATCGACGCGACAGACGCGGTCGTGAAAGCACACCTGCAGACGGCATTCGTCGACCACCCGACGCGAGGGCCGTACGTCACCTCTCGGAAGTTGTACGAGGACGTCGAAGGAGAGATCGACGACCGGTTCTCGGTCGAACTCTTCGGCATGTTCTGTGAGAGCCGATCGTACCTGGAACGGTGGTCGCGCGGATACAGCGGCGCGTACCGCTACCGAATCATCGAGTCCGAACTCGAGTAGTCGCCAGTAGCCGTCGTTCGTGCCATGGTCCCTCGTAGCAACCCGCTACCGGAAGGAAACGCGTTTAGTGAGGGCGGACGAGAGACGGCTAATGAGCAAGAGTTACCGGATCGGACTCGTCGGCAAACCCTCCGTCGGCAAGTCCTCCTTTTTCAACGCCGCGACAATGAACGACGTGCCCGAGGGTGCCTACCCCTTCACGACCATCGACCCGAGCGTCGGCGAGGCCTACGTTCGCGTCGAGTGTGCGGCCCCCGAATTCGACGAGGAGTGTACGCCGAACGTCGGCTACTGCCAGCACGGCACCCGATTCGTTCCGACGAAACTCGTCGACGTCGCTGGGTTGATCCCCGGCGCTCACGAAGGCAACGGGCTTGGCAATCAGTTCCTCTCGGATCTCAACGAGACCGACGTGCTCGTCCACGTCGTCGACTTCTCGGGGGAGACCGACCTCGAGGGCGAACCCACCGAGGGTCACGACCCGCGCGACGACATCGCCTTCCTCGAGGAGGAACTCGACCAGTGGTACCTCGGCGTCCTCGAGAAGGGGATCAATAGGTACGAATCCGGGTATACGACCGAAGACGACGCCATCGAGGAAGAGCTCGCCGAACAGATGAGCGCGTTCAAGACGAACGAAGACGAGATCAAGCGACTGATCCGGCGGACGGACGTCGGTTTCGAACCCGAGGAGTGGGGCGACGAGGACAAACTCGAGTTGGCCCGCGAAGTTCGAAAGGAGACCAAGCCCATGGTCATCGCGGCGAACAAGATGGACACGCCCGAGGCACAGGACAACTACGAGGAGATTACGGGCGACCCCGACTACGAGCACCTGACGATCGTCCCCTGTAGCGCACACGCCGAGAAAGCGCTCAAATCGGCCGAGAAAGCCGGCGTTATCGACTATCGACCCGGCGACGACGACTTCGAGATTCTGGACGATGTCTCGAGCGACCAAGAAGACGGCTTAGAGCAGATCCGCGACTTCCTCGACGCCTACGGCGCGACGGGCGTGCAGGCGGCCCTCGAGACCGCGCTCTTCGACGTGCTCGGTGTGACGCCGGTGTTCCCCGGTGGTGCGAACGGATTGGGGAACGAACGAGGCGAGGTGCTTCCCGACTGCTACCTGATCCCGCCGAACTCGAGTGCGGAGGACTTCGCGTACAGCCTGCACTCCGACATCGGTGACGGCTTCCTCCACGCCATCGACTGTCGAAGCAACCGCCAACTCGGGAAGGACTACGAGGTCGAGTCTCGAGACGTCATCGAGATCATCACGACGAACTGAGCGCTGCGCTTCTACCGCCACCGAGACGACGCCAACGAAACCGGTTCCCCGTAAACGGGTGACTCCGTTCGGCGAGAGTGCGTAAATCGGGTGTTCGAAAAGCAGTGGTGAACCGACCGCACGTGACTCGCTCGGACAACGCGAACGGCGAGCGACGGTGTTCGAGTAGCGAATCCGACTACGACGGCGGCTTTCGTTCGCGGACGTGGCCGGTCGCCTCGAGGAACATCACGATCGTGAACACCGTTGGGATGCCGGCGAAGATGAGGACGGGGAGTCCCACTTCGACCGTTCCGGCCGTCTCGAGTGGCAGTTCGGCCGGTATCGGAATCGGAACCGTCTGTCCGTTCACCAGCCAGACGCCGGGTAACAACAACGCGAGCATCGCGACCGCGCCGAAGGTTCGTTTCATCGGTCGTTCACCCCTCGAGAGTCGCCGACGGTGTTTCCTGGGGCGGAATCGGTCGCCTCGCTCGAGGACGACTCGTCGGCGCTTCCGTGTTCACCGTACATGGTGAGTTCGACCGCGGGCTGGCCTCGCCCGTCGTCGTCGAGGTCGGCGTAGACGCCGCCGACCATGTCGCTGGGTGGTTCGACGGGAAGTTCACCGTCGCGCTCCCACTCGGGGGCGTCCCAGCGTTTGGCCAACTCGATACCGTTTTCGTGCCAGTTCGCCGCGTCCCACTGACGCGCCAGTTCGATCTTCTCCTCGGGGGATTTGAGGTCGAAGGAGTCCGGCAGCGACTCGATGAAGGAGGTTCGCTTGAGGAGTCCGTTGAACGTCGAGTTCTGGATCCCGAGACCGGGTCGGGCGTTGATCTCGAGGACCATCGGTCCCTCGTCCTCGTCGATAACGATGTCGACACCGGTGTAGCCGAGTCGGGAGACTTCGGCCGCTTTGACGGCCGTCGAGAGTACCGACGACCAGCCGGGGATAGCGAACGACTCGAGGTCGACTTTGGTGTCGGGGTGTTCGTTGAACCACTTGTTCGTACTCTGGTAGCCACCCTGTGCCTGACCGTTGGCGACGTCGAGACCGACGCCGACGGCACCCATGTGGAGATTCGCCGCGCCCTCGGACTCTTCGGTCGGTAGCCGGGTCATCGCCATGATCGGGAACCCTTTGAAGACGATCACGCGGATGTCCGGAACACCCTGTCCGGCGATCGAGAGCAGGTGATCGTCCGGGTGGATCAGGCCCTCGATGACTGCAACTCCCTCGAGTCCCATCGGGTCGTACTGCCCTTCGGTGATCGACCGGACGTGGGCGAGCAACTGGTCCGGCGATTTGAGTCCCTTCGAGGTCTCGAAGTCGCCGGCGTCGGTTCGGTCCGTGACGACGATGATCCCTTCGCCGCCGTAGCCGCTGTCGGGTTTGATGACGAACTCGTCTTTCGCCTCGAAGATCGCTTCGGCATCCTCGAGTTCGGACGGAGATTCGACGAGCGCGTACGTCTCCGGCGTTGGGACGCCGGTGCCGTGGAACGCACGTTTCATCGAGGCCTTGTCGAGTTCCGGATTGAGGTGGGGCGGGTTGTATTCTTTGATGAGTCGGTTTCGCCGGTTCATCGACATGACTTCGGAGGGTTCGACGCGCGAGGCGTCACTGCCGACTAGTCGTCGGACGGGAACCGTGAGGTTGTGGAGTTTCGCCGGTTCATCGACATGACTTCGGAGGGTTCGACGCGCGAGGCGTCACTGCCGACTAGTCGTCGGACGGGAACCGTGAGGTTGTGGAGTTTCGCGCGGATCGTACTGACGACGGCTCCGAGCCGTGAGCCGCCGTAGACGTTTGAGAATCGAAGGTACTCCTTGACGCGCATGGACGACTGCGTGCCGAGATAGACGTTCGCTGCGAGAATAACGGCCCACGTCTCCGGCGTGTCCATAATCCAGGTGATCAGCGTCTCGTTGCCGATAATGGCTGCGGCGATTATGATCGAGACGACCGTCCAGGAAAACCGTACTGCGGGTGCACGCCAGCCGCGTTCGGAGAGTTCACGCGCGAAGCGGTCCGCGTACCAGGCGGTGACGATCGCCGGGAAGAATACCTGCAGGGCATCGATCTGCTGTGGCAGTACGCCCGTATCGCTCATCACGTGAAACGACGTGATCCCGATGGAGACGACCATGACGAGTCCGCCGATTCGGTGTGCCGTCCCGAGTCGGAACGGCTCGAGGATGAGGTACGTTCCGAGCGCGAGCAAGAAGACGTTAGTAAACAAGACGAGCCCCCAGAAGATTCCGCTTTCGACCAGGATGAACGAGATGATGATCGGCCCGAACATGCCATACGTGACGAGTCCGACCTTACTCCGAAGGACGGCGATGATGAGGCCGGCGATCAGCAACTCGAAGAAGATGCGATAGGGCTCGAGTGGCTGTTGTGCGAAATCGAGTTGATATCTAAACTCAACGCCGAGAATGACAATAGTCGCAAGTAACCCGAGGAGCGGAGCGTACTTCGCGAACGCCGAAGCGAGTGCAGACGAGATGCGCGATCCGTCTGCCGTTGATCCGACGCCTCCATTTCGAAGTGACATTACCGGATCGTCGGCAAAGTTAGTCATTGCTATCAACGAGATAAGCGAACATACGAAGACTGTATCAACGGCTGCAAACAGTTGCAAAGTTTGAAAGTGTTGACTGACTCCCACTAACTGTTCGTTAGTAGATACTGGCCTCGAGCGCGAATCGTCACCGATTCCAGACGAAACGGGTCGTCGCTCGCTCGAGTTTGCTCGTTACCTTCGAGAGCCAGAATCCCGGAGAGACGTAGCGGAGTTCTCGTTCCTCTACCTCGATTCGCTTACCACTGTACGGGCCGTACTCGCCTTCCTCATCGGTCCCCTGGTGTGCACGCACAACGTCGACCGTAACGGACATCGAACATCGGCCACACGATTCACGGTCGGGTGCCATATCGGATGTACGCTCGCTCGAAGCAAAACCATTGTGTCCCGATCAACATTCTGTGTCGATTCTCAGACGATCACGATCACGATAGGTGTCAATTAAATTTTAGAATTCCGGTAAGGCCCCCGACGCCGACGCACTTTTCCCCTCCCCGTGGTATCACCAGCCATGGACGGAACCGACCGCGACTCGCCGATCGAACGCGAGGAGTCCGAGCAGACTGGGTCTGGGGAAACCGAGTGGGACGAGTCGACGGTACCACCCGAAGTCGTCGAAAACGTCCCAGTCTGGGACGACGAGTACCTCGATCGCGTCAGCGACCGGCTCATGCACACCTACGACCTCGATAAGGACGTCCGAGTCGACGGCGAGTCGTTCGACCTGTACGGAGAGCTACGAGTCGAGAGCAGCAAACACCTGTTTCATCCCTCAGTTCAGTACGCGAACCACCACATGCGTGAGTATCTCTACGCGGATCGTCGCTCGAGCGTCTCGCTCGCCGACCTCGAGCGCCTCGTGGAGTTCGGCCACGAACTGGCAGACGAACGCGTCGAACCCAACGACCAACATCGGGCGACGGAGTTTACGTTCGTCGTAATCGTGCCGGAAATTTCCGAGGACGTCCACTCGTTCGTCAGAGGATTTACGGACCGAACGCTCCTTCGTTTCGGGTTTCACGGTCACTACGAGATTCATTGTTGTGTCGTCGCACCCGAGGAAAAACGACTCGTCGCGAGCAAACGCACGGAGATCGACGACGCGTTTCGACTCTGGGAGCGAATCGACCACAAAAGAAGCGTGTTCGAACAGCTGCGAGCAGCTGTCTTCCGTTAGTCGTCGTCTGCACCCGGCGCTTGACTACCGGGATCGGAGTCGAGGAGGTCGTCTCGTTGTTCTTGCAGGTTCGCGTATCCCAGTCGGATGATCGCGATCGCGAGCCAGATCAACACGAGCGCGATGGCCATTCGCAGGCCACTCGAGACAAGCTCGAGTATCGTCGCGTCGGCCCGTGCGTCGGCGTCGAGGAACATCGTGTAGAGGTTCTCGTAGACGACGAGCCAGAGCAGTCCGATGATCGTTATGGCCGTCATCACGACAACCGGGATACCGGTGCTCAGTAGCTGTTTCGTGTCCTTCCAGTTCGCCAGCCAGATGGTCGCTGTCAGCAAGGCGAGTGCGGCCAGGAGCTGGTTCGCACCGCCAAAGAGCGGCCAGAGTTCTTCCCACTGGCCACTCGAGACGAGCAAGAAGGCGGCGAACGTCGCCAGACCGGTGTTGACGTACTTGTTCGCGGCCGTTTCTTCGACTCCTGTCTCGGGCGTGCCGACCAGTTCCTCGATCATGTACCGACCGAGTCGAAGGCCGGTGTCGAGGCTGGTCAACAGGAAGCTCACGAAGACGAGCGCCATGAAGATCTCACCGTACTCGAAGGGGATGCCGAGACTCGTCAGAATGAGTCCACCACCCTCCGCGAAGTTCGGGAGTGCGGCGTCGATGCCGCCGATGTCGTCGACGTCCGTAATCGCGACGACGGACACCGCTGCGAGCGCCGTTGCCGCGAGCAGTCCCTCGGCGAGCATGCCGCCGTAACCGATCAGACGCGCGTCGCTCTCCTTGTTGAGTTGCTTCGCCGTCGTCCCGGAGGAGACCAGCGAGTGGAAGCCACTGATCGTCCCGCAGGCGATGGTGATGAACAACAGCGGGAACAGCGGCATCGCAGCGGGTGCGAGGTCGCCGCCCATGAAGCTCGTGTATGCAGGGAGTTCGGCCGTCAGCGGTTCATCGGACGTTCCAAACGCCGTCCCGACGAAGACCGCGGTAATCGCTCCGCCGACACCCGCGTAGAGCAGGAACGACGAGAGGTAATCTCGAGGCTGGAGCAAGATCCACACGGGAAGGATGCTCGCGACGAATGCGTACCCCAGTGACACGAGGATCCACGCGGCGGTGTTCGCGCCGAAGAGGGCCTCACCGGGCACCCACGACGCTAATTCGGCCGGCAGGAGTACCGTGGTGTCACCGGCGAATCCGGACGGCTCGAACAGTGCAATCGGGAATTGAATCCCCGCCCAGATGCTCGCGAACACGCCAAGGACGAACAGGACCGTCCCGCCGATAAACGACAGGTTGAGTTGGTACAGCCAGACGCCGGCGAACAGCGCCAGCGTGATGTACAACAGGCTCGCGGTCGCCGCCGGTGGGTAGGCGTCCAGAATCACCGCGACGAGCAGTGAGAACACCGCGACGACGAGGATGATCACGAGGAACGCGAACCAGAGGAACATGTTCTTCCCCCGTTCCCCGATGTACTCGCCGATCACGAATCCGATCGACTTCCCCTCGTGGCGAATGCTCGAGGACAGCGCCATGAAGTCGTGGACGGCACCCATCAGCGGGTTCCCGATCGCGACCCACAGCAACGCCGGGAGCCATCCCCAGACGAGTGCTGCGGTGACCGGGCCGGCGATCGGTGCCCCACCCGCGACGCTCGAGAAGTGGTGTCCCAGCAAGACCGGTTTCTTCGCCGGAACGTACTCTTGTCCGTCTTGATACTTGTGGGCCGGCGTCTCACGTGAGTCGTCGAGTTCGACGAATCGCGAGAGATACCTCCCGTATCCGATGTAGCCGACGGTGAACAACACGACCACCGTCGCGACGATCCAGATTACCCCTGTCATAGGTTTCCACACAGTGGATTAGAGTAGTACAATATAAATCGTGTGGTACAACCGGTCGTTCGACCCTCACAGAAGTTGATAATAGAAACGCCGCTCGGGGAATAATCGGAAAATTGGGTAGCTCAGGTGTCGATCTCGAGTTCTGACGCGACGTTCGCCAACGAATCGCGGCGTACTTCGCTGACGCGCGATTCGATTTCGGCCACGATCGGCGGTGAGAGTGTCGTCCGGGCGGTCTCGAGGCGATCTCGCTCGGTTTCGACTCGCGACCGGAGGTACCGTGCACCCCGTCCCTCCTCGTCGGGGTCGGGCTCGGGAGTCAGTTTGTTCGCGACGAGTCCTCGAACCTCGAGTCGGTGTGAGTCGAGTTCGTCGATGGCGCGGCCGGTTTCCCGAATCGAGAGCGAATCCGGGTTGAACACGAGGAAGAACGCGGCGTCCTCGCGCAGCGTCTCCCCGGCGTACTCGAAGAACTCCTTGCGATTTTGGAGATGAGCGAGGACGGGATCACCCTCGAGCACCCGTCGGGGCTCTCTATTCCCCAGTGCGGCCTTCTCGTAGAGATCGATGCTCTTGCGGCGTTTGGCCATCAGCCGGTCGATCCAGCCCTCGAGGTATTCGGGCAGCGAGAGCAGGCGCAACGTCCCCCCGGTCGGCGACGTGTCGAAGACGATTCGGTCGAAGGCGTCGGCCTCGCGCATCACGTCGACGAACCGATCGAACAGGGCCGCTTCGTACGCTCCCGGCGTGCCGTGGGCCATCTCGATCTGTCTGTCGACTTCGTTGACCATCGCCGCCGACACCTGCTCTGAGAGCTGTCGCTTGACCGACTGGAGGTGATTCGACACCTCCTCCTCCGGATCGATTTCCATCACGTGGAGGTTCTCGACGCCGTCGACGGCTCGCGGTTCGTCGGCGAACGATTGCTCGAAGAGGTCGCCCATCGAGTGGGCCGGATCAGTCGATACGACCAGCGTCTCGAGGCCAGCATCGGCACACTTGTGCGCGTACGAGGCCGAAACCGTCGTTTTCCCGACTCCACCCTTCCCACCGAAGAAGACGTGTCGGTCCATTAGAAGTGATACTGGCGACCTTTGCGCTCGACGAGCGAGCCTCGATCCCACAGTCGACGCTCCCAGGCTTCGAACTCGTCCTCTAAGTACGGCAGCAGTTCCGACGTGTAGTAGGAGACGGGCGACGGAACGCCGAAGGCGTCCGGGAAACAGGCCAACATGAACGTATCCTCGTGATCCTCGGCTGCCGCCTCGATCTTCTCGTAGGCGGGATGAGAGAGCATTCCGTGATAGAGCCCGCGGAGCCACTCCTCGAGGTCGGTTCGAAACGCGGCGATCCGGTCGGCGAGTGTCATCGTCGGTCATGCTCGGCCCCGAAGACAAAAAGATGTCGCGTGCGTTCGGCCTCGAGGGCCAGAGACGCGCCGCTGCGTCGAAACCGAAACCGGGTGGTGAAAAGACGGTGACACGAATACCACAGTTCTTGACGCTCGAGTCACAACCGCCACGGTATGCAACTCGACTCCGGTGGGATTCCCGTCACCGTGCTCTCTGGCAGCCTCGGTGCGGGGAAGACGACGCTGCTCAATCACCTGTTGGAAACCGCGGGCGATCACGACCTCGCCGTGTTGGTCAACGATATGGGCGAGGTGAACGTCGACGCCGAACTCGTCGCCGAAGGGTCGGATCTCGACACGGGCGGCGTCACCGAACTCTCGAACGGCTGTATCTGCTGTGAACTCCAGGACGACCTCGAGACCGCCGTCGTTCGACTCGCCCGAAACAGGGACTTCGACCACCTGCTCGTCGAATCGTCGGGCATTTCGGAGCCCGAACCCGTCGCCCGGCTCTTTACGACCTCCTCGCGCGTGGCCGCGAGTTACGACCTCGACGCGCTCGTCACCGTCCTCGACACCCGGCTCTTTCTCGACGCCTTCGCGGGCGAGGTCATCCCAGTACGGCAGGTCGACCCCGAGGCAGCCGATATCGATGCGGACGCCGGGGCCGTCGAGGACGAGCCACGTCCCCTCTCGGACCTCCTCATCGAGCAACTCGAGGTAGCGAACCTCGTCTTGCTCAACAAGAGCGATCTCTGTACCGACGACGAACTTGAGGAGGCGACGTCGCTCGTCCGAGCGCTCCAGCCCGATATCGAGACGGTCCGCACCGAGTTCAGCGCCGTCGATCCGGATCGCCTCCTCGGCGTCGACCTGTTCGACGCCGACCGAATGGGCGAACTGGCGGGCTGGCAACGCGCACTCGAGGACGAACCGGACGACGATCACGATCACCACGCCGACAGTACCGAAGCCGACGATCACGGTCATAGTGACCACGCCGACCACAGCGACCACGCCGATGAGGGCCATAACGACGGCCACGACCACCGCCACCCCGACGAGGTCTACGGGGTCGAATCGTTCGTCTTCCGGTCGCGTCGCCCGTTCCACCCGGAACGATTCGAAGCCTTCCTCCGAGAGCTCCCGGAGGAGATCGTTCGATCCAAGGGAACCGCGTGGATCGCCGGCCGAGACGTGAAAGTCGAACTCTCGCAGGCTGGGCCGTCCGTCCGCGCGAGCGTCATCGGTCCGTGGATCGCCTCGCTCTCGGATGCCGACCAACAGCTCTATCGATCGAATCGACCCGGCCTCGAGTGGCACGACGAGCACGGTGACCGACAAACGGAACTCGTCTTCATCGGCACCGAACCCGACGAGGACGCGCTGCGAGCCCACCTCGAGGACTGCCTGGTCACCGACGAGGAGTGGAACCGCACGGACGACCTCGAGAATCCGTTCCCCGGCGAGGCGGGCGAAGAAGTGGTCGTTCGCGAGCCCTGAAGCCGGGTATCCGCCACCTCGTTTTCGGCCGCTGACCCGGACTTAGCCGAACGCCGCCTCGAGTTCCTCGAGTGCGCGGTTCAACTCGCCCTTGCGCTTCCAGGCGGCGATTCGGTCGCCAAACGGCAGCGGAGCGGCGAGTGAGACCGACGAGCGAATCGTCACGACGGTTCCCGATCGTTCTTCCTCGAGTTCGATCCACGTCTCCATGTGCGAAAACGGCCCGCGTTCGCCCTCCTGCGTGTAGTAGATGGCTTCCTCCCGGTCCTCGAATCGCAGCGGCAATTGCATTCCCGGCCCACTGGCGACGACGAGCGTCGCGCCCTCGTCGTCGGCGTCCTCGACGTGGTCGACGGTGAAACTCCCCTCCGCTTCGACGATCGTCTCCGGCTCGAGCCACGCTGAAACCGCTGCAGCTGAAGCGTCGACCGCTCGAGACACCGTAACTTCCCGCATATCGTCACTATTCGACTCGGCCGATATAAATGCCGGCGGCCGAATCCGCGCAGGGAAACGGCTAAGTGGGAGACGGACCCGTATTCAGCCATGACGAGTGCCGACAACAACCAACGCGGCTTTCGCGACGGACTCGAGTCCTCTCGGGGCGACCCTCGCGTACTGGCCGTCATCAACGCGATCCTCTCGACGCTATTCGCCTGGCTCGCGGTGTTCGCGAGCGACATCGTCGGCATCGCCTCGCTCACCGCCACGAACGTGATCGTCGTCGCAATCGGCGTGTTCCTCCTCACGCACGTCATGACCCGAAGTAGTTGAGGCGTCTCAACGCTCCAATCGATTTTCTGGGAAGACTGGCACTCGCCCGCACTTGTCGCGTTTGCGCCGTTCTCGCTGTCGGTTCGGGGTCGTCGCACTCGAGTACCGCGTTCACGTCCATCGCGTCAAGCCGACAGGTACTCACCGCCCGGCCGTTTTCGAACAGGCAATGGACGCGCGGACCGTCGCGAACTACCGGCCCACGAAACCCGAACTCGCCGTCTTCGTCTCGGGTGTCACCAGTATGGGCCTCGAGATTCTCGCCGTTCGCCTCATCGCACCGCAGTTTGGCAATCACATCTACACGGTCGGCGGCATCCTCACGGTCGTCCTCGCCGCGTTGAGTCTCGGCTACTGGCAGGGTGGAAAACGGGCCGCCACCGCAACGAACCGAGAGATGTCGTGGCTCATGCTCGCGACGGCGGTCTACGTCGCCGTCGTCATCTACGCCAGCGAGTTCCTCATGCAGTACACGGCGACGCTCGCGTTGCCGCCTCGGTACGCGTCGCTCCCCGCCGCGATTATTCTCTTTGGCCCGCCGACGTACTTACTCGGGTTCATCAGCCCCTACGCTGCCGAACTCTCACAGAAACGCGGAACCGGCGAAGCCTCGGGCCACGTCTACGCCCTCGGGACGATCGGCAGCATTCTCGGCTCCGGGGCGACGACGTTCGTCCTCATTCCACAGCTCAGCATCGACGGCATCGGCCTCCTCTTCGGCGTGATCCTCGTCGGAACCGCACTAATCCTCGTCTCGCCCTCCCTTCCCCGGAAGCCAGTCCTCACGAGCGTCGCCGTCGTTTTGCTGCTCGTCGCCGCGACCGGTGCTGGCCCCGTCGCGATCGATCACCGCGGAGACGTCGTCTACCAGACCCAGACGGCCCACCAGGAACTCGAGGTCGTCGACGACGGCGACGAGCGAACGATGTACCTGGATGGAGCCCGCCACAGCGCGATGGACCTCGAGGATCCCGACCGACACGTCTTCGCCTACACCGAGTACTTTCACCTGCCGATGCTCGTGAACGACGATCCCGACGACGTCGACGACGTCCTGTTTATCGGTGGCGGCGGCTACACTGGTCCACAGGACTTCGAAGAACGCTACGACGCGGACGTCGACGTGGTCGAAATTGATCCCGAAGTCACCGACGCCGCCGAGGACTACTTCGGTCTCGAGCACGGCGAGAACATGACCTCCCACGCCGAAGACGGCCGGCAATTCCTCCAGGATACCGACCAGACGTACGACGTGATCGTCCTCGACGCCTACAAACAAGATCAGGTGCCGTTTCACCTGACGACGGAGGAATTCATGGAACTCGTCTCCGATCGACTGGCCGACGACGGCGTCTTACACGCGAACGTGATCGCCGCACCGAGTGGCTCAGCCGCCGAGTTCTATCACGCACAACAGGAGACGATGGACGCCGTCTTCCCCGACACGTACGCATTCCGGACGTCTGACTCGAGTTCCATCCAGAACATCCAGGTCGTCGCGACCAACGACGAGACGAATGTCTCCGCGGACGACCTCCGCGAGCGAAACGACGAGCGAGAGATCGGCGTCGACCTCGAGGACGCCATCGACAACAAACTCGGGGACCACGACGCCGACGCACCCGTGCTCCGGGACGACCGCGGCGAGGTCGACACCCTGCTCGATCCGATGCTCGGCCAGCGCTACGTCATCGAGGAGACGGATGGTGACACCGAGAGCGGGGGCACAGGTCCCGCCGAACCAGCAGTGATACTGGCACCTGATTCGGGTATCTCGTCGCTCGAGACGGACTCGCCGTTGCTCGAGAGTGGTGTCTCTTCGCTCGATGCGGACGCGGTTTCCGTTCAGGAGTAACGCGTTTTCGCCTCGAGGGTGTCGGGACGGTCACGATCCGCCGCCCCGAAACAGTCGAATCACCGCGGCGATGGGGCGGACCACGTACAACGCTGCGTCGGCGATGACCAGGTCCCGTTCGTGGCGACGGTCGTAGATGTACAGCGCAAGCGCGAGTACGATCGGGAAGATCACCACGACGGCCGCACTGATCGCGGGATCGACCCACTCGAGCACCGCCGGTCTGAGCCAGGAAACGCCGAATACGACCAGAATCATCACCGCGGCGGTAATCCCGACCGCGTAGGCTACTCGGGTCGACTCGAGCACGACGCTCCGGCGGGGATAGCCGAAGATCCGGTCGGTCTCTCTCCGTCCCATCGATCCTTGTTTCCCACGACGGGACCAATCGACGTAGTTCTAGCGGCGCGCTGGGCGTACTCGAGGGTTGGTACCGACCGTTTGTGGTGTCGTTCCCACCCGGAGAAGTAGCGCGAAGAGTTCCCGAGAGCCCTATCCGCCGCCAGTCACGACGACCGGTCGGTCGGTGTTCAAGATCACCGACTGGGTGACGCTGCCGAAGACGGCCTTTCCGACGGGAGAGCGTTTGCGGCCGCCGAGAACGATGGCGTCGACGTCGTACTCCTGGGCCGTCTCGAGGATATCGCCGTCTTCGACGGTACCGCTTTTCTCGAGGATGGTGACGTCGACACCGGTGTCCTCGAGGTGGGTGTTCGCCCGTCGAACGGATCCGATCCGGGACGCGGATTTGTACTGCTCGAACTCCTGTGGCAAGTCCGCACTCTCCTCGTCGAAGATGAAGAGGACGTAGGCCTCGACGATTTCGTCTGCGTCGGGCAGTGAGGCGACGTACGATGCCTGTTCGAGCGCTCGATCTTCGTTCGTGTCGACGGGGACGAGAACGCGGTGCATAGCGAAGCATTCACACAGCGAGCTAATAAAACCGACTTCAGTTGTCACGTCGCTGGAAGTGCGAGCGTCTCGTTCCTCGTCGTCGCGAAGGCCGCGGCGTTGAATCTCGCCGCTCGATGGACGTCGAACGAGTCGGTCTCGAGGGCGTTCGAGCCGTCGTACTGGCGCACGACGGTCTCGACAGACGCCGGGATTTCGGGGCCAGCACGTCGCGTGTTTCGACACGTCACACGCTGATCGTTCGGCCGTGGGTCGCTACCACCCTCAGTGTAAATACAGCTTGATCGAGCGACACAACAGTCAGAATTGGTGCAACAGTGGGAAGTCACTGAACAACTATCCACAGAAGACGTGATCGTTCGGTCTGATGATCCCTCACTCGAGACGAAACGTACTCAGAGCAGTCGGCGCCAGCGGCCTCGGTCTCGCCGGCGTCGCCGGAACCGCGAGTGCAACCTGCCAACCCGAACCTTCGGGACAACGCTACGAGGTACAAGTGTTCGTCACCGACGCGCTCTACGAGCACTGCGCTCAACAGTACGGCGACGGATTCCGCGCGAGAGACCGGGCCGAGACCTGGATCGAAGGTGCCTTCGATCAGGTCAACCAGGAGGTCACGGTTCTCTCGACCGACGAAGTGATCCCCGCACCGGCCGAGATTATCCGCGGTTCGGAGACGGTGTGCGTGCAAAACCCGTGTGGCTCGACGACGACGTGTTACCCGTCGGTGCTCCAGTGGTGGCGAGACTACGCGTGTCAACTCGAGTCGCCGCTGGCGGCCGATTCGAACGTGTTGCTCACGGCGGCGTTGAGCGCCGCTGGAAATCGACTGTTGAGCGGCGGTCGGGCCTACCGCGGCGGCAACATGGCGGTCGCGTACACCGGTCGAGCGGCGGCGGACGCCGGTACGACGTACAGCGAGACCGTCTCCGCACCGAACACGGGCGCAAACGGCATGCACACGGTGCTTCACGAACTGGGTCACACCCTCCAGATGACGAACGGCGAGGCGGGGGCCGCACACGGGAACGACGGCTACGACGTGCACAACGTCGGCGGCGCGACGACCGCCTCGGGCGGGTTCGTTCCGACGACGGCGGTCAGTCCGCTCGCCGATCCGACCGCATCGACGAGCGAGTGTGGCTGTGGAGTCGGCGACCGCGACGCGTTCTTGATGCGCTGGACCGGTTGTAGCATCTCCTACTGGGGTGACGCACGATGAATCCAAATCCGATCGAACTCGAGGTGTTCAACAACACCGCTCACCCGCGTACGGTGACGGTGTTACTGACACCCTACGACGAGGACGACTCCGTCGTCGACGAACGAACGGTTCGCGTTCCACGGATGCCCGAACCCCTGCAAAATGGGTCGGTCAACGGAAGCGTTCCTCGGGACCAGCTCCCGAATCACCGCGTGATTCGCCTCGAGTCCGGCGAGAACGAGTCGCTCACCTGTCGCGTCGACGTGCCACTCGAGGACGGAACGGAGTCGCGTTCCGCATCGGTCTCAATCACGGTCGACCAAGAACCCGACGAGGCGACGACCGTCGTGTCGATCGAGGCGGAAGACAACGGCCTCGAGGCTGACGAAACCGACGGGGAGAACGTCGATATCGACCGTGGCAATCACGGGGGCGCTGAACCGGGGCGTGGCCGTTCGAAAGGCGACGGAAATCCCGGCAGGAATCGATCGAAACGGTCCACACGGACGGAAGCAAACGACGGCCGAAGCGACGACGAGGTCGTACTCGTGCTCGAGCGACTCGTCTACTGCGATACGGCGGCGTAAACGCCCTCTGCGGGCCTTTCGCCTCGGGTCGACACAAAGACGCACCCGAGACACCCTCGAGACGCACCCGAGACGCGGACGAACCGACGGGTACCGTTATGGTCTCCGACCACCACGGTCGAGGTATGTCACAGGACGTCCTCGAGAGCGGGCTCTTCGAGCGAGCCCCTGACGACCCGATTCGGGTGCTCGACAGCGACGGCGAAGTCGTCTCGGCCGCTCTCGAGCCGGATCTCGACGTCGAAACGTTGCTCTGGATGTACCGGGATATGCGATTCTCCCGTCGATTCGACGAACGGATGATCAGTTTGCAGCGACAGGGGCGACTCGGAACGTACGCCTCGCTCGCCGGGCAGGAAGGCTCCCAGATCGGCTCGACGTACGCGCTCGCGGACGACGATCTGCTGTCCTACCAGTACCGAGAACACGGCGCGGTTATCGCTCGAGAGCTCCCCTGGGAGTACCTGCTCTACTGGATGGGCCACGAGGACGGCAACGCGGCGCTCGCCGAACTGGACGTCTTCCCGCTCAACATCTCCATCGGCGGGCACCTCCCACACGCCGTCGGCTGGTCGTGGGCGGCGAAGCGAAACGACGACGAGCGCGTGAGCGTCGTCCACTTCGGCGACGGCTCGACCTCGGAAGGCGATTTCCACGAGGCGATGAACTTCGCGGGCGTCTTCGACACGCCGACCGTCTTCTTCTGTAACAACAACCAGTGGGCGATTTCGGTCCCGCGAGGGGCACAAACAGCCAGCGCGACGCTGGCCCAGAAGGCTGACGCCTACGGCTTCGCTGGCGTCCAGGTCGACGGCATGGACCCCCTCGCGAGTTACGTCGTCACGGCGGCCGCTCGAGAAAAGGCGCTCGAACCCGGCGACGAGCAGTTACGCCCGACGCTGATCGAAGCGATCCAGTATCGATACGGCGCGCACACGACCGCCGACGACCCGTCGGCCTACCGCGACGACGACGAGGTCGAACAGTGGCGCGAGCGCGATCCAATCGACCGGTTCGAAGCCTACCTGCGCAATCGAGACCTGCTCACCGACGATCGGATCGAATCGATCGACGAGGAGATCGAAACGACGCTCGAGGACCTCCTCGAGCAGGCCGAAGGAGCCCACGCGGATCCTCGAGAGCTATTCGAGTACACCTACGAGACGCCCACGCCGCGACTCGAGGAACAGCGGGCCGAACTCGAGCGGCTTCGAGAGACGCACGGCGACGAGGAGTTACTCGAGGACGAGTAACGCTCGAGTCCCCCGGATAAAGTCGACACTGAGACAGGGAAACGACTACCCCCGATTCGTGTGCATCCACGCATACGATGGAACTCGAGCAGTCGGCACGTGAGCCGACGCAGTCGGGACAGGCTCGTTGGGAGGGGACGGTTCCCAGCGCGATCGATGCGCGAATTCTCGGACTCGTGGTAGTGACCGCGGGAGTAGCCGCGTCCGTGAACATTCCCGCTGGCGGCGTGGTGGTTGCCCTCGCAGCCTTCGCGTTGCTCGCGAGTGCGGGCGTCGTCGTTCACCTCCTCGGCGAGCGGAAACTGCGTCGAATTACGGACGAACTCGTCGAGCGCTGGGTCGCCGCTGGCGGCGAGATTACCGACGTGACGCGAACGTCGGCTGGGATGCGGACGGAGTGGACAATCGAGACGCCCGACGGCGAGGTAACCGTCGGCGGAATCGCACTGGTTCCGGTCGCGCAATTTTTCGTCGAGTGGCAGGGCGTCGGCGACTCGATGGCCGCCAGCGAAGCGGAGGAAAATATCGACGCGCTGGCTGAGAGTCTCTACGAGGAACTCTTCGAGATTGGCTCGGCACCCCAGCGATCGTAATCGGCGAACGGGGCAGTCATCTATCTTCGTACGGCCCAATCATCTATCTTCGTACGACTTAACCATCTATCTTCGTACGGCCCAATCATCTATCTTCGTACGACTTAACCATCTATCTTCGAACGACCGTTTCGGCGACGGAGGCCGTCGTTTTCGAGTCCGAACGCGGACTCGAGTCGGACGTGCGGAGAACTCATGTCAAATCGTCCGAAAGGTATTTGGCCCATATCATGGTGAGTCATGACATGGCAATTGGCCGATACCGCGACGTCCCCGCCGAGATGGACGAAATCGAGCGCGAAGTCGCCGCAGCGCAGTACCCCGAAGGCGGCCTCGTCGTCGGGCTCGGCATCGGCATCGTGCTCCCCTTGGCACTCGCCGAGATCCTCCTCTTGTTCGCGCCGCTCGCGGGAGGGATGCTCGGCTTCGCACTCGGGCGTCGGCTCAGAGACTACAAGATACGCCGCCGGCTGGCAAAACGCCGCCTCGAGCATGAGCGACACCACTGACAGCGAGTCGACGACGCTCTCCTCGAGCATCGGGCTGGTGGGCGTGCTCGCGTTGCTCGTCGGAAACGCGATCGCCGTTCCGATCTTCGTGTTACCGGGTCCACTGGCCGGAACGTCGGGGCCCTCGCTCGTGTTAGCTATCGTGCTGGCGGCGATTCCGGCGAGTTTCGTCGTGTTGTACAACGCGTTGCTCGGCTCAGCGATGCCCGTCGCTGGGGGACTGTACGTCTATATTTCGCGGCTGACAGCGCCCTACTGGGGGTTTCTGGTTCCGTTTACGATCCCGCTCGTGGCGTGGGCGTCACTTTTGATCACGGCGACGGGGTTCGCCGAGTACACGCGCATCTTCTTCGACGTGCCGTCGTTGTTGCTCATTTACGTCTTGCTCGGATTCGTACTCGTCATCAACCTCATCGGACTCAGGATGGTCGCACAGGTACAGATCCTGTTTTTCCTCGGACTCGTCGTCACCCTGCTCGTCTTCATCGTCCCGGGGCTAGGGTCCGTCGAGACGGCCAACTACACGCCGTTTTTCCCCGATTACGGCGCGTTCGCGCTCGCCGTCGTCGCCCTATTCTACCCGTTTCTGGGCTTTGGCTTGCTCATCGAACTCGGCGAGGAGATCGAAGATCCCGGCCGGACGATTCCCCTCGTCCTTGGATTCGGAATCGGGATCGTCGCGCTGTTCTACGTGGCGCTCATCGCGGTTCTCGTCGGCGTCGTTCCGTACACGAATCTCGGCAGCGAAGCCGACCTCGCACTCGCCGCCGCGACGTTCCTCCCCTGGTGGGGCGAGTACGTCGTCGCTACCGGCGCAATCTTCGCGGTCGTGACCACGGTGAACACGACGCTGCTCGTTTTCTCGAGAACGCTCATGCGAGCGAGTCGTGATGGCGTGTTTCCCGAGTTCCTCGCGACGATCCACCCGCGTTTCGAGACGCCTCACTACGCGATTTTGGTCCTCGGGCTCCCGCCGTTCGTGCTCGTGCCCCTCGCCGGCGAAATCGTCGGCCTGTCGACGTTCATCGGCCTCGCTAGTCTCACCGCGTACTTCTTCTGTGCGATCGGCCTCTGGAACCTCCCTCGAGAGTTCCCCGAGCACTACGCGAACGCCCCGTTCCGACTCCGTCGGTACCGGGGCCTCCTGTTCGCCGTCGTCGGCGGCGGGGTCGTTACGGGCGCGTTCTGGCTCGTCACGCTCTTTCAGCAACCCGTCGTCGGCGTCGTCCTGATCGGCTGGTTCATCCTCGCGTACTGCTACTACCGCTATCGGCTCCGGAGTAGCGATCGAGCGGCGGTCTACCGGACGATGACGACGCTCGACGTCCACGAACGAGTCGATACGTCGGGAGAGCACGGTGACGATTGAACAAGGGATTCCGTGCGTCAGAACGAAGCCAAAGGGGAAGTCGAGTTACTGGAAAGCAACGAGAGCAAACGACTCAGCAACTGGTATCGGAATCCGACAACGGCGCCACGGTTCCTATCAGTTGATAGTGTACTCACAGTTAAGGGACGGGGCAAGGATGTTGTACTATGCCAACAAAGTACACACCGACCGAGATGATGAACCGGGAGTCCCGGTCTAATCGCTACTATCGAAACGCAGTCGAACGCCACTGGGATCCCGGTGAAATCGACCTCGAGCGAGACGTTGAGCGCCTCCTCGAGTACATCGAGGGAGCGGAGAACTACGACGAACAGTCGTGGGATCGGACGCTCAACGGCATCGCGAAGTTCGGCGCGGGCGAGGACGCCGTCACAGAGGACCTCGCGCCGCTGGCGACGGTACTCGAGGATATCGACGACCAGCTGTTCTTGACGACCCAACTTTACGAGGAGGCCAAACACGCGGACTTCTTCGATCGCTACTGGCGCGAAGTCGTCTGGGCGGTCGAGGACGAACTCGGCTGGGAGCGATCGAATCCGCGCGATGACAAGTGGTTCAACGAGCCCTACGTCGAACTCTTCGACCGAAACAAGAAGGCCCAGTATCGCCTGCTCGAGGACGACACTCCCGAAAACCGCGCGAAAGCGTACTGTCACTACCACCTGACGGTCGAGGGGATCCTCGCTCAGACGGGGTACTACGGTATGCAAACCTCCTACGGCGGCGAGTTCGAGGAGTTACCGCACCTGCCGGGGCTCGTCGAGGGCTTCACGAAGATTAGAAGCGACGAGGGTCGACACGTCGGCTTCGGCATGAACCAGCTGAAGACGCTCATCAAATCGGAGGGTGTCGAACCGACGTTGATCGAGAACACCGTCAACGAACTCCTCCCGCTCGTCCAGGGAATCACCGAGGACAACCGGTACCAGCCCGACGAGGACGAAGAGCGCGTCGGTCTCCAAGACGGCGAACTGGCCGCCTACGCCGTCGACAAGCACACCGACCGAATGCAACAGATCACCGACGCCGCGGCCGATATTCCGGACGTCGACGAACTGGTTCGACTCGAGGGCGACGATTGACCGGACGGACACCTCGATACACGGGGTGGAATTTTCTGCGCGTTAGATCTCGATGGCGTCAGCATCTTCGTCGTCTTCCTGGTCATCGCCATCTGACTCGTCGTCCGATTCAGCATCATCATCATCGACACCATCACCGTTGCCACCATCACCATCCATCTCGTCGACGTCTTCGATGACACCTTCGATCAGCGAGCGGACGTTTGCTTCTTCCTCTGCTTGCACGTACTCCGGATAGACACCGATCGCGATCAACAGATCGTCGTTGCTTTCGACGGCCTCAGTGACGTGTAGATAGACGTCGAGGTCGGTGCCGTCGAACGTCGCTTCTGCACTGAATCGAGATTGAGTCGTATCTTGCTCGAGCAGGGAGACGTCGTCGTCTTCTTCGTGAGTGATGTTGCTGATGTCGTCGTAATTGTCTTCGACCAGTTCGACCAGTTCTTCGGTATTCATCTCTCCAACGGGGTTGAATTCCTGCCCGGCGACGCTTACCTGCGGCGTCGTCAAGAGCAAGAACACGGCACCCCGCTGGCGACCTGCTGGCCCCATATCGACCGTCTTCTCGTGCTCCGTGAGGTGGTTCAACACGGTAACGCTCTCCTCGTACAACAGGAGATCAACCCCCTCGTCGATGGGGATTTCTTCGACTTCGGTTTGCTCGTACCCCGTGTCGTCGCGGATAGCCCGTTCGACGCCAGCAGGGGACGAGGCATGTTCGTCGAGTCCGGCTAACCCTAAACAGCCGGAGAGACCGACGAGCCCTGCCGTTCCAGCACCAGCAAGGACGGTTCTTCTGTTCATCATGTTCAGAATTTCTTTTAGGTTTACTTTAGTTTATAGGTTCGGTATCGTAGACACTCCGAGCCGAACGACCGTCAGACGACTCACAACTCGTTTTCATACGCCCAGCCGGTTGATCCGTCGGACGATTCGCGTCCACAACGCATGTATGCAACCGCAACACCCATACGAGAATGCGACGGATACCCACACTTTCAGAGTACGGGTCGGTCGAGTGGGTTTCGAGGTTGACAAGGCTTCCGTACCCGACGTGACACTCGAAACAGCGATTACCGTCTGACGGTCAGATACAGCGTATTTCAGGAGATACATCCACTCGAGTCCGTTCTCACCGGGGTTCGTCGGTCCAAACGTTCAAATCCCTGTCCGTCAATATTTGCCACAGCCATGATGGGTGTTCAGTTAACACTTGACAAGATACTCGAGCGAGCGGTCGACCTCTTTCCCGAGCGGGAACTGGTGACGAAACTGCCGGACGGGAGCACGCACCGCTACACCTACGGCGACGCGTACGAGCGGATCTGTCAGCTCGCTCACGCGCTCGACGAGATGGGACTCGAGGAGGGAGCACGCGTCGGGGTGGTCGCGACGAACCACTATCGCCACTTCGAACTCTACTTCGGGCCTGCGTGCTCGGCGCGGTCGATTCACATGTGCAACATGCGACTGCCCGACCACCACTTCGTCCACACGATCGAAGACGCCGAGGACGAGGTGATCTTCGTCGATCCGGCGCTCGTCGAGAAAGTCGAGGCGAACGCGGACGAACTCGAGACGGTCAAACAGTACGTAATCCTCTGTGAGGAGGACGAGCTGCCCGAAACCGACCTCGAACCGGTGGTCGCCTACGAGTCGCTGCTCGCCGGCCACCCGACGGAGTACGAGTGGCCCGACATCGACGAGGATCGCGAGTACGGCATGTGTCACACCTCGGGGACGACGGGGCTCCCGAAGGGCGTCCCCTACACTCACCGGGCGATGTACCTCCACAGCATCATGTGCGGGCACGTCGACGCCAACCAGGTGAGCGAGGGTGACGTCGCCCTGCCGGTCGTGCCGATGTTCCACGCCAACGGCTGGGGAATCCCATACGCCGCGACGTTCGCCGGCGCGAAACAGGTGTTCCCGTCCGTCCACACCGACCCCGAGTCGCTCGCGCACCTGATCGACGATGAGGAGGTCACCGTCTCGGCGGCCGTCCCGACCATCTGGCTCGAGATGGCGAACTACCTCGACGAGAACCCGGACGTCGACATCTCCAACATCGACCGCCTTACTGTCGGGGGCTCCGCGCCGCCGGAATCACTCATCCGCAAGTACGACGAGGAGTACGACGCGCCGATCATCCAAGGCTGGGGGATGACCGAAACGTCGCCACTCGGCACACTCAGCACGCTCCGAACGGAAGTCGAAGCGCTCTCACCGGAAGAACAGTACGAGTACCGGACGATGGCGGGCTTCCCCGTGCCGGGGATGCAGGTCCGTATCATCGACGACGACGGCGAGGAAGTCCCCCGAGACGGTGAGACGATGGGCGAACTCGAGGTTCGCAGCCCCTGGGTGACCGATCACTACCACAACCGGCCGGAGGAAAACGAGCAGGCGTTCACCGACGACGGCTACCTCAGAACCGGCGACATCGCCGTACGCGACGAACTGGGCTACGTCGACGTCGTCGACCGCGACAAGGACGTGATTAAATCGGGCGGCGAGTGGATCTCGTCGGTCCAACTCGAGAACGACCTCATCGCCCACGAGGATGTCGCCGAGGCGACGGTCGTCGGCGTCGAACACGAACGCTGGCAGGAACGGCCCCTCGCGATCGTCGTTCCGACGGCTGACGCGGATCTCGTGGCGGACGACCTCGCGGACCACCTCGGGGAGACGTTCCCGGACTGGTGGCTGCCGGACGCCTACGAGTTCATCGACGAAATCCCGAAGACCTCAACCGGGAAGTTCGACAAGAAACGCCTCCGTGACCGCTTCGATATAGTGCTCGAGGCAACCGACGAGGAGGAAGCGGAACTGTAAGACGTTCGACGGAGGCCGCGATACAGGCCATCACTACGACCGGCTACAGTGAGTTCGTGCTCGAAAAGGCGAGTGAGTACGGTACCGACGCGTTCCGAACGCAGGCGAGCACACGCAACGAACTCTCGAGTTACGTGAGTTCGGGAAGTACTCTCTCTCCGAAATCCTCGATGAAGCGCGATTGCGATCGAGCGACGTTGTGCAGGTAGATTCCGTCGACATCGAGCGCGCGATCGCGCTCGAGCCACTCGATGTGGTCCTCGAGATCGCTCGAAACGCGAACGTTCGCTTCGACCTCCTCGCGGGTGATCGACTCGCCGAGTTCGTCGTACTCCTCCGGTGTTCGAAGCTCCTGCGTGACGGCCCCCGGAACGCAGTTCGTCCGCCACTGATCGTACGCGCCCTCGAGTGCCGCCTCGTTGTCCTTGTCGTAGGACAGTTGCACCTTGAGAAAGACCGATTTGTCGGGCGCGTGCTCGCGGAAGGCCTCGACGCGGTTTTCGACGCCCTCGTGATCCGGCGTCGCGATGGTGATCAGGCCGTCGACCCACTCACACGTTCCGAGCCAGCGAGCTGTCTCTTCGGAGAGGGCCGCACCGATCACTGGCGGCGGCGTCTCCGGGCGGGAGTACAGTTTCGCTCGTTCGACCGTAACCTGACCGTCGTGGGTCAGTTCTTCGCCGTCCCAGAGTCGTCGCATGATCCGTGCGGATTCCTCGAGACGGGCGTTACGATCGTCTTTGATCGGCCAGTCGGTGCCCGTAATCCCCTCGTTGAGCAACTGGCCGCTACCCACGGCGAGCCAAAATCGCTCGGGATACGTTTCCCGAAGCGTCGCCGCCGCCTGCGCGATGATCGCCGGGTGATACCGGTACCCCGGCGCGTTGACGGTCCCGAACGTCATCGACGTTCGCTCGAGTGCCGACCCGAGCCAGGACCAGACGAAGCCGGACTCGCCTTGACGCTCGCTCCAGGGATGGAAGTGGTCCGAGGCGAGTGCAGCCTCGAAGCCGTGTTCGTCGGCCTGTTCGACGTACTCGAGCAGCGTCGAGGGTGAAAACTGTTCGTGGGAGGCGTGGTATCCGATGAAACTCATAACTGGGGTGAGCGTCGTGGCGACCGGCCGCCTGCCGGTGAGTGACGGACGACAGTTCCAGACCGAGACACTTCGACGCTCGCCCGGAACGTGTAAGCAGCGCCACGATTCAGCCGTTCGTCGATCGGTCCGTTTCAGACTCGGCTCCGGCGGAATCGACGCGAGGACACCGTTTCTGGGCACTCGTCGGCATTCTCGACGACTCGATACGTTGCTAGCGCCGACTCGTCGTCACTCGGGTCCCTCGGCGGGACGTATTCACTCCAGGAAGGAGCCACACAGAAACGCGATGTCGTGTCTAATCAGTCGGTATTCGAGACCCACGAACAATCGGTGACGAAGGAGCCAAGAACCAATCAAAAGCCCAATCAGCAAGAAAACCCACCCAGTCGAGAATCGTCGAGAGCGACAGTATCGGCACTCAGAACGTCTCGAGGTAGCGATCGAGTTCCCACTCGGAGACGTCGATGAGGTACTCTTCGAACTCCTGGCGCTTGGCTTCGACGAACTTCTCGCCGATGTGCTCGCCGAGTGCGTCGAACATCGCGTCGTCTTCCTCTAAGGCGTCGACCGCCTCGCCGAGGTTCGCCGGCAGCGTGTCGATGCCGTACTCCTCTCGTTTTTGCTCGTCGAACTCGTAGATGTTCTCTCGAACCGGATCTGGACACTCGAGGTCCTGTTCGATGCCGTCGAGACCCGCGTGGATCATGACAGCGATGGCGAGATAGGGGTTACACGAGGGGTCGGGCGAGCGCAGTTCGACGCGGGAGGCTGCAGGGACGCGGGCAGCCGGTTTACGGATCAGCGACGAACGGTTGCGGTCGGACCAGGCCACGTAGACGGGTGCCTCGTAGCCGGGCACGAGTCGCTTGTAGCTGTTGACCGTCGGGTTCGCGACCGCCGTAATTGCGGGTGCATGCTCGAGGACTCCGGCGGTGAAGGCGCGGGCTTCCTCGCTGAGGTTGAACTCGTCGTCCTCGTCGTGGAAGGCGTTCTCGCCGTCCTCGGTGAACAACGAGATGTGCGTGTGCATGCCCGACCCGTTAATCTCCGGAATCGGCTTTGGCATGAACGTCGCGTGATAGTCGTGTTGGGCGGCGATGGCCCGAACGACGGTGCGGAAGGTGGCGACGTTGTCGGCCGTGGTGAGCGCGTCGTCGTACTCGAAGTTGATCTCGTGTTGACCTTCGGCGACTTCGTGGTGGCTCGCTTCCACTTCGAAGCCCATGTTCTCGAGGCCGTAGATGATGTCACGTCGGACGTCGCTCGCGAGGTCTTTCGGTGCGAGGTCGAAGTACCCGCCTGCGTCGTTGGTCGTCGTCGTCGCACGGCCCTCTTCGTCCTCCTCGAAGAGGAAGAATTCGGGCTCTGGGGCGGCGTTGACTTCGTAGCCCATCTCGTGAGCACGGTCGAGTGCGTTCCTGAGCACGCGACGCGGGTCGCCCTCGAATGGCTCGCCCGAGGTCGTGTTGTAGACGTCACAGATCATTCGGGCGGACGCACCATCCTCACGGTTTCGCCACGGGAGAATCGCAAACGTGTTCGGGTCCGGAACCAGACGCATGTCCGATTCCTGGATGCGAACGAACCCTTCGATCGACGAGCCGTCGAAGTAAATACCTTCGGCGAACGCTTTTTCGGCCTGTCGGGCTGGCACTGAGACGTTTTTTACAGTGCCAAGAATATCGGTAAATTGCAGTCGCAGGAAGTCGATATCGTTCTCCTCAATGTCGTCGAGTACGGCCTGTTCGGCCTCAGTGATGTTTCCGCTTGTCATCTTCTCGTCGTCCTACCCAAGTAACTCTGCTACTAAAACCCTACTGCTCCAAGCAAATCTTCTCTCTCCCCTCTGGAATTGTATATTCGTAAAGTTCTAAAGGGTCGAGTGAGAGGGTAGATGTGATGACGTACGAAAATCTCGATGCAAAACTAGTGAATGCACTCTTGGGTGACGGTCGCGCGAGCCTCCGTAGCCTCGCCGAAGAGCTCGACGTCTCTGTCACCACGGTTTCGAATCATCTCTCGGATCTCGAGGAGGATGGCGTAATCGAGGGCTATACACCGCGTGTCGATTACGACGCGGTCGGATACGACGTCACCGCCGTTATTCAGCTTCAGGTCGAAGGGAACGCGCTCCCGGACATCACCGAAACGCTTCGCGATCACCGTCAGATGACCAGCGTCTACGAAGTGACCGGCGACTACGACGTGATCGCCATCGGCAAGTTCAAAGACACCGACGGGATGAACGATCAGATCAAGGCGTTGCTCACTGATCCAGATATCAAAGCATCGAACACGAGCGTCGTCCTCAACGCTGTCAGCGAAAACGAGCAGTTCGAACTCGACGTTACCGATACCTAATCGACCGGCAACAGATCGAAGGGCGGTTTTACCGTACGTTCCGACCACGGAGCGACTGCCACTCGAAAACTTCGGCCTCGAGTCCGTTTTCGATACGACACGTCGATCAATCGCGAGCGTTCGAATAGTGACGAGAGAACTCGACGCTACCGAAGATACAAGATTAGGAGGCCGAGTGCGAGAAGCATGAGTCCCCACCACAGCGAATCACCGGGCAGAACGATCAGGATGAGCGTGACGATACCGGACGAAAACAACGACCAGCCAATGGTAGTTTGATACGCCATAGGCGGCGTACACGAGCGAGTACGAACAACCATCGGCTTGCAACGCAAGTACGGTGTGACATCAAGCAGATTCGGGAGGACTCGAGTCAGTGAACGGTTGCTCGAGCGGTCGTAATCGCTATGCTGTTATCGGCGAGTGAGCGTTCGGCAAACCCCAATCACTGCTGTTCGCCGAGCGCTTCGGCCTAGGCCGACGACTGAAGTGGAGTGCGCAGCGCTACGAGCCGCTACGATCAAGCGAACGGCGCAGCCGTAAACTGAGAACGTTCCGCGTCTCCTAACGGAAGAAAGAAGCTTTTGCACTGAATTTTGCTCGCGGGTCACTGTGTTCCCCGCTCGCTCTCAGCGATTCTCGTTCATCGCGGTCGCTCCGAATCGCTCCTACATCATGCCGCCCATGCCGCCGCCCATGCCGCCCATGCCACCGCCGGGTGCGCCTTCTTCGTCGCCACCCTTGTCGGTGGAGAGGTCGCCGGCGGAGATGATGTCGTCGATTTTGAGCACGAGGTTGGCCGCTTCGGACGCGGAGGTAACGGCCTGCTCTTTGGCGTGTGCCGGCTCGACGACGCCTGCTTCGTACGTATCCTCGATATCGCTCGAGAAGACGTTCAATCCGGCCTGTACGTCGCCGTCGTCGTGTGCTGCGCGCAGGTCGACGAGCGTGTCGATGGAGTCGAGGCCGGCGTTCTCGGCGAGCACGCGGGGGACGAGTTCGAGCGAGTCCGCGAAGGCCTCGACGGCGAGTTGCTCACGACCGGAGACGGAGTCGGCGAAGTCGCGCAGTCGGGACGCCAGTTCGACTTCGGTTGCACCGCCGCCTGCGAGCACGCGGCCGTCGGAGACCGTCTGTGCGACGACGTCGAGGGCGTCGGTGACGCCGCGCTCGAGTTCGTCGACGACGTGGTCGGTCGAGCCACGAAGGAGGAGGGTCACGCCGTGGGCGTCCTCGCCTTCGACGTAGAACAGTTCGTCTTCCTCGTCACGGGTAACGTCACCGTAGCCGAGGTCGTCCTCGCTCGCGCTCGAGAGGTCGGAGACGATGCTCGCGCCGACGACTTCCGAGAGGAACTCGAGGTCGCTCTTCTTGGCGCGGCGGATGGCGAGGATGCCCTCCTTCGCGAGGTAGTGCTGTGCGAGGTCGTCGATCCCCTTCTGACAGAAGACGATGTCTGCGTCGAGGTCGACGATCTGCTGGACCTTCTCCTTGAGCTGTTTCTCCTCGCGGTCGAGGAACTGCTGGAGTTGGTCGGGGTCGGTGACGGAGACTTCCGTGTCGACGTCAGCCTCCTCGACCTCGATGGACTGGTTGAGCAACAGGACGTCGGCGTCCGTCGCCTCAGTCGGCATGTTGTCGTGGACGGGGTCCTTGTCGACGATGCCGCCCTCGAGGAGGTCAGATTCGCCGGTTGCGCGGCCGGTCTGGGTCTCGATGTTGAGGAACTCGAGGTCGACGACGTTGTCGCCATCCTCGGTTTCGACGGTAACCTGACTGACGGCGTCGACGATGAGTTGGGCGAGGTGTTCCTTGTTGACCTCGGTGCCCTTGCCGGTCATCGACGTTTCGGCGGTCTTCCGGATGAGTTCCTCGTCCGTCGTGTCGATGTCGGTCGCGATATCGTCTACTTCCTCGCGAGCCTGCTCTGCGGCCATGTGGAAGCCTTTGATGATCGCCGTCGGATGGATGTCCTGTTCGAGGAGATCCTCCGCGTTCTTGAGGAGTTCGCCGGCGATTGCGACGGCGGTCGTGGTCCCGTCACCAGCCTCATCCTCCTGCGTTTCGGCGACCTCGATAATCATCTCGGCCGTCGGGTTGTCGATGTCCATCTCCTGGAGGATGGTGACGCCGTCGTTGGTGATCGTTACCGATCCCATCGAGTCGACGAGCATCTTGTCCATCCCTTTCGGACCGAGTGTCGAGCGGACGGCCTCGGCGACTGCACGGGCCGCGCTGATGTTGTAATCCTGCGCGTCTTTGTCCTTGACACGCTGGGAATCTTCGCTCATCACGATCATCGGCTGTCCCTGCTGCATTCGCTGGCTCATAGTCAGCTGATTCATTGATTGCCCTTCTATATATATTCTTCGCTATTCGATATTGACACATGATAACATACGAAAGACGGTATTGCCGAAGAACCCCCGTAACGGACGCCGACCACCGCCATCACGTGCTCAGTGAAACCAGTTCACAGAACCCGTCACGAAACGGGATTACCCCGCACATTTAAATACGAGTTAGATTGCGGTCACACCGGAACGACCAGCGCGACACGGAGACGCCCCCGACGTCAGGACTCGAGCGGTTCGACTAAGGAACGGTCGTCGACTGTCGGGTTGTTGACCGCCGTGGAAACGGGATACGCGCGCATGTCGGCTGCGGAAATCGGCTCGAGAAGATTCGACGGATCGTCGGCCGTCAGCCACTCCCGTTCGGCCGCTGGCTCGAGAATAACGGCCATTCGATGGTGAAGGTCCTCGACGACCGCGTTCGGCTCCGTCGTGATGATAGTAAAGGTCTCGAGTGAACCATCGTCGTCCTCGTCGGTTTCGACACCGCCACCGAAGCTGTCGAGGCCCGCCTGCGTCGTCTCGTCGTCCGGTTCCCAGCGCGTCCAGAGACCCGCCAGCGCGAACACCCGATCGTCCTCGAAACAGACCCTGTAGGGCTGTTTTCCGTCGTCGGTCTCGACCCACTCGTAGAAGCCATCCGCGGGAACCAGACACCGACCCGCCGACGGCAAGTCGTGTTCGCCGTCGCGTTGCTCCGAAGCGCTTGGGCGGCGTTCGTACGCGTCTCGAAAACTCGGCTTTTCGGCGACGGTTTCCGCACGCGCGTTGATGAGTCCGTCGCTGTCGTCGTCGGCCCACGAGGGAATCAGCCCCCACTCGAGTCGCCGAATCGTCTCGGGTGCGTCGTTCGTGATCACTGGGAGCTGTTGGCCCGGTGCCATGTTATATCGCGGACTGAACCCGCCACTCGAGTCCACAAACCGCGCGTCGAATCGGTCCTCGAGTTCAGTTTGTTCGACGAATAGCGTGTAGCGCCCGCACATACCCGAGTCTTCGCTCGCGACGCGTATAGCGTTGTTCGCTTCTAACGCCTGCCCCTCGGGACGATCCGTTGCATCGCGCACAACTCGGCTGGTATCGGCCCCGTACCACCTCGGACCACATCGGTAGGACCCGTGTTACGATACCCGGCCGCACCGGACATCTCGACGAGACTCCCATGACGGATCGATACGAACTCCTGGTGTGTCAAGACGGCCAACTCGAGATCCGCGACCCCGACGATCCCCGTCGCTGGATCACGACCGATTCGCCCATCGAGATCAGACGGTGATCGGTCGGTCACCGTCCGTCGACCGCAGCGTCATTCGATTGCTGTGAGTCGGTCGGTGAAATCGTCACGCTCGAGCCTGCTCGACGCCGTTCGGTGAGGCCGCAGTACTCTCGAGTGTGTACGACGGAGAAGACGCCGTGACTGGGAGTTGAACGACGCGAAACCGTTCGCGCACGTTCGTGGTTGTGACTCGAGAGTGTGAAATTACAGAAACGCCAGGACTGGGATTTGAACTACGTGAAGACGTTCCGGGCGTGCGGCCTCACTGCGTTCGGCCGTTCCGGGGCTGCGACTTCTCCTATTCAAATCCTGCTTTGTGGCGTTTCGCGATTTCGAATAACTCGCGTCGCGATGCGCCGCTCGTCGGTATTGAAATCGCGAAAACGCCAGGACAGGGATTTGAACCCTGAATCCCAAAGGGAACACGCTTTCCAGGCGTGCGCCTTACCGTTCGGCCATCCTGGCTCGAGTGAACGTAACCACGTCCGTCGTTTAACTCTTACTTTTACTGTCGCCGTCGTGTGATTGGGGATCATCCGACACGCGGCCGGCCATCCACGCGAGGAGTCGGTGCTCGAGCGCGTACGCACCGACTGCTGTCACCGCACCGACGCACGTCGCGACGAACACCCCCTGCGTGATCGACACCAGTGGCTCGACGACGAGGGCGTACCCTTGCACGAGCGTCAGAAACGCCGAGAAGCCGACGGCTCCCCACAGGAGCGCCGACAGTACACGCGAGCGATCGATTGGAGTGTTTGGAGCGAACACGCTCGAGCGCCTACTCGAGCGTCGCCACGGCTTCGATCTCGACGCCGACGCCCTTCGGGAGGGCCGCGACCTCGAGTGCGCTTCGTGCGGGTGGCTCGTCGTCGAAGTAGTCGGCGTAGGTCTCGTTCATCGCCCCGAAATCGTCGATATCGTCGAGGAAGACGGTGACCTTGAGGACGTCCTCGGCCGTCGCGCCGTCGGCCTCGAGCACCGACGTGAGGTTGTCCAGCGCCTGCTCGGTCTGGGCTTCGATCGGTTCGTCCGCGAGGAGTTCACCGTCGGTCGTCAGGGGAATCTGGCCGGCGGTGAACAGGAGCGAACCGTCGGTGGTCGCCTGGCTGTACGCGCCGACCGCAGCGGGTGCGTCGTCGGTCTCGATGACACGTTTCATACACGACGTATATGGTCGAGTACGCTTAAATCGGTCCGTCGTCTCGAACGGCGTCGAAAAGAACACAAAGTGAGACTCGCGAGCGATCCAGTTAGGCCAGAATGTCCACGGCGTATCCCGCTTCCCGCAGATCCGAGAGAAACGCGTCGACGTGATCTGGCCCGCGCATCTCGAGTTCGATCTCGACTTCTGTATCGCTCATCTCGACCTCGCGGGACGTACGGTCGTGATGAATCGCGTAGATATTCGCTCGATGTGCGGTGAAGATGTCGAGCAGGTCCTCGAGCGCGCCGGGGCGGTCTTTGAGCACCGTCCGAATCTTCAGATACCGACCCGTCTCGACGAGGCCGCGGACTACAACGTTCGTCAACTGGTTGAGGTCAATATTGCCCCCCGAGAGGACGGGCACGATCGTCTCGTCCGCCTCGTACTCGAAGGATTCGAAGAGCGTCGCCGCCAGCGGAACCGCCCCTGCACCCTCGACGAGCGTCTTCGAGCGCTCGAGGAGGTAAACGAGCGTGACGGCGATTTCCGAATCCGAGACCGTGACGACCTCGTCGACGTACTCCTGTATGTACGGAAACGTGTGTTCGCCGACGCGCCGCGTTGCGATTCCGTCCGCGATGGTGTCGACGCCATCGAGGGAGATTCGCTCGCCCTTCTCGAGTGACGACGCGGCGCTCGAGGCTCCTTCGGCTTGCACCCCGACGACGCGAGTCTCGGGGCGGCGTTCTTTGATCGCCGTCGCAATTCCGCTGATGAGGCCGCCGCCACCGATCGGGACGACGACCGTCTCCACGTCGGGACAGTCCTCGAGGATCTCGAGACCGATGGTGCCCTGACCTGCCATGATGTCTTCGTCGTCGAAGGCGTGAACGTACGTCCGGCCTTCCTCGCGTTCGATCTCGTGTGCGCGGTCGGCGGCTTCGTTGTAGTCGCACCCGGAGAGGACGACCTCCGCGCCGTAGTTCTTCGTCGCCTTCACCTTCGAAATCGGCGCGTGCTCGGGCATGACAATCTTCGAGTCCACGCCGGAACGCGTCGCCGCGAGTGCGACACCCTGGGCGTGATTCCCCGCGCTCGCGGTGACGACGCCGGCGTCCTTTTCCGCCCTCGAGAGCGTCGCGATCCGGTTCGTCGCGCCGCGGATTTTGAACGCGCCGGTTCGCTGAAAGTTCTCGAGTTTCAGTCGAACGTCGGCATCGGTCATCGACGAATACGTGTGTGAGTGCTCGAGCGGGGTGTGTCTGGACGTTTCGCGGACCCGTTCGCGTGCCTCGAGAATATCGGCGAGTGTGAGCATACACCTGACTACTCGGGACGTAGTGTAAGACTGTCGGGGATCGGCCGGTCGGTCGTCCCAGCCCCGGCCCCGACAGAATTGTGTTGCCAAAGGCAACACGACAGGGAATACAGGAAATGCACGGCGTGTGACGTGCAGATGAAGAAGGGAACGCGGTGCATATAAAGCTCATGGCTCCACGGTGAAAGTGAAAACGCCAGACTGGAGCGGTGACGCGGCCGTGTCTGACACCTGGCAGACGGTCGTCGTTCGTGATATATCAACACGGTATAGCGTATCATGCTGGTGATGAGTCTGGCTGTGCCATTCGTCGTGAACGTAATCGACAGGAAAATGGCCGGGGCCGAGTGCCCGGTCGTAAACGGTACTTATCGGTCCTCGAGCGGGACGAACTCCTGGTCTTCCGGGCCGGTGTAACGCGAAAGTGGGCGAATGAGACGGTTATCCTCCTGATACTCAAGGACGTGACCGACCCAGCCGCCGACGCGGCTCATCGCGAAGATTGGCGTGTACATATCGATCGGAATGCCGAGTTGGTAGTAGACTGAGCCGGAGTAGAAGTCGACGTTCGGGGCGATTCCTTTCTCGGCGAGTCCCTGTTCCTCAGAGAGGTACTGTTCGATGGTGGTGGTGTAATCGTACCACTTGCTGTCGCCTTCGTTGGCGAGTTCCTTGCTTCGTTCCTGCAGGATCTCCGCACGCGGGTCCTTGACGTTGTAGACGCGGTGACCGAAGCCGGGAATTCGTCGTCCCGCTTCGTTGGCTTGCTCGACCCACTCGCGGTGATCGAGGTCGCTCTCGTCGATTTCGAAGAGGACCTCCATCACGTCCTGATTCGCACCGCCGTGGAGTGGACCGGAAAGAGCGCTCACGCCGCCGGTGACGGCGCTGTAGATGTCGGCCATCGTCGAACCGATCACCATCGACGTGAACGTCGAGGCGTTCAGGCCGTGGTCTGCGTGCAAGATGAGCGCCTGATCGAACGTTTCGGCGTGGATGTCGCTTGGCTCCTCGCCGGTGAGCATGTAGAGGAAATTCGCCGCGAGCCCCAGCTCTGGGTGGGGGTCGACGGGCTCTTCGTCGAGTCGGTAACGTTCGAAGGCCGCGAGCGCGGTCGGAATCTTCGCGGTGATCCGACGACCCTTTCGAAGCGTCGCCTCGAGATCTTCGGGGTCGGCATCGGTCTCGGGTTCGGACGCCGAGAGCATCGAGACCGCAGTCCGGAGTGCGGCCATCGGCTGTTCGTCGGCTGTCGCGAGGCGTTCCATCGTTTCGAGGACGTCCTCGGAAACGTCGCGTTCTTCGTTGATCGCGGCGGTGAACGACTCGAGTTCATCCGCGCCTGGGAGTTCGCCGTGCCAGAGGAGATAGAGGACTTCCTCGTAGCTCGCGCCGCGAGCGAGTTCCTCGATCGAATACCCTCGATAGATCAGCCGACCGGCGTCACCATCGATCGAGCTGAGCCCGGACTCTGCAACAAGGACTCCCTCCAGTCCTTTCTTGAGATCGTCAGCCATAGTGGGAGTTTCGCACCCCGGTGGAAAAGTATTGTCGTTTGGTCGCCGTGACCGTCTATCACGGGCGATGTTTCCGTTTCGTTCAGGATATTCGAACAATTGAGCAGTCCATTCGGGTTTGGAAGTAGACACCCGTACACCCATTAGAAGAGTGAATGGATTATTTTCATTATTTTTCGGGGAGTACACCATCACGGATAGTGACAGAAATCGCCACACCGCGGCGGTGATAGACGGAACGATCGTTCACCACGACAGGAGACGTCGTAGTTCGGGACGAGAAGAGTCGCGCTCGAACGCCGAGCCGTTCGCGTTAGGATCGCTTGCCCAGTTTCTCTCGGCTGATCCGGACGCCGGTCGGCGTGATGATCATCTGATCGTCGCCTTTTCGAACGATGTCGCCGTCGACTTCGTGCGCGACTTGGCGGAGTTCGTCGACGATGTGTTCGACGGTGGCGTCTTTCGTCCGCAGTCGCGTGATGTCGGCGATGACGATGTCACCGTCGTAGACGGCGTCTTTGATGTCGATCGCATCGGCCTGTCCGCTGACCTCCGCGATGTGTACCTGCATGGCTGCCTCGGCCGATTCCGACGACACGTCGTCGAGGTCCAATTCGACGTAATCCTCGGCAGCCCGCGAGTCGCCCCCGCCGAGAATTTTACTCATAAATCCCATTGGCGTAACCCACCGCCGCCGCCAGTATAGTTCTTACGTCAGACGGTCCCGAGCGCGCACCGATCACGGTCGGTGCTCACGCGGAGGACGACGACAGCCACGTTCCTCGAGAGCCCGGGCAATACGTGTCCGACAGGAGCCATCGAGCGCTCGCGTCCGACTACGAGGTTTTGCCAGCACGTATTTATCCAAAACGGAAGTATAGTGACGCGATGACGTTCAGCATCTGCGTCCGCGAGCGCTACGAGACAGACGACGGAGAGAGCCACCATCGATTCGGCGTCGCCGTGACGACGCGCCTCCCCGGCGTCGGCGCGCTCTGTCCGTTCGTCAGCGAACACGGAGCCGTCGCGACACAGAGTCTCGTCAACGTCGAACTCGGCGAGCGGGGTATCGAGTACGTCGACGAGGGACTCGCCGTCGACGATTCGATCGAAGCGCTGCTCAACACCGACGACGGCGCACCACAGCGACAAGTTCACGGCGTCGACCGCGACGATTCGTTTGCGTTCTCCGGCGAGGAGTGCGTCGACTGGTTCGGCCACCTCGAGCGAGACCACGCGACCGTCGCCGGAAACATGCTGACCGGCGAGGACGTCCTCGAGTCGGTCGCGACGACGTACGAGGACCACGCGGTTCACGAGGCGACGGATCGATCGACCGGCCCGGGTGCCGTGGTCGCCGACACCGAGACCGAACCGCTGGCGAAGCGACTGATCGACGCGCTCGCTGCGGGCCATCGGGAAGGTGGCGACAAGCGCGAGGAGTTGTCCGTTCAGAGTGCGGCCGTCGTCGTCGAGTCGACGGAGTCCCACGAGTGGGAGCCCCCGTACAACGATTTGCGAGTCGACGCGACTGAGACGCCGATCGAGTCGCTCCGCGAGACGTACGACCTCGCGGTGATGGGCTACGAGGCGACGCTCGAGCGCTACAGCGACGCCTTCGAGGAAGATTCGTTAGCCGAAGCGACCGACTGAGAGACGGGTCAAAAACGTTGATTCGCTGCGTTAGCCGCTAAATTCGTAGAGGTCATCGCCGACGTGGTGAAGCGAGTCGACCACCTTTCCCTCCTCGCCGGCCATCTCCGCGCCGTCGACTCGAGCGCGGCCGACGGCGAGGACCTTGCCGTGTGATTCTTCGGCGATGACGACCAGATCGTCGGGAGAGATGTCCTCGGTCGCCTCGGTGATGCCCGGTCGCATCACGTCCGCGCCGTCGCTGACGAACGAGATCGCACCGGCGTCGACGGTCACGACGCGTCGGTCCGGACCGTACGCGTTCGCCCCTCGCACGGTCACGAACGGCTCCTCGTCGAAGTAAGCGACCTGTGGCTCGCCGTCGATGAGGACGACCTCCCAGTCGGTGTCTTCGAACTCGACGCGCTCGTAGGTATCACCGTCGGGGGAGACGCCGAGTTGGTCCTCGAGCGTTCCCTCTACGTCCGAAACGGCATCACTTCGGAGGTGATGTCGAGATTTGACCTGCATACCCGTAGTATCGCACGTGTGCATTTAACAGATTAGATTCGTCTCGAGGCCGACAGCGGTCGCCACGCAGCCACTGGCAGGTCACCGAAATCGAAAGACCGGTCGCTCGAATACTCACCGCCGCCAAGGAGTGTGCTAATTGCTAAATAATAGCATGGCGTTCTCTCTAGTATGTGGCCTTCCCGAACGCAGACTGAGACGGTCACGTGTCTCGCCTGCGGCGATCAGGTGACGCGATCGATGGCCCGAGAGTACGACAAATACGGTGATCGGTGGAATCGTGAAGAGAAGGCGTTCGAGTACCTCTGTAAGTCCTGCGACGACGAACTCTGTCGACAGCCCCGCGAGGACCTCGAGGACCTCCTCGTCGAGACGCGCGCCGGCGAAACCGACCGCGAGAGCTTTCTCTCGCGGTACCTCCACACCGTCGAAGAGCGATACGGCAGACTCGAGGAAGAGTCCTGAGCGTGCGCGGGCAGAGACGGGCGGTCGCTACTGACAGCCACCCTGTCCTCAAACGGCTGTCCCCGACGCTCGAGAGAGGAGATGGCGACGGGTCGAGTTCCCGCCCCGGCGTCCCGACACGACTTTCACCCTTTCGTCCGTAGGCCACGCTATGAGTGACGACGCACAGGCCGAAGCCGGCACGGCCGAAGGGCAGGGCCCCGTCGAGGTCAGCGAAGAAGTGGCACGCCATCTCGAGAACAAACGCGACGAACTCTTCGAGAAACTCGAAATTCGCGACGAGTTCCCTCCGAACGTGATCGAGGAGGCCGAGGAACGAACCGACGGCGTTCAAGCGGAGATCGAGGACGAAATCGACGAGCGCGAGGATCTCCGGGATCTGACGACGTGGACGACGGACCCCATCGATGCACAGGACTTCGACGACGCGCTCTCGATCGAAGAGCGCGAGGACGAGTACGTCCTCTGGGTTCACATCGCCGACGTAACCCACTACGTCAATCCCGAGACGGCGATGTGGGACGAGGCCGTCGAGCGCGGGAACACGGTCTACCTGCCGGGCTACACCATCCACATGCTGCCGCCCGTCCTCGCCGAGACCGTCTGCTCGCTCGTTCCCAACGAGGACCGACTGGCACACACCGTCGAGATGCACCTCGACAAGGAGACGCTCTCGTACGACGACATCGAGATCTACAAGTCCGTCATCGAGTCCGACGAGCGACTCACCTACAGCCAGGCCGAGAACCGACTCGAGGATCCCGACGCGCCCCTCCACGAGGAGAACAAACTGGTCCACGAGGTCGCCGACCGAATGCACGAGATCCGTAAGGAGGACGGCTCGCTCGTGCTCAACCCGGCCCGCGACCGCGCCCACACCATCATCGAGGAGTGCATGCTCAAGGCCAACAAGGCCGTCACGCACGAACTGATGTGGAATCGCGGCGTCGAGGCGATGTACCGCGTCCACCCACAGCCCAGCCCCGACGAATGGTCGAAGGCGCTCCAGGAGATTCAGGACTTAGACGGCGTCTCGATCCCCGGTAGCACGTGGGACGATCCGCGAAAGGCCGTCAACGCGACGCTCGAGGACGCCCCGGGTCGCCAACTCGACAAGATCCAGTGGGCCGTGATGAAGGTGATGCCCCGCGCGAAGTACATGAACGACCCCTTCGGCGGCCACCACGCCCTGAACTTCGAAATCTACGGCCACTTCACGAGCCCGATCCGCAGGCTTAGCGACCTGATCAACCACTGGATCGTCTACCAGAACGACGTGCCCGAGAACCTGATCGAACTCTGCGATCGCGCGAGCGACAAGCAAAAGGACGCAGAGCAGTGCGAACGCGAGTACAAGACCTTCCTGCAGGAGGTCGGCCTCGATCCGATGGCGGTCAACAACCGCGGGATCGAGGTCGTTGATGACGACAAAGCTGAAAAGACGCTCTAAGCTGGGGCGATAACCTGCCTCACAGCGATTTTTCGTAGACGCACTCCTCGAGCCCGTCGGCCAGGTCGGTCGAGCGCACCTCGACGCACTCGAAACCGGCCGATTCGTAGAACGAAATACCGATTTCGTTGTCGGCGAGGACGGCGAGGCGGATTCGATCGAACGACGACTCGAGATCGGCCTCGAGTCGCTCGAGCAGCGTACTTCCTGCACCTGCTCGCCAGTAGTCTGGCCGAATGTACAAGCGCGCGAGGTACGCCACGGACCGATCCTCCGGCCACGGAACGACGTGAGCGAAGCCCAGACAGTCACCGTCGAAATCGGAGCCGGAGTCGCTCGGTTCCACTCGCTCGGTCCCCTCGGGCTCGACGACGAGGAACGTCGCGTTCTCTCGCTCGAGTGCGTCGGTGATCGCCGACTCGAGATCACCGATCGCGTACCAGTCGTCGACCACTTTGTCGACGAAACGTGGCCCGAGAATATCGTCATAGGCGGCGTGCCAGCTCTCGCGGGCCGTCTCGTGGACGGCCCACACGTCGTCGCTCGTCGCGCGCCGAACGACTCGAGTCATGGTGAATTTATACTCGGCCCGCAGGGAAAAGTTCGCACCCAGCCCGTGAGCGGTCGTTCACTGTTGAGACGCGATTAGGGGAGTCGAGCGTTCCGACGCGCCGCTGCGAGCGAACGTCATCGGGAGATCGTGGTCCCGTCGTCCGCGACGACGGCGTCGACCTCGTCTTTGGTGAGGAGCGCCACGTCCCCCGGAATCGTGCGTTTGAGCGCCGCTGTCGCCGCGGCGTACTCGAGCGCTTTGGGAACGTCGTCGCCGTGGAGTCGCCGAGCGATGAACGCGCCGCTGAAGGCGTCACCGGTGCCGATCGGCGAGACGGTGTCCGTCTCGTAGGCGGCCTGATCGTGGACGACGTTGTCGTGCCAGGCGAGTGCCCCCTCGGAGCCGCGGGTGACGACGACGGTCGTGAAGTCGTACTGCGACCCGAGCTGGTGGGCGAGTTGGCGCGGGTCGCCCTCGAAATCGAGCACCGTCCGCGCGTCTCGAGCCGCGATGAGCAAGACGTCGATTCCGGGGAACAGACGGGTCAGTGTCTCTCGAGCTTCCTCCGGCGTCCAGAGCTTTCGACGGTAGTTGAAGTCGAACGCCGTCGTGGTTCCACCCTGTCTGGCCGCCTTGAGCATGCTCGCCGTCGTCTCTCGCAGCGTCGAGGAGAGCGCGGGTGTGATCCCCGTCGTGTAGAAGACGCGGGCGTTTTGCACCTGGTCGATGTCGAACTCTCGAGCTTCGGCGCTCGAGATGGCAGTATTTCCCCGATCGTAGATGACGTTCGTCCCTCGCGGGCTGCCCGCCCGTTCGTGGTAATACGTCCCCTGTCGACCCTGCTGACTCCAGACGACGTCGGTTTCGATACCGTGTCCCCGAAGTTCGTTGACGACGCGTCGACCGAGGGGCGAATCTGGAACTTTCGACACCCAGGTCGCCGTCGCGCCCAGTCGGTCGGCCGCGATCGCGGCGTTGCTCTCCGCCCCCGCCGCGCGGACTTCGAACTCGCCCGCGTTCTCGAGTCGTTCGTCTCCCGGCGGCGTCAATCGCAGCATCGTCTCGCCGAACGTGACGATATCGCTCACGGGTCGGTCCCCCAGACCGGACCGCACGTGTGTTCCACAGCCATACCGAGAAAAACGAACGGCGGTGGCATAAGTTATGGCGTTATCACACTTGCTCGTGTGCACACGCTCGCACCTTGCTCGCGCGCACAGGCTCGAGACGGCTCGCGGTTCTTCGTCGACATCTCGTCCGTCCGTAGAACGCAGTCCGGTCGAGGAACTGGTTCACTCGCGTCGGAAATCGGTCTCGATCGTTCAGCCCTCCAGTGGCGAGTCGACCGAGAGCAACGCGCTCGCCGTGTCCGATGTCCCTGCTCCGTCGTCGCTCACCGACGACCGCTCAACGTCGACCGCAGCCCCGAATTCGGCGAGCAGCTCACGACTCGAGGCCACGTGGTCGGTCACGCTCGGCACGCGAAGGCGGCCGCCAGCGAGCGCGAGGAAGACGAGCAACTGATCCGCCAGGTGTCGGTCGATCGGTGGGGCTGGCTCGTCCGACTCAGCACCTCTCTCGAGAAATCGAAGCAACTCGTCGGCCGCGTCCTCGCCGACGCGTTCGGCCGGTTTGCCGCGCTCGCCGAGCGCCGCGAAACCCGCAACGCCGTGCGTGTGGTCGAGTCGGAGCACGATGGCCGACCCCGGCGACGGACTGTCGACGACCTCCTCCCGTCGCTCGAGCAGTTCGAGCGCTCTTCCGTCAGGTCCGCCGTTTCCGACTGAATCCGCTTTTCCTATTCCCAGTCGCTCGAGTGCGCCTTCGGCCTGTCTGTACGCGACGTCGCGATCCGCAAGCGATTCCGATTCCGTCGAGTAGAGCCGGACACCCTCGAGTTCGCCCCGTTCGGTCGAGTCGATCGGCTCCACGCTCGAGGGGTCGACGTGCAGCGTCACTCGGCCGCCGCCGTCGGGGTAGAACCCGCGTCGCTCGACCTCGCAGGACGCGGAGAGGCCGTGTCGTCGGAGGAAGGGAAGCTTGACCCGGCGGAAGTACTCGAGGGGCGGCGACCACTTCACGTCCGTGCCGCCGGTGGCCGTCACGGTGAGTCGAGACTCGAGAATCGCCGCGAGCGGGAGCATGGCGTCGAATAAGAGCGTCACGCTGCCCGCCGTGTCGATATCGACGGCGTACTCGCCGCCGGGGAGGCTACCGGGTCCGCGGCTTTGCCAGTCTGTCGCCCCGTCGGTCGACTCGAGGCCGGGATCGAATTCGACGGTTTCGGACCCGAGTTCCCCGCCGGAGATGTCGGCGTCGCACAGTTGAGCCATCGTCTCGAGCACCGCGAGGTGTTGGTGGCGAAGGCCGGGCGTCGGTCGGTCGCCGCGGACGGACTCGATGCGGATCGACTCGTTTCTCAGGGTGGCGAGGGTGAGCGCGCTCCTGACGAACTGGCCGCCCGCGTCAGAACCGTCGAGTTCGTGGTCCGGAGACATGGGGAGAATACGTCTCTCGAGAAGCGTATTGTTACCGATGACGACAGCGAAGCCGTGTGATGAATGGTACCTACTGTGCCGCTTTCTGAAGCTTTTCCGTGATGGATCGACGAGTGTGGACGAATGCGAATCTGGGCCGATCCACTCAAACGCCGCTGGCTGCTCTGGGCGACGCTCGGCGTCGTCTTCTTGCTCGTCAACGTCAATCGTCTCTCCTCGGCGGTGCTGGCGGAGGATCTCATGGGTGCGTTCGAGACGACGGGAGCCCAGTTAGGAACGCTTCACGCCGTCTTCTTCTGGGTGTACGCGTTCATGCAGATCCCCACGGGCATCCTCGCGGATCGCGTCGGGCCGCGGGTGACGGCGACGGTCGGCGCGGCGGTGATGAACGTCGGCGTGATCTGGTTCGCGCTGACCGACAGCTACCTCGCCGCACTCGCCGCCCGCGGACTCGTCGGCCTCGGCGGCAGCGTGATCTTCGTCTGCATCCTTCGTTTCTGTGCGAACTGGTACCGCGCCGATGAGTTCGCGACGATGAGCGGCGCAACGTTCGCGATCTCCGGCATCGGTGGCGTCGTCGCGACGACGCCGTTGGCCCTCGCCGTCGACGCCACTGACTGGCGAACGGCCATCGGCGGACTCGGGGTCCTCGGCCTCCTCTTCGCGGTCGTCGTCTTCGCCGTCGTCCGAAACAGTCCGCGTGAGGCCGGTTACGACTCCCTCGAGGGCGTCCCCGACCAGCCGACGCTGACGAACGCCGAGCTCAAGACCTACCTCTCCGATATCTTTCGCGATCCCCTCATCTGGGTCGTCGCCATCATGCTGTTCTGTGCGAGCGGCGTGAACCTCACCCTGTTCGGCCTCTGGGGGATTCCCTACATCGTCCAGGTGTACGACGTCTCGGTCACGTACGCCTCTTTCTTCACACTCCTCGGCGGCGTCGGCGTCATGATCGGGCCGCCCGCTATCGGCTGGCTCTCCGATCGAATCGGGAAACGAGGCGAGTTGATGGTCGGCGGTGGGGCCCTCTTCGTCGCGAGTCTCGCGATTATCGCCCTCGTGGGCGACCCGCCGCTGGTCGTCGTCGGTGCCGTGTTCTTTTTCAGCGGCCTCTTGCTCGGGTCGTTCTTGCTCGGCTACGCGGTCGTCAAGGATCGCCACCCCGACAGCGCGAGCGGCATTTCGACGGGAACGGTCAACGGTGCGGGCTTCTTCGGCGCGGCGATCTTGCCG
This sequence comes from Natronorubrum daqingense, assembly GCF_001971705.1. Lineage (NCBI taxonomy): Archaea > Methanobacteriati > Methanobacteriota > Halobacteria > Halobacteriales > Natrialbaceae > Natronorubrum > Natronorubrum daqingense. The sequence goes on from NZ_CP019327.1 coordinate 2,085,210, forward strand.
ACCCTGATGGGGTGGGCCCTCGACGACTACTGGGCGGGCGACATCGTCGGCGGCACCCGCGTCTACACGGAGACCGGCTACCAGATCGCGTTCGCCATCGCGACGGTGGCCGGTTTGATCGCCCTGTGTTGTACGATCTGGCTCTATCGCCACGAGCGACGGACGTCAACAGCCACCGTCGAAGACGGACGACAGCCCTCGCACTGATCCTCCCGGACTCGAGCCGTTCACGCGGCTTCGTCGTCGATCCCCGAAAACAAGGTCCAGAAGGCGAGGAGGACCAGGAAGAAGACGACGCCGATCGCGACCCGAAGACCGATCTCTTCGATGCCGGTCGCCTCGGCGTGGACGAGCGAGGCCGCCCACCCACCGCCGGCGACGGCGAATCCGGTCGCGACGATGAGCATGAGCAAGAGCCGATCCGTGGGTACATCCATGCCAGACGCTCCGCTCGAGAGCGAGTTAAGCCCGCAGCCTGAATTAGCCACTCCTTCAGCCTGAATTGGCCACTCCTGCATCCACGACGCGGCGACAGCCGAACGCAGCGCCAGCAGGTTAGCCCTGGTGGCCCGGATAATCGCGCTCGAATCGGTCCTCGAGTTCAGCCTCGTCGAGTTCGACCAGCACTGGCCGCCCGTGCGGGCACGCATAGGGATTCGCACACCCATCGAGTGCCTCGAGCAAATCGAGCACCGATCCCTCCGTCAGCGACGTGTTGCCGGTGATCGAGGGGTGACACGCCAGATCGCCGAGGAACTCGTTCGCCAGCGCGTCGACGGTCTCCGATCCGGCGTCTCGATCGCCCTCGAGCACCGACGTGAGAACGTCTCGCAACCGTTCGGGCTCGAGGGTCTCCTCGAGGACGGCGGGGACCGTTGTCACGGCAACCGTCCGGTCGTCGACTCGATCCGCGTAGAATCCGAGTCGCGACAGTGCCTCGCGGTAACTCTCGAACGCCTCGGCTTCGACGGCCGTCAACTCGAGTTCGACGGGGGACGCGAGCGCCTGTGCAGCAGAATCGGCAGCGAACGCTCGCTGGAGTCGTTCGTAGTTGACGCGCTCGTCGGCCGCGTGCTGATCGATCAGTACCAGCCCGTCCGCCGTTTCACAGACGAGGTACGTGTCGTGTAGCTGCCCGAGGACGCGAAGGGGCGGCAGCGAATCGAACTGCGTCTCGTCGCCGGTCGCGGCCCCGCCCTCGAGCGTTCGCTGTTCGGTCTCGACGGAGAACGTCCGGTCCGAGTTGGGGTCGGGACTCGAGTCGGTTCCTTCCGGACCCGTGGACGTCGAGTCGGCAGACGAAGCGTCTTCAGCGTGCGTGTTCCCTGGAGACGGAGACTCGGTGTCGGTCGTCGCTCGAGCCGTCTTTGGCCGGGGTTCGGCAGTCGACGCTGCTCGAGGAGCCGCCGCTGGTTGTCCCTGGGACGGGGACGACTCGGACTGAGCGGTAGTGTCTGGCGCTGAGTGAGCTTCGGATTCGCCGCCTGCCTCCACTGCAGCGTCTGATTCACCCGACGCGACGGAACGCGATTCCTCGTCTCGAGTCCGCTGATCGGAGTCCGCGCCGGACTCGTCGCTCCCCGATTCGCCGCTCGCGCGCTCGTGAGACGACCGTGCCGTCGACTCGAGCGTTCCGGGCTCGAGTCGGGCTTCCTCGGGTGCCGAGCGACCCCGCGGCGCGCGCGAGCGAAGGAGGCCGTGCTCGAGCAGCGCGGACTCGACGACCGTATCGACCTGCCGGCGGACCGCGTCGTCGTCGTCGAAGCGAACCTCGCGTTTTCTGGGGTGGACGTTCACGTCGACGGCGTCGCCGGGAACCTCGAGGAAGAGGGTGGCGAACGGGTATCGATCGCCGCCCAACTGCGTGCCGTAGGCACCCATGATTCCCTCGCGAATCGCGTCCGCGGTGACCGCGCGGCCGTTGACGTACGTCGCGAGGTACTCCCGACTCGAGCGGTTCGTTTCGGGGTGTGAGACGAGTCCCGAGACGGACTCGAGCGGGCCGGGCGGGAGTTCGTCGCCGTCGATTTCGACGGAGACCATCGCGCTCGCGACCTCGCGGCCGTAGACGGCCAGCACGGCTGCCTGCAGGTCACCCTGCCCGGTCGTCGCAAACACCTCGCGGCCGTCGTGGGTGAGCGAAACGGCGACGTCCGGGTTCGCGAGCGCGTAGCGCGTGACGATCCGGTTGACGTGGGCGAACTCAGTCGCCGTCGTCTTGAGGAACTTCTTGCGAGCGGGCGTGTTGTAGAAGAGGTCCGCGACCTCGACGATGGTTCCCGTTGGACAGCCCGTCGGTTCAACGGTCGTCACCTCCCCGCCCTCGTAGACGAGTTTCGTGCCAGCGGCGTCTCGACTCCCCCCGTCGACAGCCTGCGGTCGGGACTCGATCGTCACTCGAGACACCGACCCGATCGTGTGGAGCGCTTCGCCGCGGAAGCCGAGCGTCGTGACGCCCGACTCGAGGTCCTCGAGGTCGTCGATCTTGCTCGTGGTGTGCTCGCGGACGGCTGCACGAACGTCCGTTTCGCTCATCCCGTCGCCGTCGTCGGCCACGCGGATCAGCTCCGTGCCGCCGTCGTCGATCGTCACGTCGATGGTTTCGGCCCCGGCGTCGAGGCTGTTCTCGACGAGTTCCTTGACCGCGCTGGCGGGCCGTTCGACGACCTCGCCGGCGGCGATGCGAGCGACCGTGTCCTCGTCTAATTGGTGGATGTCGGTGTCCTGTGGTGGCTCTGCTGTCATAGCTCGATCTTCGGGCGAACGGCGGAATTTCGGGGCGCTTCGAGCGTGTGAAATCGCGATCGAACGTGCTCGAACCCGTCCGTTCGGTTCATGCCGTTCGCTCTCGCTCGAGCGTGGTTAAACTGTGGGTTGGCGTCCGTCCGAGCGAACGACGCAACGACGAACGGGCAACCGAGTGGGGAGTGCTGGGCAAGCAGACCTATCCGTCGAGCAAGTCGTCGACGGCGACCTCGATAGTACCTCGACTATCCGCAGGGACCTCGACGAGCGGCGGTCGAACTGCGTCCGTGGGAATCACGCCGGCGTGCTCGAGGGCCGTCTTCGTCGCCGGGGCGAAGCCGTAGTCCGCACAGGCGTCGAACAGCGGGACGATGGCATCCTGAATCTCCGCGCCGCGGGGATCGACAGCCGTTTCGTAGAGTTCGGAGTACTGCGCCGGGGCAACGTTCGAGAGCGCGTTCAACCCGCCGTCAGCCCCCATCCGCAGCGCGGGAACGAGCAGCGCGTCGTAACCCTGTAGCGCGAGGAAGTCTTCGGGAGTCTGGCGCATCACGGAACAGAAGTACTCGAGGTCGCCACTCGAGTCCTTGATCCCGAGGACGTTCTCGTGGTCGGCAAGTGCCCGAATCGTCTCGATGGGGATCGAGTCGCCGGTACACGGCGGGATATTGTAGAGCAAGAGTGGCAACGGCGAGCGGTCGGCGACGGCCTCGAAGAACCGCTGGTTCCCGGCGGGGTCGTTCGCTCCGTGAAAGTACGGTTCCGTGACGACGGCCGCGTCGGCACCGATGTCGGCGGCGTGGGCGGCGTAGTCGACGGCCTCGTCGACGCTCGTCGCGGCCGCCCCGGCGAGCACTGGGACCGCACCGTCGACCACTTCGACCGTTCGTTCGTGAACTCGCTTGCGTTCTGCAGGCGTGAGACTGGCGAATTCGCCCGTGGTCCCACACGGAAAGATGCCGTCGATGCCACCCTCGAGGAGGTACTCGATCAGGTCGTCGAACGCGGCTTCGTCGACCTCGTTCGCCCCGGCGGTATCCTCGAAGGGCGTGACGACTGGACAGGTGATTCCGGAAAGTGCCTCGGTGAGCGTCATGCACAGAGAATGTGTCGGCGAGCGCAAAAACGTACCTGCTCTCGAGAACGACTCGAGTCACCGAACGGCTGAGCGACGGCGAACGGGTCTCGCTCACGCTCGTCGCATTCGCGCTACACCGCGCACCTTCGTTCGGCGGGGCCCCGCTGACCGGGATGTCGGCTGGGCGGCGGAAAGTCGCTACAAGGTCGGTCGCGTTACTCGAGGCCCAGATCCTTCGACATCGAGTTGCCCGCGCGTGGAACGCCCTTCACGGTCACCGTTTCGCCGTTCATGAACGAGGCGGCGGGACTCGAGAGGAACTGGGCGACGTCGGCGATCTCCTCGACGTGACCGATGCGACGGTCGGTCTTCTCGCGGGGCGGCATGTCCTCGCTGTCGATGCCGAGCGTCTCGGCGACGCCGGGAGTCTGGATCAGGCCGGGCGCGATACAGTTGACGCGGATGCCGTCGTCGGCCCACTCAGTTGCCAGCGTCTCGGTCAGGCGGATGATCGCGGCTTTCGAGGCCCCGTAGTGACTCTCTCCGGGGGCTGCGTGCTGGCCGTTGACCGACGAGAGGTTGATGATGGCACCACCAGAGCCCTCGCGCATCACTTCACCGGCGAGTTGCGTGCAGTGGACGGTACTGTTGAGGTTGAGGTCGACGATAGTCTGCCAGCCGTTGGCCGAGATGTCCTCGAATGGGGCGACGAACTCGCCTCCCGCGTTGTTGACGAGAACGTCAATATCGCCGAACGTTTCGACCGTTTCGTCGACGAGATTCTGGACCTGCTCGCGCTCGCGGACGTTACACTCGAGAGCGAGTGCCTCGCCAGCGTCGTCCGCGTCGTTGATCTCGTCCGCGACCGGGCCGACGCGATCCATCGAGCGCGAACAGATCGAAACGTTCGCGCCGCTGGCGGCGAGCGTCTTGGCGATGGCTTCTCCGATTCCCTGACTTGCACCCGTGACGATCGCGGTCTTCCCCGTGACGTCGTAGTCCGGTTCGTGCATCGTGTTAGCTGGCTATCTGGCACGTGATAACAATACCGTTCCCGGATAGTTGAGTTCGATTGACAGTATGCCCGCGTTAGACCAACGAGAAACGCTTTGAGCGTGTACAGGTCGGCCTATGAGTCCTCGAGTCGCCGCTGTAAGTCCTGGACTTTCGACATGAGTTCGATTGGCGGCGTCGTGTTCACGTCGAGTGACTCAAGATCCTCGAGGACGGCTTTCGCGTCCGGATCGATTGGTTCGTCTCGCTCCTCCTCACCCGCCTGCTGTCGATCTGGTTCACCGCCGTCGGCGTTGGCTGGCCCACGGAACTGGCCGCTCGAGACGTCGAACACCGTTTGAACGGGCTCCCTCGAGGAGCCTCCCTTCGCTTCGATCGCCTTCTCCTCGCGCAAGCGCTCGAGAACGTCTCTCGAGCGGTCGACGACGGGGTCGGGGACGCCAGCGAGGTCTGCGACGTGGATCCCGTAGGATCGGTCGGTCGGCCCGTCGCGGACGCTCCGCAGGAAGGTGACGTCGCCGTCGCGTTCGTCCGCCGCGATGTGGACGTTCGCAACGCGTGGAAGCCTCGAGGCGAGTCCGGTCAACTCGTGGTAGTGGGTTGCAAAGAGCGTCTTCGCCTGGATTTCGTTGTGCAGGTACTCGGTCGCCGCCCACGCGATGGAGATGCCGTCGTACGTCGCCGTGCCGCGGCCGACTTCGTCCAGGATCACGAGCGACTCCTCGGTCGCGGTGTGGAGGATGTTCGAGAGTTCACTCATCTCGACCATGAACGTCGAGCGACCCTGTGCGAGTTCGTCGAGCGCACCCACGCGGGTGAAGATGCCGTCGACCAGCCCGATCTCGGCCGCTTTCGCCGGGACGAAACTACCGATTTGGGCCAAGAGCACGATGCAGGCGACCTGTCGCATGTACGTCGACTTCCCGGACATGTTGGGACCGGTGACGACTAGAAAGCCCCGCTCGTCGCTCGCGCGTCCGTCAGCGCGTTCCTGGCTGGCGGCGGTAGCCGCCCCATCCATCCGAACGTCGTTCGGAACGAACTCCGTCGTTTGCTCGACGACAGGGTGGCGACCCTGCTCGATGTCGAGCACGTTGCCAGCATGGAGGTCGGGCTTGATCCATCGATTCTCCGCCGCGTGGGTCGCCAGACTCGAGAGCGCGTCGACGGTCGCGAGCGTTCTCCCGACGTCTTGAAGCAGTTCAGCCCGGCTAGCGACCGCCTCGCGGAGTTCCGCAAAGAGTTCGTACTCGAGTTCGCCCCGTTGTTCCTCGAGGCGGAGGATCTCGCGTTCTCGCTCCTCGAGTTCGTCGGTCGTGAACCGCTTCGAGTTCTTGAGCGTCTTGATCTCCTCGTAGTGGTCAGGGACGCCGTCCGCTGCGGACTTGCCGACCTGAATGTAGTAGCCGTCGGTCTTGTTCCGGTCGACGCTCACGTGCGAGAGACCGTGGGCCTGTTTTTCGCGATCCGCGAGCGTCTCGAGCCACCGCTTTACCTCCTCGTGGCGCTCGATCACCTCGTCGAGTTCGTCGTCGTACCCTCGCTGGAGGAGTTCACCCTGCGTGACGGTCGAGGGCGGATCCTCGGCGATGGCCTCCTCGAGCGTCGCGTGGAGTTTCCGAGCGGCCTCGCGGTCCGGCTGATCGACGATGTCCGACAGCGGCGCATCGGCCAGTTCCGGCGTCGACGCGATGGTGTCCGCCAGTGCTGGCAACACCGCCAGCGTCTCCTGGACGGCCTGTAAGTCTCGTGCATCCGCACTGCCGTGAGTCGCCTTCGACGCCAATCGCGCCAGATCGTACGCGTCATCGAGCGTGTCCTGAATCTGATCGCGTGCTAACGCTGCCGACGACAGCGCTGCGACGCTCTCCTGTCTGCGCTCGAGCGTCTCGAGCGAGCGTTGTGGACGCTGAAGCCACTCCTTCAACAGCCGGCCGCCCGCGCTGGTCTCGGTGTGATCGATCGTCGTGAAGAGCGAGCCGTCGGTGTCGCCTTGCATCGTCTCGGTCAACTCGAGGTTGCGCTGCGTGGTCGCGTCGAGCGTGACGTGATCGTCGCCCTGGTGGCTCTGAATGCGCGTCATCGACGCGAGTACGCCCGCACCGGTTTCCTCGACGTACGCGAGAATCGCCCCCGCAGCCGCGAGCGCAGGCTCGCCGACGGCCAGTCGGTCGACCGCCTCCGACCCGAAGTGCTCGCGAACCGCGTGGGTCGCCCGCTTCGGGGCGAACGACTCCGTCTCGTGGAGGCTCAACGTGGCGTCGACGCGTTCGCGGACGTGCGTCAACAACTCGTCGTCGGTTCGGGCCTCCGGCCCCGGCAACACCTCGACGGGATCGAATCGGTACAGCTCCGTCAGCGCGTCGTCGACGTCCTCGCCCTCCGCGACGAGAAAGCGACCGGTCGTCACGTCGGCGAACGCGAGTCCGTAGCCCTCGGCGGATCCGGAGGAAGACGAACTCGAACTCGAGCCCGAGCCGTCGACGATGGCCGCCAAATACTGGGCGTCCGCGTCGGTCGTCTCGAGGAGGGTTCCCGGCGTGACGACGCGAACGACTTCGCGTGCGTGGCCGGCATCGGTCTCGTACTGGTCCGCGACGGCGACCCGGTAGCCGCGCTCGACGAGGGCCTTCAGGTAGGGCGTCAGGTCGTTAACTGGCACTCCGGCCATCGGATACGACGAGCCGTGGGAGGACTTCTGGGAGACTTTGAGATCGAGTTCGTCGCTGACGGTCTCGGCGTCCTCGCCGAAGAACTCGTAGAAATCGCCACACTGCATCGCCAGCAAATCGGCGTCGGTGTCCTCCTTGAGCGAGAAGAACTCACCGACGATCCCCGTCGCCTCGGTCATGTACGGTGACTGTTCGGCCACCGCTAAAATCCTGCGGGTTCCGCGGTGGGCTATCTGTCAGCGTTTGCGATGGACCATCTGACAGGTTTCGCGATGGACCATCTGACAGGTTTTGCGATGGACCATCCAACAGCTCCCGCAGTTCCCCTCAGAACAACAGGCCGCCGAGCGGAACGTCCTTCTCCGTATCCGGCTCGACGAGAATCGGGTACTCCTCCTCGTCCGGAACGCCGACAGTCAACGCTTCGGATTTGAACCCCGCGATTCGGACCGAGCCGAGATTCGTCGCACAGAGCACCCGCCGCCCCTCGAGTTCGTCGGGATCGTAGTGGTGATCTAACTGCCCTGCAGATTGAATCTCGCCGTGCTCTTCGCCGAGGTCGATCCACAGCTTTGTCATCTTCGGCTTGTTCGCCTCCGGAAACGATTCCGCCTCGAGTATCTCTCCGACGCGAATCTCGACGTCGAACGGACTTTCGACCATGCGTCGCGATATCATCCCCCTCCAAAAAGATCCTTTCTGTTTCCGTACCCGGATCACTTCGCGGTCGTCGTCGCTCGCGGAGTTCAGCGGCGATCGGCGTTACTCTCGAAGCACCTCGGCCAACAGCGAGAGACTCTCGTCGTCCGGATCGGCCGCGTCCGGAATCACGAGCATGGCCGTCTCGATACCGACGGCAGCGTACTCCTCGAGTCGCCTCGCTACGTCGTCCGGCGTCCCGGTCGGTGCCGACTCGAGGTAGCCCGCGAGGAAGTGCTCTCGAGGGGTCGTCGGGCCATCGGGGAGGAATTCGCTCTTGAACCGCTCGCGTTTGTCTTCGGCGGCGTCTGCGGTCTCGGCGACGAACACGAACAGTTCGGCGGAGGTTCGGATCTCCTCGAATCGCGCGTCGTCCGCGCAGTGATCCCGCAGTACCTCGAGTTTGTCGGCAAAGCCCGACGGCGTTAGCGTGCCGTAATTCCAGCCGTCGGCCAGTTCGGCGGCGTACCGGAGGGTGAACTGCTCACCGCCGCCGCCGATCCAGATCGGCGGGTGGGGGTCTTGCACCGGTTTCGGTTCGCAGATGGCCTCCTCGAGGTCGACGTCGAGGTGGTTCCCCGTGTGCGTGTACGTCTCGTTCGTCCAGAGCCCCTGAAGGATCTCGATCGTTTCGGCGAGCCGGCGGATTCGGTCGGCCGGCGGCGTCCGAAACTCGTAGCCGAACCGGTCGTACTCGTCCTCGTACCAGCCGGCACCGAGTCCGAGCTCGAGTCGACCGTCGCTGAGGTGATCGACCGTCGTCGCCATCTTCGCCAGCAGCGCCGGGTGACGGTACGATTGGCTCGTCACCAAGGTCCCGAGGCGAATTCGGTCGGTCGCCTCGGCGATTGCACTGAGCGTCGTCCAGCACTCGTGGGTATCCCGCCGCGGGTCGCCGATCCACGACTGCAAGTGATCCTCGAGCCAGACCGCGTCGTACGCGAGTCGCTCGGCCTCGAGTGCCGTCTGGCGAACCGTCTCGACCTCGCTTCCGTACTGCGGTAGGATGATACCCACTTCCGACAGTCCCGTCATCGCTGTCCCACCTCCGCCGTGAGTTCGATCACGCGGTCGACAAGCGTCTCCGGGTCGCTCGCGACCAGTTTCGCCATCGCCTCCTTGCCGACGTCGCCGCGGTCGATCACGGCTACCGGGGGTTCCTCGCGTCCGCCGAACGCCTGCCGGGCACCCCAGCCCATCGTGTGCCCCTCCTCGCTCTTCCCCGCTGCTGGCTCGTCCGCTCGATCGTACCCAGCGATCGACCACTCGAGGGCCTCGAGCGCGTCGTCGACGTCCGGACCGAACCGGCAGTTGACGGCGAATCGGAGTTCGGGGAAGAATTCCCGGGCCGAGAGCAGGAACCGGGCAACGTGACTCGAGGCACCGAAGCGAACACCGCGGTTCGGTTGGACGCCCGAGAGCGTGCGCGCGATTCGTCCCTCGACGGCCGCCGTCTCCTCGACCGTTTCGGCGGAGGGCGTTGCCCCGACCACGTTCATCCCGACCTCAGGCACGAGCGGGGACACGTCGCGTTCGACGAACCGATCGACGACGCCCTGCACCGCTTCGGCAGTCGGCTCCCGGGCGGCCTCATTTCGCAGGTCGACGAGGTGGTTGACCGCGCCGGGACCGCCCCCGACGTCGGAGTGGTAGCGCACGGCGCGCTCGAGGAACGCCGTCGCGCCCTCGACCGCCGCCTCGAGCGAGTCACCCCTGGCGAGACGGGACGCGATCGACGCGGCGAGCGTACAGCCAGAGCCGTGGGTCGCCTCGGTGTCGACCCGCGGGTGTTCGAACGTCCGAACGCCCTCGCCCGTGACGAGCACGTCCCGAATTCGGTCGCCGGGAACGTGCCCTCCTTTGACGAGCGCCGCGTCGACGCCGGTCTCGAGGATTTCCTCGCCGGCTTCGCGTGCGCGCTCTTCGTCCGTCACTTCGATCCCCGTCAGCACTTCGGCCTCGTCCGCGTTCGGCGTCGCGACCGTCGCTTCCCCTAACAGCGCTTCGTACGCCCGTTCGGCTTCGGGCTCGAGCAACCGATCCCCCGAGGTGGCGACCATCACCGGATCGACCACGAGCGGAAAGTCGAACGACTCGGCGTGGTCGGCGACCGTCTGAACGATTTCGGTCGTCGCGAGCATCCCCGTCTTCGCCGCGCCGACCGCGAAGTCCGTCGTGACGGCCTCGAGTTGGGCGACGACTTCGTCGCGGGGGAGCGTGAACGAGGAGTCGACGCCGCGGGTGTGCTGGGCCGTGACGGCGGTGATCGCCGAGGTTCCGAAGACGCCGTGGGCCGCCATCGTCGCGAGATCGGCTTGAATGCCGGCTCCGCCGCCGGAGTCGCTACCGGCGATCGTCAGCGCGACGGGGCGGGAGTCGGGTGCGGACGTTCTCATGCGAGTGTGTATTTTCCGGTTATACTAAGCGGTAATGGTCATCAATCCTGAATAGCCACCCGCACGGAAACTAGCTGCTTACGCAAAAACTGCCCACTCGCACGATACGAACCACCGTAGTGGCGCGTGCATAGTCGTGACCGCGAAGGCGCGTACAGGGCCGTGACCGCGAAGGCGCGTGCGGAGCCGTGATGAGTGGCGACGAATCACGGCTCGACTCCGCGCGAGGGATGAACGAACGACCGTGGGAGTGAGTGAATCGGTTGGGGAGGACGTGGAAATCATCGCGCCCACGAGTGGAGCGGTGGGCTGCGTCTCGAGCGTCCGATTTCTACCAGCGTGTCGACCCTGGACGGCGTGTCGACCCCGGACGAAGTGATCCCCCGCTCGCCCTCTCGCGTACCAGCGCCACTCTCCGATGTTTTCTCCCCCAGTAGATTTTCTCGCGCCGGCTTCACCCTCGTCGCCAGTTGCATCGTCTCAATTTCACTCGAGACCGAGATCATCGCCACGCCAAGACTACCGTGAATCCAGTTCCACCGTCACGCCAAGACTACCGTGACACCAGTTCCGCCGAGTCGCTTCCTGCACACGCTGGCAACAAGGGTTTCCACGTCCTCCCCAGCCGATTCGCTCGTTCGCGACGCTCGCTCATCCCTCGCGCGAGTTCGAGTCGCGATTCGCTACGACTGCTCATCGCGACTCCGCACACGCCACTGCGGTAACTGCAGGTGGGGCCGGCCGCGTGGCGAACGCCCATCTCGAGGAGCCACCACCATCCTCGATCGAAATCCACTCGAGCGTAAATCCACTCGAGCGAACTCGAAGCAAACGAGTGTCGAATCGATCCTCCAGGTCGATCCGATCAAACACATCCCACTCGAGAGAGATCGACTACTCGTTTGCCGCCCCGGCCAGGTCGGCGTACGCCCGCCAGGAGGGATCGACGCGCGGGTGCTCGAGTCGGTCGCCGTCGACCAACACCTCGCCACCCTGGTCGTCACCATCGCCGTCGCGGTCATCGCCGGTATCCACGACGCGGCCGATTTCGGCGACGGCCGTCCCTCGCGCCTCGAGCGCCTCGCGAACGGCGTCCACCCCGGCGGGATCGACCGCGATCACCAGCGAACCGCTGCTCGTCGCCGCCCACGGATCGATCTCGAGGTGCTCGCACACCCTTTCGACGCCGGGTCGCATCGGGACGGCCTCGCTGTCGATCGAAAACCGAACGCCCGCACCGTCTGCCATCTCGTTGAGCGCGCCCGCCAGTCCGCCCTCCGTGACGTCGTGCATCGCCGTCACCGGCCCCGCCGCGGCCGCGGTCAACGCATCGCGAACGCAGTAGACGTCCTCGAGTCGATCCTGTGCGGCACCGACGATATCGTCCGGGAGCCCCAACTCCGCCGGGAAGAGCGTGCTCAGGAGGCCGACCGTCTCCGCGGCCGGGCCCGTGGTCAACAGGAGTCGATCACCGTCGCTGGCCCCGTCGGGTCGGACAATGTCGTCGTGCTCGCCGACGCCCATCGCGGTCGCCGCGCCAACCCAGGGATGGGACGGGTCCGAGTATCGGGCCGTGTGTCCGGTTACGACGGCAACTCCGAGATCCACACACTCCGCGTGGATCGTCTCCCAGACGGTGCCAAACTGCTCGTCGGTCATCGTCTCCGGGAGCGTAAAACAAATCGAGAGGTGTGACGGCGCGATACCACTCACCGCTACATCGGCGAGTACGAGGTCGAGCGCGAAGCGCGCCGCGCGCTCGAATCCGAGCGGCGGAGCGATAGACAGTGGATCCGTCGCGGTTACCAGCGCCCGGCCGTCGATATCGAGGACGCCGAAATCGACGCCGTGAGTCGGGCCGATGGCGACATCGTCTCGTTCCGCACCGAGATTCGGCGCGACGCGACGGTCGAAGAACTGCCGATCGATTTTGCCGAGATCGCTCACGCTCGAGTCGTTCCGGCGAGTCGCCTTAGCGATTGCTGATTCGGCGCTCGAGATAGCCTGTGGACTGTCTCTCCTGGCGAATCAATGCGGACGACTCGAGGCGCTCGAATCCGATTCGATATAGCGATTTTCAGTTCATGGACTCGGTGAGGGGGAGTCGGTATGGAGCACAAAATCTGGACCGTCGAAGCCCTATTCCACTGTATACTGCACTTCCGAGGGTGTTCGTTGCCGCCTTCGGGTCCACTCCGTCCGCGTTCAGATCACCCCGGTCAGTCGGTTCGCTCTACTCGCACCATATCCGAAATCAAATTCCCTTACGCCGAACGAGTATCGAAACGGCGAAAAGTTACAGAGAATAGTAAAGTGCGTCACGGCCTTACCGGCTGTAGATGGCGTACTCACTCGGTTCGTCGACTGACTCCGATCTCGAGTTCTCGATGTCCGAACTGACGGGTGCGCTAGGTGATTCGGTTACCGTTCTCCCCCTTCTCATCGCCCTCGCAGCGACGACGAGCGTCTCGCTGCCACACGTCCTGGTCGGGTTCGGCATCTTCCAGATCGTCTGGGGGCTGTACTACGGGATGCCCCTGTCCGTCGAACCGATGAAAGCGCTGATCGGATTGGCCATCGTCGGCTCGCTTTCCTACCCTGAACTCGCCGCAGCCGGATTGCTCGCGGGCGGCGTCTTGCTCCTCGTCGGGAAACTCGGACTCGTCGGCGAGATCCAACGACTCGTCGGCGAACCCGTCATCCGCGGCGTCCAGTTCGCAGTCGCCTTGCTCTTGCTCGAGGCAGCGCTGGATCTTACCGTCGAGAGTATCCCGCTCGCGCTCGCCGGCCTGGCAATCGTCGGACTCTTCGCGCTCGCCGGCCACCAGGGAACGAGCATCCTGCTCGTCCTCGGCCTCGGGGGACTCGCCGCGGTCGCGACGGCTGGCATTCCGACGCCGCGTCTTCCCGACCCGACCCTCTTTCCCGCAGGCACGCCGACGGTATCGAGCGCAGCACTCGAGGGCACCGTCGCTCAGCTGGGGATGACGGTCGGCAACGCGGCTATCGCGACCGCGTTACTCTGTAGTGACCTCTACGATCGGAACGTTTCGGCGGATTCACTGTCCAAAAGCATGGGCGTAACGTGTCTTGCCGCGGTTCCGATCGGTGGCGTTCCGATGTGTCACGGCAGCGGCGGCCTCGCGGGGAAGTACGCCTTCGGCGCTCGCACCGGGGGTGCAAACGTCATTCTCGGGGTCGGCTACCTGGCCCTCGCGCTCGTCGCGACCGGGGCCTTACTCGCCGCGTTCCCCGTCGCCGTCCTCGGAGCCTTGCTCGTCGTCGTTTCCATCGAACTCGCTCGAGCATCGTTCGCCCCCGTCGACGGCCGGCAATCGCTGGCGATCGTCCTCGGCGTGGGGATTCTCGGATTAGCGATCAACGTCGGGGTCGCGTTCGTCCTCGGTGCCATCGTGTTCTGGGTGCTCGCTCGCGAGTGAGACGGCGGCGCTTCGTTCTCGAGGAGAAGGGTGTAATCGTCGTCAGCAACGCGCCCTTCAGGTGATTGTGAAACCGGGCAGACGACGAGAACCGGTCTCGAGAGTGACGAGGGCGAATGGCAAACCACTGATGGCGGCCTCGAGAGACGAAGTCCACTCGCGTAAGTGCTGAATCCGTCTGCCATCTCGTTCTGAGAGTGTCAGCGATACTAACGAACGCCCTGGACAGGCGGATACACGCCCGGACGGGCAGTTACACGACAACCACGAACTCGAGAACGGTCGGCTACTCCGACGTAGAAATGGTTCCGGACAGGCCGTATACTATTGAGCGCTATATCAAATCATCTCGACACGGGAGACACGCCGTTTTTCTCGCTCGAGGGTCAACGTTCGACAATGACCACGAGTTGGGACGATCTCTTCGATCGAGCCAGCGAATCGAGCGTGACGCTCGAGGAGTTACGAGAAACGGCCGGGAAACGATCCGACAGATCCGGAACAGAGGAGGGCGATGCCTGACACTCCACGTCTCGAGCGCGTCGTCGCGGACGCGGACGTGCTCGCAGCCGACCTGTTGGTTGGAGGAGACGCTCGAGACGCGCTGGATCACGTTCGCCGCCACTCGTGGGTCGAACTCGTCGCGAGCGATGCGTTGCTCGAGCAAACCGAACGACTCGTGACGGAACTGGCCGATGCGAAGTTGGCGAGCGATCATCGCGACCGACTCGAGGCAGAGCGAGTCGCCGTCGACCACCCCCCGGAGGACCACCCGGCGCTGGCTTCGGCCTACCACGGTGACGCTGCACACCTGCTTTCCTACGACGAGACGCTGCGCTCGCCGCAGGCGGCGCTATCGCTCCAACCACGCGTGTCGGTGAGCGTCCGCCCACCCGACGCCTTCGCGCGGTTGTTCGATCCCGAGAGCGTCTATAGAGAAGTCGAAGACGGAGCGTATCCGGGACCCGATCGAGATCCTCGAGACTGACCCGGTCGAACGCGTCACTCGAGTCGCCCCGAGACTGTCGGAGTCAATCCTCGTTCGACGCGTACCACTCCGCAAACGCAGCGAAGGCACGGCCGCGGTGTGAGATGGCGTTTTTCTCCTCGGTGCTCATCTCCGAGAGCGTCTGTCCGTTGTACTCGAAGAGCGGATCGTAGCCGAACCCGCCGTCACCGCGTGGCGCAACGAGCGTTCCGGCGACCGATCCCGTGAACGTCTCTGTCCCGTCTGCGTCCGCGTAGGCGAGCACCGTCCGAAAGCGCGCCCGTCGGTTCGCTTCCTCGCGTGCGAGTCGCCAGAACCGTTCGATACCGACGGTATCCTCGACGTAGGCGGAGTAGGGACCCGGAAATCCACCCAGTGCGTCGACGAACAGTCCCGTGTCGTCGACGATAACCGGGTCGTCACCCTCGCGCGCCTCGAACGTCTCTCGAGCGCCGTGTCTCGCGATCTCCTCGAGCGAGTCGCTCTGGATTTCGGTGTAGTCGTACTCGATCTGTTCGATGGTGTCGATTCCCTCGAAGTACTCGCGCGCTTCGCGGACCTTGCCGTCGTTTCCCGTCACGAATCGGATGGTCATGTGCGAGCAACGTCTCGGTGACGCCAAAGCGTCGTCGGTTGCACGCGAGCGATCGAAGATCGAGAGAAAGCTAGCCACACGGCTGGCTACGAGCGGAAAAAGCGTGTGCGGCGGCAATGGAGTGGCTTCGTTCCCGCGTCTCAGTTCTCGTCGTCGTCGACGATGACTTCGACGGGGTCGTCCTGGGTCTCTTGTTCTTGACTCGAGGTGCTCTGTTCTTGGTGCCAGAGGAGGACGCCGGCGACGAGGACGACGACCCACGAGCGCCAGTTCGCGAGGTTCAGCGTGTAGCCGACGCCGAACGGTTTCTCGACGAGCATGCCCTTGCCCGGTTTCCAGTACGACGAGAGCATGCGGCTCATGCTTGGTCGTTCGAAGTTGTACGGTACCCCGAGAATTTCTCCGGACGTCGGTTTGTCTGCCATGGGCGAATGTACGGCGTCCCCTAATATGAGTATTGGGTGCTCGTCTCCATGGTCGAAACAGGGGTGGTCGTGTTCGAGGGAGTGGCGGCGGTGCAAACTCGCCGTCGATCACCGTCGCTGGCGGGCCCGAACTGTTTTGTTCGCGTCCGTCGAGAATCGGCTATGAAACGCAACGTCGGCCGGAGAGACCGTATCGTGAGAGGGGTCCTCGGTATTTGGCTCCTCGTCGTCGCGAGCGCAGCGTTCTCCGAGGACAAGTACGACAGAGCCGCGATCGCGGCGATTGCCGGCCTCGGGCTCCTCCAAAATGCACTGACCAGTTTCTGTGGCGGGAATTTCCTGTTCGGCATCGATACGACGAGCGACGCCGAATAACGCTCACTCCTCGACGTACCGACCGCGGCCTTCGATATCTCGCAGGCGCTCGAGGACGCGCTCGTGGCCCACCTCACGATACCCCGCTTGGACAGCATCACGAAGCAGTTCGGGATCGTCCGCGGTGCCAACCAGACTCTGATCGAAGACGTGGAGGTCCATCGCGTAGTCTTCGACGTGGTCGGTGTGATAGCCGAGGCCGAAATCGATGAGGAACGTCCGTTCGGGACTCACGCGAACGTTTCGCGTCGTCGGATCGCCGTGGACGAACCCCGCTTCGTGGAGCGTCGCGAGGTGTCGACCCACGGCACGAACCCGCTCGCGAGACAACCCGTCGCGGAGGTCCGCGTCGCCGACGTACTCGAGTTCGAGCGTCGCCTCAAGTGGATCGACGTCGGAGAGCACGGGCGTCGGAACCCCCTCGCGGCGAGCGAGACTCGTGAGTCGGGCCTCGAGCGTCGTCCGTTCGCGTCTGAGACGGTCGTCGAGGACGGGATGACGGTACGTTTTGGCCACCCGACGCTTACGGACGCGTCCCGCCGTCGGATCGAGGTCGACGAGCGCCTCCGCGCCTCGAACCTCGGTTTCGTCCTCGCCACGACCGACCACCAGTTCGGATTCGTCGCTGCGCCACGTGACCGGGACCTGATCGGGTCGGTAGTTCGGATCGACGCGCGAGTCCTCGAGCGCGATCGTCTCGCCGGCGTCGTACATCTTCGCACCGAGGACGGCGATCATCCCGGCGTTGTCCCGGAGGAATCGAGGCTCGGGCGCGTGGAAGTCGGCCCCGCGTTGGTCGCACATGTCCGCGAGCATCTCGCGCAGTCGGGCGTTCTGGCCGACGCCGCCACCCAGGACGAGTTCGTCGCTCCCGGTCAACGAGAGCGCGCGCTCGGAGACTTCGGTGAGCATAGCGAAGACGTTCTCTTGGAGTGAGAAACAGACGTCCTCGAGAGGCGTTCCATCGTCGGACGCCTGCTTCGCCGCGCTCATAATTCCCGAGAACGAGAAATCCATTCCCTTGACGACGTATGGGAGGTCGACGTACTCGCCGTCTTTCGCGGCCCGCTCGACTTTCGGGCCGCCGGGGTGTGACCAGCCGACGTGGCGCGTGAACTTATCGATCGCGTTTCCGACGCCCGTATCCATCGTTTCGCCGAGGACGCGGTAGCGACCGTTTCGATACGCCAGCAGGTGGGCGTTCGCCCCGCTCGCGTTCAAACAGACCGGCGAGTCGAACTCGGCCGTGTGCCGGCCGATCTCGAGGTGGGCGACCATGTGATTGACGCCGACGAGAGGTACCGAGAGCGTCTGGCTCAGCGTGCGTGCGGCCGTTCCGACGATTCGCAGGCAGGGGCCGAGTCCGGGGCCCTGTGAGAAGGCGACGGCGTCGATGGGCGAATCCCGCTGGCTCGAAGAAGAGCGCTCGCTACCGTCTGTTGCTCGGGGCTCACTCGCGCTGTCAGCCGTTTCTCGGGCGTGTTCGAGGACGTCCGCCACGACCCGCGGGATCGCCTCGTGCATGTGTTCTGCGGCCTCGCGCGGATGGATGCCGCCGCTGTCGGGTTCGTACGCGTCGCTCTGGATGTATACGTCGTCGGACTCAGAATCGTACAGCGCCGCGCTGGCCGCCCAGGCGGTGCCTTCGATCCCGAGAATTCTGGTAGTAGAACTCACGTATCGTGTCTACGCGCTCGAGGTCGAAACTGACCGAGCGCAGTGGTTGGCTCCGTTACTCCCACTCGGTGTAGCCACACTTACCGCAGTGCGTGCGGTCACCGTGGTCTGCGAGGAACGCGTCTCCGCATCGTGGACACTGTTCTCGCTCCGTGGTTCCGTCGTCGCCGTAGAGTTCGTGTCGGGCCATCTTAGGCTTCCTCCGCTTCGGCTTCCGCGTCGGCATCAGCCTCAGCCTCTGCGTCGGCTTCTTCGTCGCCGATCTTGTTTCGCTCGAGCATGTGGTCTTGCTCGACGTCTCGGGCGTTGTCAGCCGTCTCGTAGACCTTCGCCTGTCCGACCGTCTTTCGCATACCGAATTTGGTGTCGAGTTTACGGACGACGACCTCGTCGGCGTCCTTGTTCAGTTTCGCCGCGAGGCTGTCGCGAACCTGCAGTCGCGACGGCGTCGCGTCCTCGTGGACCAGTTCGAAGGTTACGTCGGTACGATGCAACATGGGATTTTCCGTTTCGGAAACGATGTCGACGTCCATGATATCACTCAGTTACACTACTATCCCCGTGTAGCGCCTAAAAGGATTTCGAAGCACTCACCGACTTCGACCGGAGAACGATGGGACCGCCACCGAATCAGGCGCAACCGACATCAAATTCAGGCGCGACCGACACCGGATCGGAGACACGTCACTCGAGAACGACTAGTCCGCGCGGCGTCTGGGACTCGTAGCCGTCCGTCCACTCGAGTTGCAGTCGTTCCCAGCGGTCGCCGAAGTCGTCGCTCCGGAAGAGTCCGCGGTTATTCAGCGCGTAGACGCTCCCTTCGTTGGTGGTATCGAAGACGGCTCTGACGACACCCGACCCCGTCGGCAATCCGCGGTCGTCGAGTCGGGTCCACGCCTCGCCGTCGGTTTTTCGGTAGACGTACGATTCGGCTGTGTCGACGCTGTGCGCGCTCGAGGCACCGCTCGCACTCGAGACGATCACGGCGTTCGGATCGGACGGATCGACGGCGAGCCCCCAGCAGTAGGTGTGCTCGAGACCGTCTTGAGGCCGGCGCCACGACTCGCCGCCGTCGTCGCTCTCCGCGTAGCCGTCGCCCGCGGCGGTGTACACCCGGCCCTCTCGATCAGGGTGTACTGCAAGCGTGTGGTTATCACGCCGGGAACCTGCTGGACGCTCCTCCCACGTCTCACCACCGTCAGTGCTCAAGACGAACGCGCCGGCCTCGATACCGACGTAGAGTCGATCCGGATCGAACGGATCGACCTCGAGCCACCGAACGTGATGGGTGTGTGGTCGGGGCGGAAAGTACCACTCGTCCGACGAGGGCAGGTCCGTCACGTCCGAGAGGTGCGTCCAAGAGTTGCCGCCGTCGGTGGAGCGGTAGATTCGACTCGGCTCCGTTCCTGCGTACAGGACATCCGGATCGTGGGGACTGATCGCGAGCGACATCACGGCGTCACTGACAAATGGTGTCTCGAGGTGCTCGATCGAGATATCGTCGCCGTCCGTCGGTGCGTGGACCCGAACGAGTCCGTTCTCGAACGTCCCGGCGAACGCGCGATCCGGCCGTTCTGATGAGGCGACTACGCACTCGAGTTCGTGACTCTCGAGGGTGCTCAGGACACGCCAGTCGCTGCCCCGTTGGGCGTCTGTCTGGCACACGAGGAGCCGATCTCCTAACGCGACGAAGAGCGTTGACATACGTCAACAGACGGCAGCCAGCTACTAACGCTGTTGGGGTGGGTTCACTACCTCGAGGGTTTCGTTTCAGCGCTTCGATCGGGTGTCGACGGCGTCCCATGATCCGTCCTCGAGGTGCCGCCGAGGACGATCGTCGACATGAGCTGGGACTCGATTCGACGAAGGTGCTGGCCGACAGTCCCCGCCGAACAACCCAGTTCGTCCGCTATCTCTTGGTACGTGACTTCTCGTGGTTCCTGGTAGTATCCTTCCTCGATCGCGACGGACAATACTTCTCGCTGGCGATTCGTCAGATCGATCAATGGTTGGCCATCGGAGGGATCGTACCGACCGAGTCGTTCGATATCCAGGTCAGTGAGGGCCCGCGTTTCGGAGATCAACGACCGAAGTTCGCTCTCGCTGCCGATCTGTGAAACGCGGAGGTGTGCATTGTTCGGACCAGTGTATTCCATCGGATAATCGAGCAACACCGCGTGTCGCTGATGGATCTCGAGGAGATTCGTCGTCAACTCGCTTGGCTGGTAGTGCATCTGCAAGATTTTGCTCTCGTTGACGTCACTGAGCATGTACTCGAAGACGTTCGACGACGGATGCTCGAGCGCGCGGGTCACGTCCTCCCGATCCCCAACGATCTCTCGGCGCGTCACGATCGTACCGTCACTGAGGAAATCAGTATCCTGGATCGTTCGAAGGGTGACGCCGTACTCGCTCAACACCTGTTCACCCGGATCGAAATACCCTTGCTGAGGTGTGAGTACGTATGTCACATATCGCATGTCATCTATCTCAGACGTGCCGGTAAATAATAATTACGGTTTTAAATAAATTGAATAAATTGTTTAACAGAAGATGGTGAAGGTTCCGTTCGTGGCGAACGGAGGCAGCGATTCGCTACGCAACACCGAACGGTGTAATCGTCTGGCGCGGAAGATGCGCGGCCTCCAGGTTCTGAAGTCAACACTGGTTCACCAGAACTATTAGGTCACAGCGGCCAATCGGTTTTCGACGATGACCGATCGGCCGCCCTCCCCTCCATCGCCGACACTTTCCAGTACGAAGAGTACCGAGAAATCGCGCACCGTCGTTACGACGTCCCAACTTGCCAGTCGCATCGAAACCACCCTCGGTTGTCGACTCGAGGACGCGTTTCTCGAAGACGTCTTACTCGAATTAGACCGGAGCGACTACGTCGAGTGGGTGCGAATCACCCGCGACGGCGAGTACGTCTGGGATTTAACCAATTCGGCCGACCGAATTGCGACAACCATCGCGACTCGTGTCGTCGACTGGGTCGTCGATTGGCTCGAGGGAACGGACTGAGGACCCGTGACGACGTTCGTCTCGAGAACAGAGACATCGAAGAATAGCGTCAAAGTCGTCGTAAGTGATGTCGATCGAACCGTGAGTCGTGGACTCTCCCTACTACAAACCGAACATCTCCGTCCGTGGACCAGTGAGTAGCGAGTGAAACGACAGCATAGACGACGCTGGTCGTGTGTCGAGACGCACCCACGTTTCGGACAAAAATCACGATAGACGTCGGTGGTGAGCCGACGTTACCGCCTCCCCTCCCCCTTCCGAGCGTTTCAACCGCACGGGGTCGTTATCGGTAGGTGCGATAGGGTGGTGACGTTGGGTTGTGCGTGATCGGTGACGGGGACGTTGTAATTGTCTCATATCGGATGGAACCTGCCGGCGACGACAGTATCCCAATCCCCGTCAGTAAGGGAGTTCGAGCAAGACAAAATATACTTACTGGCAGAAAAACCGGCATTCAATTGTATTATCCGTTCTGAAGCGTGTTTTCAACAGAAATCGTGTCTCGAGTATGACGCTTCGACGAGTCCACGACTGACCGAGCGAAGCGACATGAAAGAGTAGACTCGAGAAGACACAGTTTGCCGAGCAGTTGCTCGGTTCCCTCTCAAAGACACCGGGATGTGACCTCGAGAAAAGACGAGTGCTCGAGACGCTGGCACTGCGACGTCCAGGCTTCAAATCCCGCCTCGACCATTCTCGCTCATAGAACTCGCTCCGATGGACCCGTCGGGATTGAGCAAACGCGAAGCGTTTGCGATGTTCGACGAGTCCACGACTGAACGAGCGAAGCGACGTGAAGAAGTGGACTCGTCGGGATTTGAACCCGAGGCCTCTTCCTTGCGAAGGAAGCGATCTACCACTGATCTACGAGCCCGCGACCGTTTCTACCCGCGAGATCTATTTGTAGCTTATGCTTCGAGATTAGACGACGGCCGCCGAGTTTAGATGCAAAGCGATCCAACCGGCCGTCGTGCCTCGAGTCGATGCTCACCGGCTCGCGGAAGTTCCGACGTGCAAGATGCGAGCGCGCCCGGCGAGCATCCCGACTAAGAAGCCGGTGAAGTGGGCGAGAAGTGCGATCCCGGGGCCAGCAGTCGCCAACGTTACGGCGGCTGCGAGACCGACGAAGACGACGGCCGTCAGCCACTGTGGAACCTCGACGAACGACGCGAGTCCGGCCGACAGTCGGTTCGACGCGATCAGGTAGCCCAACAAGGCGAAGACGCCGCCGCTGGCGCCGATGACGCCTCCGGTTCCGGGGACGCCGAATATCGGTGCCGCCGCTGCGGCGTTCGTTAGAACGATCTGTGAGAGGCCGGCAATCGCCCC
Source organism: Natronorubrum daqingense (assembly GCF_001971705.1). Classification (NCBI taxonomy): domain Archaea; kingdom Methanobacteriati; phylum Methanobacteriota; class Halobacteria; order Halobacteriales; family Natrialbaceae; genus Natronorubrum; species Natronorubrum daqingense. The sequence continues at coordinate 2,107,667 of NZ_CP019327.1, forward strand.
CGTCAGGAGGAAGAACGCGTGAAATCGAACTCGAGTGGTCGCTCGAGCGACGGGCCAGCCGAAGACGACGAGCGCGATACTGTTCGACAGTAGGTGTCCGAGCCCCTGATGCGCGTAGACGCTCGCGACGACCGACAGGAGGTTATCGGTCACTGGCGGTGACAGGACGAACAATCCAGCCACGAGTCCTAGCCCGACGATCAACGCGAGGTGGTAAACGAAGAAGACGACGGCGAACACGACCAAGAGATCGACGATAGCGCCACTCGAGCCGGTAGCTGTGGATCCATCGTCGGGACTCGACTCTGGGAACGGGTTTGGAGAGGGTTTCACTCGTGAGTGCGAGCGACCAGCCATGCTCGTACGTGCAACGTCACGAACCAAAAGTCTCTGCAATAGTCGCTGTTTTTCAGGTGTCGTCCGGTGAGCGTCGGGAATCTACTCCTCGAGGTCCTCGAGTGAGCGGTTCAGTACGGGGTGAGTAGGTCACTAAGAGTGGAGAACCAGGGGGCGATTCAGTATCGTCGGATCGGCTACTTCGGATGGGCGAAGTTGCAATGATAGCGCTACCGCTGGGTTGGGTACGAAAGGTGAAAACGAATCTGACCGCGATCGGCCGTTAGTCTTCGAGGACGATCTCGATCGAGACGTCGTTTGGCACCTGAATGCGCATGAGCTGGCGGAGTGCGCGTTCGTCGGCGTCCAGATCGATCAGGCGCTTGTGGACGCGCATCTCCCAGTGCTCCCACGTTGCAGTGCCTTCGCCGTCAGGCGACTTCCGGGCCGGCACCTCGAGGGTCTTCGTCGGCAGTGGGATCGGACCGCTGAGGTTGACGCCGGTGTTGTTCGCAATCTCGCGGACGTCGTCACAGATATCGTCGAGGTCGTCTGGACTCGTGCCTGCGAGTCGAACGCGTGCCTGCTGCATTTATTTGCCGTCGACGTCGAGGACCTTGCCGGCCGCGATGGTCTGACCCATGTCACGGATGGCGAAGCTCCCGAGTTCTGGGATCTCGCTCGATGGCTCGATGCTGAGTGGCTTTTGTGGTCGGATCGTGACCACAGCAGCGTCACCAGACTGGATGAAGTCGGGGTTCTCCTCGGCGACTTCACCGCTTGCGGGGTCCATCTTCTTGTCGATGGATTCGATGGTACAGGCGACCTGTGCCGTGTGGGCGTGGAAGACTGGCGTGTAGCCAGCCGTGATCACGGATGGGTGTTGCATGACGACGACCTGTGCCTGGAACGTCTCGGCGACGCTCGGTGGCTCGTCGGCCGGGCCACAGACGTCACCGCGGCGGATGTCGTCCTTACCGATGCCACGAACGTTGAATCCGACGTTGTCACCCGGCTCTGCTTTTGGCACCTCTTCGTGGTGCATCTCGATCGTCTTCACTTCGCCACCGACGTCCGATGGCTGGAAGGAGACGTTGTCGCCGATGTTCATGATACCGGTCTCGATTCGGCCGACTGGGACGGTCCCGATTCCCGAAATCGTGTATACGTCCTGAATTGGGAGCCGAAGCGGCGCGTCCGTTGGTGGCTCCGGCGCTGGCAGGTCGTTGAGTGCCTCGAGGAGGGTACGTCCGTCGTACCACGGCGTCTCGCCGGATTCGTCGGCGATGTTGTCGCCTTCGAATGCCGAAATCGGGATGAACGAGGCACCGTCGGTCTGGAACTGAACCTGCTTGAGCAGCTGGTTGACTTCCTCGACGACCTCGTCGAAGGTGTCCTCCTTGTAGTCGACGACGTCCATCTTGTTGACGCCGATGATGAGTTCGTCGATACCGAGGGTCCGAGCCAGGAACACGTGCTCCTGGGTCTGGGGCGCGACACCGTCGTCGGCGGCGACGACGAGGACGGCGTTGTCCGCCTGGGATGCGCCCGTGATCATGTTCTTGACGAAGTCGCGGTGACCAGGACAGTCGACGATGGTGAAATCGTAGGCGTCCGTCGAGAACTCCTGGTGGGCGATGTCGATGGTAACACCACGCTCTCGCTCTTCGGCGAGGTTGTCCATGACGTAGGCGAACTCGAAGCCGCCTTTGCCCTTCTCTTCTGCTTCTTCGCGGTGCTGTTCGATGACGTGCTCTGGTACGCTCCCCGTCTCGTAGAGGAGGCGTCCCACGAGCGTACTCTTCCCGTGGTCGACGTGGCCGATGATGGCCAAGTTTTGATGTTGTTCGCTCATTGTTGTAGCTCACGCGCAGAGGCGCTTATATCGGTGTAGTTTGCCCGTTGCGGTTAAAACCATTTCGAAAGCGAATTCTCCCGAACCCGACGCTTTCGTGCGGTTTGACTAGCATTCACACGATGGACGTGGCGCACTACAACTGGTTTGTTTGGCCGACGGAGGGACCTTCGTTACGATTTCAATCGTGAGAAGAGACCGAAAGTCACCCGCGTCGACGTACTCACGATTCGTCGACACGAACAGCACTCGAGCAGTGACGAACGATGCAGTTTCCAGACCGACATCGCGAGCCTACAGCGGTGGGAGCCTGCCGACGTCGGAGAGCACGGCCGTCGCCGTCTCCGGGCCACCCGCACCGCGACCGCTCGAGTGTAACGACCCGGCGTTTCGGGTTTCGATCTGGACGATGTTTCGCGTGCCGGTGACGGCGAGCGGCCCGTTTTCGGGGACGAGTCGTGGTCCGACGCGGACACCGTCGCGAGTCGCCTCACCGATGAGGCGAATCGTTCGGCCGTCCTCGGCGGCGAGGTCGAGTGCGCTGCCGGGGATGTTCTGAATGCCGTCGACGGTCGCGTCATTGAGTGCGAAGCCGCCGTCCGCGAGAACGTTCGCGAGGATGACGAACTTGAGCGCGGCGTCGGTGCCGTCGACGTCGAACGTCGGATCAGCCTCGGCGACGCCGAGGTCCTGCGCTTCTGCGAGAACGTGTTCGTAGTCGAGCCCCTCGGCAGCCATCCGGGTGAGGATGAAGTTCGCGGTACCGTTGAGCACCCCTCGGACGGCCGTTACGGCCTGTGGCGTGGAATCCTCGACCGTCGAGAGGATCGGAATCGCGCCGCCGACGGTCGCTTCGAACCGGATCGAGCCGGCACTGGCCGCCTCGAGTGCGCGGAGTTCTTCGTAGCGTTCTGCGACGGGACCTTTGTTCGCTAACACGACGTGGCGGTCGGCTTCGAGTGCGCGTTTGGTGTGTGAAAAGCCGGGCTGGGCGTCGCCGAGGGTCGTCGGCGTCGCCTCGACGAGCACGTCGTAGTCGGCCTCGAAGACTGTCTCGAGGTCACTGGAGCCGAGGGCGTCTCCGGCGAGTTTGCGCTCGAGTGCGCCGTCGATGTCGATGCCATCGTCGTCGACCGTTGCGGTGGTCGAATCGGCGAGCGCGACGACGTCGTGGCCGTAGTCACCGGCGAGGTCGGCGACCGATCGGCCGACGTCGCCAGCACCGAGGATTGCGAGTTTCATGCGGTCTCACCTCCGAGAAGCGGTTCGACGACGGTGAGCTCTTTGTCCGAACCGATCGAGCGAATCGCCGACAGCGCGGCGTCGGATTGGCCGGAGTCGATCGCCAGTCGAATGCGAGCGCTCGAGACGGCTTCCGTTCCGTCGGGAGCCGTCAGCGAGAGGTCGCGAACGACGGCGTTCGCGTCGGATTCGATCTTCGAGAGCGTGTCCGAGAGATCGGTTTCGACGATGTTACCGACCAACACGACGCTGATCTCCTCGCCGTAGTGTTCGGCACCGGCTTGAATGACGTTGACGCCGGCGTCGCGAAGGGCCTCGACGATGCCGTCGAATCTGTCCGGCGGACTTTCCAGGTCGACCTCGACGGGAATGTGTCCGCGAGGAGTGATACTTCCGCGTTCGTGGTGGATGCTCAACAGGTTTCCACCGTTGTCGGCGATCGGTGCGAGCGCGCGAAGTAACTCGCCAGGTTCGTCGACGAGTTCGAGGCGGACGGTGTAGGCACGAACGCCGCCGTCTGTTTCCGCTTTCTCGTCGTCGGCGGGGTCGTTACTCACTGCCGTCACCTCCGTGTCGCAAGCGTCCACACGTCGTCATGGTGTACGAGTCCGTAATGGGCGCGTAAAAGGATATAGGACTTCCCAAAACTCTCCGCCCCTGTTACCGTGAACCATACTCGAGGCGAGCGGCGAGCAGGCGGCGAACGACGCTGGCAGGGGCACGATTCGAGGCCCGAAAGGGAGGCCAACTAGAGGTGGTCTTTCCCCGGGTTCGACGAACCCCAGTCACCGCGACCACCTTCCGTCCGGTCGACGCCCATGATCGATTCGGCCTGATCGGGGCCACCGAGGCTCTCTCGAGCGTCGGGAACGCGGACGGTGACCTCGTCGATTTCGGGCCACGTGATGAGTTCGGCCTCGATGTTGTTCGTCGTAATGCCGCTGACTGAACAGCCTTTACAGCCGCCGCCGAGTTCGACGATGACTTCGCCTGTTTCGGGGTCGGCCTCGCGGACGGCGCTCGTCCCGCCGTGCATCTGGATGATCGGCATCTCGCGACTGAGCCACGCTTCGACGCGCTCTTTGAGCGACCGCTCGCCGTCTGCGGCGTCGGCGTCACCGGACGCGTCGGATGCGGCGTCGGGAGGTGTCATGGTTCGACGTACGCGCTCGAGCGGTGAATAAGGTTTTGACACTCGCTACCATCCATCAGGATCGATCCTGATGGTTTACTCACCTTCACCGGCGGGTTCGCCAGCAGACTCACCGTTGTTGCGCCAGTTACGTCGGCGCAGCCACTCGAGGGCGACGACCCCACCGGTAATGCCAGCAGCACCGGCGGTGACGCCACCGCCCGGGATCGCCTCGAACAGGCTTTCAGCGGTGCCCGCGTCGATGTCGATCGAGAAGGTGTAGAGGGCGCCCTCGGTGTCCGCGCCCGGGATCAGTTGCGTGCTGCTCGCGACGAACGTCTCGCCGGGGTCGGCGACTCGAGCGGTCCAGAAGCCGGCCGTATCGGTATCACGCCAGTGGGCGAGTTCCTCGGGCTCTGCGGGGTCGCTCACGTCGTGTATCCTGACGCCGCCCTGGTACCACGAGGAGTAGAGACGGTCGTCTCGGAGTTCGAAATTGTGTGCGGTCGTCCACTCTCCGCCGTCGTAGGTTGCGTCGCCGGCGGCCGGGGCGTCGATCGACGCGAGCGATTCTGGCTCGTCCGGATCGCTCACGTCGTAGAGGTCGATCCCGCCGGGGCCGTCGGGGTCGTCGCCGCCCGTCTCCCAGGCCTCCCGACCCACCGCGAGGAGGTCGCCGGTGTCGTCGACAGCCGAATAGTGGTCGTTCCCCGGGAGGCCGAGTTGAGCATCTTGGTCCGACAACTCGAGTGACTCCTCGAGCGTCGCGTCGCTCACGTGCGAGCGGTACGTCGGTTCGCTCGGGTCGCTGACGTCGACGAGGTAGGTGCCGGCGTTCCAGTGAGCGAGGTACGCGATGTCGTCGTGGACGTAGACGTCGTGGTTGTACCGTGCGAGCCAGTAGACGTCCTCCCAGTCGGGTTCGCGTTCGAGGAGCGACCAGCTCCCGATTTCGTCGACCTCGTCGTCGCTCACGTCGTAGATCACGAGCGGGTTATCGTCCTCGCCGTTGGCCACTACGTAGAGCAGATCGTCCTCGAGAAAGCAGTTGTGGATGTGAAAACCGGTTTCGTAGTCCGCGACGACGGTCGGTTCGGCGGGGTCGCTCACGTCGTAGAGTTCGAAGCCGTGAAAGACGTCCTCGTCCGTCCTGTTGGCCGGGCCGACGACGGCGAGGCGGTCGCCGTCGACTTTGACGTCGAGAATCTCGCGAAACGGGGTTCCATCGACCTCGAGCATGAACTCCTCCGCGAGGACCTCGGGGTCGGAGGGATCACTGATATCGACCGTCGCGAAGCCGTCGGCCGCGGCGACGTACACCGTATCGCCGTCGTCGCCGACGACGGCTTCGGTTGCACCGTCGACCTCGACGCGACCGAGCGGTTCGTACCCGGAGGGCGTCGACTCGGCCGCGACAGCCGTGGCTGCAGGGGACGACGAGACGAGCGCCTCAGAGAGGAGGAGCGATCCGCCCGCGCCAGCGCCGGCCCGGAGGAAGGATCTCCGCTGCATACGTCGTCCACGGGTCGAACGAGCAAGAAAGACGTGGTCAGTCTCGATTCGTGCCGGTTTCTCGACTGGGGGAAGACGGTCGTCGTCGGTCGATTTGCTCACAGCCGTCGACGGTCGCCCGTTCCGCCGGTCAACGCGCTGGCGAGCGCGCCCTCAACCACCACGTCGTCGCCCTGATCGGTGACGCGAATTTCGGGGACGTTCGTCATCACCAGTTCCGCGACTCGTTCGCGGATCGGATCGACAACTAACTCCTCGTTGTGTAGGGCCACGGCCCCGCCGAAGGAGACCACGATCGGTGCGAACGCGTGAATGACGTTCGTGACGCCGATCGCGTTCCAGTGGGCGAGTTGGTCGATGACGTAATCGGCTAGCTCGTCGTCGCCGGCCAGCGCGAAGACGTCCTTTGCGGTGAAATCAGGGCCTTCGAGCGGCAGATCGGTCGAGATCGTCGGGTCGTCTTCGGCGAGCAGTCTGGCGTAGTTCGGGATCGCGTTCCCCGAACAGTAGGCTTCCCAGTGGCCGTCGCGGCCACAGCCACAGGTCAGCCTGCCGTGGGGGTCGACGACGTAGTGGCCGACTTCCCCGGCGTTGCCGTCCCAGCCGTCCATGATCTCGCCGTCACAGCAGACCCCGGCACCGATCCCCGAGGAGATCGTGATGTAGGCCATATCGTCCGGGTTGCTAACGGCGTGAAACCGCTCGCCGATGACGCCCGCCGTAGTGTCGTTGTGCAGGTAGACCTCGTCGCTGTCGATCAGTTTCTCGAGCGGTCCAGTCAACGGAATTCGGTCGATCGAGTCCGGGAGATTCGCGGGATCGATAACGGCACCCTCTGCGAGGTCGAACGGGCCGATCGAGCCGATTCCCGCGGCGACGATTTCCTCGGGGGCAATTCCGGCGTCGTCACACGCGTTTCGAAGCGTTCGAAGGACGCCCTCCGTTACGTCGATCCCCGTCGGGCCGCGCGGCGTCGATCGGCGAGCCGAGCCGATCGTCGCTCCGTCGGGTTCTGCGACGACCGCTCGAACGTTCGTCGCACCGAGATCGACGCCCGCATAGTAGTCCATCCTGTCTGAGGGACAGCCGCCGTCGTACTTAACTACACATACTCGCGGGCGAGTAGTATTTCGAAACAGTCAACGTTTCTGATAGCCGGTTCGCCCTACGTTCTCGCGCTACTCGGCTGGCGACCCTCTCACGCTACTCACTCGACGCCGACTCGTCCTCCCCGGCGTCCACTGCGAACGAACCGTACTCGAGGTCGCCCGCTCGCTCGTATCGAAGCATCTGGACACCCGTACTCGAGGTCTCCGCGTTCTGCAACTCGAGGGCAGCAGGGATCGTTCCGTCGGCGAACAGTCGCTTTCCCTCCCCCAGCACCAGCGGGAAGACCCAGAGCCAGAACTCGTTGACGAGGTCGGCAGCGAGCAGTGACTGGATCATATCGTGGCTTCCCTGAACCACGAGCACATCGTCGGGATCCAATTCGAGGTCACCCACAGCGTCCGCGACGTCGCCCGAGAGGAGCGTCGAGTTGGTCCACGTCACCTCCTCGAGCGTTCGCGAGGCGACGTACTTCGGCATGGCGTTCAGCCGGTTTGCGGTCGGGTCGTCCTCGGGGTCGACGTTGGGCCAGTGGGATGCGAAGAGTTCGTACGTCTTCCGGCCGAGTAACAACGCGTCGGCCTCGGCGAACTGGCGGTCCATGCGCTCACCCATCAGTTCGTCCCAGTAGGTGACCGACCACCCGCCGTACTCGAAACCTCCCGCTCGGTCCTCCTCGGGGCCACCCGGTGCCTGCATCACGCCATCGAGCGTGAGAAACGTTGCAACGACGATAGTGCCGGTCGGTTCGTCGGGTCGATTCTCGCCCATCTGGGAATTCACACGAGCAGCGGCGATAATTGGACCCCCTGCAGTACTCGAGGGCGCCACTCGCGGCCAGCAGCGCCACTCGCGACCGGTATCGACACGACCGAGTGTGAACCTCACGAGTCGAGACGAGAGCGAAGAGCAGCGACAACAACGAACGGCGAGAAAGACGAGAGCGAGCGGATTGCCTCGACGGTGTGCGGCCTCGAGTTACTCCATTACGTCGAGATCGCGGAAGTACGTTACCGGACAGGGTGCTTGCAGAATGATTTCCTGTGAGACGGATCCCATCACGGCCTTTTCTGCGGGCGAGCGCCGGCGACCGCCGACGACCATCCGATCCGCGTCGACGTCGATCGCCATGTCGACGACTTTGGTGCTGACGTCGCCGAGTGCACCACGGATCTCGTAGTCGACGCCGGCGTCTTCGAAGATGTCCGCCAGGTCTCCCACCGGCGAGCGTCGCCTGGCGACCTCGTCCGGATCGACGTCGTCGACGCGCGCGTCGAGATCGAGGTCGTCGTAGATATCCTCGTATTCGTCAGCCGTGAAGGCGTGTCCGATCACGACCGACGCGTCGAGAGGGTCTGCGATCTCGAGGACGGTATCCGCGAGTTCCTCGGCACGGACGGTATCCATCGGCCCGACTGCAAGCAGTATCGTATCGATCGCCATACCACGACAGTGGTCTTGCCACCCGCTTAAGTATTCTCGTCTCCACAGTATTCCCGAAACGAAGGGACGAGGAGCGTGCGTGGACGAGCGGGGGCTACTGCGAGAACGAGTCAGTCGTCGAAGTAATCGCCGCGGACGAACGTGACCGGACACGGTGCCGAGAGCAAGACTTCCTGCGCCGTCGAGCCGAATACCGCCTTTCCGGTCGGAGAACGGCGTCGACCGCCGACGATGACGCGGTCGGCGTCGACGCTCGTCGCGAGGTCGACGATCGCCGGGCCGTGTTCGCCGATTGTGCCACGGATTTCGTACTCGAGGTCCTGATCCTCGATCGTTTCGCGGAGGTCGATGATCGTCTGGTGGCGTCGAGCGACGTCGTCCGGTTCGACGTCTTCGGCTTCGCGATCGAACTCGAGTCGCGAGAGCACGTCGTCGTATTCGCTTTTGGTAAAGACGTGTGCGAGGACGACGGTTGCATCGGCTGGCGCTGCGACGTCGACGACGGCGTCGATCAGTTCGTCGCTTCGATCTGCGTCGCCGGGACCGACGGCGAGTAAGACGGTTTCGAGCGTCATACCGAGAGTAACCTGACGAGGGACCGTAAAGCCACGTTTCGAGGTGAACGCCGCCGGTCGGCTGAACGATCCGCGCGCTTTTTTGGCGCTGTCCTCGGTAGTGAGGTTACGAATGAACGGACCTGCCCTTTCGGATCGGACGGTGCTCGTGACTGGAAGCGCGCGAGGCGTCGGTCGGGAACTGCTGTTGGCGACGGCCGACTGTGGCGCGAAGACGGCCGTTCACTACCACACGAGTGCCGAAGAAGCCCGCGAGGTGGCCGAGGAAGCCACGGAACGCGGCGCGAGCGACACGATGGTCATCCAGGGCGACGTCACCGATCCGGAGAGCGTCGACGGCCTCTTCGCGGCCGTCGAGTCGGAACTCGGCGCCGTCGACGTGCTCGTGAACAACGTCGGCGACTTCGCCCCGACACACTGGGAGGAACTCTCCCTCGAGACCTGGAATCGGGTGCTCGAGACGAATCTCACCGGAACGTACCTCTGCTCGAAGCGCGCCCTCCCGGCCATGCGAGAGGGTGAGTACGGCCGGATCGTGAACGTCGGCTACGCCTCGAGCGAGAAGGGACTCGTCAGCCCGGTGAACTTTCCCTACTTTGTCGCGAAAGCGGGGGTTCTGATGTTCACGCGGATGCTCGCGGCGGATACGCAGGACGACGGCCTCACGGTGAACGCGATTTCGCCTTACGTCGTCGAGAACTCCGACGAATTCCCCGACGAACTGCCACGAGACCGACCCGCGAGTTACGAGGATCTGATTCAGCCGCTGTACTTCTTCCTCGATCCGGAGAACGAGTACATCAGCGGACAAAACGTCGAAGTCGACGGCGGGTGGCTCCCCGAGACGGTCTGACTCGGGCTGACGGGGTGGAGTCACCCACTACTATAACTCGAGCCGGCTCTATTCGGTTGCATATGACGGGACGGGTACGAGCGATCCACATCGCGGCCGAACGGGGAGCGCAGGTGGAACGCGTCGAGTCGGTGCGCGCCGTCGCCGGACGCGGACTCGAGGGTGATCGCTACTACGACACCGAGGGAACGTTCGCCGACCGAGACGGCAGCGACCTCACGCTGATCGAAGCGGAAGCGCTCGAGGGAGTCGAACGCGAGTACGATATCGCCCTCGAGCCGGGCGCTCACCGGCGGAACGTGACGACCGAAGGGGTCGGGCTGAACCACCTCGTCGGCGAACGGTTTCACGTGGGATCGGTCGTCTGCGAGGGCGTCGAGCTCTGCGAGCCGTGTTCGTCCCTCGAGCGTCACCTCGAGACGAGGGGCGTTCGCGACGCGCTGGTTCATCGCGGCGGGCTCAGAGCGCGGATTCTCGAGGGCGGACCCGTGAGAACGGACGCGACGGTTGAACGGGTGTAAACTGGTTCGAGAGGGTCGAAAAGCAGTTTTTGCTACCGCGACGGGCTTCGAGAGTCGAACCTAAACGCACAAGCGTTCGAAGTCCGAACCGACTGACAATGAACGAGCCGGGTATCCAGTCGCTGATGGATCAGGATACGCTCGAGCGCCGCGTCCGGGCGGGCGAGACGCCCGAGTGGGTGGCCGACCACTGGCGGACGTTTCGCGAGGGGCTGCTCGGCGAGCGAAACGGAACGCCGTTCCCGTGCTTTTTCGGGGCCGAGTCGGTTCAGCAGGGCGAACCGCTGTATACGGCCGTCCCGTCGATGAGCGAGGCCGACGACCTACTGACGCTTCGCGATCGAATCCTCGAGTACCTCGAGTGCTATCGGGATCACTCCGATCGGGCGTCGCTCGTGACGTTCTTCAAACCGCCCGAGAAATCCTCCTCGGAGCGCGAGTATCACGACGCGCTCTGGCACATTCTGCAGACGCTGCACCTCCACGATCCCGAGCCGTGGCCGGAGGATATTCCGACCGATCCGGACGACCCCTACTGGGAGTTCTGTCTCGGCGGCGAACCCATGTTTCCGACCTGTCGCGCCCCCTTCTACGAGGAGCGAAAGAGTCGCTACTGTCCGATCGGCCTCGAGATCACGTTCCAGCCGCGGGCGCTGTTCGAGAACCTCGGCGTCACGGCCGACACCGACGCCGGCCAGCACGCTCGAGAGGTCATCCAGGACCGACTCGAGGGCTACGACGGCGTCTGTCCTCACGCCGATCTGGGCGATTGGGGCGTCGAGACCGACCGAGAGTGGCCCCAGTACATGTTCTCGGAGGACGAGGCCCAGGCACCATCGACGTGTCCGATGACGGTCACGCGAGAGCACCCGAAACCGGCCGCGAGGCTGCCGTGACGGGTCGGATTCGATTGGACGAGGAACGACTCGAGAACGCCGCCTTGCTCCTGATCGACCTCCAGACGGGCTTCGACGACCCCGCGTGGGGTGAACGAAACAATCCGGACGCGGAAGCGAACGCCGCGCGAGTGCTCGAGCACTGGCGAGAGAGCGGGCGTCCGCTCGTTCACGTCCGTCACGGGTCGACGGAGCCGGAGTCCCCACTTAGACCCGAAGAACCCGGGTTCGCGTTCAAATCCGAGACGGCCCCGCTCGAGGACGAGCGAACGATGGTCAAGTCGGTCAACAGCGCGTTCATCGGAACGAATCTCGAGGAGTGGCTCCGCGAGCGCGAAATCGAGACGGTCGTCTTCGTCGGGTTGACGACGGACCACTGCGTCTCGACGAGCACCCGGATGGCCGACAACCTCGAGTTCGAGCCGGTCGTCGTCGCCGACGCGACCGCGACGTTCGGCCGCGAGTTCGACGGTCGCGAGTTCGACGCGGAAACGGTCCATCAGACGGCGCTGGCCCACCTCGAGGGCGAGTTCGCGACTATCGTAGAGACCGACGAGCTCGTCGATCTCGAGTAGGTTCGGGGCGCGGTCTCCCGCTCGTATCGTCGCGGCCCGGCGTGTGCCACTCGCTGATTCTGTCGGCCCGACGCAACTTTTCAAACGGTTCCGATACCCTCTATCGCTGCGACGATCAGTAGCGTCGCGATGAACCCGACGGCGGTACCGGAGAGGAGTTCAGGGTGTCCGCGCCGGGGCAGCGATCGGCCGGCCTCGAGGCCCGCCGGGAGAAATTCGACGACAGCGAGGTAGAAGAGTGCGCCCGCGGCGAAGCCGAAACTCACGGCGAGCACGCCCTCGAGCGTGCTGACGAAGTAGTAGGCGGCGACCGCGCCGACGGGCTGGGGCAGGCCGGAGAAGACGGCCCAGCCGACCACTTTCCAGCGACTCATCCCGTAGGCGATCAGCGGGATGGCGATCGCGAGCCCTTCGGGAACGTTCAGGACCGAGATGGTGATCCCGACGAAGACGGCCAGTGCGGGGAGTTCGACGCCGGCGACGGTAACGCCGGGGTCCGACCCGAGATCGACGAACGAGACGCCGACGGCGATTCCCTCCGGAATGCTGTGGATCGTCATCACGGCGACGGTCAACACGACCGTTCGCGGATCGACGGCCGACACCGAGTGCGGGGCGAACTCGTAGCCGGAGACGACCCGATCGGACAGGTACACGAACGCGACGCCGACGATTGCACCGATCAGTACGTGCGACACCGCCCCCTCCGTGAGCGCTTCCCCCACCAGTCCGAAGAGGGACGCCGAGAGCAGAATGCCGAGGGCGAGGCCCCACAACACGACGAGCCACCGGTCGGCGAGTTGCCGGACGACGAAAAACGGAGCGACGCCTAACCCCGTCGCGAGCGCGGTGACGAGGCCGACGATAAAGACGATCGAGAGTTCGGTGGCGAGCGTCATCGAAGCGAGATCAACGTATCTAATTCCGTGATCGATCTCCGCACGCATATATTGGGGTACTCGAGGCGGTTATTCGAGGCGGCATCCAGCGGTTGTTCGAGGCTCGACGTCCCATCCTGACCGGAACCGAGACCGGTGGCGGCCCGAACCGAACTCACCGGTCGAGAGAACGTGACACATATAGCCCTCCCCGTTGCGGGAAGCCGTATGCACGTCGCAGTCGCCGGAACATTCGGGCCGCTACACGACGGGCATCGAGTCCTCTTCGAGCACGCGCTTCGCTTTGGTACCGACGGTGTCGTCGTCGCTCTGACGAGCGACGAACTGGCACGCGAGACGCGCCAACAGTCCCGGGAGATCCCCTCGTTCGACGAACGGGTTCGAGGAGTTACCGACGCCGTCGCCGACCTCGACGAGTGGGGTCGCGACGTCGACGTTCGAGCGCTCTCGGGCGAGTACGGTATCGCCGAAGACGACCCCTCGATCGACGCGCTCGTCGTCTCACCTGAGACGGCGCACGAACTCGAGGGGATCAACGATCGACGCCGGGAACGCGGCCTCGAGCCGATCTCGGGAATCGTCGCGCCCTACGTCCTCGCGGACGACGGCGACCGAATCTCCTCGACGCGGATCGTCGCCGGCGAGATCGACGAACACGGGGCCGTCCTCGAGTGACGGATCCGTCACGTCACACCGAACGCGAGGGTTTCGACGGACCACCGAAGACGTTTCGACGACACAACAGTAATGAGCCGCGAGACTGTCGTTTGAACCAATGAGTGCAGATCGGTGGCCGTTGCTCGTCGTGCTCCTGGTCAGCGCGTCGCTCGTAACGCTGGTGATCCACCTCTCGTTCGTCCCGCGATACTTCCCCGAGGACGTGTTCACGACCGGACTCGCACTCGTTTCCGGGTGGGTGACGTACACGCTCGCGTTCTACGCGGCGGGGCGACTCGGGTCCAAGCCCGCGGACCTCCCCAGTATGCGACTCGCGGACATCGGGATCGCGCTCTTTCTCGTCTCGGTGTTGCTCGCGGCGGCGCTCGATACGTTTGGATTCCCGCCGGAAGCGATCCTCGAGGCGTACGTCCTGCCGGCGATCGGCGTCTACATCGGCCTCGCGCTGTTGGGTTGGTCCATCGGCCGACGCACCGAGGCGATCAACGAGATCGTTCGGTGATCGGGCCGAAGCCGACCGCCTCGCCGACAGGATCCTCGAGTTCGCGTCTCCCAGCCCGATGAAGTGGACGGAATAGGTGGACGACGTATTAGTTTGGACCGACCATTCCTCCTGCGGTGGCGCGCGCTGTCGGACGACCGAGCGTAAGCGAGGGCGGTCGACGATGCCGCGCGAGGGGCGAACGAACGCAGTGAGTGAGTCGGCTGGGGAGGGGGTGGCGATCCCGTGTGTTCATGTGAGCAGGACGCTTTTCGGCGTGAGTACCGCGAAAATCGCTTGGTTCCAGGCTGGTATTCGATAGAACCAATAGAACGATGTTTTATCGGTCGCGTGCTAACGTCATGGGCGAACAAAAGGAAGCACAGTTGTCAAACCCGCCGATAAAGAACGTCCTGGTGGTATCTGGAATTCTTTGGGGTGCTATCGTTGTCGGATACTTAGGTGGTCAAGCCACTAGATCGGTAACAACCTGGCTCTGGGTCGGGATCGGAATTGGTGTACTGTATCTCCTCTACGACATTGCAAATAGTGTGAAGGAGCTTCGCTACAGTTCCTAACTTCTCAGTCTCGACTCAATAAACAACCACTACCGTTCCGAATTGAGCTAAATCTCGTGCGACATTCGTGCAATGTACTCATCACGACTCGGAGTAGAAATACGCTAATTGGGAGGAATCCCCACTCGTCAATAACTAATCAGCGTGAGCGCTCGAGTTCGCGACGAATACGGGAATGTCACCGAATCTCACGATGTGATCCGTGGTGCTTCCGAGGGCCATCCGGTGGACCCCACCCCGGCCGCGCGTCGCCATCACGACGAGGTCTGCGTCGACCTCGTCGGCGTACTCGAGCAGTTCGTCCTCCGGCGGGCCCTCGAGTACCGTCCCGGTCACCTCGAGTTCGGACGCGTCGGCCCGATCGACGATCGCGTCGACGGCCTCCTGTGCTCGGTCGCCCATCGCCTCTTTTGCGCTCGCAGCGTCCCCCGGGAGCCGAAGGTCGCTCAGCGGCCCGGTGTCGGCGACGCAGACGACGTGTACCGCCGCCTCGTGGATACTCGCGAGTTCGAGGCCAGTCTGGGCGGCGGCTTCGGCGTGCTCGCTGCCGTCGGTCGGGAGCAAGATCGTGTCGAACATCGAGCGAACGTACGAGGAGTGCGGCCAAAGGTTTCCCGGAGCCGTGAGGTCACGAACGCCTCCTGAGCCGTCAGGTCACGAACGCCCCTCAGAGCCGCCAACTCACGAACGCCTGTCGGGGCTGTCAGACCGCGTCCTCGAGGACGGATCGATATTGGGCGACGACGTCCGCGTCGGGAGAGCCGTCGTATCGACGCTCGCCGTCGACGACGACGGTGAGTCGATCGAACTGCTCGGCGAACGACGCCACGTTGTGCGTCGAAACGACGACCGTCCGGTCGTCCGCGCGATACTCCTCGAGAAAGCTCGTGATACGACGCCGCGAGTGGTCGTCGACGTCGGCCAGCGGTTCGTCGAGCAAGAGAAACTGCGGACGCTTGACGAGCGCCAGCGCGAGGTCGAGTTTCGTGCGGAATCCGCCCGAGAGTTCGTCGGCCCGACGGTCCGCGACGGGCTCGAGTCGGAGCTCCTCGAGTAGCGTCTCGAGCCACGAGTCGGGCGGCGGATCGTCGGCGAAGCCCCGGAAGACCTCGAGGTTCTCCCTGACCGTCAACGCGGGGTAGAATCGAGGCTCCTGAAAGCTGTAGCCGACGGTCGCGTCTTCGGGGACCGAGATTCGCCCGCTCGAGGGTCGCGTCAATCCGGCCAGTATCGCGAAGAGCGTCGTCTTGCCGGAGCCGTTCGGGCCGACGAGCCCGTGAAAGGTGCCGGGTTGGATGGCGACGGAGAGATCCTCGAGCGCCGTCGTGTTGCCGTAGCGTTTCGTCACGTTGCTCAGCGAGAGTGAGTCCGCCGAGGACGGAGACGAGGTTGCCGACTCCCGTGACGCGTTTGGGTGCTCGGACTGGTGATCCGCGCTGGCGTCGTGTTCTGAGTGCGTGTCACCCACGGGTTATCGCCTCCGTTTGTAGACGACGAGTGCGAATTTCAACGCGAGGAGCGACGCGACGGCGCTCACGGCCAGCCAGAGGAGGTGCTCCGCGTACAGCGACGCTGGCGCGTCGCGCAACATCGCGCTCCGGGTCGTCACCGTCGAGTAGTACGTCGGCAGGGCGCGGGAGACCGTCCCTTGTATCGACGAGAAGAAGCCGGTGGGGTAAACCAGACTCGAGAATCCGAAGACGGCGAGCGCGAGGCCGAGGTTGACGAACAGGGCGGCTTTTCGCAAGCCGAGGGCGAACGTCACGGCCAATCCGAGCGCGGCCAGGTAGACGTAGGTGAGCCCGAAGGCCGCGACCGAAAGCCACGAGAGGAGCGTGACGTCGTACTCGAGCCAGGCGGCGACGCCGGCGACCGTGGCGGCCGGAATCGCGAGCGCGAGGCCGTAGAACAGCAGCTTGCTCGCGACGACGGTCTCGAGTCTGGTTTCGGTCTGAAGACGGTCGAGGACGAGTCGCTCGGAGCGGACCTGATACGGCAGATAGACCAGTGCGAAGAGGGTGAGAAACGCGAACGCGCCCGTCGGAACGAGGAATTCGGCGAGCGTCCGTTCCTCGCCGACGGGCTCGTGTTCGACGGTGACGTCGGATTCGACCAGCGCGTCGAGTTCGGATTCGGCGACGCCGGCGGTCTCGTTGACCGGTTCTTCGAACGGCACGAACGCGCGATCGGAGACGACCGTCACGTTCGCGTCCGTCTCCTCGTCCATCACGCCACCCGGAACGTGAACGACCAGGTAGACCTCTTCGCGCTGGAGACCATCTCGAGCGTCCTCGGCGGAGTCGTACTCGACCGGCGACGTGAACCCGGCCATGCCGGCTTCGGCGATGGCGACGTCGTCCGCAGTTGCGTCGTCCTCGGCGACGACGCCGACCGGCACGTCGCGCGGAATCGTCTGTTCGAAGACGGCGGTACCGGCGACGATGCCGCCGGGGAGCAACACGAGCAAGACGACGATCAATCCCAGATTCCGTCTGGCGGTGATCGCTTCCGTTCGAAGCAACGCGACCAGATCCACTCGCGCTCACACTCCCTCGAGCACGGCGAGTAACGCGGCGACCGCGTCGGCGTCGCCCTGATAGGCGATCGAAACGACCGTCTCGTCGCGCTCGAGTGTCGCCTCGTCGGAGGCGTCGCTCAGTTCGTCGTCCAGTTCCCCGAGCGCCGAGAGTCCGCCCTGCAGGACGGTCTCGAGTTGTTCGGCGTCGCCGTCGTCGCCGACGTGAAAGTCGAGTTCGAGGTCGACCGTCTCGTCGTCGATCGTGTCGTACTGGAGGCCGACGGCGTCGATCTCCTCGAAAATATCGTCATTACCGCCGGCGAGAAACGCAAATTCGTCCGGAAGCGGCGAGCCGTCGGGCACAGCGGCGACCGTGACCGGACCGTCGTTGGCACCCTCGTACGCGCTCCGGATCGAACCCGAAACCGCCTCCTCGTCGCCGGCGTGGGTCTCGAGTGCCGCGTCGACACCGTCCTCGTCACCGACGACGTATCGGCCGTCACCGAGAACGCCCAGAACGGGTGGCTCGTCACCGTCTCCGTCCCCACCGTCGTCACCGTCGCCGTCTCCACCGTTACCGCTCGCGCCTGACGCCGGTTCGTATCGCTCGGCGTCGCCCCCAGCGGACTCGGCCTCGTACTCGAGGTCGGTCGTCTCCTCGAGCGACGCGACGACGTCGTCCTCGCTCCAGTCGCCGTCGACGATGATGGTCTCCTCCGTGGCCGCGCTAGCCAACTCCTCCTCGGAGACGTCGCTCGAGATTGCGTCGACGTCGCCGAATAAGACCGCCTCGTTCGCCTCGAGCGGGTCGAGGCCGGTTCGGTCTTCGAAGGCGACGATCGCCTCCGTCGCGCGCTCGGAGCCGAACGCGTCCAGGCCCTCGAGTGCCGCCTCGAGGTCCGCTTCACTCGCCTCACCGTCCGCAACGGCCCCCACGTCGAGATGCGCGAGCAGCGTCGTTTCACCGGGGACGGCGTCGACGAGCGACGACTCGGCGTCGCGCTCGAGAAATCCGGTACAGCCAGCCGTCAGTGAGATCGCCGCGGCGCTCGCGGCGAGGAGCGACCGTCTCGAGAGGGAGGCGTCACGGGCTCGTTCCGGGGGAGTCAGCATATTGGCATGTCTCGGCGCCACGAACCATTAACGGTTCGCCCGTAAGCGGCCGTTTCAGTCCGCATTCGCGGTAAGTCAGTCATCGAGGAGAGAACACGCGAGTAGCCGGTTAGGCTCAGCGCAGTTGTTGCTTCGCGAACCGTGCGAGCAGCGGCAGGTCACTGGGGCTGAGCAGTTTCAGGATCGACCGAACGTTACCACGGTTTGCCTTCGCGAGCGTCTCTTCGTCGAGACGGTTCAGGTCGGCCATGAATTTGTCGTAGCGCTCGTTCGAGGCGAGATAGAGCAGTTGAGTCATGTACTGGCGGTTCTGGACGGCCGGTGCGACGTCCCGGTGCCAGAGCGTCTCGTAAACCTCGAGATTCTCCGCCGTCGGTTCGATCTGGCCGTGTTTGAGACAGGCGTCTGCGGCGACCGCGGCGACGCGTGCGGATTGCATGCCTTTGTTGATCCCCTCACCCCAGAGCGGGTCGATCGTCGGGACGGTGTCGCCGATGGCCATGAACCGATCGGTGTGCATCTGCCCCGGCGGCTGGATGTGCGCGGAGCCCCGGTGTTGCTTGCCCTCGAGTCGCTCGGCGTTTTCGAATCGCGGATCCGTCCCGATCCAGTGATCGAGGTAGTCGTCGATCGCGAAGTCGTCTCGCGCGTACCGGTCGTGGCTGCCGTTCTGGATGTAACAGAGGCCGACCTTGGCGGTATCCTCGCCGGTGTGGAAGATCCAGGAGTAGCCGCCGGGGGCGATTTCGTGGTCGAGTCGGAGCATCATCGCGTCGTGGAGGTCGGCGAATCCGGGGCGGTCGATGTCGATGCCCTCGAACTCGTACTCGATACCGATCGCGTGGTTCTCGCGCTCGAGTTCGACGACGTCGAGTTGCTTCGCGAGCGGTGCGGCGGGCCCCGTCGCGTCGATGACGATGTCGCCGTAGACCTCTTCGTCGCCGTTGTAGGTGACGCCGACGATCTCGTCGTTTTCCATGATCGGGCCCGTTACGCGAGCGTCGAATCGATACTCCGCACCCTCGGCCCGGCTGTCTTCGACGAGGAATCGCTTGAAGTCGGCGAACTCGAGGACTGCTCCGGGTTGTTCTCGCACGTAGTAGTCGGTCGGGGACTCGAGGACGACGTTCTCGGTGTACTGCATGACGACATCGTCGGGGATCCCGAAGGAGGCCATCATGGACGGGAACGTCCCCGCAGTTGACTTGTTACTCTGGCGCGGGAACTCGTCCTCGGATTCGGTCTCGAGGACGACGACCTCGTAGCCACGGGTAGCGAGGTCGCGAGCACACTGGCCGCCCGCTGGACCAGCACCTGCGATAACCACATCGTAGCGGTTGTTCATACCGCGAGACTGTTTCGAAGCCTCATTAGTTTATTCAGTTCCGGCGGAGAGACTGATTGTTCACACATATCATCTCGGATATGCGGAGCCGTACTGTCGACCTATTCACGTACTCGGACTCGTCGGTGTGACGGTTCTACTGACATCGGTTCGACGGTCCGGAGTGTCGGCGGTATCGCCGGCTGAGACGGGTATTCGCTCAACTCGAACGTGCAGATTGCTCGAGTCAACGACGGATCGTCCACGCGCTCGAAGACGATTACGGCGTACCAGTATCGCTCAGCGAACGATCGTCACAGGGACGGGTGCCCGGCGTGCGATCTGTTCGGCGACGCTCCCCAACAAGACGCGAGAGACGCCCGATCGGCCGTGACTGCCGACGACGACGCGATCAACGTCGTGCTCGCTAACGTGGGTGACAACGGACGATGCCGGCGGACCAACCAGGAGTTCTGTCCGCACCTGTTGTGGGCGGTCGGCCACCCGGTCTCGGGCTTGCTCGAGCAACGCCTCGCCGTGTTCGCGAAGCCGTTCTTGCATCGAGTCCGTTCCGAAGTGGGCGAATTCACCGTAGCCACTCTGACTGGGGTCGACGGCGTGGACGACGACGATGTCGTCGGCTTCCTCGAGTGCATACTCGAGTGCTGCCCACCCGGGTTCGGAGTCGTCGAGTGCCACCAGCAACACCATGTTGAATGAGTAGTAACGAGTACACTTGAGTTGTTCCCTTGGTAGCATTGGGCACGGTTGCGCGTCCGGAGACGTGACGAGTGCGAATAACGGAGTGACGAGTGCGAATAACGGAGGGGGAGAAACGACAACACGCGCGCTTCGTGCTTGCATGACCAACGAATGGAATCACACCCGTCGCAGTAGTACGTTTGTGAAGTTCAACCACGATGAGCACGAAAACGCCACGGAAAGCCGACATTCTCCGACCGATACAGAACACGTCGACGACGTACTTCGTGTTAGTTGCCGTTGCCGGGCTAGCGTTCGCCCTCTTCCTCGTCGGATGGATCTACCAGCTCTATCAGGGAATGGTCGTCACGGGTCTCTCGGATTGGGGAACCGGTGGCGGCGTGACGTGGGGCGTCTACATCGGCGCGTTCATCTGGTGGGTCGGCATCGCCCACGGTGGGATCATCCTCTCCGCTGCGGTTCGGTTGCTCGGCATGGAGCGGTACATGCCGGTCGCTCGCCTCGCCGAGTTGTTGACCCTCGCCGGTCTCTCCGCGGCTGGCTTCTTCATCGTCGTCCACCTCGGCCGACCGGATCGAATGGTCACGAGCGTGCTCGGACACTACCACATCACCGTTCACGCCTCGCCGCTGGTGTGGGACGTGACCGTCATCACGGCCTACTTCGTGTTGACGGCGACGTACCTCGCGTTGACGATTAGGTACGACGTGAGTCGGTTACGCGACGACCTGCCAGACGCCCTCGATCCGATCTACTCGCTCGTAACGTTCGGCTACACCGAGGAGGAAGACGAAGTCGTCCAGCGAATGGTCTGGTGGCTCGCCCTCGCGATCATCATCATGGCACCACTCCTGCTCCACGGCGGCGTGATCCCGTGGCTGTTCGCCGTGATCCCGGCGATACCCGGCTGGTTCGGTGCCGTCCAGGGCCCACAGTTCCTGACCATCGCGCTCACCTCCGCGATCAGCGGCGTCATCCTCCTCTCGTTCGCGTTCCGGCGAGCGTACGACTGGGACCACATCATCACCGACGACATCTTCCGCGGCCTGCTCCTCTGGCTCGGCTTCTTCAGCCTGCTGTTCCTCTGGCTCCAGCTTCAACAGCGAGTAACCGGCGGGTTCGCCGCGCCGACCGACGTCGCACAGATTTCGGCTGCCACGCTCGAGCACCCGATCTACATCGTCTCGATGGGACTCGTCGGCGTCGTGCTCGCGTTCATCTTCGCGCAGGCGATCCGTCCGGCGCTGTTCACCAAGGGCCGGGCCGTCGTCGCCGGCCTCGCAGTCCTCACGGCCACGTTGCTCGAGAAGATCCTCTTCGTCGTCGAGGGGTTCATGTACCCGACGTTCGACATCTACGGCGCGACGCCCGGCGAGTACTTCCCGAGTTTCATCGAGTTCGCCTCGATCACGGGAACGATCGGCATGGTAATGTTGTTCTTCTTGCTCGTCGCGAAAGTCATCCCGGTCGTCGAACTCCACGCGATCGAACACCTTCAGGAACGCGACCACGGCCACGAACGCGAGCAGATCACGCACGACGATTAGGCCGAGTGTATCGACTATTTGATGATTGAGCCGGCACCGTCGTCAACGGTAGCGTTGTCGGGCCCGACGACGTTCGACGATAAAAACGAGTCGAGGTCGGTCGGGACGGTCACCCTCAGATACCTTCCTGCAAGAATCTGCCCTCCGTCTCGTAGATCGACACGAGTTCCTCGATGAACTCCTCGTAAGTTTCGTCCTCCTCGAGGTGACCGTCGAGTCGCTCCTTCAGGTCGTCGCTGATTTCGATGGTGTGAGTCATGGTGGAGCGCGTCGTCACTTCTCAGGATAGCCACGAGCAAATACGTCGGGCGCGCAGTTGCAGCGTCGCGCGTCGACTCACTCACCTGCCAGTCGGCAGCCACCTCGAGACGCGCTGACCGACAGCGGCAACGACTTTACCGTGGAATCGCTTCAACGCAATTACTTTGTGTTTGTTCGTTATTGTCGCGGGTATGGTTACCACTGATCAGGACGAGTTCCCTGCGGGCGTCCCGTCGGAGCCGTCGTTCCCGCTGGGACGGCGGCCACTCCACGAGTACGTCGCCCACTACGCAGGCGAGACGCCGGAGCGAGTCGCCATCAACTACTACGGCACCGACCTGACCTATCGCGACCTCGAGTCCGCGATCTCGTCGTTCGCGACGTGGCTCGACGAGCAGGGGTACGAAGCGGGCGAGACGCTCCTCCTGTGCCTGCAGAACTGCCCGCAGTACGTAATCGCCTACTACGGGGCACAGCGACTCGGAATGCGGGTGAGCCCGTGTAGTCCGATGGCCAAGGAACACCGACTCTCCTACCAACTCGAGGACGGCGACGCCCGAATCGCCGTCGCGGGCGACACCCACGCCTCGCTGCTCGAGGACGTTCGAGCGGAGACGCCCCTCGAGCAGGTCGTCTACACGCGCTTCGAGACGTTCCTCCCAGACGAACCGGTGCCGGCGATCCATCCCGAGATGGTCGACGCAATCGAGATGCATCGACAGCCTCCCGCCGACGACAGCTTCTACTTCGACTCGGTACTGGAGGAGACGCCCGCCGATCCGCCAACGGTCGACGTGGCGATGGACGATATCTGCCTGCTGCAGTACACCTCCGGAACGACGGGGCTGCCGAAGGGCTGCATGCACAGCTACGAGAACGTGCTCTTCGCTGCCGCCACCTCCTCGGCGCTGACCGACCGGGACGGCGGGACGCGCCACCTCGCCGTGATGCCCGTTTTCCACGTCGCCGGCAAGCTCAACGCCGTCGACTCGCCGATGATTCGGGGCGGGACGTCCATTCTCCTGACGCGCTACGAGGCCGAGGCTTATCTCGACGCGCTCGAGGCCCACGATCCGGACAACGGCTGGATCACCACCCCGATGGTCCGCGAGCTATTGGAAACGCTGGGGGACGAGGACGACGAGCGAGAGATCGATTCGCTCGAGTCGATGCCGGTGACGAGTTTCGGCCAGGCATTGACGGACGACCTCTGTGAGCGCTGGGCCGATGCCACCGGGGCTGAGATGTACGAGGCAGCCTACGGATTGACCGAGACGCACACGCGAGATACGTTCACCAACGAACTCGGCGTCGTCGAGGAAGGGTTCGTCGGCAAACCAGTCTACGAGACCGATATCGTGATCCGCGACTGGGAGACCCACGAGGAACTCCCCCAGGGAGAGACCGGCGAGATCACGGTGAAGACACCCTCGCTGTTCGAGGGCTACCTCAACAAGCCCGAGGAGACCGAGGCAGCGACGCACGACGGCTACGTGCTGACGGGTGATATCGGACGGTTCACCGAGAACGGCCACCTCTACTTCCTCGGTCGCCGAAAGTACATGATCAAGTCGAGTGGCTACTCCATCGCCCCCGCCGAGGTCGAGGAGGTGCTGAAGACCCACCCCGGAATCGAGAACGCCGCCGTCGGCGGCCGCGACCACGAGACGAAGGGCTCGGAGGTCGTCGCGGGCGTGATCGTCTCCGACGAGTCGCTGAGTGCGGACGCGATCGTCGAGTGGGCCGAGGACCACCTCGCCGCGTACAAGCGACCGCGGGACGTGGTCGTCCTCGAGGAGTTGCCCGTCACGAACCTCGGAAAACTGGATCGGGAGGGACTCGCCGACGTGCTCTCGGCGGAATAACCGGCCCACGGGTGGCGGAATCAGTACCGCTACGAGACGTCGACATACCCGGCGAACGTCGCGGCCGCAAATGCGAGCAACACCAGTGCAAAGAGGACGTTCTTCGCGATTTCCATCCGAAGGCGGCCGATTAGGTCGCCGATCGAGCCGTTCGCGAGGACGAGGGACGCGCTCGAGCCCTCGGTGAGCGTCAGGCCGTCGTCGCCCATCTCGAGTTCGCCGTGTGCGATCACCTGATCGCCGTCGTCGATCCGGCTAACCTGAAAGCGAGAGCGCTCGCCGGTGCTGAGCGGCCCCACGTTGATGTCGACCGGCAGATCCGGTCCGATGTCCCGCGGATCGTCGATTCGCGTGTCGATATCCGGCTCTCCAAGGTGGAGCCCGGCCGAATCCCACGGGTCGGCCGTTCCGAAGGTGGCACCGCCGGGCATGAGTTCCTTCGTCGCGTCCGGATCGAGGGCCACCGTCCCCGCGTCGGATTCGATCTCGAGGTCGCCGACCTCGAGGCCGCCGCGTTCGGTCGACCACTTGTAGCGTCGGCCGCGACGACCGGAACCCGAACTCGAGGTACCCCGTCGCTTGCGTTTTCGTCGGCGAATTCGCCAGGCGACCACGCCGGCGTCGGCGTCGTCCGCGTCTTCTGTGCCGTCAGTACCGTCACTGTCGTCAGTGCGTTCTGCGTCGCCTCTCGGATCCGGAGTCGGTGCCGATTCGCTGACTCGGGCCCGCCCGGTGAGCGTCACCGTCTCGCCAGGTTGCATCGTCGGCGTCGCGTCGGGATCGACGCTCGAGATCGTCCGATACTGACTGACGTACGTCCAGGTGTTCCAGAGGAAGAACAGGGCGACAGCTACCAACACGCCGCCGAATGCGGTTGTGAGGACCATCGTTTGCAGTGGTACTATCGATCCACTATAAGTTACTCGAATGTGGACAAGGTTCTGTCACGTTTGCGCGACGGTCGCCCGTGGCTACTCGAGTGACTGATCGCGCCAGGTCGTCCAGTCGTAGAGGCGCTCGAGTTCGCCGCCTTGCTGGCGAATCGCGACGGCGGTGGTGAACAGAAACGCGCCGACCAGGGTCGTGCCGACGATCCACGTGGCGTCGGCGAGCGCGGCGTACCCCGAGAGGTAGCTAGTTACCAGGTCGACGACGACGATGGCGACGAGACAGACGATCGCCGGGAGGAGGTGGCGCGTCAACGCTGCGAGCGTCGTTCCCTCGTGGACGCGAACGGTCTGAACGCCGTAGTGAATCGCCCACGCCGACGCGAGCACCCAGCCCACGGCGACGACGGGTCTCGTCCACGCACTCTCGAGTAAGAACGTGCCCCACCAGGCGACGACGAAGATGGCGATCACGGCGACGTCAGCCCACGCGGGAAGGAGTTGCGAACGTTCCTCACGCGTCCGTTCGGCGTGGTACATCGCCCGGATCGCCAGCGTGAGAAAGAGGATACAAAACAGGATGGCCCCGTCGCCGAACAGCGGAATCCCCGCCGACTCGAGGAAGACATCCCCGATGCTGGCTCCGGCGTAGACGACCGCGGCTCCGAGTCCGATCGACAGGTACCACTGTGCGCCGCCGACGTCCGCCGCGAGAACGTCTCGGACGTATATCGACGTGTAGTACAGCAAGACGAGTGCGCCGAGTGCGATCGCGAGCGACGCGAACAGGTGGCCGATCGCAACCGTCGTCTCCGGATCGTTCGCGTCGAACGTAGTCGAGGTCGCGAGCAGCGACAACATTAGTTACGTGTTGGTCCGGCGGTCGATAAAACCCTATCCCCAGTTACCGACCGTCGGGAAGACCACTCCCGTAGCGGGTCGATCGAGGGGTTCTAACAGGGCCGCACTCGAAGACGTCCTCGATGGAACCACTGGACCTTCGCGAGACGATTCCTGCCCTCGAGTCGGGGACGTACCTCAACTGGGGTGCCGGCGGGCCGAGTCCCACTCGCGTCGTCGACGCCGTCGAATCGAGTCTCGAGCATCACGAGTACGAGGCCCCGACGCGCGAGGGGATGTATCCCGCTGCGTTCGACGCTTACGACGACGCCCGAAACGCGGTTTCCGACCTCCTCGGTGCCACTGCCGAGGAGATCGCCCTCACTCAGAGCACGACGGACGGCATCAATCGCGTCGCGGGTGCACTCGAGTGGGACGACACCGACGTCGTCGTCCGAACCGACCTCGAGCACTCCTCGGGCATCCTGCCGTGGCAACGACTCGAGCGCACGCGAGGTGTCGAGATCCGCGAACTCGAGACCGAAAACGGCCGGCTAACTCTCGCGGACGTGAAATCGGTGGCGAGCGACGCGACGCTCTTGTGTGTAAGTTCGCTCACCTGGACCCACGGCACCCGGTTGCCGATCGAATCGATCGTCGACGTCGCTCACGACGCCGGCGCGCTCGTCCTCGTCGACGCCGTGCAGGCACCCGGACAGGTCCCGATCGACGTCCACCAGTGGGGTGCCGATTTCGTCGTCGCCGCGGGCCACAAGTGGCTGCTCGGTCCCTTCGGTGCCGGATTTCTCTTCGTGCGCGGAGGACTCGAGCGAGAACGGGCGCTTCGGCCGGCAGCCATCGGCTACCGGAGCGTCGCCGAGGAAAACGCCGTCGACTACGAGTACGCACCGGGGGCGAAACGCTTCGAGGTCGGAACGGCGAGTCCGGCACCGTACGCAGGGCTGAGCGAGGCGATCGACTGTTTCGATGAAATCGGCATCCGGACGATCGAACGGCGAATCGAAGCGCTCACCGATCGACTCAAAGACGGACTTCGCGACGACCGACTGGTGAGTCCGCGCGAATTCGAATCCGGCCTCGTGACGATTTCCGTCGACGAACCGGAAGCGACCGTCGAGCGTCTCGCCGATTCGGGACTCGTCGTTCGAACGCTTCCCGGCCTCGAGGCCGTTCGGGCGTCGGTCCACGCGTACAACACGAACGCGGAGATAGACGCGCTGCTCGAGGCGCTGAGTGCGTAATCGGCCTGAGCTGGTGATCTGCCAGTGCAGGTGATCAGCCAGTCGATCAGGAACCCTCGGAGGACTCGTCGCTGGCCGCTGCCGCGGCTTCGACGAGCGTCTCGCGACTCTCGAAGTACGCCGGCGCGTCGTGGTCGGCTTCGAAGTGGATCACGCGCTCTAACGCGGTTCCACCGTCGTCGAACTCGGATTGGAGTTCCTCGGCGAGGTCAGTGTAGTTCGCGGCGAGGTCCTGAAAGGCCTGCATTCGCGCCTGTTTCGCTTCCACGAGCAGTTGCTTCTCCTCGACGTCGCGCTCGAGTTCCTCGAGTTCCTCGAGATCGAGGTCACCGGGTCCAGCAGGTGTCGACGGGGCGTCGACACCCTCGACGCCGGTCGCGTGGTCCTCGAGTCGCGTGCGGAGTTCGGCCATCTCCTCGTCGATTTCGGTGAGCAACTCGTCCGCTTCCTCGCGCATCGTCTCGACGCGTCCCGAGAGCAAGCCGGCCTGCGTGTGACAGTACTCGACGAGTTCCCCGATAGCGACTGTCTGGCCGGAATCGTCGCTCATACCGTCCCGTTCGCGCTTCCGACCGAAGTCACTTTGGTCTGGCTGGCAGACACCGGATAGAGTCGGCAGACGCCGGAGTTGTGACGTATTGGGCGGCTGAGTTAGCCCGACAGATGTGTGATTCGGCGCGTCTCTGGGTGTCGAACGCGACGACCGTCACCGGGCGATTCATTACTCAGAAAACACGATAGAACGTATGGTCCGGCGCTCCCTCCCCGCGGTCGTCCTCATCCTTCTGGCGCTCGTTCCCTCGAGCGTTGCCGCACAGAACGGTGCTACTGCACCCCGAACGCTCGCAGAAATTCTCGTCGTGATGGGGGTTTACGCCGTCATCACGTTCGGCGTCGGATTGCTCCTGCTGGCCGTCTCGCAGTCGTACGTCCGTGGCGTCGGAACCCGCATGAGGCGGCACACGCTTCGGTCGTTCCTCCTCGGTCTCGGCGCGTTCGTCGCCAGCTTCGTGGCCGTTTTCGTCGGCATGTTCCTCATCACCGGAATAACGGCACTCGGCGCGCCCGACACGGTCAGCGTCGCCCTCATGCTCGCGCTGGTGCTCGTGTTCTTCGGGTTTTGGCTCCTCATCTTGCTGGCGGACGCACTCGCCATCATCGCCGTCGGTGCACTCGTCCTCGGATGGGTTCGCTCGAGTCCGGACCCGAACCTGTGGCTCGGACTCGTCGTGGGCATCCTCGTCGTGCATCTCGTCTACTTGATCCCGCTGGTCAACATCGTCGTCATCCTCGTTCTCCCGACTATCGGAATCGGCGCGATGATCGATTCGTGGCTGCGGACTCGAGACGAACCGTCGGCCGAGTCCGAACCACGGGAACCGATGACTGGTGACTAACGAGAAGAAATGACCTACGGTGGTTTCCTCGACGGAGACTGGTTGGCAGGCCGGAACCGTCGATCACATCGCCCCGTTCGGTCTTCCGATCGAAGCCATAGCGGCTGTTCGGACGTTACCAGCGTGATCGAAACCCGCGTCGAGTTACAACTCGAAATTGAGAACGTCACCCTCCTCGATGTCGTTTTCGGCGGTCCACTCGTAGACGACCTCCAGAACGTACTGTCCGCTGCCGGAGTAGGTTTGTTCGGAGCCGTCCTCGTCCGGTTCGGGTTCCGGTGCGTGGAAAATACTCGTGATGACGCCCTCGTCGTCGGCGAACACGATGTCGATCCCGAACGACATTTCCGGCATGGCGAACGTCCGATCTTCGATCGTATCGTAGACGAACAACATTCCCCGGTCGTCGGGAAGCGTATCGGTATCGCTCAGCCCGAGCTCTTGTGATTCCGGCGTATCCGCGATAGCCGCCGTTACCTCACCCAGTTCGTCCCCATCAGAGGTCGTCACGAGCACGTCGGTCGACTCGTACTCCGAGTGAACCGTCTCGTCGTCGTTCGAGTCTAGGTCCTCCGCCTCATCGTCGTTTGAATTCGAGTTCTCGGTCGGCTCGTCGCCGTTGTCGTCGTCATCGTCCTCGTCACCTCCGGTACACCCCGCGAGTCCGACGGACCCGAACGTCGCGGCGAGTCCTGCCAGCATCGTCCGTCGGTCCGCAGTTGCTGAGCGTTCTGAAATCATCACGAGTCGATACCGACCACGAACGATTGCATAACTGTTTGTCAGAAACATCGTGAACGTCATCGACGAGTTAGTACCGGACCGCGGGCCCGTCCGGCAACATATGCTAGCACAGCCCACGCTGCCGGGCTTCCAGACGCGTTAAGTCCTTCCGGCCACTGACTCACGCACAGTGAATCGAGCGTTGCGTCGCGACCCAATTCGATCACCACTCACCACCTACACATGAGCAAAGACTACATCGAGGTGCGAGGTGCAGAGGAGCACAACCTCAAAGACCTCGACGTCACGGTCCCCCGCGAGGAGTTTACCGTCGTCACCGGACTCTCCGGATCGGGGAAGTCCTCGCTGGCGTTCGAGACGATCTACGCCGAGGGACAGCGTCGCTACATCGAGAGCCTCTCCGCGTACGCCCGGAACTTTCTCGGGCAGATGGACAAACCGCAGGTCGAGACCGTCGAGGGCCTCTCTCCGGCGATTTCGATCGACCAGAAGAACGCCGCGAACAACCCTCGTTCGACGGTGGGGACCGTCACGGAACTCCACGACTATCTCCGCCTCCTCTACGCCCGCGTCGGTACCCCCCACTGTCCCGACTGTGGCCGCGAAGTCGGTGAGCAATCCGCCCAGAACATGGTCGAGCGCATCCTCGAGTTGCCCGGGGGAACGCGAGCGAAACTCGCCGCTCCGGTCGTCCGCGACCAGAAAGGAGCCTTCGAGGACCTCTTCGAGGAACTCGTCTCGGAGGGGTACTCCCGCGTCGAAATCGACGGCGAGGAGTACGATCTCACCCTCGACGACCCCGACCTGGACGAGAACTTCGATCACACCGTCGACGTTGTCGTCGACCGCGTGAAGGTGAGCACCGAGGCCCGTCCGCGGATCATCGACAGCGTCGAGACGGCCCTCGAGGAAGCCGAGGGCGTCCTGAAGGTTATCCTGCCCGACGCACCCGAGGAGGTCGCGTCGGATTTGGGCGAGGCGGCCCGCCGAACTGGTGCGCTGGGCGACGAGACCGAGGAGGAGGATCGCTTCGTCGTCGAGTTCTCGAAGGACCTCGCGTGTACTCACTGCGGAATCGACGTGCCCGAAATCGAGACCCGTTCGTTCTCCTTCAACTCGCCCCACGGGGCCTGTCCGGAGTGTGAGGGACTCGGCGAGACGAAAGAGATCGACGAGGGACTGGTCATTCAGGACGAATCCAAGTCGCTCAAACACGTTTTCGAACCCTGGAGCTACAACCGGTCGTACTACCAGACGCGACTCGACGCCGTCGCCGAACACTTCGACCTCTCGCTGTCGACGCCGTTCGAGGACCTCGAGGAAGAGACCCAACAGGCCTTCCTCTACGGCACCAGCGAGAAGGTGACATTCGAGCGACACACCCGAAACGGGACCCGACGCAAGCGAAAGCGCTTCGAAGGCGTCATTCCGAACCTCGAGCGTCGATACCTCGAGACCGACTCCGATTCGACCCGCGAGCACATCGAGGACTACATGTCGGCGACGGAGTGTCCGTCCTGTGACGGCACCCGTCTCAAGGCCGCGAGTCGGGCCGTGTTCATCGACGGGACCGCGATCACCGAGATCAACGGGCTGAGCATCGGCGACGCCTTAGCCCACTTCGAGTCGATGGAAGCTGACCTCACGGAGCGTGAGAAGGTCATCGCCGAGGAGATTTTGAAGGAGATCCGGGCTCGACTCGGCTTCATGGTCGAAGTCGGCCTCGAGTACCTCACCCTCGACCGGGAAGCCGCGACCCTCTCGGGCGGCGAGAGCCAGCGTATTCGACTCGCGACGCAGATCGGGTCCGGGCTGGTCGGGGTGCTCTACGTGCTCGACGAACCATCGATCGGACTCCACCAGCGGGACAACGACCGACTGCTCGATACCTTAGAGGAACTCCGAGACATCGGAAACACCCTGATCGTCGTCGAGCACGACGAGGAGACCATGCGACGTGCGGACAACGTCATCGACATGGGTCCCGGTCCGGGCAAACGTGGCGGCGAAGTCGTCGCCAACGGCTCCGTCGAGGACGTCAAAGACTGTGAGGAGTCCATCACCGGCGACTACCTCTCCGGCCGTCGGCAGATTCCGGTTCCGGACGAACGCCGCGACCCGGAGGGCGCGCTGACCATTCGCGGCGCTCGCCAGCACAACTTAGCCGACCTCGACGTCGACATTCCCCTCGGAAACTTTACCGCGATCACGGGCGTCTCCGGCTCCGGCAAATCGACGCTCATGCACGAGGTGTTCTACAAGGGCCTCGCCCGCCAGATGAACGACAACACGAGCGTCATCCCGGGCGACCACGACGGCCTCGAGGGCCTCGAGGAGATCGAGACCGTGCGCTTGATCGACCAGTCCCCGATCGGTCGGACGCCCCGGTCGAATCCGGCCACCTACACCAACGTCTTCGACTACATCCGCGACCTGTTCGCCGAGACGAAACTCGCGAAACAGCGCGGCTACGAGAAGGGGCGCTTCTCGTTCAACGTCAAGGGCGGACGCTGCGAGGAGTGTGGCGGACAGGGCACGGTGAAAATCGAGATGAACTTCCTCAGCGACGTCTACGTTCCCTGCGAGGAGTGTGACGGCGCACGCTACAACGACGCGACCCTCGACGTGACCTACAAGGGCAAGACGATCGCCGACGTGCTCGAGATGGAAGTCGACGAGGCCTACGAGTTCTTCGAGTCGAACTCCCAGATTCGCCGGCGACTGAAACTCCTGAAGGACGTCGGACTCGACTACATGACCCTCGGCCAGCCGTCGACGACGCTCTCCGGTGGTGAGGCCCAGCGGGTCAAACTCGCCGAGGAACTCGGGAAGAAAGACACCGGCGAGACGCTCTACTTGCTCGATGAACCGACGACTGGACTCCACCACGAGGACGAACGAAAACTCATCGAGGTGCTCCACCGGCTGACCGACAACGGCAACACCGTCGTCGTCATCGAACACGAACTCGACCTCGTGAAGAACGCCGACCACATCATCGACCTCGGCCCCGAAGGTGGCGAACACGGCGGCGAACTCGTCGCGACGGGAACGCCGGAAGAAGTCGCTCGACTCGAGGACTCACACACCGGTCGGTACCTCCGGGACCTGCTGCCGAAAATCGACCTCGAGGGCCCACGCGGCGAGCGCGTCGAGCCCGTAACGGCGCCGATGGACGACGACTGAGTAGGTTCGGCTGGGTCGGTCGCCTACGTTTCTGCAGCCTCGTCGATCAATCGTTCTGCACGCCGTACCAGTCGTACGCTCAGTCGTGCACCGACTTCGTCCATCGCCCCGAGTGTTTGCTTCGCTTCGGATGCACCAAGATCGCCGCATTCGACGGCTCGAATGAGAAGGCCGATGGTCCCAGAAACGGGAATTGAGAGGATGTTGCAGGTCTTTCGGAGCGGTTTGTCGTCAGTAATTACAACCGAACGTTCGTGAGACAGCGCCGCTGCCAACAACGGGACGTCACCACCCCACTCTTCTGGGTCGGATGCTCTTCCGAGGTGAGTGCGAGCGGTCTCGAGGTGCTCGTCCCATCCGTCGACAGCCGTTTCGTTACGGATGAGTGTCGAGGAGACGATCCAGTCGTCGAGCGCCCGGTCGAGTTCACGTTCGGCTGGCTCAGACGTTATTTCTTCGACGACCGTCTGTGGCATCGTCGCTCGTCCGTCCGTGTCACGGAGAACGTCGAGTGTTCCGAGATCTGCGAGCGTGATGAACACGCACGCATCGACGAGCAGTGTTCGCGGACCACTGTCGTCGGTCATCGGAGTGCGTCCACGTCCGACGGAAGATCTGCTTCATCGTAGTTCGAGAGGACGTTACGCTCGTTTGCTTCGACCATCATCTGTGCAACCGATACGTCGGCGATCTCAGCGGCTCCACGCATTCCGACGGCCCCCTCTCGATAGCGCTCGAGGGCGATTTGAACGAGTTCTTCGCGCGCGCCGCGACGGACTGCTTCCCGAATCGCATCGCTTCGTCCGCCGCCGCGCTGTTCGGCGAGTCGATCGAGGAGATCGAGTTCCTCGTCGCCCATCCGCGCAGTGACGTTTTCCATGGATACTACGATGTGTTGCATCGCATTAAGACTAGCCCTACCGACGGTCGAGCCACGATTTGCCACCGGTCACGAGAGCCGACACCGACCCGTTCTGCGGTCAATCCGGCAGACGGTTACAGTAAATCGTACGATTTAAACGAAGACACGAGTCCACCGAAGTCACGAGGGCTCGAGACGATCCGAACGGTTAACCAAACCGACCGACGAACTGTCAGGAAATGAGCGAACAGAAAGGGGTGATCAAACACGGACTCGCCGGTGGGGGGTTCGTGACGCTACTGTTGGCCGGGCTCTTCGTCGTCGGACTCGGCGTCCCGACGAGCGTGTCGATGGTCGGTATCGTCCTCTGGCTCGCCCTCGTCGGCGTCACAATGCTCGTCGCCGGCCTCCGAGAGCGAGTCATCCTCGGGCCGGCGACGCTCGAGTGGCCGCGAGTCGCTGCCATCTCGATCACGATACTGACGCTCGGATGGGTGACGATCAGCCTCGCGGGCATCCTCACCGGACAGACGATGACCGGCCTCGGTTCGCTCGAGGCCGTCCTGACGCTCGGAATGGCGGCGTACTTCGGCTGGTTCGCCCGCGAGTGTTGGGTTGGCGGGGACTGGATCGACGACGCGACGTTCACGGTCGAGTGAGGTACCAAAATCCGTGAGCGGACAGCCAAGACCGTTGCAGTTCTACGACTACCTATGGGTGACCCGAGCCCCGACGACCGACTCGAGGAGACCACAGAGAAACCGAACCGAGCGCCTCCCGAAGACGATCCGACGGACTCGTTCGATCTCGAGCACGCCCAGCGCGTCCGGGTGGGCGTCACTCGCGGCGAGAGCGACCTCGAGGTCGGGCCGCCACGAGAGTATCCCGATCGAGCGGACGTTTCCGTGCGTCCGGAACCGACCGATGACCACCGAATTGTCCTCAGTATCGACGCGATGGCGGGCGATCACGCGACGGGCCACGCCGACATCGAACTGACGCCAGCGGAAGCTCGGACGTTAGGCGACCGCCTCGAGGAGACTGTTCGGTGGATGAGCGACGCCGGCGATTGACGAGCAAACTGTCCGTCTCTCCGTAGCGACGAACCGAGCGATCACCGTTTTCGTTCCGAGTCGTGATCAGAATCGAACTCGCATGCGTGCACTTGTCACTCAAACACACTGTATAAATATATGTGCATTTAGCTTCCATCGTTAACCCACTACATTTCGAAACGAATACATTAATGAGGGGCGGGGAGCCATGACAGCCCGTGATACACCGTGGGTGCTGACGATTTCAAATTAATTAACGAAAAGGTGGGGCCGGGGATAGCGATTGCATTGTTAATCGGGACGGCGCTCGGAATGAGTATCTTTCTCGTTCCGACGCAGATGGCTGCCGAAGCTGGACCGAGTATTATACTCGCAATTTTGTTGGCAATTATCCCGATGGCACTCGGGGTCTTGCAACTCCTTCAACTCGGCGGGGCGATTCCCGTCGCGGGCGGGGCGTATGTCTACGGCTCGAGGCTCGTCGGACCGTTCTGGGGCTTTCTCAACATCATGCTTCCCGTCGTGGCCGTCTGGGCGTACCTCCTCTTCGCTGCGCTTGGATTCGCCCAGTACCTGCCGTACTTCCTCGAGTTGCTCGGATACGGTGTCGACGTGAACACGACTCTCGCGGTGTGGGCGATCCTCGGATTCTTCCTGATCGTGAACTACGTCGGCATTCGAGTGGCGGCGAAGGCACAGATCGCGCTCGTCACCGTGTTGATCGCGGGAATGCTCACGTTCATCGTCGGCGGCCTCGCGTCGTTCGACCCGGGGAACTTCGATCCGTTGTTCCCCGACGGTGAGGGCCAGCCCTTCGAAGACGGACTCGCGCCGTTCTTCCTCGCGATCGTCCTCCTGTACATTCCCTACCAGGGGTTCGCGATGATCATCGAAATCGGCGAAGAACTCGAGAACCCGGTCGAGAACATCCCGCGAGTCCTCGCGGTGGGAATGTCGTTCGTCGCCGTGTTATCGGTCGTCCTCGTCGTCGCGCTGATCGGCGGCGGGTCGTGGGAAGCGGCCGTCGGTGCCGACGGTGAACCCGTCGACGGCGCACTCGCAGCCGTCGGCGAGGAGTTCGGGACGCTGCCCACCGCCGGAATCGTGTTGATCGCCGTGGCCGCGCTTGTCGCTGCGGCGACGACCGTCAACACGCTCTATACCTCGTACTCCCGGACGGTCATGCGCGCCTCGCGTGACAACCTCCTGCCCGGCTTTTTCGCGGGCATTCACGACCGATTCGACACGCCCCACCGCGCCGTTATCTTCATGGGCGTGCCGCCACTCGCCGTCGCACCGTTTATCGGCTATCTCGACGAATTCACCGGCCCGGAGTTCATCGACTGGCTGGTCGTCATCGTCGTCACCGGAACGTTCCTCTCCTTCATGATCAGCGGTATCGCCCTGTGGAACCTCCCCAAGAAGTATCCACAACGCTACGAGTACTCGGTCTACAAACTGCCGCTACCGGTGCTCAAACTCGTCGCTATCGGCAACATCGTGATGTCGTTCGTGTTCATGTTACTCGTGGCCGCGAGCGCACCGACCGCGCTGATCGTCGTCGTCGTCTTCGCGATTCTCTCGACGATCGCCTACGTCTACCAGGTTCGCACGCTCGAGCGAAACGGGACCGACCTCCGCGAGGAGATGTCGTCGCTGCACCACCACGAGGGGAGTTCCCTCCAGACGAGCGAGGGTGACGACGACTAACGAAAACAGGGTTCGCTCGAGACAGCCGTGAAGGCAACACGTTCTCTCAGGGCGTGACAGTCGAGAAGAACCCGTTACTCGGGACTCGGCGTCTGCGCGTGAGAGAGGTACGAAGCCAGATCGGACGTCGTCAGAATGCCGATGACGCCCTCGTCGTCGTCCACGATCGGGAGGTGATGGAAGCCGTGTTCGACCATCGTGTCGGCGGCGTCGCGAATACTCTCCTGTGCGCGCCCCGTCGTGACGTTCTGGCTCATGTACGTCGACACCGGCGTCCGGTCCTTCGGCTTGCGTTCGGCGACGATCCGCACGAAGTCGGTCGTCGTCAAGATACCCTCGAGTCCACCGTCGTCGTCGACGACGATGACCGAACCGATCTCGTTCGCGAGCATCTCCTGTGCGGCATCTTCGACCAGCGTCTCCGGCGAAACCGTCGTCAGCGACGACGACATGACGCGAGCGACGAAAATATCGTCCATACAGATGTGTGCTCGGTCACTCCTATAAGAATTTGCTATGCGGAATCATCGCATAGTCGGTCCGCCATCGACACCATACAAACGAGATGCCGCGGACGGCGCACGTTTATATACGAACATCGCACAAGTCGGTCATATCAATCGATGGCGTCTCAGGAACCCACCCTCCAGGGTACGTGTACGCTCCTTGCTGAACCCTGCTCGAGCGACGCTCTCTTCGACCACATCGCGACGGAGTACGCCGCACTCGCGGACGAGTACGAGCCACAGAACGTGCTGGTCTTAAAGCGCCACCCAGCAGGCCTCGAGAACCTCACCGAAGCCCTCGCAGCCGCCTCGACGGCGGACGATACGCCGAAATCACCGCGCGTCGAGTCGCTGCCCGAACACGCCTCGAAAGTACTCGAGGAGCACGACCCGACGCTGGATCGACTCGAGTACGAAGAACGGATCGAACTCATCTCGCTCGTGATCGACGGCGCGAGTCGCGACGTGCCGGCGTACCTCGAGCGCGCGAGCGACCACGAGAGTTTCGCCCGCGACGTTGGCCAGTTGCTGCTCGAGGCGACCCGCCAACAGTTGGGACTCACGGACGTCGAAGCCGAGGAGCCACGCGAGTCGCTGGCGTTTCTCTACGCGATGAACGACCGGTTTCACGCGGTTCTCGAGGAGCGAGAGTACGTCGAGCGTGCGGACGTCGTTCCACAAACGGTCGATCTGCTCGAGGGCGACGTCGGGGGGCTGCGAACGCGAGTGACGGACTCGATCGACGCCGTCCTCGCCGTCGAGTTCGAGGAGTATCGGCGACTCGATCGGCGGTATCTCGCCGCGCTTTCCGAAGACACTGCACTCGTCTGTCTGGGCGAGCGCCACGCCAGCGTCGAGCGGACTCGAGTCGAACCCGGTTGTATCGAAGATCACGTCGGGGACGGACTGACGGTCGAGATTCTCGATCCGCGACGCGATTGCAGGGAGACCACGCCCGCCAGCCGTTCGCCACAGCAGGCGGTCAGTCGCTTCCTCGCGACTGGGGCGTGCCCCCAGGACTCGGCCGACGATAGTCCACAGCACTCGGCGGGCGCCGATCCAGGACACTCAGCCGGCGATGGATCGCGATCCGACGGGAGAAAACTCGAATCGAACGTCGCCGACGGCGTGTTCCGAATTCGAACGCAGACGGCAGCCGAGCAGGTGAGCACCGTCGCGAGCGAAATTCAGGCGCTTCGCGATCGACACGGCTGGGGATTCGAGGAGTTCGCAGTCGCCGTCCCCCGAATCGAACGGGTCCCCGAAACCAGACGACGGCTTCGAGAGGCAGGGATTCCGACGGCGACGATCGGGACGCCCTCGCTCGCGGAGGACCCAGTGGTGCACGAACTCTACGCGTTCGTCACCCTCCAGGGCGAACGCGAGCGTCGATCGGACCGCGTCGACGCCGAACTCGCCACAGAAGACGCTCGCGAACGGGCGAGTTCCGACCAGCGTGCTCGAGGTCCGATCGATCCACGGGATCCGACGACGGAACCGAGTGACGTGGCTCTCGAGCGACTGCGTGCTCGAGTCGACGGACTCTCCCTCGAGACCGTCGAGTCGTGTTCACACTCGAGGGTCTCCCGCTCGCTCGAGCGCTGGATTCGACGGACGGACCTCAAGGGCCGAATCGCACGCGAGGAGAAGTGGGTCGACGCCCGCGAACAGTTCGCCAGTCTCCGGCGCGTGCTCGAGATCGCTCGCTTTGTCGAGGAGACCGACCTGGTCGGTCCCGACTGGCAGGGCTTGCGGCGGATGCTCCGCCGGACGATCCAGTACGACGCTCCCTACGTCCACGCGGTCGACGCCCAGCCACCGACCGGCGGCGTCACGGTCTGTGCGATCGACGATCTGAAGTACGACACGCGAGAGGCAGTCTTCGTGCTCGATCTGATCGACGACGCCTATCCCGGCGAGCAGTTTCTCACGCAACTGTTTCCGACGGCGTGGGTTCGGGAGATGCCGACGTATCCGGCCGTAACCGACCCGTCCGTCGAAGACGTCACGGCGACGTTCGCCAGCGCGGATCCGGATGGCATCGGCGATCCGTTCGAGGCCTACCACGCTCAGCGCTCGCGTCGCCGCCTCGCACTCGGGGCTCGCGCGGCACGGTCGGCGCTCTACTGTTGTTCGTTCGAACGCGGTGCGGGCGGCCTCGATCGGACACACGACGTATCTCGGTACCTGCAACTGCTCGAGTCCGCACGCGGCAGTGATCTCCCGACCGTCGAACCCGAGACGACGGCAGCGATCCACGGCGAGCAAAACGCACTCGAGGCCGTACTCGCCCAGCCACACGGCGAACTCGAGCGAATCGTTCGGGAAGCGAGTACGGGCGGCGACGCCGACCTCGCCACCACGGAAGAACTGTTCGAAGAGATCGCACTCGTCCTCGCACACGACGAAATCGACGACGAGCTAGCCGACGCCGTCCGCTCACAGTTCGAGTTCGCCGCCGGCGAGGTGATTCGTAATGAGTGACAGTCCCGATACGCCGACGCCGACGCAGACCGGGTCAACAGCCAGTATCGAGCGTCTCCACGTCGACGGACTCACGACCTCCGTTCGCTGTCCACGCAAGTACGAGTTAGCCCACGAACACGACCTCGAGTCGACCAGCGACGAGACGGCGGCTGAGGACCGAGTCGATCTCCTCGGAGGTGCGCTCTGTGCGGCGTTACGAACCGGAGACACCGATCCGGATCGACTCCTCGATGCTGCCACGACCGCGCTCGAGGAACGCTGGAACGACCACGACGAACGGTTTCACTCGCGCGAACAACGCCGCCACGTGCGCCGAGTACTCGACGCGACGCTCGAGGCGTACGTCGACCGGATCGGCGTCGAACACGCCAAAGGGATCGACCGACTCACGAGCGAGACGAACGGCGAGGTGATCGGACCGACCCTCCCGCTCTCGAGTCGCGTGTCGCTGCCCGAGTCGGAAGCAGGTGACGCGAGCGTGACGCTCGAGTCGACCGTCGACTACCTCACCGCGGACGGACGATCCGTCGTCGGCGTTCGGTTCGTGCCGACGCTCGCACCGCTGGGACGACTTCGGTACCGACCCGAGTGGGAGGGAGATATCGAAGCCCAGTTCCACGACCACTTCGATCCCGAAGCGGACGTCTTCGAACCGGGATTCGTCGGTTCGCTGTTCGAGACGGCTGCCGTCGTCGACGGACTCCGCACCCGCTGTCAGCAGTTAGGGCTCGAGAACCGAACGTGTCGGTACGTACAGATACCGGTCGCCGATCGCTCGCAGACGACGGTGAACTGGGTTCAAGAGTCGGTCGACGCGAGTCTCGAGGTACACGACCTGACCGATCGCTACATCGACCACCACACCTACGGGATGACGCACGAACACCGGAATCGAGCGGTCGACGACCGACTCGCGGCCGCCGTAGCGCGAATCGTCGACAGGAAATTCGAACCGGAAACGCGCTGGGAATCGATCTCGAGTGCGTCCTGTCCGGAGTGTGGCTATTCGGTCTGCTGTCAGGAGTATTTGGCCTCGGAGGTGCGATTCGATGGGTGAGAATCCTCACGAGCCGCGGGGCAATCAACAGGGCGTGATCGATAGTACGGCCGCCTGTACCTCCGTCGATGCCGGTGCAGGCACGGGGAAGACGACGACGATGCTCATGCGACTCGAGCAGGCGATCGAGCGAGGCGACGTCGACCCCGCGGACGTGCTGGTGTTGACGTTCGCGAACGAAGCCGCGAGTAGTATTCGCGCTGCGGTGAGCGATCGCCTCGACCCGGAGACGGCCGCCGCGATCGACATCAACACGTACCACTCGTTTTGTTACGGGCTGGTCCGCGAGTACGCCTACTACCTCGGCTACTCGCCCGAATTCGACGTCGTCACTGAACGGACGCGACGCCGGATCGTGGGTCGTTTGCTCGCCGAGAACGAGTACGACTTCGCGACGACGATGGGACGTGGTGAGCCGTCACCGGACGACGTCACCGCCGGCGTCGACCGGTTTATCCAATCGATGAGTCAGGAGGATATCACCCCGGACCAACTGGACGACCAGCTTCCCGCCGTCCGAACGCTCGAACTCTGCCACGAATTCGTGCTCTGGCTCGAGGAAACCGCCGAGGAGCGCCTCTCGTTCGACAACGAGGCGCTTCGGTACTTTAACCGAGACGAACACCTCGAGGGGGCAGAATCCGCGCTCGTCGACTACGGGAAGCTGATCACGTTCTGTCGCGAAAAGATCGCGGAAGCGCCCGCCGCGTTTCGCGGCGACGAATTCGTCCGCGAGATCGATCACTACCTCACGCTCCTCCAACAGAGCGTGACGAACACGATCGACGCGCTCTCACTCGAGGAGCCGACGACGAAACAGCTTCCTCGAGCGCTCTTCGGAAACGAAATCTGGCGCGGCTCGACGGGTCGACTCGAGCAGAGCCCCTTCGGAAGGCTAAAGCACTACGTCGAGTTCGTGCGTCTCGCGCGCCACTACACGGCCGTTTACGCCGATTACCACGCGACTCTCGAGGACGAACGGACGCTGGATTTCGACGAACTCGTGCGGACGGCGACGACGCTGGTTACCGACGACGGCGTTGCGGACGAGATTACGAGCCAGTGGACCCAGGTCTATTGCGACGAATTTCAGGACACAGACCGGACCCAGTTTCGACTCATCACCGAACTCACGGACGGCCCCGACCGGCCCGATTTGCTCGCGATCGGCGACAAGGACCAGTCGATCTACGGCTGGCGCGGTACGGACCGGGAAGGCCTCGACAGACTTGCGACGGTCTACGACGACCACGAATCCTACGAACTCGAGCTCAACTTCCGCTCGAAACAGGAAATTCTGGCCCTAACGAACCATTGCGACTACGGTCAACAGGGCTCGAAGACGCTTCGAGAGGCAGACAGAGCAACGTCGTCGACACCGGCAGACGAAGCTGACCTTGGCTCTGGCCCTCACACCATTTCCGAGTGCGACCGCGACCGCGAATCGCCGACCGGCGGCGAGCGCCGCGGCGACGAGTCAGCCGTCGACCGCGTCGTTAAAGTCGAGAGCGACGAGATCGACCGATCGACGGCCGAGCAGGTCGGGACGACGGTCTCGAGGCTGTTGAACGGCGACGCCGACGCCGTGTCACAGCGCTCGCTCGAAGATATCGCGGTAATCGTTCGGACGAATCGCCACGCACAGGCCGTCGCCGCGGAGTTGAACACCCGTCAACTCCCCTACGAAATATCCGGCTCGGCCTACGGGGAGGTGTCGCCGGGACTGCAAACGCTCCTGTCGTATTTCCGCGTGCTCGTCGATCCCGCCGCAGACGCGCACCTGCGTCGGGTGTTACTCTACCGGTATCGGGTGAGCGAAGCCGACCTCGCGACGTTACAGCGTCGAGACGGAACGCTGTACGACGCCG
The DNA here is from genome assembly GCF_001971705.1 of Natronorubrum daqingense. Lineage (NCBI taxonomy): Archaea > Methanobacteriati > Methanobacteriota > Halobacteria > Halobacteriales > Natrialbaceae > Natronorubrum > Natronorubrum daqingense. The sequence continues at coordinate 2,149,562 of NZ_CP019327.1, forward strand.
TGATGGGGCTCGAGTCGGATGCTGACGCCGGTGATGACGCAGACGCCGGTGCTGATACGGGCCTCGAGAGCAGCCTCGAACGACCTAAGCGAGTCCACAACGCACGGACCCACCTCGAGGAACTCGAGACGCTGCGGGACGTCTACCCACTCTCCGGGTTCGTCGGCCGATTTCGGGAGGTGACGCGACTCGAGTGGTACTGCACGAGCGACGAGCGCGACGAACTCGGTCGCCTCGAGCGCTTCATCGAGTCATACACCGCAGATTCGGTGGTCCAGACGGTGACGCCGGCGTTCGTCGACGCGCTCGAGCGTACGCTCCGGAGTGGCTCGGGCGATCGGACGCGGGGTACCCACTCTGCCGACGCCATCGACGTGATGACGGTCCATCAGGCGAAAGGCCTCGAGTTCGATACCGTGTTGGTGCCGTACCTCTCCGACGAGGAGTGGTGCGTCGAGCGCGATTACGCCCGACGGGCACGATACCAGCTACTAGCGGCCACCCTCGACGACGACGTCGACTCGCCGCTGCGTGCGGATCTCGCGGCCGAAACGGTCGGCGAGGAGTGGCGGGTCCTCCACGTCGCGCTCACTCGAGCGGAGAACCACCTCTTCGTTTTCGGTTCGACGTACGATTACGACGGCGAGGACGAGGAACTCGGCGCGTCGACGGCAGATGCGTGTTTGGCGGACGACCTCGAGTGGTCGGTCACCGGCGAGCAAATGACCCTCTGGGAATCCCTCACCAAGAGTTTCGAACGCGTTAGGGAGTCGTTTCCCGAAACAGTCGCCGACAGAACCGACGAAATCGCCGACTCTGCAGATCGAACGCCCGGAACGATCACCTACTACTCCGGCTACGACGACCGGACCGCCGAGCCACTCGAGACCCGGACGGCCATCGAGACGGTTCACGACCTCGGGCGGATGCTCCGGGAGGGCACGTTGTTGCCTGTAGCCGACGCAGTGAGCGCTACCGGTGACGACGTTTTCGGTGGCACAAGCGACGACAACAGTGAATCGAGTACAACTGAGGCTGGCGGAACTGTCGCTGAAACCTCGAGTGCGAGTGCGAGTCGACGAGTGCCGAGCGAACGGCGGCTTTCGTCGCTGACTGGTGAAACCGTTCGATTCCCCGTCGGCACGCTCGCGAACGCGACCGACGTCCCCGCCGCCTTGCGACACAGCTACACCTCGCTTGCGACCCACGAGACGTGTCCGCGAAAGCACTACCTCGATCACGTCGTTCACGCGATCGGCGATTCGTCCGTTCGGACACTCGAGGATGGGACACCTCTCGAGTCTCACTCTGAAGACGACGGGACCGTATCTGGCGATACCGCCGTCCCACGCCTCGTCGGGACGGTTTTCCACGACGTTGCAGAGGAGGCGTTCTATCGAAACGACGCCACTCGAGACGACTGGCGAGAAGTCGCGATCCGGCAACTGACGGCGAGGGGCGTCCTCGAGCATCGAGAGCGCGTCCTCAGTTGTGTGGATCGGTACTTCGACGCGAGTGCGCCCGCGTTCGACGACCCGGTTCACGAGTGGGAGCCACTCGCCGCGGAAGTGCCGTTTACCCTCGCTGACGTGCCGAACGTCCGCGGTGACGTCGTCGGATTCATCGACTCGGTGCGACGGACCCCGGAGGGCGACCTCGTCGTGCTCGACTACAAGGCGACAGCCGAACGAATTTCGCCGTCCGAGGCGTCCCAACTGGCGTTGTACGTCCGAGCGTGTGAGCAGGCGTTCGACGAGCCAGTGACGGCTGCTGGCTACGTTTACGTCGGTCCCGTCGACGGCCCACGCGTCGACCTCTTCGCACCCGAGGAACTCCCCCCGTGGTCCAGTATCCATCGGACGCTCGAGGCGGCTGATGACCCCTCGTTCACCGAAACGACGACCGGCGAGCACTGCCAGTACTGTCCACACCGGTCACTTGGCTGTGCTCCCGAGGAATACATCGATGACCATCTAGAGACGGAACTGGCCGAGTCTGCGGGAGACGACTGAGCTGTAAAATCACTCGCTGTACGGTTGGAACGGTCCACGACTGCGCGCTCACAGCGACATGAGCACGACGGCGAGAACGGCGAACACGATTCCGAGACCGTTTCTGACCGTCAGCGACTCCTCGAGTGCGACGATCCCGATGATCGAGCTCACCGCGATGAACAGGCCGTAAATCGGGACGACAATGCTGACGGGACCGAGCTCGAGTGCGCGGTAGTACGCCAGGAGTCCGATCGCGAGAAGCACACCCCAGGCGACGATGTGTGGCGTTTTCGGGTGGGAAAGATACGGCCGAGGGGAGACACCCTGGTAGAGCAACAACCCGCCGAGCAGTCCGAGCATGATGGTATTCGAAAGGAAGACCGCCATCGTACTCGGAACCGTCTCCATCGCGACCTTGAGCAGCGGCGCGACCAGACTGTACGCGACGAACGCGAGCACCGAGAGTGCGAGGTACTCTCGTTCCATTAGCTCTCACCCGCACTAAGGACGATCGCGAGGACCGCACAGCCGATTCCGGCCGCGCGCGTCACCGACATCGACTCGTCGAGAAAGAGGATTCCCAACACCGAACTGCCGACGATGAACATACCGAAGATCGGGACGACGACGCTGACCGGGCCAGTCTCGAGTGCGGCCGTGTACGCCAAAATCCCCGCCGTGAGAAACGCGCCCGCGATGTAGATGTAACCGGCCTCGAGCGAGACCACGAGCGATGGATCGGCACCGCCAGTCACCACCAGTACGCTGCTCGCAATCGCGAGAAAGACGAGCGTCGAGAGGAACAATCCCGGCGTCGCCGGCACGTCTTGCATCACGACGCTCGTGAGCGGCGCGACGAACGAGTACGCGAGGAGTGCTATCAGAACCCACAGTAAATACTCCATACAACGTCACTGCTATCGAATCAGTATAAACACCACGGGCTATCCGTCAGGACCACTCCCCTCGACGCCGTTCCCGACGACCGGGGTCGAAGTGCGATGGTGACGGTTTATCTTCACTCGAGCGAACATTCCCGTATGACCGAGACGACGCTGTGTTTTCCGCGACGGACTCGCGAGAGCGCTAGTGGATCTGTCGAAGAAGTGCTCCTTATCGAAAAACGGCGAGGGCTCGGCGACGGCCTGTACAACGGACCCGGCGGTAAACTCGAGACCGGTGAAACGCCACGCGAGTGTGCCGTCCGAGAGACGCGAGAGGAGGTCGGCCTCGAAATCGATCCCACGGACCTCGAGAAGGCGGGGGAACTCACCTTTCTGCTCGACGGCGAGCGACACTCGGTCTGTCACGTCTTTCGAACGCGGTCGTTTTCGGGGGAACCGACGACGACCGCGGAGGCGAGGCCGACGTGGACCCGCGTCGACGATGTTCCCTACGATCAGATGTGGGACGACGACCACCGTTGGCTCCCGGGCGTCCTCGAGGGCGAGACTGTCGTCGGTGACTTCCACTTTGAAGGCGGAAAGCCGCTGGACGAAGCCGAATTCGTCGAGTATGATCTCGAGTGGAACGTTTCGTTAGACGAGTGATCGAGACGATTTCGCCCGACGACGAGATTCTCCTCCGTTCAAGTCTGTATAAAATCTACAGCAATCATCGATCCACAAATCTTTTATAAGAAATGAAAGTACGAAGGCGTGCAACGATGACTGATCTTACCCGCCGACGAACGATTGCTGCAGCGGCAGTTGGAACTGTTGGCGCAATCGCCGGCTGTGTCGACGATCTCGCGAACGGAGACGACGACACTGACGACGCCGGTAGCGGTGACGACGACGCCGATAACGGCAACGGAAACGGAGGGGACGAGGAAGTCATCGACGAGGATATCGACGAAATCTCAGCAGACGGCGACGTCGAAGTGCAGGCCGATATCGACGTCGACGGTCCGATCGACGCCGACGGCGACGTGTACCTCGAGGAAGATGCAGACGTAGACGGAGACGTCGAAGCAGTCGGTGCTGTGACGACCGAACCCGATGTCGATATCGACGGCGGTATCGATGCCGGTAGCGACGTCGACCTCGGTGAAGACACCGATGTCGATGGCGATATCACCGCAGGCGGGTCTGTGACGACTGATGCTGACGTCGATATCGATGGTGATGTCGACGCAGATGGCGACGTCGAACTCGGCCCCGACAACGACGTCGACGGCGACGTCAGCGGTGAAACGGTCGAACAAGGCGACGGCACCGACGTTCAAGGTGACGTCGAGGAAGCAGACGAATAACGTCGCTCGCAACGACCGTCGATCCGATCGTCACGCGGTTCATTTATTCTGGCACTGGGACTTACCGTCGGTCAGACGACGGTCTTGTGCTATCGTTGACGTCAACTCTCGAGTAAGACGGTTGATGATACCAGATCAAATTGCACATACGTACTCGAGAAAACGACTTCAAACACTGCGAGAAGGACAGTATCAGTGGATTTACTCGAGTGAGTATCGGCTGAATACTCTTTTACCCGTTCGTGGTACGACGGACCGAGAGAATGACACAGACCACTCGTCGCCGAGCGATCGTCACAGTCGTCGTCGGCACTATCGGAACACTCGCAGGCTGTGTAGACACAACGTTCGACGACGATCCCGACGAGGAGAGCGAAACCGAGGACAATATCTTTGGAGACGACGCTGGCGACGTCGGTAACGAAAACGAATCTGACAGTGACGACGATGAGGACGATGAGGACGATGACGGCGATGACGATGATGACGAGGGCGAGGACGACGATGACGGCGATGACGATGATGACGAGGGCGAGGACGACGATGAGAGCGATGACGATGATGACGACGAAGACGACGAAGACGACGATGACGGCGATGAAGACGATGAAGACGATGAAGACGACGAAGACGATGATGACGAAGACAGCGAAGACGACGACGATGAAGACGACGAAGACGATGATGACGAAGACAGCGAAGACGACGACGATGATGACGAAGACGACGAAGACGAAGACGATGACGACGATGACGACGAAGACGAAGACGATGATGACGAAGACGACGACGGTGATTAAAAAAGAGCCAACTGGGTACTTTCACACCGCCCAGCCTGCATCGACACTCAGGACGTAAGAACGACCTTTCCGGCGCTTTTGCGGTCTTCGATATACTGGTGAGCAGTCGCTGCATCCTCGAGTGCGAACGATTCGCCGAGGACGACCTCGAGGTCGCCGTCGGTCAGCCCCTGCGTGAGTTCCGGAACGGCCTTCATAACCGTACTGGGATCGTGAACCGATGCCTGACCGAGGTGAAAGCCCTTGATGGTCTTGTTCTCGAAGAGCAGTCTACGATTTTCGATTTCGCCGGGGACACCACTGGCGACGCCGTAGGTGACCATCCGGCCGAAGTGCGTCATTGCATCGAGGCTGCGCTCGAAGACGTCGTCGCCGACGCTCTCGAGGACGAGATCGACGCCTGCTCCGTCGGTTTCCTCGTCGACGGTCTCGCGGAAGTCGGTCTCGGTGTAATTGATCGGGTGATCGCAGCCCAACTCGGCTGCGAGGTCGAGTTTCTCCTGCGTACTCGCCGTTCCGAACACCTCCGCACCTGCATTAGACGCGAGTTGCACCGCCGCCGTGCCGACGCCGCCCGCCGCAGCTTGAATCAACACCGACTCGCCCTCCTCGAGGTCGCCCCACTCGAACAAACAGCTGTGGGCGGTCAGAAACTGAACGGGAAAACCAGCAGCTTCCGCGAAACTCATCTCCTCGGGAATCGGGAACAGCATCTGTGCGTTCGCCGTCGCGTACTCGGCGTAGCCACCGGTGTTGAGCATCGCGACGACGCGGTCACCCTCCTCGAGGTCGACTCCGTCGCCAGTGGCGTCGATCGTGCCTGCGGCCTCCATTCCGGGCACGTAGCCCTCGTCGGGTCCGCCCGGGTAGACCCCGCGGCGCTGCATGATGTCGGCGAAGTTGATCCCCGCCGCTTCGACTTCGATGCGGACCTCACCCGCGCCTGGTTCGGGGACGTCGGCGTCGATTACCTCGAGTTGGTCGCTGTCTCCGTATTCGGACACCTGAATGGCCTTCATGGGTTCTAGTGGGCGACACACCTGCATAAAGTCCCGAGAACCGGAGTGAACGAGTCGACCGTTGTCACTCACGCGCAGTGTCACGAGCCGTCTCCCCTTCGTATGGTTTAAGAGCGCGCTGACTGCATAGCGAAACAATGAGCGACGAGAGCCAGGAACTCGGGATCACCGAGTCGAAATCGCACAAACCGGGCGAGTGGTACGCCGAAGTCGTCAAGAAGGCGGACCTCGCCGACTACGCGCCGATGGGCGGCTTCATCGTCACGAAGCCCCGCGGCTACGCCCTCTGGGAGGCTATTCAGGACGCCCTCGACGGCTGGTTCAAAGAGACCGGCGTCGACAACGTCTACTTCCCAATGTTCATCCCCGAAAGCTTTCTCGAGCGCGAGAAAGATATCGTCGAAGGATTCGACCCCGAAGTCGCGTGGGTGACCCAGGGCGGCCACGACGAACTCGAGGAGCGCCTCGCCGTCCGCCCGACGAGCGAGTCGATTATCGCGCCGTTCATGGCCGACTGGACGCGCAGTCACCGCGACCTGCCGATGCGAATCAACCAGTGGTGTTCGGTGGTTCGCTGGGAAGCGACGGAGACGAAGCCGTTCTTCCGGACGAAGGAGTTCATGTGGCAGGAAGGTCACACCGCCCACGCGAGCAACGAGGGCGCGTGGGAGGAAGTCTGGACCCGGCTCTCGCAGTATGAACGCGTCTACGAGGACGTGCTGGCGATTCCGGTGTTGCGCGGGAAGAAGCCCGAACACGACAAGTTCCCCGGCGCGGATACGACGACGACCGTCGAGGCGCTCATGCCCGACGGCAAGTCCGTTCAGGGTGCGACGAGTCACAACCTCGGGCAGAGCTTCGCCGAGGCGTTCGACATCACGTTCTCGGGCGAAGACGAGGAAGACCGTACCGCCTACACCACGTCGTGGGGGCTCTCCTGGCGAGCACTCGGCGCGCTCATCATGACGCACTCCGACGACCAGGGACTCGTCCTGCCGCCGACGGTCGCCCCGACACAGGTCGCCATCGTCCCGATTTGGCAAGAGGACACGAAAGACGACGTCCTCGAGTACTCCGCAGGAATCGCCGAGGAACTCGAGGAGGCCGGCTTCCGCGTCGAACTCGACGACCGCGACGAGCGAAACCCCGGCTTCAAGTTCAACGAACACGAACTCAACGGAGTTCCTCTGCGACTGGAAATCGGACCCTACGAGGTCGAGGACGACGAGGTGACGCTGGTTCATCGACCGGACAACGAAGAGGCCGTCGAGGACCGCGCAGAAATCGTCGACGCCGTCGACACACACCTCGACGACGTCTTCGACAAGTTGTACGACGAGGCGGAAGCGAACCTCGAGGAGAACGTCCGCGAAGCCTACTCACCGGAGGAAATCCTCGGCACGATTGGTAAACACGGTGGTTACGTGAAGACGTCGTGGTGTGGCGACGAGGCGTGTGAGGAAGCGATCAAGGAGAAAATCGCAGCCGAAATCGTGATGCAACCGCTCGAGGACGAAGGTGGGGAGACGGCGGGCGAGGTCCCCGAACCGGACCGCGAGGAGTGTGGCGTCTGCGGGGACCCCGCAGATCAGATCGCGTACTTCGCCAAATCCTACTGACGAAGAGACGATTCGACCGGTATCCAATTTCGAGACCGAGCGTAATATTCCAAAGTGCCGATATCGGCTCGTCCAAGCGTTCATCGTGTACTCTACACAAATTCGAAGCGAGCAGATTTCCCCAGAACCGTGCCTGTCACCCACACCCATACCTAACTCTTTAACCCAATACTGCTTACGGCTGGCATTTAAACGAAGAAATGTGGTGTTCACTCTGGTGGGTGAGCACTACGTGCCTCTGACACATTCTGCCCTCGTCGGGCAGTTTTCCTCGACTCGAGTACCGACTATCCGATACGTGACACTCGAATTCTGATTGTCTTCTCACAGTGGCGGGGAAGTATACAATATCTAATACGAGCAAACGAGGCGCACTGAGTCACCCGGACTGAGTGGTCAATAATCGACGATAAATCGTGATAGTCGATAGACCTTATATACGATAATATGTGTCTATAATACACTTAGTCATTATGGAGTAGCCTCATATAGCAGTTCTCGCTACTGGAGTGTATGCCACAGCCACAGATAGCGTCATCCACCGAGCGTTCACAGGGGCTCGCAGACCCTTCGGACGAGCGGTCGAACTGCGGCGTCGGCGTCGTCATGGACCTCACTGGGGACGGGGGTCACGACGTCGTCGCTGACGGACTCGAACTACTGCGGAATCTCGAACATCGAGGGACGACCGGCGCGGAGAAAAACACCGGCGACGGGGCAGGAATTATGCTCCAGACGCCTCACGCATTCTTCGAGGACGTTCTCGAGACGACGCTTCCCGACATCTATGCGGTCGGCTCGCTCTTTCTTCCACAAGACGACGGGGCACGCGAAGAAATCGTCTCGATCGTCGAAGAAACGCTCGAGACGTACGATCTCGAGGTCCTCGAATGGCGAAACGTTCCGACCGACAACGCCGACCTCGGCGCAACCGCCGTCGAATCCGAACCCGACGTCAGGCAACTCGTCGTCGCACCCGTAGACGATATCGGTAGCGACGATTTCGACCGACGCCTCTACGTCGGCCGGCGCGCACTCGAAACGGCGGTCGGCGAGAGCGATATCGACGGCAACGACCGATTCTACGTCTGCTCGCTCGATTCGGACACGATCGTCTACAAGGGCTTGCTCAAGGGAGTGCAGGTCCCCTCGTACTATTCAGATCTTACCGACGACCGTCTCGAATCGACGTTCGCGATGGTCCACGAGCGCTTCTCGACGAACACGCTCGGGGCCTGGCACCTCGCACACCCCTACCGAAACGTCATTCACAACGGCGAGTTCAACACCATTCAGGGCAACATCAACTGGATGCGCGCCCGCGAGACCGACATCGAGAGCGACGTTTTGGACGATCTCGACGCCGTTAAGCCGATTATCGACGATCCAGAACAATCCGACACCGCGAGCGTCGACAACGCGCTCGAACTCCTCATGCAGGACGGCCGGGACCTCGAGCACGCACTGCGAATGCTCGTTCCCGAAGCCTGGCGCGGTGACGACGCGATGGATCAAGATCGGAAGGACTGGTACGACTTCCACGCCTCGCTCGTCGAGCCGTGGGACGGTCCCGCACTCGTCGCGGCAACCGACGGCGAGCGCGTCGGTGCCGTCCTCGACCGAAACGGTCTCCGACCGTGTCGTTACGACGTGACGACCGACGACCGTCTGATCATGGCGAGCGAAGCCGGTGCACTCGAGCCCGAACCCGAGGAAATCAAAGAACGGGGGCGACTCCAGCCCGGCCAGTTGTTCCTCGCCGACCCGAACGAGGGACGCGTCATCCCCGACGACGAAGTCTTCGAGGACCTCACCGACGACCGCTACGGCGAGTGGGTCGAGCAAGAGCAAGTCTCACTCGAGGAAATTCGGACGGCCGACGACAGCGAACCTCGCCAGCCAGTCGATGGCCTGCGAGACCAGCAGGCCGCCTTCGGCTACACGCACGACGAACTCGAGAACATGATCGAGCCGATGACCCAGAAGGGTAAAGACCCCGTCGGGTCGATGGGCGACGACACGCCGTTGTCCGTGCTCACCGAATTCAACCGGCCGCTGTTTTCGTACTTCAAACAGCTCTTCGCACAGGTCACGAATCCGCCACTCGATTACATCCGCGAAGAACTCGTGACGAGTCTCGAGAGCCGACTCGGCTACCAGCGAAACCTGCTGACCGAATCGCCCGAGCACGCTCGCCAACTCGTCCTCGACTCGCCGATCCTGACGGACGTAGAACTCGAGTCGATCCGGGAGTGTGAGGCGAACGACATTACGGCCGCGACGATCGATATCACCTACGAACGGACGAGCGAGGTGCCCGGACGTGACCTCGAGGCTGCACTCGAGCGCGTCCGTGAAGACGCCGTCGAAGCCATCGAATCGGGACACGACGTGCTCGTATTGTCCGACCGAAACGTCTCCGCGGACCGAGCGGCGATTCCGAGCCTGCTCGCGACCGGTGGCGTTCACCACCACCTCGTGCGCAACGGCCTGCGAAATCACGTCGGACTCGTCGTCGAGTCCGCCGACCCCCGAACCGTCCACCACTTCGCGACGCTCGTCGGCTACGGCGCTGGGGCGGTCAACCCGTACCTCGCCTACCAGACGATCGACGACCTCACCGCCGGCCCCGACGGCGCGGATACCGAAGTCGCCATCGACGCCTACGTCGGTGCGCTCGAGGACGGCCTGTTGAAGATCATGGCCAAGATGGGCATCTCGACGGTCGAGAGCTACCAGGGCGCACAGATCTTCGAGGCCGTCGGACTCGACTCTGACCTCGTCGCCGAATACTTCGAGGGAACCGAAAACCGAACCGAGGGGATCGGACTCGTCGAAATCGAGGCAGATGTCCTCGAGCGCCACGACGCGGCATTCGCCGAGGACGAGTCTACCCTCGACCGACAGGGCGAGTTCGAACACCGATCCGATGGTATCACTCACCAGTGGAATCCACAGACCGTCGGCGCGCTCCAACAGTCCGTGCGCTCGAACGACTACGAGCGCTACCAGGAGTTCGCCGAACTCATCAACGACCAACAACAGGACCTCCAGACGCTTCGTGGATTACTCGAGTTCGATTCCGATCGAGACTCGGTCCCCATCGAAGACGTCGAGCCGATCAAGGACATCGTCCAGCGCTTCTCGACGGCGGCGATGAGTCTCGGCTCGCTCTCACCGGAAGCCCACGAGAACAACTCGATCGCGATGAACCGCATCGGCGGCAAGTCCAACTCCGGTGAGGGCGGAGAGCCACCGGAACGCTTCGACACCGAACGCGAGTGCAACGTCAAGCAAGTCGCCTCCGGGCGATTCGGCGTCACCTCGACGTACCTCTCCTCGGCGGACGAACTCCAGATCAAGATGGCCCAGGGTTCCAAGCCCGGCGAAGGTGGCCATCTCCCTGGCGAGAAGGTCAACGAGATGATTGCGCACGTCCGGAAGTCGACGCCTGGCGTCGGTCTCATCTCGCCGCCGCCGCTGCACGATATCTACTCGATCGAGGACCTCAAACAGCTAATCTTCGATCTGAAAGCGGCAAACGAGGAGGCGGACATCAACGTCAAACTCGTCTCCGAGGCCGGCATCGGTACGGTTGCCGCCGGCGTCGCGAAGGCGAACGCCGACGTGGTCCACATCTCGGGTCACTCCGGGGGTACTGGGGCCTCTCCGCGGACCTCGATCAAGAGCGCTGGGCTCCCCTGGGAGCTCGGCCTCGCGGAAGCCAACCAGATGCTCTGTCAGACCGGCCTTCGCGGCCGCATTCGCGTCTCCGCGGACGGCGGGATGAAGACCGGACGGGACGTCGCGGTCGCCGCGTTGCTCGGTGCCGAGGAGTACATTTTCGGGACGTCCTCGCTCGTTACGGGTGGCTGCGTGATGGCTCGGCAGTGTCACAAGAATACCTGCCCGGTCGGCGTCGCGACCCAGCGCGAGGACCTGCGCAAACGGTTCCCCGGCGAACCCGAACACGTCATCAACTACATGACGTTCATCGCCCAGGAACTGCGCGAGATTATGGCCGAACTCGGATTCCAAACGATCGACGAAATGATCGGCCACGTCGAGGTGCTCGCCCAACGCGAGAACGTCGAGCACCCGAAAGCGCGCAAGGTCGACCTCGCTGCGGTCCTCGCAGATCCCGGCAGCGACGTGCGCCGGAAGATCCGCGAGCAAGATCACGAACTCGAGGAGCAACTCGATCGCGACCTCATCGATGCGGCAGCGAACGCGATCGAAAACGAGGAGCCAGTGACGCTCGAGACAGCGGTTTCGAACGTCGATCGAACTGTCGGCGCGATGCTCTCCAATCGCATCACGAGTCGGTACGGTGAGCCCGGATTGCCAGAGGATACGATCACGGTCGACGCGGAGGGGACGGCCGGACAGAGTTTCGGTGCGTTCCTCGCGAGTGGCGTCTCAATGCACTTAGACGGCAGTGCGAACGACTACGTCGGCAAGGGCCTCTCCGGCGGAAAGATCACCCTCCGAACGCCGGAGACGGCGACCTACGATCCGGCAGAAAACATTGCGATCGGGAACGTCGCACTGTACGGTGCGACCGACGGCGAATTATACGTCAACGGCGTCGCCGGCGAGCGATTCGCGGTCCGCAACTCGGGGGCCAAAGCCGTCGTCGAAGGCGTCGGCGATCACGGCTGTGAGTACATGACCGGCGGCGTCGTCGCCGTGTTGGGCGAAACGGGCACGAACTTCGCGGCCGGCATGTCCGGCGGCGTTGCCTACGTCTACGACCCCGACGGCGAGTTCGCCGACCGCGCGAACACTGGGATGGTTTCGCTCCACGACGAACTCGAGGAGAAAGACGAGGAGATGCTGCGTCGCCTGGTCGAGAACCACGTCGCCTACACCGGTTCCGAGCGGGGCGAACTCCTCCTCGAGAACTGGGAGCGCACGCTCGAGGCCTTCGTGAAGGTCATGCCAGAAGCCTACCACGAGGCGATTACCGAGCAGGGAAGTGACGACGTTCGCGCCGAACTGCCTGGCACGCCCGAGGCCGGAATCGAAGCCGAGTCGGCTAATTACGCTGCGAGCGACGACTGACTCGGTCCGGTCGCGAAGACGGCACGCTCGAGCGTTGGTGACGCCATTGTTCGTCGACTCCGTTGCTGGCCCAACGCACATTCGTCCCGACGTTGAGCGTCCGGTATGACGTCTCTGACATCGCAATCGATCGTCGGAAACGATGGGATTCCCGACGGAATCGCACCCGATTGGGTACTCGCACTCGTCGTCCTGTTGGTGGGTTGGTACGGTTCGAAACTGCTCGTTCGCGCGGGCCGACCGTACGTCGTCGAACGGATGCGGCGTCGGTCGGTCGCGGAGATTGGGTTACGAATAGCGCGCGCTGTCGTGATGCTCGCCGCCGTCTTCGTAATTCTGGGCATCTTCGGCGTCGAACTCTCCGATCTCTTGCTCTCGGTGACGATCCTCTCGGTCGTCGTCGGCGTCATCCTCACACCCGTCGCGAGCGATCTCGTCGGCGGCCTGTTCGTCCTCGCGAATCGACCGTACGAAGTCGGCGACATGATCGAGCTCGTCGACCAGGAGGCGAGCGGTCACGTCGTCGACGTCACGCTACGCTACACGAAGATTCGGACGCTCGAGAACACGTTCCTCGTCGTGCCGAACTCGACGATTCGTGAGCGTGACGTGGTCAACCTCTCGGCCGACGACGAACGGAGCCGAGTCTCGATCGAGTTCGTCGTCACCTACGAGGGTGACCTCGAGGAGGCGCGGACGCTGCTCGAAGAGGCCGCGGAAGAGATCGACGGCGTCATCGAGGGCGGTCCGGGGATCGCGATGGGATCGACGAAGTACCCCGTTCGTCCGACGGCGTTCATCGAGTCGTTTGCCGATCACGGCGTCAAACTCGAACTCAACTTCTGGGTCGAGCGCCCCTATCTGCCGCGCGTGATGCGCTCGAAGATCCACGAAGCCGTCTGGGAACGCCTCGAGGACGCGGACGTCGAGATTGCGTATCCCCACACGCACCTCGTGTTCGACGAGACGAGCGGGACGGCACAGGTCGCCGTCGACCGCGCACACGGTGAGATTCCGTCCGACACGGGCTCGATTGACGAGCAAACTGCGGATTGACGTCCGGCCGCCGGGAACCGGATTCCGGTCTTACTCTCGCCCCAGCGTGTGAAACTCCTCGTTCGGTCGCATCTCCGCGAACATCGCTAGTCGATTGCTCAGGTTGTAGAAAGCCGTGACGGCACCGATATCCCAGATCGCCTCCTCGCTGAATCCCGCCTCGCGAAGGGCCTCGAGATCCGCTCGCTCGACGTCGGTCGGCCGTTCGGTGAGTTTCACGGCGACGTCTAACATCGTTCGGTGGGTATCGCTGATATCTGCGGTTCGGTAGTTCGCCACGAGTTGATCGGCCAACAGCGGGTCGTCAGCGTAGATTCGGACGAGCGCGCCGTGAGCCACGTTACAGTAGTAACAGTGGTTGACGCCGGAGACGGCGACGACGAGCATCTCTATCTCCTCGCGCTCGAGGGCGGTGTCCTCGACGAGCGCGTCGTGGTACTCGAAAAAGGCCCGAAAGTGTGAGGGCTTGTACGCCATCGCGGCGAAGACGTTCGGCGTGAATCCCGCACGCTCCGTCTCGTCTTCGATGCGCTCGCGGAGGTCGTTCGGGAGGTTCTCGAGGTCGGGAACGGGGAACCGGGCCATCGCGTCGTCGTTCAGTACCGGATCGTCGACAGCGTGTTCGGACATAGCTACCAATTCACAATGGAGGACAATAACTCGTGGTGGGCGATTGGTCGGTCGACAGCAGGGTTGCCACCGCGTGGACGACCGACTCGGTGCTCGAGGGCGACGGAACGGTCAGTCGAATCGACGCGCGATCTGACCCGCCGACAGGAAAAACACATAGCCCACCGGTGAGTTAGGTGGCGTATGTTCGAGAAGTCGACGTGGATTCGCCTACCGCGAAACGTCGTCGTCGGTCACGGCGTCATCGATCAGGTCGTCGACGTCGTCGACGAGTTACACCTGCAGGGTCGCCCGCTGTTCGTCACGAGTCCGACCCCGCGCGAGGTCGCGGCGGATCCGATCGCCGCGCAGTTCGAAGCTGCAGGCATCGATCCGGTGATCGTCACGGTCGAGACGGCGTCGTTCGACGCCGTCGAGCGCATTATCGAGACGGCCGAGGCGGAGGAGGTGACGTACCTCGTCGGGATCGGCGGCGGGAAGGCGATCGATATCGCCAAGATGGCGAGTCACCACCTCGAGATGGGCTTTTGTTCGGTGCCGACGGCGGCCAGTCACGACGGAATCGTGAGCAATCGCGGCTCGGTTCCGGACGGCGATACGCGCCACAGCGTCGCAGCGAAGCCGCCACTGGCGGTCGTCGCAGACACGAGCGTGCTGGCGCAGGCACCGTGGGAGTTGACGACGGCGGGGTGTGCCGACATCATCTCGAATTACACCGCGGTGATGGACTGGCGGCTGGCGAAGCGACTCAAGGACGTCGAGTACTCCGAGTACGCCGCGGCACTGTCAGAGATGACGGCCGAAATCCTCGTCGGAAACGCCGACCTCGTCCGCCCCGGCCTCGAGGAGTCGGCGTGGATCGTGAGCAAGGCGCTGATGTCCTCGGGCGTCGCGATGAGTATCGCGGATTCCTCGAGACCGGCAAGCGGTGCAGAGCACCTCTTCTCACACCAACTCGATCGATTGGAGCCAGACGCGGCGCTCCACGGCCATCAGGTCGGCGTCGGGTCGATCATGACGGCGTACCTCCACGGCGGCGAAGACGGCATCTGGCGAGACATTCACGACGCACTCGACAGCATCGACGCGCCGACGACGGCGGCGGAACTCGGCATCGACGACGAGACCGTTCTCGAGGCGCTGACGACCTGTCACGAGATTCGCGATCGCTACACGGTACTGGGCGACGGGATGAACGAGCGAGCGGCACGCGAAGTCGCGACGGTGACGGGAGTAATCGAGTGAGAGTGAGAGAGGGTCGTCAGTCGGTGAGAAACTCGAGTTTCGAACCGGTGTCGGGTCAGTACTCCTCCATCCAGGTCCCCTTCGGGCCGGAAATCGTGAGGTGGATCGCAGCGATTCCGCCGATCCCGAGGTGGAGCCAGTACGTCGTTACTCGGTAGAGAATCGCCGCGGCAGTCGCCGTATCGCCGGCGATGCCAACGACCCCGACGAGCAAGCTTGCGAGGACGACTTCGATTCCGCCGGTTCCGCCGGGAAGGGGCACGATACCGCCTAACGAGGCGAGGGGCGCACAGAGAAGGGCGACCGCGACCGGTGTGTCGACGCCGAGTGCGAGCAACGAGAAGTAAAGCGGCAACGCGTTGAACACCCACCCAACGATGGCGATAGCGATAGCCACAGCGAGCGTTCGACGAGACGCCTGCAGCACCTCGAGCGTCCGGAAGAAGCCGTCGATTCGGTCCGTCAACGTTCCCTCGATAGTCGGCACTCGAGGGAGTTTCTCGACGATCGATTCGATCCAGGAAGCGAGCGAAAGCGAGAGCGTTCGAGCCAGGCCGCGATTGAGCGCGACGATGAAAATACCGACGGCGAGGACGGTGCTCCCGCTTGCGACGGCGATACTCGTCGTGACCGTCTCGGTCGTCCCGACCGTGAGCGCGAGCATTCCGAAGCCGACGCCCGCGACGACAAGACTGGCGAAAAAGTTGAACGCTTCCCCGACGGCGACGACCGCGAGGTTGTCCTCGAACTCCGAGTCGGAGCTCGTCGCGAGCAGGTACGCCATCACCGGGGTTCCAGTCGACCGACCCCACGGCAGCGCGCTTCGCGCGAAGTATCCCGAGAGAAACGCGCTCACGAAGCCACGGCCTCGAGCGGCGCCGTCGATGGGATCGAGCAGGCGCTTGACGACGCCGGCCCGGAAAGCGAGCATGGCGAGGCCGGTGAGAAACGCCCCTGCGAGTGCGCCAGGGTGGGCGTCCTGAATGTTCTCGAGGACCTCGTCCCAGCCGACGCCGTAGACGAAGAGTGCGACTACCGCCACGGCGACGGCGAACCCGGCTGCCGCACGCCAGCGGCGCATTGTCGGAAGTACCGTGAGGCGGCGGGTTAACGCACGCTAAAACGGTAAGGTTGGCCGTTTGTTGGATCCCAAACCGGTTGCGCGGTTTGGTGTCGACTCGACCGACTAGACGGACGTAATTTGCGTCCGAGCGGACGAGTGGACACACTCAAGACGAACGCTCCCGACCTCCGCATATGGATCTCGTCGAGGCACTGCACGCCGAAGGGAACACGACGTGCGTCGTCGGCGCGGGGGGGAAGAAGTCGACGCTCTACGCACTCGCCGAGCGACTCGAGCGAGCGATCGTCACCGCGACGGTTCGAATTCCGCCGTTCGAAGAACACGTCACGGAGGTCAGAGTGACCGAGCAGCCACTCGAGGCGCTCGAGTCGAACGTCGAGTGGCCGATCGGACTCGTGCGAGCACAAGAGCGTTCGGATCGGTACCGCGGCTACGAGCCAGCACTGGTCGACGACCTCGTCGCTGAGATCGACGACGAGGTGAGCATCGTCGTCAAAGCCGACGGTGCACGAACGCGATGGTTCAAGGCACCCGCGGACGACGAGCCCCAGCTACCGGCGACGGCCGACGTCGTCGTTCCGATCGTGAGTGCGAAAATCGTCGGCGAACCCCTCGACGAGGAACACGTTCACCGACCCGAGCGCGTCGAGGCGGTCACTGGACTCGAGCGAGGCGAGGAAATTTCGACGACGGACGTCGCAACCGTCCTCTCGAGCGATCGGGGCGGGTTCCGTGACGTTCCAGATGAGGCGACGGTGATTCCGGTGATCAACATGGTCGACGATTCGACACTCGAGGACACCGCACGGGAGATTGCTGCCGAGGTACACGATCGACGGGACGTTTCGCAGGTCGTGTTGACGTGTCTCCTCGAGGAGGAACCCGTCGTGGCCGTCGTCTGAATCGGGTGTGGAGGCTGCTCGAGCGGTGGTTCCAGTAGCGTACTCGTCTCGAGTCCGTCAACCAACTCGTGTCGTCTCATTCTCGGGTAGTACACGCTCGAGTCGAGAGGAGGTGAGTGGGCTGGCGAACGGAGCGGTTCGTTTGCTGCGCTCCGTAATGGTCATGACCGTTCGATAGTAACGGACGGGTATGCAGATGGAACTGCGGGTGTGCAAACAGTGCCATACGGGCGAGCACGGAAACGAACGAAAGACGGCGATCACGCAGGACATGGTCGCCTGCGCCGAGCAGATTCGCGAGTACAAAGACATCATCGGCCTCGATGCGGTGTACATCACGAAAGTCGAAGCCGGGGACGCCGGGGGCGCGGAAGCGCTGGACGTGATCGTCGCGGGCATTCAAGACGACACGGTGACGCTTCAAGACACGCAACTGGTCATCGAGGACAACGACGAGAGTATCCTCGTTTACCCGGATCACGACGACATCATCGAGGTGCTGACTCGCAACCTCGATCAGATCAGCGAACAGACTCGTCAAGACGTCTCCGTCGAACTCTCAGCGGAGACGGCGGAGCTAATTACGTAATTTACTCCCGTGGAGGCAGTAATGACCGTCTTTGTCGCCACCCCTCGCCCGTTGGACGGTTCCTAACCCACCAATAGTAAAGATAGTCAATTTTCATCATAGAATTCGAGAGATTCAATCGGCTTTTGGCCGTAGTGTTGTATAGCTGTTAGTTGGTGATCACGACAGGTTTACAGACCCCCTTTTCCTTATATGCGAGCAATGAACAAGGGTGCGTTTGTGTGTTCCTGTGCTGGAACCTGTGACATCGACCTCGAGGAGGCGCGCGAACAGATCGAGGACGTCGAGGTGGCGGCGAGTTCGCGCTTGCTGTGTCAGGACAAACTCGACGCGTTCGAGACGGTGATCGACGAGTACGAACTCGACGAGATGACCGTTACGTGCCCGGAAGCGAAAGCCCAGGAGAAGATCACGGCGGCGGCCGAGAATCAGGGCCTCTACCCCGAATCCGTCCAGTTCGTCGACCAGCGTGAGGGGGCTGGCTGGGTCCACGACGAACAGACCGCCACGGCCAAAACGGCACGCCTGGTGAACGCAGCGCAGGCCGGCAGCCAGACGGAGTCGCTGCCGCGCTCGAGCATCCACCGAGCGGAGTACGATGTCGTCGTGGTCGGCGATCCGGATGCGGCAGCGGCGATCGCCGACTCCGCGGACGTGACCCTGCTCGCGAACGGCCAGGAGCTAGCCGGCACCGACGCGGACCTCGAGAACGTCGACGTCGAGCGGGGGCGCGTCGTCAACGTGGACGGCACCTATAGCGAGTTCGAGATCACCGTCCGGGCGCGAGTGACGGACGACTGTATCTCCTGTATGAAGTGCGTCCACGAGGGGCCGGACGGAATGGTGACGCGGTACCCAGTCGACATCGATCCGGACGCGCCGGTGGGCGAGTGGGTGAACGTTTGTCCGACGGACGCCATCGAGATGGGCGGCGTCGAGCGGACGCTCGAGTGCGACCAGGTGATCTATCCCGGCGGCGACGACGGGACCATCGGTGGGCAGCGGGGCTTTCACACCACGGTCGACGCGGCGACGATCGACGAGGTCGAACGGCTCCTCGGCGGGTTCGAAGTGCGGAACTTCCTCGACCTCGAGATGGACGTCTGTGCGTCGGGAACCGCCGGCGAGATGGGCTGTAACGAGTGTGTCGAAGCCTGTCCGCACGGCGCAGTCGAGCGCGCGGCGATCGACGAGGTCGAGTTCCACCTCGATAGCTGCCAGAACTGCGGTGCCTGTACCAGCGCCTGCCCGACCGGGGCAACCAGCCTCGACGAACCGAGCAACGAGCGAATCGCCCGCGAGGTCGAAGCGCTGCTCTCCTCGGACGACGACGGCGGCTTCGTCAGCGGACTCCTCGGTGGCTCGAGTGCGAGCATCGAGACGCCGATCGTCGCGTTCGTCTGCTCAGAGCAAGCCGGCGACGCGCTGCGCGAGTACGGCCGGATGGCGGCAGCGGGACGCGCAGATATCGAGTACCCGCCGATCCTCCCCGTCTCGGTCAACTGCGCCGACACGGTCGGCGAGGCGCACGTCCTCCACGCGCTGGCCGCCGGCGCGGACGGCGTGGCCATCGTCGGCTGTGGCGGCAGTTGTCTGCACTCCGGCCCGGACCCGAAAGCCGAACTCGTCGAGCGAGTGAACCAGGCCACGACGGATCTCGGTCTCGGCGAGCGCGTCTCGTTCTTCGCCCCCGATCCGACCGACCCGGACGCCTTCGTCGAGGAGGTCTCGGAGTTCGCCGAGGTCGAACTCGAGGCGTCGCCGGTTCCTGCCGGCGAGCACGAGGCGACGGGCCAGATCGACGAGGAGCGACCGAATCCCGACTTCGACAACCACGGCTGGGCGCTCGAGAGCGTCCGCGCGATCCTCGAGCACGCGGAGCCACAGCGAGAGGTCATCCGCGGGCTGAAGGACTTCGGCATCGTCGAGGTCGGCGACGGCTGTACGCTCACGCCGACGTGTACGAACTACTGTCCGACCGACGCACTTCGGCGGACGGACGACGGCCTCGAGTTCAATCACGAACGCTGTGTCAACTGCGAACTCTGCGAGGAGGTCTGCGTCGAAGGCGTCATCGAGGTCGAAGACGGCCTCGACCTCTCGCTCCTGCCCGAAAATAGGGACGACGAGGTGGACCCCGCGTGGACTGAGGTCCACGAGGGGACCATGCAGGCGTGTGCGGGCTGTGGTCGGGAGTTCACGAGCGAGGCGACCGTCGCCGCGATCGAAGATCGAATCGGCGAGCGCGTCGCTGAACTCTCGCCGACGGCCGACAGGAGCATTATCGAGTACTGTCCGGAATGTCGAGCGAACTTGCTCCACGAGCGCTAAACCAGCGACGACGCGAAAACCGAGGTCGGCGTGTTATTCTGGCTCTGATTCGCCAACAGTCACGAGGAGAGGCACGTCCGTCGGTGTGACGACTGTGAGTGTGATAGACCGACCGAGTCCGCTCAGTCCCCGCCCTCGTCGGCGACTTCTTCGTCGGATTCGATCTCGAAGGTCCCCTGTCCACCGATCTCGAGGTCGGCTTCCTGGTTGGTGACGGTAATCGTGGCAGTCGCCGTCTCCGTAACGGTCAAGTCTCCCTGCTCTGGGACGACGACCTCGAGAGTGGCCTCTAACTCGCGGACGGTCGTCTCGCCGTCACCCGGCGCTTCGAAGTCGCTCAGATCGATTTCGGAGTGGTCCGCGACGGAGACCGGCTCTGATTCGCCGAACACGTCCTCCCAGGTGAAGGCCTCTGATCCGGTCGTTCCCTCGACCTGTTCGGTTCCGGACGCTAACTCCTCCGACTCGGTCGTTTCGGTCGGCTCCTCACCGCCGGTCCAGTCGCCGCCGTCGCCGCCGTCGGTGCCCGCGAGGAGGATATTGAACGTGAGTTCGCGATCGTCGTCGAAGCCCGACCACTCGACGATCAAGCGATCGTCGTCGTCCTCGAGTTCTCCGCTGTCCTCGATCTCGTCGGGGTCACCGAACGTAACCGCATCGACGCTACCGTCTTCGGTCGTAATTTCGGCCGAGTTGGCGATCCACTCTTCGGGGTTGTCGACGGCGAGTGTCGGCTGGCTCCCCCACCACAGATAGCCCAGTCCTGCACCGCTTACGCCGGCGGCGACCGCGGCACCTTTTCCGAAGTTGCGACGGGTGAGCATCGATCCGCCCGACGACGACTCGGCTTCGCTTGCTGACTGTGCGTTCGAACTGGGTGTGGAATCGAATCCCATGATGAACAACCCGGCAAGGATCGATAAAGTTATAGATCTATAAGATGAAATAAAGAGTTGGCTACTTCAGTTGTTCATCGACGAACACGGAGGATACGACCCACTGAAATGGAGTACGGTCCGCGAACGTCGGGGTCGATATCCACTCCAGAAGCGATTACCCTCGCGCGCCTGAGGACGACTGCCGCGAGACGCGGCGAGCACCGATTTCGAGAGCGCCGTCGTTCGCGACTCTCGTTTTTGGTCGACGGCTTCAGCCGGTGCAATCGATGGTTCAGCGGGCGTACAGGCGAGAGGGATTTGCCGCGATCAGGGTCGAATCGGACGTATCTGTCGAGTTTCTCGCGGTCGTCGCTCGAAGATGCGACACCCGCACTACGCAAAGTATGTTAGTCCTACGACAACACTCGCGAGTGAAACGACGAACGTAACTCGGCTTTCCTCGAGCCAGCGTGTCCCGATCACCCACCCGACCCAGTCGGGTTTCAGTACTTGTGCTCGCTCGAGGGGAGGCCGAGGCTCTCGTAAAAGTTCAGATCGATGTGGTTGCGCTCGGCGAGCCACCCTTCGAACGTGGAGCGTTCTTCCGGATAGGACTCGTAGTGGTGTTCGTACGCGGAGACGTAGTTGCGCGTCTTCCGTACGGTTCGGATGGCCTCGAGTAGTTCGCCCGTGCTCACGTCGAGTGCGTCGAAGGTGTGCTTGCGATACTCCGAAACGAAGTTTCTGAGGACGCCGGTTCCCACGAGAAGTTTGCTCTTGAGACTGTCTACTTCCGTCGAGGTGCCGACGATCTCTCGGAGTTCTTTTTCGGGAAGTAACGCGGTGAGTGCTCGGAGGAGGTTCACCTCGATGGAACTCGCGGCGACGTTGTAGGCGTCCCACGAGGCGAGTTTCGCGGCTTCACCGTGCTCGCGGAACAGCCAGCGGTTGTGCTCCCAGAGTCCGGCCTCGGAGACGTCTCCGTCTTCGACGGCTTCGGCGGCGGCACGTCCGGCGGAGTAGCCGGAGTACGCCGCTCCACGGATACCTTTGCCCGTTATCGGGTGTGTCGTCCCTGCCGCACCGCCTGCGGCCAGGTAGCCGGGGGCAACCATCGAATCCAGGGGCCGACGGAGCGCGATTGCCGCGCCGAGTTTGTTCGTTTTGCCGAATCGCTCGGCGACTGTTGCACCCTGATACTCGGGGCGGTTCTCGATGTCGCGGCGCAAGCGATCGGCGAGCGGAATCGGACTCTTGTTCATCTGGAACCCCAGGCCAACGTTGATCTGGGTGGGCGTCCGCGGGAAGTACCAGATGTAACCCATCTCTTCTAAGGGCTTCCCGACGATGGCGTTGTGATACTCGACCGGCTCTTCGGTCTCGATGATCTCGCGGTAGGCCGACCCGAAGTGGGTGTAGTGGGGGACCTCGAACGTCGGCTGGCCGGGCGTGTCGAGGCCGTCGAAATCGACCATATCCTGGAGGATCGACTGCGCGCCCGCGGTGTCGATCAAGACGTCACACTCGTAGGTCACCGCCTCGCCGTCGCGAACCGCTTCGACGCCGGTAACGCGACCGTTCTGGGTCACGTCGTTGACCACCGTGTCGTAGTGTTGCTCCACCCCTCGGTCGGCGGCCTGCTCGAGGAGCCGTTGACCGAACTCGTACCGGTCGACGACGTTACTGCCCGTCTCGTAGGGCAAGACCTTCCGCACGTCGAGTTCCTCGTCCCAGTACTCGATCTGATCGATGTTGTTGTCGACGAGGACGGACTCGTCGTCGGCGATGGCGGCCATGTCGATCGGACCCGGGTAGTGGCCTGGATCTCGAGGGCTCTTGATCGCGTCGCCACAGGCGATGAACCCGCCCTGTTCGCGGGGTTTACGTTCTAATTGAACGACGTCGATTCCTTCGACCGCCGCTGTGGCCGCCGCAAAACAGCCCGCTATCCCGCCCCCGACAACGATCACGTCATACTGGTTTCGCACCATTTGGTACTGTTCGTTCCTTCGGAAAAGCGGAACGTAACTCTTGCTTTTGCGATAGCGTCGTGAGTGAGCACGCAGCGAAGCGGTGAGCGGACACCACCTCACATTCGAAAACGACGCGAGTTTACGGGTTACTCGTCCTCGAGTTCCTCGACACGGCGCTCGAGCGCCGAGAGTCGCCGTTCGTAGCCGCGTTTCGCGTCCAGGAAGTTGTAGACGGCAACGACGATGAGTACCGGTACCGTCAGAGAGATGAGCGCCATGCCGAGCAAGACCAAAAGTTCCGGCCCGCCGGGGACGGGTGCGACCAAAGGGTGCATACGAAACCGTATCCGATCGAATAAATATAGGTATTTTGACTGATGGAGAGTTCGGCGAGTATCGGCCGTTACTCGGCGTGTTCGATCTCCCAGTCGGCGTTCTCCGCTGCCGTCTCGAGCGGGACGAACTCCCAGTCGGCGGCCTCCGCGATCCACTCGTCGCCGGCCGTGCCGACGAGGACCATTCGCTCCGCGTAGAACATCGATTCGGGTGTGACATCGGCGAGTCGCTGATCTGGCCCGTTCTCCGAGCCGCCGAAGAAGTCCAGTTCGATGGTGTGATCGCGCTGGAACTTCCGGATCGCCGGGGTGGAGACCTTGCCGACGATGCCGATCCAGTCGGACCAACTGCGGGCGTCGGCAATACAAAAGCGCGGGTCCTCGAGTCGGTTGATCGCCTCGTAGGTCATCGCGAGCGTCATATCGTCCGCCTCGGTTTCCTCTCCGTGATTCGTCGTTCGCTGCGAGGACCCACTCGAGGCGGTTGTCGTCGGCTCGTCCGCGTTCGCACTCGAGGACGCGCTGCTCGAGGACGGGGAGCCACCGCCGGAGCCGCCCTTGGATTCCGGGACGCCGACCGGCCCGGACGGCCCGCCGGGGACTTTCGGCGTCCTGGGAGCTGCGGACTCGTCGTCGCCCGAATCGTCGACGTCGACAGCGGAATCGGAGCCGTCGGCGTCGACGGCCGAATCCGAATCGTCGGGATCGCGAACGTCCGCGCTCGCTTCGGCGCTTGCTGGTGAATCGCCACTCGCCACCCCGACTTCGTCGCTGGCCGGGATCTCGTCACCGTCCGGCGATTTCGGTACCTCGCTCGAGCCCCCATCGCCAGCGTCGGTCGCTGCGGAATCAGAGCGGACCCAGCGTGGCTCCGGTTCGTCGTCCGGGTCGCCTTCGCCACGCCAGAGCCAGTCGCCGTAGTTGGCGTCGCTTTCTTGATCGTCTGCCGAGTCGTCGACTGTCATTTCGTCGAGGTCGATGCTGTCGGTCATTGTCGAGTACCTCCGTCTTGGGGTTCCAAATCTGACGCGCGTGGAATCGGCGTCTCCTCGTCGGGAACGTCCGCGAGGTCCAGTCTGTGAAGCAGGTCTCGCGTCGGGCGACCCTGTCGGTCCCACTCGCGCTGTGCGTAGTAGTGCTCGAGCAGGGAGTCGAACGACGCGCGGTCGACGGCCGACTCCGCACTCGAGTCGTCCTCGAAGGGTTCCGTCAACGGCGACGGGAGTTCGTCGTCCGCTCGCGTGAAGCCCTCGCGGATGTTGAACAGTCGCACGAGCGTCCAGACGCGTTCGCCGACGCGAGCGAGGTCTTCGGGCTCGAGGTCGTAGCCGACGGCCGCGAGCCACTCCGCGCCGTCGTCGACGCGCAACACGTCCTCGAGGAAGTCGTCCGCGATCAGACTCCAGAGGAGCGCCCGGTGGTTCTGCTCGGCGACGACTGCAGTTGCACGTTCTCGGACGCTTCGTTGGGAACCGGACACCGGCTCGATTTCGACCGGGCGGGCGCGTCGGTGACAGCCGCCGCGGTCGCTCGTCGCGTACGCGAGCGCCATCGTCTCCGCGCTGCGCGGGTCGTACGAGGAGAGTTCCATCCCTTTCACGGTCGGGATCAAGTCGTCGCCGCCGAATCGCTCCACCGCACCGTCGACGCCCTCCGCGAGCGCGTCGCCGAGTGGAGTCGAGCGGTGGGCGATCTCCTCGATCAGTGCTCGAGCGGCGTGTTCGTCGCCGAACGAAAGGTCGCGGTCGATCAACCCCTCCTCGCTGGCGCGGACCGCCCAGGCAACCGCGTTGCCCGCGGTGATCACGTCGAGCGCGAGGTGATCGCAGATCGCGCCGAGGGTCGCGACGGCGTCGAAATCGTCGATTCCGAGCCCCGCGCCGAGGACGATCGGCGTCGCGCCGCGGGGGACGCTCTCGCCTTCCTCGCTGTCGACGCGAAAGCCACCCGGTACGGCGTCGTCCGGACGCTCGCGCCCGGTCGATGCCTCGCGCGCCCGTTCGATACCGATCGCGTCAGCTCCCTCGAAGCTCCCCTCCTGCCAGCCTCGAGTCGGGAGTACGCCAACCTCGTTGGCGAAATCGACCGTCTCGAGCGTGTCGCTCGCCGCGAGCCACTGGCCGGCGTCGCTCTCGGCGAACGCGTCGTCGTATTGGTCTCGCAGCGCGTCTAAGCCGTCGGGCGCGTCGTCGTGGGCGACGACGGCCTTCAGGTTCTTCGAGCCCATGACGGTGCCCGCGCCGCCGCGGCCCGCGTGGTGGTCGCCCCCGTCGGAGGCGATCGTCGCGTACTGAACACCCTGCTCTCCCGCGGGTCCGATGGATGCGACCGAACCGTCCGGAAACCGCGCGTCCGTTTCGCCGGCGTCGAGTCCCCACACGTCCGCTGCGGGCTCGAGTGTCGCGTCGCCGTCGGCGACCGACAACACGACTGGTTCGTCGGCCTCGCCGGTGACGAGAATTCCGAGGTGGTTCTCGAGCGACCCGGCGAGGCGACCCGGGAACGTGCCGCCGCCGTAGGAGTCCAGAAAGGCCCCCGTCAGTGGCGATTTCGTAATCGCCGCGTACCGCTGTTCGCCCGGCGTAAATCCGGTCAGCGGGCCGAGCATGAACAACAAGACGTTCTCCGGACCGGCTGGATCGGTCCCCGCCTCGAGTTCCTCGTAGAGGTATCGCGCACCGATTCCTTTGCCCCCGACGTACTCTTGGAGCCATCGCTCGGGAATCGCGTCGCTGCTCACGCGTGGTGCCGAGAGATCGACTCGCAGGATTCTATCTGGCCGGGGCATCACACGATGTTGGCGGTGTAGCCAAATTAAATGTCACGGTGTCACAGACGAGTGACTAAAATTCTACAAAAGATGGAGGTATTTGTATGGAACTATAATCAAAATAACCGCTATCATTAGTTGAGTAACCAATAATTGTAGATCTCATCCGATGTCTTTATACTATATACACATGTATGGGTTCCTATGTCACGGGCATCACTAGACCTCGATCGGCGAGGCTTCCTTAAAGCCGGCGTCGGTGGAAGCCTTGCAGCGGCGGTCGGGGGACGAACCCTGTTGCAGCGAGACAGTGAAGACGGTGAACCGCTCGACCCAGACGCAGCGGACGAACTGGTGAAGACGGTCTGTACGCACTGTTCTGTTGGCTGTGGTGTGCACATGGCCGTCGAAGACGACGCCGTCATCGGACAGGAAACCTGGGACGACAACCCGGTCAATCAGGGCGGAGTCTGTTCGAAGGGGGCATCGTTGACCCAGTCCGTCAACTCCGAACAGCGCCTGAAGGAGCCGCTGAAACTCGAGGACGGCGAGTGGGTGCAGATGGATTGGGACGAGATTCTGCCGGAGATTACCGAACGCCTCAACGACATTCGAGAGGACGTCGGCCCCCACGGCACGATGTGGGTCGGCTCCGCGAAACACTCGAACGAGGCGGCGTACCTCATCCGAAAGCTCTCGGCGCTCTACGGCACGAACAACATCGACCACCAGGCGCGAATCTGTCACTCGACGACCGTCGAGGGCATCGCGAACACCTGGGGCGTCGGCGCGATGACGAACAACTCGAACGATATGGCCAACGTCGACGTCAACCTGATCATCGGCCACAACCCCCTCGAGAGCCACCCCGTCGCCTGGCAGTACTTCCAGGACGCACAGGAAAACGGCGGGAAACACATCGTCGCCGAGCCACGGTACACGAAGACGGCGGCAGCCTCGGACGACTACTTCCACTTCCGGTCGGGGACCGACGTCGCGTTCATCTACGGGCTCATCTACCACATCGTCAACAATCTCGAGGCTCACGACGAGGAGTTCATCGAGAGCCGCGTCATGGTCGAGACGTGGGAGGAGTTCCGGGACGACTACCTTCCAGAGTACGACCTCGAGACGGTCTCCGACATCTGTGGAACGCCAGTCTCGGACCTCGAGGAACTCGCGGAGGAACTCGCCGACGCCGACGTGAGTTGCGTCGAGTGGGCGATGGGTGGCACCCAGCACAACAACGCGACGGGCAACGTCCGAGCGTACGCGATGTTGAACCTCGCGCTGGGCCACTCCGCACAATCCGCGGGTGGCACGCCGATTTTCCGCGGCCACGACAACGTACAGGGAGCGACCGACCTCGGCGTCGACGCCGGGAACACGCCCGGCTACTACGGACTCGACCAGGGAGCCTGGGAACACTGGGCCAACGTCTGGGACGAGACGGAGAGCACCTCGGGCGACCTGACCTACGACGAACTGGCAGATCGATACCACGATACGGAGCTGATGGAGAAAAACGGCTTCACCGTCGCCCGCTGGTACGAAGGCGTCCTGGACGACGAGTGGGAGATCTACCAGCCCGATCCGCTGCAAGCGGCCGTCTTCTGGGGCCACGGACTCGCCTCGCTGACGGAGTACAAGAAGGTCAGAGAGGCGGTCAACCAACTCGACTTCATCGTCAACGTCGACGTCTTCCCGAACCAGGTCGCCGAACTCGCGGACAGCGACACGGACGTCTACATGCTGCCAGCCGCGACGAACATCGAAGAAGCCGGCAGCGTCGTGAACACGGGACGACAGCTCCAGTGGCGATCCCAGGCGATCGAGCCACGCCACAACTCCAAGACCGACTGGGAGTTGCTCTGTGAGTTTGCTGACCACCTCGGCTTCGGCGAGCACTTCGACTACGACGAGGTCGAAGACGTCACCCGGGAGATCAACCTCGGCGTTCGGTCGGTCGGCTACGTCGGCCAGACGCCCGAGCGTCTCAAGGCTCACCAACAGAATGCAGACCTCTTCAGTCCGGAAGACCTGCGGGCCGATTTCGACGAACTCGACGTCGACGAGGACGACGTCGACGGCGTCCAAGACGGCGACGTCTACGGACTGCCGTGGCCGTGTTGGCACGACGAACACCCCGGAACACCGATTCTCTACGACTCTTCGTTGCACCCCTCCGACGGTGGCATGGACTTCCGATCCAACTGGTGGGACGACGCGGTCGACGAAGACGACCCGGAGATCGAACCGGAAGACCACCTCCGAGATCCGTTCACGCCGGAGTGGACCGATCAGGAACTCGAGGGGGTGCCACAGTACCCGCTTTTCACCACGGTACTGCCGGACCCGGAGAACCCGGCGGCAGCGACGATTCCGATCGAGGGCGCGTTCGACGAGGACACGTCCGTCGCGGACGTCGCTCAACAACTCGACGAGGAAGGCTACGACGTCGACCTCGAGCGCTACGAGGAGTTCGACAACCCACAGCCCGACGCGCCGTGGGGTCGCGGTCGCGCCCGGATGAAGGCCTGGAACCTCACCGACGAGATTCCAGTCCACCGCGAACCCGCGGTCACGCCGCGACCGGATCTCGTCGACGAGTACCCGTGTAACGACCGAACCGAGGACCACTGGCGCGTCGAACTCGACAACGCGCAGGTCCAACAGGACAATATCGACGCCGTCGACGACCACGACCTCGTCCTCACGTCCGGACGGCAGGTCGAGCACAAGGGTGCCGGGGCAGTCACCCGGAGCACGCAGGGAACCGCCTCGCGCGCGCCGATGATGTACCTCGAGATCCACCCGGAGGTCGCCGAAGAGCAACTCGACGGCGTCGAGGAGGGCGAGTGGATCGTCGTCGCGACGCCACACGCCGAGATGGTCGTGCAGGCGCGGCCAACCGAACGAGTCGCTCCGGATCACGCCTTCGCGCCGTACCACTGGAGTGGGATCCTCGAGGGCGAGAAGATGACGGATCGGTTCGGCGGCGAGATGGAGGGACTCGAGCCGCTGGTGATCGGCGAGTCGATCAACGCCGGGACGGCCCCAGCGTACGATCGCGAGACCCAGATGCAAGAGTCGAAGGTGACGCTGTGTAGCGTCCGACTGGCCGAGGACGACGAGGTTCCGGATCTCTCACAGCGCCAACTCGACTGGCAGGAACAGCGAATCAACCGACACAAGCGATAGGTGAACGAAAATGAGCACACAAGATTCCAACGGCGGACCGGCACGAGTCATTCCCAACTGGGAGTCCTGTATCGACTGTGGTGCGTGTGAGGTCGCGTGTCAGCGGACGTGGGACCTCCCGCCCGAGTCCGATCGAATTCAGGTCGTCGCGATCGAACACGGGACGGACAACGAGACGAACAAGCCGATGCAGTGTTACAACTGCGCGGAAGCGCCGTGTATCGACGTCTGTCCGACGGAGGCGCTTCACTACACGGACAACGGCAGCGTCCGCGTCAGCGGCGACAAGTGTATCGGCTGTCACTACTGTGGCGTCGGCTGTCCGTTCGGCGCACCGCAGTTCCCCGACGGCGAGGTTCCAGAAGCACAGGAATCCGAGCCGCTGGGGGCCCGCGGAAACGGTCTGATGGACAAGTGTACGACCTGCGAACCGCGCCAGGAGAACGACCTCGAGCCGGCGTGTTCCTCCGAGTGTCCGACGGACGCCTTGCTGTTTGGCACGCCGGAAGAGCTCTCCGAAAAGCTCGACGAAGACAACGTTTCAACGCCGTTCAACGAGGAGTCCGCACAGATCATCTTCGGCGATGACGCGGACGAGGTTATGGGGGACTAGATCACCGATGCCAACTGAAGTCACGTACGGCCTACCGTACGACCAATGGAACTGGCGTATCGGCGTCTACATCGCCATGATCGGACTCGCAGGCGGGGCCTACCTCACCGGGTACGTCGCCGACTTGCTCGCCGAAAAACGCGACTCGAGGCAGTACGGACAGGTCGCTACGTTCGGCTACCTCGTCGGATTAGGTGGGCTGGCCATCGGGCCGCCGATCTTGCTCTCACACCTCGCGGCACCGTTCCGTGCCATGATGATTCCGCTGACGATGACGAATCTGGGGTCGTGGATGTCCATCGGCGCGTACATGCTGATGGGCTTCGGACTGGGAACGACGTTGATGTTCCTCTGGCTTGCGTTCGGCACGAACCGTCCACACGTCCAAACGCTGGACTCGAGTAACGAGGTTGCAGCCGACGGCGGCGAAGATGTCGCAGCCGACGGTGGCCCGGCCAAAGCCGCGACCAGCGACGAAACGGCTGGTGGCTTCCGCGGCGCTGCGAACAAGGTCGGCCTCATGAACCTCCTCGACAGTATCGCGGACTACACCCGTCCGTCCCGGCGAAACCGACTCGTCGTCGGTGCACTCTTCGGGATCTTCGCGGCCGGCGTGTTGGTCTACTCCGCGATGGCCTACGGCTCCGGTTCGACCGAACGCGTCGCGCTCTGGGACCCGACGTTCTTGCTCCCGGTGCAGATCCTCACCGGTCTCGGTGCCGGACTCACCATCGCAGTCGGCCTCGCCGCACTCGCCGAGCGAGACGTCGGGCGACCCATCCAGAACTGTTCGCTCGGTGCTGCCGGCTTGCTCGCAGGCGGACTCGTCGCAGTGCTCGCGACGCTGTTCCTCTTGCCCGAGCAAATTCCGGAAGCCCAACCAGCAGTCGACAACCTGACGTCGGCCTACGCACTCGAGTTCGTCGGCATCGCACTCGTCGGCGGCCTGCTCTTGCCGATCGTGCTCTCGATCGCTGGGACACTCGGCGTGCGTCGTGACGCGCTCTCTGACTCCGGTGCCGTCGGAGCCTACGTCGCCGCGGCCGCGCTGGTCGTCGCCGGCAAACTCGCGCTCGCGCTCAGCTACCTCATGGCCGCCGAGTTCACGCCGATGCCGCTCCCAGTATAGCCCGGCCGATTTCCGAACCAACTGATTTCCCTTTCGAGGACGACACCTACCTATGACACAGCCGAGCAACACGACGGGCGAACTCGCGGAACTCTACGCCTTCGTCTCGAGCGTACTCGCAGATCCGCCCGACGAGATCGCCGTCGAACGACTCTCGACCGAACAGTTTCCCGCACAGGCCTCCCCGCAGTCACTCGAGAACGGGTTCCGACTGCTCCGCCAGTGGCAAGCCGACGTAGACGAGCCAAGCGAGACAGCCGACGAACTCAAACGAACACATACGAAGCTCTTCGTCGGTCCGCGACCCAGACTCCAGATTTACGAGTCCTGGTACGCAGACGACTACCTCGGCCAGCCCCTCGCGGCCGTCAAGAGCTCCTACCGAGATCTGAACATCCACCCGACGGAGGACCTCAAGGAAGAAGCAGACCACGCCGCCGTCGAGTTAGCAGCCCTCCAGACGCTCGCTCGAGACGGCGACGACGAGCACCGACGCGCGTTCCTCATGGCCCACGGCTGGTGGCTGACGGACCTCGCGACGGATCTCCAGGAGATGGTCGACGACACGTTCTACGAGGCCATCGGCTGGCTCGTCGAGGGCATCGTCGATCTGGACTGTTACCTGCTCAGCCTCGATCCGAACGACCTCGAGCGCGGGTACGACGACAGTCCCTACACGCCGGTCGAGCCGTCGTTCAAAGCGCCGTTCGAAGAGCAGTAACTCGACGACGCCGACTCGAGGGTCGGCTCACTCGAGCATGAATTCTTCCAGAAAGTCGTACACCCGAGTCATGTCGCTGTCGAAGCCTTTCTTCGTCTTCGCGTAGCCGGCGAGGTCGCGGGTGAGGTGACCGAGGAGCATCGGGACCTGTTGTTCGCCCGCGAACTCAGAGAGCAGCCGCATGTCCTTCTCCATGAGGCCGATTTTGAAGCCCATATCGTACTCACCGGTGAGCACGTAGTTCGGAATCTTGTCCTGATTCGCGCTGTTTCGTCCGCTAGAGACGCTGAAGACGTCGACGAGCGTCTGCCTGTCGAGACCCGCCGCGTCGCCGAGGATCACCGCCTCGGAGGTCGCCAGCAGCGCGATGTTCGAGAGGTAATTGTTGAGGAGTTTGACCGCGTGGCCGTGACCGACGCCGTCGCCGACGTGGAAGACGTCCGAGCCGATGACCTCGAAGAGTGGCTCACACGCCTCGAAGACCGCCTCGTCGCCGCCGACGATGATCGATAGCGTCCCGGCATCCGCACCGGAGGAGCCCCCGCTGACGGGCGCACCCAACACGTCGATATCCCGGTCAGCGAGTCGGTTTGCGATCGCTTCCGTCGTCCCCGGCGTCGAGGTGGTGAGATCGACGAGGATCGACCCCGCCTCGAGGTCGGCTTCGATTTCGTCGACGACCGCGGCGACGTTGTCCGGGCCCGGAAGCGAGAGGAAGACGACCTCCGCGCCCTCGACTGCGTCCGCGGTGGACGTCGCCGCCGTCGCGCCGGCGTCGGAGATCGCCTCGAGTGCGTCGTCGTCGAGGTCGTACGCCGTTAGGTCGTGGTCCGCCGAAACCAGGTTTTTCGCCATCGGTCCGCCCATCGAGCCGAGTCCGATGAATCCAAGAGAAGACACATCCGTGTATC
This sequence comes from Natronorubrum daqingense, assembly GCF_001971705.1. Classification (NCBI taxonomy): domain Archaea; kingdom Methanobacteriati; phylum Methanobacteriota; class Halobacteria; order Halobacteriales; family Natrialbaceae; genus Natronorubrum; species Natronorubrum daqingense. The sequence continues at coordinate 2,182,680 of NZ_CP019327.1, forward strand.
TCGCGACCATCGCAAAACTGTTTGGGACGCCAGCGCCGTCGTCGGGCGCGTGCGGCCACCGCCACTCGAAAGCCAGCGAACGTCGGGGTTCGGGCGTCGGCTACACGTGTTCGTCGAGGAAGTCGACGATTTCGGTGTAGGCTTCGATCCGGTTCTCGAGTTTCGAGAAGCCGTGGCCCTCGTCGTCGAAGATGAGCGTGCGGACGGGCACGCCCTGTTCGGCCGCCCGCTCGGCGATCTGTTCGGCCTCGCCGACGGGCACGCGGGGGTCGTTCTCGCCGTGGAGGACGAACAACGGCGAATCGATGTGTTCGACGTTGTTGATCGGCGAAATTTCCTCGAGGAACTCGCGATCCTCGGCGAGGCTGCCGTACTCGGCCTCTCGAAGCTCCCGACGCCAGTCTCCGGTGTTCTCGAGGAACGTGACGAAGTTCGCGATGCCGACGACGTCGATGCCGGCGGCCCACAGATCGGGATACTCGGTCAGCGACGCGAGCACCATGAATCCGCCGTAGGAGCCACCCTTGGCGACGATTCGGTCGGGGTCGACCGCGGGGTGGTCCTGGAGCCACTCCACGCAGGCCTCGATATCCGCCACGGAGTCCATCCGCTTCTCGACGTCATCGAGGGCGGCGTAGTTGGCACCGTAGCCCGCCGACCCGCGAACGTTCGGCTCGAAGTAGGCGTAGCCCCGATCGAGGAAGTACTGCTTGACGCTCGAGAAGGAGGGGCGACGCTGGCTCTCGGGGCCGCCGTGGATGTCGACGATAACCGGCGTGGTCCCCTCCCCTCGGTCGTCGGGGAGCGTCAGAAAGCCGGGGACCTCCAACTCGTCGAAACTCTCGACGTGGACGAGGTCGGACGCGTCGAACGACGCTCGAGGGATGCCAGCCGTCGGGGCGTCTGTCCAACGCTCCGTCTCGCCGGTCTCGATATCGACGACGAAGACGTTCGTGTTGACCGTATCGCCGCTGGTAGACAGCGCGAAGCGCTCCGCGTCGGGGTCGAAGCTGACGCCGCCCGCGATTCCACCCGGCAGATCCGGTTCCGGGAACGTCTCGAACGCGGTCGGATCGTCCGCGTCGAACTCGCCGACCGTGAGTTCGGTGTAGCCCTCGACGTTTCGCGAGTAGACGAACCGGCCCGTCTCGTCGTCGAGCGCGATGCCGTCGACGTTCCACTCTCCTCCCTCGACGACCGTCTCGAGAGTCGCGCTCTCGCGGGTCGCTTCGCTTCCCGATCGAGTTTTCGAGTCGCTTTGTGACCCACGCTCGAGGTCGAGATACGCCAGATAGAGCGTGTCCGCGTCGCCCTCGTCGGTGACGAGGTAGAGGCCGCTTCCGTCGGGGGCCCAACTGGCGCTCTGGTATCGGACGTCACCCTCGTGGGGCGTCAGGTGCTCGAGTTCGGGTTCCTCAGCTTCGATATCGAGCACGTAGAGGTCCTGATCGAAGTTCGAGTACGCCTGCGAGACGAGCAGTTTCGAATCGTCGGGGCACCACCCCGAGAGCGAGAGCCAGCCGTCGCCCTCGTAGACGAGCGTCGCCTCGTCGCCCGTCTCCGTCCGATTCTGAACGTAGATGTCGAAAACCGACTCGTCGCGTCGGTTCGAGGCGAACGCGAATCGCTCTCCGTCGTGACTCCAGCCACCCCAGCGGTGTTTCGCGTCCGGCTTGCCCGTGAGGTTCGTGATCTCGCCGGTCTCGGCGTCCAACTTGAATAGCTGCGCGCGCTCGTTGCCGCCTTCGTCCATCCCGAAGACTACTTCCGGACGCTCCGGCGACCACGACGCGAACGTCACGCGTTCGTCGTAGAACGTCCGTTGCTCGGGCCAGGCCCGGGGCTCCTCGAGCGTCCAGAGCTGTCCGGTTCCGGTCGTGTTCATCAAAAACGAGAGGCACTCGCCGTCGGGGCTAAAGGACGCGCCGTACGCGCTGCGGATGTTGAGGTAGCGTTCGATCTCGTAGCTGTCCATACACCCCACACTCCCTTCGACGCGGTAGTGGTTTTGGTTGTCACGCTGTCGCGAGGTGGCTCGCTGAGCGTCCGCTGGCCCCCGCTGTTAGACCGGTAATACCGGCTTCAGTCGGAACTAAACAGTGTACGTGAACGATACTCGAACGAGTCTATCCCTCCGAGTGGTTTCGGTACGGGTAACAAAGCGTCTCGAGTCACCCAGAGAAGAGTGATGGACGATACGGGCGAGAGACGGGACGAAAGCGACGGCGATCGATCGACGGCGGCCGTTTTGATCACCGTGGGGGTCGTCCTCGTCGCGTTCGGGGTGACGATGGCGATCGTGGGCGCCGGATTTTCACCCGGCGAATCATCGCCGGAGACGAACAGCAGCGACGAAAATCCGATAGACGGCGGTGAGGACGACTCCGAGGACGAACTGGTCGACCTCGAGGAGGAACTCGAGAACGTCACGGACGACGAGAACGGCACCGATGGGCTGGATAGCGTCGGTATCGATGACGACGCGGACGACGAGACCGAAGACGATGCGGAAACAGACGAGAACGAGACGGACGGCGATGACGCTGACGATGCACTCGAGGAGGAAAGCGATGACGAGGCCGAGGATGACGCAGACGACGCGGACGAGGAAGATGCTGACGGCGACGATGAGACAGCCGACGACGAGGCGGACGACGGGGACGATGGCGACGCAGAGGCAGACGACGATGACGAAACTGACGACGGTGCCGAGGCAGACGACGATGACGACGCAGACGACCAGGCAGACACTGTCGACGTGGACGACGGCGATGACGCTGACGAGGACCAGAGCATTCTCGATCGTGTGACGGAGTTCTTCACCGATACGTTCTCATTCGGTGACACGGAGTAACTGATCGCTGGACGCGTCGCGTTGGCTGTGAGACCCGCCGTAGGTGGTGTGGAGTCCCGTCGCCGTGAGCGAACAGTCCAAAAGAAGTGACTTTTTATCCCACCGCTGCGTCCCGCGACACATGCAGATTGCGTTCGTCTCGATCGAGACGGTTCACCACCACGACACCGAGGCGAACCGGCGGTGCCAGACCGTCCTCGAGGTGCTACGCGATCACGGCCACGACGTTCACTGTTTCTGTGCAAAGTTTTGGGACGACGAGTCGCCCTCGCTCGAGCGAGACGACATTACGTATCACGCCGTCACGGACGACGTGGCGTCGCGGCGGTCGTTTTGCCTCCGGCTGCCCTTCGATCTGGCCGCGGAAAGTCCGGACGTCGTCCACGCGAGCGCTCGGCCGCCCACAACGGTGCTCGCCGCCGCGGGTGGGGCAATGCTCGCCCGGACACCCCTGCTCGTCGAGTGGTACGGCGACGACGGCGTCGCCGACGATTCGTGGACCCAGCGGGCGGCCAAGCGCGGCGACCGACTCGTCGCTCCCTCGGAACTCGTCGCGACGTGGGTCCGAGAGCGAGGGGGCGACGGCGACCGCGTCGAGACGATTCCGAACCCCATCGACATCGACAGCATTCAGGAGGTCTCGCCGGGCGAGCGAGTCGACGTGGTCTACGCCCGCCGACTCGACGAGGGCGCGAACCTCGAGAGCCTCTTACTCGGATTGGCGGAGCTTCGCGACCGAGACTGGTCGACGACCGTCATCGGTGACGGGCCGGAACGGGAGGCCTACGAACGCCTCGCGAGCGACCTCCGGATCGACGACCGAATCACGTTCGCCGGCGAGTGCTCGCTCGAGGAACGGCTCGCAGCCTATCGGGGCGCTCACGTCTTCGCCCAGACGGCAGAACGCTGCGTGTTCCCGACGGAAATGTGCTGGGCGCTAGCCTCGGGATGTGTCGGCATCGTCGAGTACCACGCGAACTCGAGCGCCCACGAACTCGTCGAGGGCTGGGACCGTGGCTTTCGCACCACGAGCGAGGAGGAGCTGGCCGACGCGATTCTCGAGGCGGGCAACCTCGAGTACCGCGACTTCGACGATCGATTCGGGGCGTACGACGAGTCGGTGATCGGGGATCGCTACCTCGAGCAGTACCGGACGCTACGGGACGAACAGGGTCTATTATAGGTAGATTTGTCCGTCAGAATCGTCAGTCGAGTTGGTAGAACACCTGGATCGACCTAACCGAGATGTCACGGGGAGAGGGTACAATGAAGAGCGTGTCATAGAATCGCCCCACAGGATTTTTTCACCAGGACCTTCAACGAACCAGCCGTTAGATAGAGCGTGCGAACCTGACAGAGAAATATGGATGGATATTTAGGACTTGTTTCAAATAACAGTCGTATGAACCAGTGGTATCTCTATCATCTCTTAATGGGAATCATTGGTCTTAGTGTGGGATTTGTGGGTTTTAGCGAGATTCTCTCGCAGGGAATTAGCCTCGGAACTTCACTGATGGCTGTCGGTGCTCTGGCTATTCTTTCTCAGACTGGATATGCTCTCTTTATAAGAGAATCCTCAGAACTTACAGAAAGGCAGAGTATTGAAATTGTTGCTATTGGTGCAATACTTTGCTCAGCCGGAGCACTACTTCATATTCTCGTATAAGTGCTCAGTAGTGTTTCCTCCATCTCCTGTATCTGTCACTTCGATTACTTCGGTCACTTCGAAGGGGATTGAAGAGTTCTATAACACACTCATGAAGGCTACAGCGAGCGTTTCGTTCACTCTGGCAGCAGGGATTTCCACGTCCTCCCCAGCCGATTGCGGTCCTCGCTCCTCACGTCGCTGCGGTCCTCATCCCTCGCACGGCTTCGTGGTGGGATTCGCGTTCGCTCACCCCACCACAGCGTGCGCCACCGCGCGTGGTTCGGGCGACGGGTCGAAACGAGAACGGAGAGAACGACAACTGAAAGACCGAGAACGAAGGGGAGTGAGAACGGACGAAACGAGAACAGAGAGAACGAGAACGGACGGGAGTGAGAGACTTCGAGTTACAGGTCGAACTTCGAGGCGGCGGTTTCCATATCCTTGTCGCCACGGCCCGAGAGGTTCACGAGGATGGTGTCGTGCTCGCCGGCTTCGGCGAGGTGGATCGCGCGGGCGATGGCGTGACTGGACTCGAGGGCGGGGACGATGCCTTCCGTCTCGCTCAGTTCGCGGAAGGCCGCGAGGGCCTCTTCGTCGGTGATTCCGGTGTACTCACAGCGGCCGACGGCACGGTACATGGCGTGTTCCGGACCGACGCCGGGGTAGTCGAGGCCGGCCGAGACGGAGTGGACGTCGACGTCGTCGTCGATGACTCGAGTCTTCATGCCGTGGATGACGTCGTCGGCCCCCGACGCCAGCGGCGCCGCGTGGCGACTCGAGTCCGCACCCTCACCGCCGCCTTCGGCACCGTAAAAGTCCACGTCGTCGTCTCGGAAGGCGTGAAAGAGGCCGATGGCGTTCGACCCGCCGCCGACGCAGGCGACCGCGGCGTCGGGGAGGCCGCCCGTCCGGTCGCGAATCTGCGCGCGGGCTTCTCGCCCGATGACGGACTGGAAGTCCCGGACCATCCGCGGGAACGGATCGGGGCCGACGACGCTGCCCACGAGGTAGTGGGTGTCGTCGACGTTCTCCGCGAAATCCTCGAGCGCGGCGTCGACGGCGTCTGCGAGGCCCTGCTCGCCGCGCGTGACCTCGTTGACCTCGGCACCCATGAGTCGCATCCTGAAGACGTTCATCTCCTGGCGCGCGACGTCTTTCGCGCCCATGTAGATCTCCGTCTCGAGGTCGAGCAGCGCGCCGACCATGGCCGTCGCGGTGCCGTGTTGGCCGGCCCCCGTCTCGGCGATCAGTCGCTCTCGACCGGCGCGTTTGGCCAGCAGCGCCTGCCCGAGCACGTTGTTGATCTTGTGTGCGCCGCCGTGGAGCAGATCCTCGCGTTTGAGGTAGATTTCGGCCCCGTAGCGTTCACTCAGGTTTCGGGCGTAGTACAGCGGGGTCGGTCGCCCGGCGAACTCCTCGAGGAGGTCGCGCAGTTCGGTCTGGAACGCCTCGCTCTCGGCGACGTCGTCGTAGGCCGTCGCGAGTTGCTCGAGTGGCTCGAGAAGCGGGTCGGGGACGTGACGGCCGCCGTAGCCGTCGAAGACACCATCGGACATACTGGTGGAGTAAAGCCGAGGCTGGAACTATATTCTGTCGGTGCCACGTCGATTCGGGCCATCGATCCTGTTCGACCGGTAGAAAGCTGGGTTCTGGTCCGTGAAATCCAGAAATCGGAAAATGAACGCGTCAAGACGGGGAGGAAGTGCACGCGGCTGCGGGACTACTCGGCCGTTGGGGTGTCCACTTTCGTGTTCGAGTCTGTCTCGTCTTCGGAATCGTCGTACTCGACTGCCGTGTGACCTTTGACGAACTCCTTGGTCCGCTCGTTCTGTGGGTTCTCGAAGAACGATCGAGTGTCGTTCGCCTCGATGAGGTCCCCGAGGTAGAGGAAGACGACGTCGTCGGCGAGTCGTTTCGCCTGATCCATACTGTGGGTGACCATGATGATCGTGTACTCCTCTTTGAGGTCGGCGAGGGTTTCCTCGACGGTTTCGGCCGAGACGGGATCGAGTGCTGAGGTGACCTCGTCACAGAGCAACACCTCCGGTTCGACGGCCAGCGAACGGGCGAGACAGAGTCGCTGGATCTGGCCGGTCGACAGCTCCGCACCGGGTGTGCTCAGCCGGTCTTTTACCTCGTCCCAGAGGTTCACTTTCCGCAGGTAGCTCTCGACGATGTCGTCGAGTTCGTCTTTGTCCTCGTAATTGCCGTGGATCTTCGCACCGTAGGCGACGTTGTCGTAGATCGAAAGCGGAAGCGCGGTCGGCGTCTGCGGAACGTAGCCGATCCGCCGACGGATCTCCGGTGCCGGTTCGTCGGTGTCGTAGATCGGCTCCTCGCCGAGGTAGACGTCACCGTCGATGTCGACGTTCGGTTGAATCTCGTGGAGTCGATTGAGCGATTTCAGCAGCGTCGACTTGCCACATCCCGACGGGCCGATGATGGCCGTCAACTGGTTCGAGGGGAACTCGAGCGAGACGTTCTTCAACGCCTCGACGTCCTCGTTCCCGGTGTACGTTACGCTGAGTTCGTTTGTGGTGAGTGCTGGTTTCGAGGTCATGAGTGTCTTCCTCCTGGTGTGTACCGAGCGAACCGTCCCGCCAGTACCTTCGAGATGGCGATCAGCGCGAGGACGACGACGATGAGCAGGAACGACGCCGCGTACGCCTGCGCCACGAGTTCGTCGTTCGGCGACGTCGCGTTCTCGTAGATGAGAATGGGGAGCGTCGTCGCGCCGTCCATCGGACCTCCCGGCATGTTCGTGCTTCGCCCAGCCGTGAACAAGACGGTTGCAGCGTCACCGATACCACGAGCAAAGCCCATGATGACGCCGGCGATAACACCCGGAAGCGCCGAGCGGACCGTCATCCGTGCAGTTTCGAATCTCGTCGATCCGAGCCCGTAAGAGGCCTCTTTCACCGTATCCGGCGCAGATCGCAACGCCTCGTCGGTGTAGCGAGTCATGATCGGATACTGGAAAATCGCGATCGCGATGATCCCGAACAACAGGCTCTGTCGAGCGCCGACCGTGAAGATGATGGTCAGGACGAACACCCCGTAGACGATCGGTGGGGTCCCCCAGAGCACGTTGAGGAACATGTTCGCCAGGTCGGAGAACCGTTCGCTCGAGTAGTCGCTCTGGAGGTAAATTGCGGTCGAGATCGCCAGTATCGTCGAGACGATCGTCGCCGGGATCACGATGAAGACGCTCCCCACGATCGCGTGGAGGAAGCCGCCCTCCGCCTGGAGCGTGTACTGTGAACCCGGCGGCGTGACGACGATCGACGGGTCGGTGAGGAGGATACGCGCACCCCTGTAGATCGTCACGCCGACGACGAACACCATCACGCTGACGACGATGGCAGTTGCGCCTCGGGCGAGGAGGCCGATGAGGCGCTGCTTGGCGTAACGGTCCATCAGTACTGCCACCTCCGTCTGAGCCGCCGTCGGATAAGCATGGCGCTGAAGTTGAACAGCCAGACGACGACGAGCAACATGACGCCGACGAAGATCAGCGCCGACTGGTTCAGTGGCAGGCTCATCAGTTCACCGAAGTCGTTGACGATCAGCGTCGGGAGGGTCTGGCCCGTCGCGAACGGCGAGTCGGGAATGTGCGTCTGTCCCCCGATGAGCATCGCGGGGACGATCGTTGCGCCGAAGACGCGTCCGAACCCGAGCAAGACGGCCGAGAAAATCCCCGGCCCGGCGGCTCGAAGCAGTACCGTTCTGATCGTCTCCCACTTGGTCGCGCCGACGCCGAGTGAAGTCTCGCGGAGTTCGTCCGGGAGCGCCTCCAGGGACTCGACGGACAGCGAGATCATAAACGGCGTCACGATGATCGACATGACCAGACTGACGGTGAAAATTCCCTGACCGGTGGCGCTCGAGCCGAAAGCCGGAGCCAGGTGGTTGCCAACGAACGGAACGACGGCGAACAGGGCGACCAGCCCGAAGATGACGCTCGGGATGGCCGCGAGCACGTCGATGAACGAGCCGACGAGGGTCTTCATCCGCCCCTCGGCGTACTCGGCGAGGTAGATCGCGGTGAGAATCGCGATCGGCGTTCCCATGACCATTGTAAGAATGCTCACGTACACCGTGCCGACGATTGCGGGCAGGAATCCGAACTCGTTCTGGTCGGGGTTCCAGTTCGAGGACGACACCATCTGGGCGATCGAAAACTCCTCTAACAGTGGCAGCGACTGGTAAATCATCGTCACGACGATCAGCACGAATATACCGATCGCGAAGTAGCCAGCGACGGTGAACCAAGCGCTGCTCAGTCGTTCGCGTCGGAGTCGCTTGGAGAAGCGACCCCCCGTTTGGTTCGACTCGGCCGATTCCGTTGATTCTGCCATCGTTCAGATCAGGGACCCTCTTCGAGCGTCTGCTGTGCCTCCTCGAGACGGTCCTCTTCGAGCGGAACGTACCCGCTGTCGCGAACGTACTCCTGGCCGTCGGACAGAACCCACTCGACGAAGTCGTACGCCTCGTCCTCGAACTGGCCGTCCGAAGCCAGGAACATCTCCCGCGCCGGCGGCATCGGATACTCGCCCTCCTCGACGGCGTCGAGGAACTCCTCGCGGTTCCCGTAGAAGTCCTCCTCGTCGGAGAGTCCGTCACCGTCCTGATCGAGAGGGATGGGCCGGATGGCACCCTCGAGTTCGCCGCTGTCGAGGTCGTAGACGTAGTTGATGTTGTTCAGTGAAACGGCGTTCTCGTTGTTGGCGATCGCCTCTTGAACCGCCGAGTCACCGTCGTGATTTCCATCAGAGAGGCTCTCGAGTTCGTTCTCGGTGTGATAGTCGTCTTCCCCGCCGAGGAAGTCACCCCACTTCTGATACGCTGCAGAGGCGTCCGACCGACCGTAGACGGTGATATCTTCGTCGGCGTCGACGTCGTCGTAGACGTCACCCCAGTTCTCGGTCTCTTTCGTGAAGATTGCCTCCATATCTTCGCGGGTGAGTCCTCGTTCCTGGATCTCGTCGATGATCGGGTTGTCCTCGTGGACTGTGCCGACGACGGTGTCGATGAGCATCGGGACGGCGAACAGTCCCTGATCGATCTCGTCTTCATCGGGGGTCCGGCCCATCATCGCGATATCGACTTGATTCTCGAGGACCTCGGAGACGCCCACACCGGTTCCACCGCCACCGACGTCGAACGACACGTCGTGTTCGTCGTTGTAGAGGTCCGCCCACGTTTCGACGGCCATTCGCGGTCCGACACCGCCGGAGATATTGACATCAGTGCTAGAGCCAGAGAGACAGCCGGCCATCGCAGCAACCGATCCGCTTCCAAGAATTCCTAATACAGATCTTCGCGAGTAGTCTCGTTCCATGCGTACCCCACCGTATTAGCTAGTCCCTTGTAGGACCTCTCTACCCAGCAATTCTGCGGTGTACAACACGATACCAGCAACATTTGCGCCCCCGTGAGTGCTGATCACTACCATAATTTGCTCGAGAAACTACTCACGCAAATACGCTCGAGAGAGACCCGGTCGGATCCAGTTAGAGTCGACTCAGATCAGCGCCACCACGAACGGTCGAGCGGAGACCGATAATTCGACAGAACAGGTCCTGAGTCGGCGTTTCAGACCGTCACGAGGCCGATTTCGATCTCACGATAGATGACAGTTTTACCGGTACCTAAAACAACCTAATCGAGGAGTCGAACGACGACTCCGAAGGCGTACTCGATAGGCTCTCGAAATCGGCGAACCGGGCGGGTTCGGCCATAGCGACTCGAGTGGCAACGATCGACCATCGAGGGCCAACGACCAGTGAGTTGAATCGAACGGCTGCAGGAGTTGCATTCGTCGCCGACTAAAACAGCGCCACCAACACTGCGAGCGACGCGAGGCTGCTGAGGAAGAACGCAACGAGGACGACGAGCGCGGGTGTCACGCCGGTATTGCGAAGGTCAGCGAGTCTGATTTCCGTTCCGAGGCCGACGAACGCGAGGACGAACAGCCAGTTGTAGGCGTTCTCGATCGAGTTCAGTTGGCCAGCGGAAAGCACGCCCGCGCTCGCGAGGAGTGCGAGCGCGAGGAACCCGAGGACGAACTTCGGAAACTCGTCCCAGAGGGTCCGGACCGAGGGACGACCGCCGCCGACGTGGCGAGCGTAGTAACTCGCGTACGCGAGGACGACCACGCCGATCAGCGCGTTTCGTGACAGTTTCGTCATCGTCGCCCACTGGCCGGCCGCGTCGGAATGCGCGAACCCCACGGCGACGACCGGACCCGTCGAGAACATCGTGACTCCGGCCCACGTCCCAAAGACGACACTCGAGAGATCCAACAGATCGCCGATGATCGGATAGACGACGATCGTGATCGCGTCGAACAACAGGACCGTCGCGGCCGCGTACGCGATCTGTTCTTCGCGGGCACGAACGGCACCGGCGACCGCGACGACCGCTGAAACCCCACAGATGCTGGCACCGGCTGCGAGCAGCGATCCCATTCGATCGGTCAACCCGAACACGTTGCGCGCGAGAAGTTCGACGACGAGCAACGTCCCAGCGGTCACTCCGACGACGATAACCAGAATAGGGCCGCCAACTTCGAGGACGGTCTCGAGCGAGATCGACGCGCCCATGAGGACGATTCCGGCACCCAGCCACACCTTGTGCGTCGCGATTCCTGGCTCGAGTCGATCGGGAATTCCGACCACGTTCGTCGCAACGAATCCGAGTGCGATCGCGAGCAAGAGGTGATTTACTCCGAACGAAACGGCGAGCACTCGAGCGACGATCGCGCCGAGACAGAGAGCCACCAATCCCGGGGCCAGCCGACTGACGTTCATCGCGTCACCACGGAATCGGGAGTTCGAACGCACCGACCAGCACGACGATAGCAACCCCGATGAAAACGCTCTGCCAATCACGCTCGAGCGCGCTCCAGCGATCCGTCACGTTGTCGACGGGCGACCACAGGCTATCGATCGACATATCTCTGTTCGCGCGACGGTTGCAGTTAACTGTTATCGATTCCGTCGCAGATACAGGAAATATTCTCTTCTATCTACGACAAGGTTGCGGCAACGTATCGGACCTATCTATGATAACAATCGGCATATTACTGCTACCTACGACAGAATGACACTGAAATATACAGGTATTGCCGCACATGATAACGCGAGTCGACAGACTTCAGATCGAGAAAGAGAACACGTCGCTTCCGATCGCTCACGACACGCAGACCGGAACGAATGCCGAAAACGTGTCCCCAGAGTCGTGGTCCGAATCTCTGCGTTCAAGCCAGTGAGCCAATCAGCGGACGGTGGTCAGCGGTCGACGCTTCCGAGCACGATATCCAGACTGCCGAGCGAGGCGATGAGATCCGCAACGTACTCGCCTTCTGCCATCTCGGGCAACGCAGAGAGGTTGTGGAAACAGGGGCTTCGAATCTTGAACCGTGCCGGCGAGTTCGAGCCGTCGGCACGGATGTAGATACCGAGTTCACCCTTGGGAATCTCGACCGCGCGATAGGTTTCCTTCCCAGCGTCGGGTTTGAGCGTTCGCGGGACGTTGCTCTGGACCTCCCGCTCGTCTTCGGGCCAGGCCTCGAGCACGTCGAGACACTGCTCGACGATCTTGGCCGACTCTTCGACCTCGCGCATTCGGACGAGGACGCGACTGTAGTTGTCACAGCCGTCCTCGGTGACCACGTCCCACTCGAGATGATCGTAGTAGCCGTAGGGGTCGTCGCGTCGGAGGTCGTAGTCGATGCCCGAGCCGCGGGCGACGGGCCCGGTACAGCCGTAGGATTTGGCGACATCAGGCTCGAGAATGCCGGTGTCGATCGTCCGGATTTGGAAGATTTCGTTGCCGGTGAGCAGGTCGTGGTACTCGTCGACTTTCGCGGGCAGTTCGTCGAGGAAGTCCCGCGTCTTCTCGAAAAACGCTTCACGGGGTTCGGGAAGGTCCCAGGCGACGCCGCCCAGACGGAAGTAGTAGAACATCATCCGCTGGCCGGTGAGGTCTTCCATGATGTCCTGGACGACCTCTCGATCCCGGAACGCGTACTGGAAGATGGCCGTGAAGTCGCCGTAGACGTCGAGTGCGAACGTCCCGAGCGCGAGGAAGTGACCGAGCATCCGAGTGAGTTCGGTCGACATCGTCCGAAGGATCTGGGCGTATTCGGGCACCTCGAGGTCGGCGATGTCTTCGATCGCCCGGGCGACCGCCCACTCGTTAGGCAGGTTCGCCGTGTAATCCCAGCGATCCGCGTACGGAATGATCTGGTGACGGTAGGTCCCCTGCTGGCACATCTGTTCCTCACAGCGGTGGAGGTAGCCGATGTCGGGATCGACGTCGGCGACCGTCTCGCCGTCCAGCGTCGCCTTGAGGTGGAGTACGCCGTGCGTCGCCGGGTGGTGGGGCCCGATGTTTAGTAACATCGTGTCGCTCTCGGCGACGCGGTGGTCGGGCTGGACCGGGTTGACGTGTTCCGCGAATCGGACGACTTGCGGTTTGTTCTGATCGTACTCGAGGGACAACGGGTGGCCCTGCCAGGATTCGGGGAGCAGGATTCGACGCGGATCGGGGTGACCCTCGTACTCGATTCCCACGAGGTCGAACGCCTCTCGCTCGTGCCAATCCGCCGTTCGAAACACGGGTTCAGCGCTCTGACAGACGGGGTCGTGCCGTGGGAGCTGTGCGATCAGCGTCACCTCGTGCGTTCGCTCGTCGTACTTCGTCACGTGGTAGATCGACTCGTAGCGATCTTCGTACTCCTGTGGCGTGACACACGAGAGGTGGTCGAATCCGGCCTCGTCGCGCAAGCGTTCCAGTACCTCCTGGACGTCGTCCGGGCGAATAACGAACGCCGGTGCGTTCTCGTGGTCGTCGCGACCGAGCGCGTACTCCGCGAGCGCGGCCTCGAGTCGGCCCTCGTCGACGCCGCTCTCCCTTCGGTGGTCGTACTCGGGATCGATACCCGCCGGATCGTGGTGGTGCGTTTCGCTCATCGAACTTTCCTCCCGTGTTGAGATAGCACGGCACGCGTCTGCCGGAGCTACGGCAGACGGGGGGTTGAGAATTTTCCCGGGTCGCGCCGACAGTCTTCCCCGGCGGACGGTCACCTGTCCCAGCCAGAGCACGTCGTGAATTTTCGGCGGGTTTCCTCCCAGAGCGCCGCCACAACGGCGAAATACTCCAGTCTCGCAGTCGAATGCAACGGGGCGTCTCGAGGCGCTCGAGCGCGTCGCACTCGGCGAGGAGCACGACGAGTGTTGGAAACGTGTCGACGCCTTCGGCAGGGGTCACGGCGTGAGATCGACGGTGAAAGTCGGTGTGGAACACGGACACGTCTGAAAGCGCTTCGACCAGCCATCGGCCGGTATCGGCGACGGCACCGTCGAACCCCCTCGAGACGAGTCCGGGGGCTGTGAACCTGTGAACGCTACGTCGCGGGGCTGCACGCGATGGGGTCGAAAGCGTATCTGGTCAGAGAGCCGGCGAAAACTGTGCTTATACAGAGGATAAGGATCGGCAAGGCGAGCACACAACCGAACCACTATCAATACTGCGGCCAATACCACGGCATATGACAAAGCGGTACGTCTCGCTCCCCGACGAGGCGGAGGCGGGAATGCGCGAGTTCATCAGCGAGGTCGACCAGCGTCTGGCAGGCGAGGAAGACACCTGTTCTGTCGTCGAAGACGTCCTCATCGATCTCTCGGGCGATCGCGAGGCCTACGAACGCTGGCAAGCCGGCGAGTCCGTCTCGACGGCCGAACGCATTCGACTCCAGAGTTACGACCCCTGTAACACGACCCTCGAGAGCGAGTACTACGCCGAAAAAGACGAGGCACAATTCCGCCGCTCGAAGCACCTCCAGTGGCTCTGGCGCCAGTTCGACAGCCTACCGATCGCGGACAACGTCGAGTTCGCCCTCCGGTTCCGACGGATGCTCGCCGACCACCTCTTCGAGGAGTGTGGCGACGGCTGCCGATTCTTCAAAGGAATCTCGTTCACCTACGGCCACAACATCACGATCGGCGACAACACGGTCGTCCACGACGACGTCCACCTGGACGACCGCGGGAAGTTGACCATCGGCGATCGCGTTTCGATTTCCGACGGCGTGCACATCTACAGCCACGATCACGACGTCGTCGACCAGACCGAGGTGCGAAACTACCACACGACCGTCGAAGACGACGTTCGACTCACCTACGACTCGATGGTCCGGGCGGGCTGTACCGTCGGCGAAAACGCCATCGTCGGCGCTCGAGGCATCGTCCAACACGACATCCCCGCCCACCACATCGCAATCGGCGCGCCCGCCAAGAGCGCCAAAATCAAACCCGGCTGGGAAGACGTTGCGACACCAATCGAGGAAGCCGGCATCAATCGACAGGAGGAGCGACGACTCGAGTACGACCTCCCCGAAGAGCTAACCGTTTTCGACGAATTCGGCCGCGACCTCTCGACGCCGGAGTAGGAACCCTCGAGCGTCGACTCGCCGTCGCCCGGTAGCTAGTTGCAACCTCATTTCGACCGTTTGGACACTCTCTGTCTCGTGATTCAGGGAATATCCAAGTGGCTTGAGACCATATCACACAGTGATGGAGCTCTGGGGCTGGCTCATCGGATACGTCGTGCTGTTCACCCTCTTGCACCTGCTACTGTACTACGTCTACGTCAAGAGTGACAGCGACGAGCGCGCCGGGTCGCCGTCGTTCGCCGACCCGAATCGAACGAGTCCCCACAGGTCGTCCGGCCCGGATCGCTACCCCAGGAGGGCCGACGACCTCGACGACCCGGACGACCTCGAGGAAGAGTGCGACCTCGAGTTCGACGGCGAAACGATGCGCTGTCCACATTGTGGGGCGCGAAACGAAGCCGATCAGACGTTTACCTTCTGTTGGAACTGTATCTCGATGCTTCGGCGCTGAGACCGAATCGGGAGCAAAACTCGGTAGCGCTCTCAGGACTCGAGTGCGTCCGCGAGGCGCTCGAGGTGATCGACGCCGACGACGGCGACGAGGTCGCCGTCTTCGCTCGCGCGCAACTCCTCGAGTCGGTCGACCATACAGCGCTCGCGGGTCTCGTCGCGGTAGGAGAGGGCGCTTCCCTCGGTGGAAACGCTTCTGAGGAGGGCCTGCACGCCGCTGACGTGTGAACGCTCGTGGGACGCCTGTCGCTCCGGCGTGTCCTCGTGCGTGCACTCGTACTCGATGGGGTCGTCACAGGCGACGGTGATCGAGGTCGCGTTGGTCAACGTCGCGGCGACGCGACAGGTCAACACGTCCCGCGTCGCGCCGCCGAGACTCGAGATGACGCGTCGGGCCGTCGCGGCCGAGACGCGGTCGGCGACTAATCGCGTCACGAGTCGGCGCAGGAACGACCAGTTCGGCGCGTCGATGCCGACGACCGAGTTCGCCGGCGCGGCCCGAATCGCCGCGCTCATCTCGCCGCCGAACTGCGGCGGGACGTCGTCGGAGCCGTCTCGAGCGTACGCTCGATACAGGGGCACCGCGGCGGCGGGTAACTCGAGTGCGACCGTCTCCGGTTCGACGGACTCGAGGATAGTCGTGACGCGGGCGACGCTCGCGGGGTGGTCGTGGACGACACCGAGGAGGAGGTAGTCGCCCGACGATCCGGTGACACGCCGACAAAACTGGGGCGTGATCCGCGGGTCGTCGAACGATTCGGTGAGGGAGGGCGCTTCGTCCATTGATCGAGTGGTAATACGTGACTACCGCCATAACCCTTCTGTTGTGCTCGAGTGTCATCGAGCGAGTAGTCGGCCAATGTGGAGTAAGGTCAGCCTACTCGGGGGCCGTCGGCGGAAGGAGCCGTAACTATCGTCTGGAAGGAGGGAACGATTTTATCGGTTTATTAGCCACGCATCCATGCGACCGATATCGGGTGTCGTGCACACCATGCCGAGTGGCCGTCTCGGAGACCGTTCGGCTGGGTGCACGATCCGGTCTCAGAGAATGACCGACGAGACGCTGACGAAAGCCGACGAAGGAAAACGGGTGGTCAACGCCGACGGGACGACCGTCGGCCGACTCGTCGACGTTCGAGACGGATACGGCTACGTCGAGCCGAACTCGGGCGTCGTGGACACGCTCAAAGCGAAACTCGGCTGGGGAACCCGAAGTGACGAGGCCCACCCACTCGACGAGGGGAGTATCGACGAAATTACCGACACCGAGGTTATTCTGCGGGGAACCCTCTGAGGGGCGTCTCGAGTGAGTAATACGACGTTACTCCGGGCTTCACGAGGGTTGATCCATCCTCGAGCGGGTGTAAACGGTCGAGAGCGGAGCGGGTGTAAACGGTCGAGAGCGGAGCGAGTGATTAGACGCCGGTGCTGTAGCGAAGCAAACCGGCGAAGCCGCCGAAGGCGTTGTAGAGTTGTTCGCCCTTCTCGAAGTCCGTCGAGATGAACTTCGTCTCCGTGCCCCGTTGTTCGGCGATTTCGATGAGGTGATCGATGGCGTCCTCTCGGTCCTCGTCGGTCGCCTCAACCTCACTTCCACAGTCGTTGCAGGTGTGCTCGGGCGTCGACTTACGGCGGTCGATCACCTCGTAGTCGGTGTTGCCACACTCCCCGCAGTCGTAGGTGATGGCGTCCTTCCGGAGGTCCTCGCTGATGAGAAGTCGGTCGACGGCACCCATCATCAGGTTGCGCCGCGTCTGCGCGAAACCGTAGGTCGCGCGGTCGCCCGCGTTGAGCTCCTCGAAGAACTCCTCCATCTGCTTTTTGTCCTTCATCACCTCGGCGTCGGCCAAGGCGTCCTCGGCGTTATCGACGAGGTCCTTCAGGCCGGACTCGTCCGTGTAGGCGACGTCGAACTTGCCGATCACGTTGTCCTGAATCTCGTGGTGGAGGTAGTCGCCGTCGAGGAACTCGTCTTTCGTCGGGGAGGGACCGCCGACGAGGATGCCGTCGAGTTCGTGTCGGCGCGGGACGAAGAGATCGTTCGCCATCCCTGCAACCTCCTGATAGAAGTTGTCAATGGCCTCGAGGCGCAGTCGGGCGAATCGCTGGGCGGACTGGCCACCCTTTCGCTGCTTACCGGGGACGAGCGAGGAGGCGGATTTGACGGGCTCGATACGTTTTCCCTTCAGCCAGCCGACGTTGGCTTCGCGTCGGTCGAGGACGACGAGTCCGTAGAGGCCCTTGTCGGCGAGCATCTCTTCGAGTGGCTCCGTCAGGAAGTCCGAGTCACAGTGATAGCGGAAGGACTCGACGGGCTGTGGCGGGCTCTCTAAGACGTTCGTCACCATCTCGGTGCGGCCGCCGCCGGAGTCGACGGCACCGGAGAACAACACCAGTCCGTTCTCCGGCGGGTAGGTGTCGTAGTAACGCAGTCTGTCTTTGATGCTTGTCAGCGCGTCCTGGACAGCCGTCCGGGTCTGCTTGGACTTGATGTTGGCCGCCTCGCTGTGTTCTTGCGTGACGTGTTGGACGACGTCACTGATCTGTCTATCGTCGGGCACGTAGATCGTTACGAGCTGTGTCCCGGAGCCGTCGAAGTCCTTGAGATCCTCGATGACCTTCCGGAACTCGTATTTTTTCCGGTCGGATTGCTCCTGCTCGCCCTCCTGGCTCATTGTCCGTACAAAACGGTGCTGTGGGTAAGAATCCTTTGACACAGCCGCTAACGTGGTACCGTCTGTCGGGATCGAAGGAAACGGCAGCCACTCGAGTCCCACCGTGTGCGCCGTCGGCGATCGGGACAGTATTTTCGAGTGATTAGTCCGACGGCTGAGATAGTCAGCGTGATGGGGTAAGATTCACGGTGCTCCCGTGTGACTGTCCGGACAGTATTCAGTATGTCTCAGGAGACGGTTTATGCGATCGCGAGTGGCAAGGGTGGCGTCGGAAAAACGACAACAACGGTGAATCTCGGGACGGCGCTCGCCCAGGCAGGCGAACGCGTCGCCATCGTCGACACGGATCTCGGGATGGCGAACCTCGCCGGCTTCGTCAGTCTCTCGGCCGACTCGACGACGTTACACGACGTTCTCGCTGACGACGCGCCCCTCGAGGACGCGACGTACGAGATTACGGACGACATCGTCGCCGTGCCGAGTGGAACCGGACTCTCCGAATACGCAGATATCTCGCCCGAAGGGCTTCGCGACGTCGTCTCGGAGCTTCGCGAGGAGTTCGACTACGTCTTCCTCGACGTCGGTGCCGGTATCAGCCACGAAACCGTCCTTCCCCTGGGGCTCGCCGACACCGTCATCCTGCTTTCGACGCCCGAACCCGCCGCCGTCCACGACGCGAAGAAAACCCTCGAGTTGACCGAGCGATCCGGCGGCGACGTCGCCGGACTCGTTCTCACTCGCACGCGCCCGGATAGCGACGTCTCCCACGACGAAATCGCCGCCCGTCTCGAAACGCCGTTGCTCGCGACCGTTCCGGAGGATCCGTCCGCTCGAGAGAGCGTCTACGCGGGAACGCCGCTGGTCGTCTACAGTTCAGAGGGGCCCGCCGCGACCGCCTACCGTCGACTCGCGGCGCAACTGGTCGGAATCAAGGTTCCCGAACCCGCGACGCAGACGGCGAACGAAGGCGACACGACCGACTCTGAGGACGGTACCGACGAAGCGGACGATACCGACGAGGCGGACGCACCCGCCGACTCGAGTGAAGCGGATGCCGACGCGTCCGACGACTCGAGCGGAGTAGACGATGATGCGGACGACGACTCGAGCGACGGCGACGAAGACGAACCGACGACGGCCGAACCGGCGACCGGCGAGTCGGGCAATCGCGAGGCCGCACACGACGACGTCTCGAGTGCGATCACGGAAGCCGAATCCGACTCGTAACGCCCGCGGTCGGCCGGAGCGCCGTCTCGCTGGATCACCTCGCGAAAGCGTACCGACGTCGGACGATCGTCGAATCACCACCGTAGGCGGTTCCTGCGTGCCGCATTCACTCGAGAAACCCCCGGAAACTCGTGTTTCAGTGAACATCTGAAACGTGGGAAAGTCGTGTGGAACGATCGTTTCACCTCCATTACTTCGCGCACACTCCGTTCAGGACCGTCCGAATAGTGGCTACAGCGGGTTCAGATAGATCGTTCACGGTCCGCTGTCTGTCTCGCAACGATTCACTTTATTGCAAGACAGTAACGAGCTGATTACTAATCATACCCGATACCGATCCCTCGAACATGGAGCGACGTAAAATCCTCCTCGGCAGTGGCGCAGCATTGGCAACCGCACTCGCTGGCTGTTCGGAAACCAGTGGCGGGTCAGACGACGACTCGAGCGACGATGGCGGGTCCGACGACGGTGGTAGTGACAACGGCGATGACAACGGGTCGAACGGGAACGGAACGGACGACGTTCCCGGGTTCGACGGCTCGAAGTTGGATATCGACAGCGACGCGCTGTCGATCACGTCCATCGAGAAGAAAGACGACACGGTGCAGGTCCTCGTCGAAACAGACCTCACCGACTACCAGGAGTTGATCGACGAACTCGAACCGCTCGCGGGTAAACACGACGACGCGATCGACGACATCGAAGCGTTCGTCGCGGAAATCGACACGATCGAGTGGATCGCCGAACACGACGGGGCGAAAGTCGTCTCGCTGTTCGTCGACGTCGAGTGGGTCGTGAGCTTCCTCGAGGACGAACTCTCCGAAGACGAGTTCTTCGAGAAGGTCGAAGAGACAGCCGAGTAACACCGGCGTCTCAGGTAATCGGTCGCTGTTCGACACCGGATTTTTGTGGACGACCGTCACCAGTAGAGAGTCCGACGGGTCAACCGACAGTTACATCGAGCGCGGAGCCTCGACGCCGAGAATCGACAGCGCGTTCGCGACGGTGTGTTTCGACGCCGCCACGAGCGCGAGTCGAGCCTCGCGAGTCTCGGGATCGACGTCGTCGGCGAGCACGGGACACTCCCGGTAGAAGCCGTTGAACCGGTCGGCGAACTCCCGCGTGTACGTCGCGATCTGGTGGGGCTCGAGGTCGTCCGCGGCTTCCTCGACGACGGCGGGGAATCGAGCGATGGTCTCGAGTAAGTCGCGTTCGGCGTCGGTCTCGAGGGCGTCGGCCTCGAGTGCCTCGAGTTCGACGTCCTGGGTCGCGAGCGCGCGCTCGGGATCGAGTCCCGCTTCCTCGAGAATACCGCAGGTTCGGGCGTGGACGTACTGCACGTAGGGTGCGGACTGGGCTTCGAAGTCGAGGGCTTGCTCCCACTCGAAGGTGATCGCTTTCGTCGGCTGTTTCGAGACGATGTCGTAGCGAACGGCACCGATACCGACCTGGTGGGCGATTCGATCGATGTCGTCCTCGGAGAGGTCGTCGTCGCGGATGCGCTCGTCGAGTCGGTCCTCGACTTCCTGGCGGGCGCGGTCGATGGCCTCGTCGAGGAGGTCGTCTAAGTCAACGCCGGTACCTCGACGGGTGCTCATCTTCCCTTCCGGCAGGTTGACGTAGGAGTAGAGCACCTGCTGGAGGTCGTCGGTGTCGTTGCCGAGTAACTCGAGGGTCGTCCGCAGTTGCCTCGCTTGCAGCTTGTGGTCCTCGCCGAGGACGGTCACGGCCTCGTCGTAGTTGTCGAACTTCCACTCGTGGTGGGCGAGGTCACGGGTCGCGTACAGCGAGGTGCCATCCGAGCGAAGGAAAACGAGGTTCTTGTCGATGCCGTGGTCCTCGAGTTCGAGTTGCCAGGCGTCTTCCTCGTAGACCGCTTCGTCGAGATTCTCGAGGCGTTCGACGAGGTCGTCGGTGTCGCCGTTTCGCATGAACCTCGTCTCCTTGACGAACTCGTCGAACTCGGCTGGGAGGCGCGCGAGGCAGGCTTTCATCCCCGAGAGAACCTGATCGACGACCTCGCTGACGCGCTCGTAGGCTTCCTCCTCGCCCTTCTCGAGACCCTGCATGATCGACCCGATTTCGGCTTCCGCCTCGGCGACCTCGTCCTCGGGTGCGTTCTCGAGGAAGGCGTTGCCCCTGCGGTAGTAGCGCACGAGGTCGTACTCGATGCGGTCGCGTTCCGGCTCGCCCTCGAGGTCGTCCTCGTCGAAGGTTTCGTAGGCCCAAGTGAAGACGGCCATCTGGCGGCCCGCGTCGTTGACGTAGTAGTGTCGGTCGACGTCGTAGCCCGCGAAGTCGAGGAGGGAGGCAACGGCGTCACCGACGATCGGGTTCCGCGCGCGACCGACGTGAACGGGTCCGGTCGGGTTCGCGCTCGTGTGCTCGACGACGACGGACGTCTCTCGGTCCTCGAGTCGCCCGTAGGACTCCTCGGTCGCCGTCTCGAGCGTCGTCGCGAAGTAAGCGTCACTCGGCAGGAAGTTGAGATAGGGGCCTTGCGTCTGGATCGCAGAGACGTACGTCAACTCGTCGGTGTCGATTTCCTCGGCGAGTTCGCCGGCGACCTGTGGCGGCGGTGCGCCGGCTTCACTGGCGAGTCGGAAGGCAACGCTCGAGGCGAGGACGCTCTCGACGTCGTCCGGCGGTTCTTCGATCCCGAGGTCGTCGGTCGGGTACTCGAGTGACGACAGCGCGTCCTCGAGGGCGGCTTCGACTTCCGCGCGCAAAGAGAGGAACATACCCGCCCGTATTCAGGGCTGGAGTAAAGGAATGTCGGGTTCGTCCGTTCGGACACAAGAGGGAGCCGTCGACGGGCCCGCGTGACGGGAATCACTCCGTCGTCGGGCTGTTGAACGACAACTCGGGATCGACGCCAGCCTCGCGTTCCACGCCGTCGTCGGTCAGTTCGGCCTGGACCTTCTCGGTCAACAAGTCGACGGCCACCCGGTTCGCACCTTCGGGGATAATCACGTCCGCACTCTTTTTCGTCGGTTCGACGAACTGTTCGTGCATCGGTTTGACCGTTCCCAAGTACTGCTGGATGACGCCCTCGAGGTTGCGGCCGCGGTCGATGACGTCGCGTTCGATCCGGCGGAGGATTCGAACGTCGGCGTCGGTCATTACATAGACGCGCAGATCGAGCATGTCGAGGATCTCCTCGTCGTACAGCGAAAGGATTCCCTCGAGGACGATCACGTCCGTTGGCTCGACGGTGACGCGTTCGTCCTTTCGGTTGTGAATCTCGAAATCGTACTGTGGCATCTCGACCGATTGGCCCATGAGCAGGTCGTTCAGTTGCTCGCGAAGCAGTTCCCACTCGAAGGCCGAGGGGTGGTCGTAGTTGACGTCCGCTCGCTCCTCGAAGGGCATGTGCGAGAGATCCTGATAGTAGTTATCGAGCGGAATGCGGGTGACGGCTTCGCCGACCGTCTCCGCGACGGTTCGCGAGACGGTCGTCTTCCCCGCCCCCGTCCCGCCGGCGATTCCGATGGCGAACGACGGTATACTCATCGTCCGATTCTCGGACGGGCCGATAATGAATCCCTTGATACCGAGTCGAACTGCGCCGAGCCCCCGTCAGGTTTCCAGAGACTCCGAGACCACCTCACCGAGAACTCGAGAAATCGTCGCTGGCGACGGCCTCGCGAAACCGCTGTTCGTGAATCGGCCGGAACGTTTCGGCCGTGTCGTCAAATGCCGCAGGCGACCAGAACCGGGCCGAGCGCGCGTCGCTGCCGGCCGTCGGTTCGCCGCGTGCTTCGGACGCGTCGGCCACGTAGTGGATCGTCACGACGTGTTTGCCCTCCCGAGGCGGGAACGCCGTCGCCTCGAGCAGCGAGAGCGCGTCGGGGTCGAGCCTGACGCCGGTTTCTTCCTCGAGTTCGCGGACGGCAGCCACGGCGGGGTCCTCGCCGATTTCCATGTGCCCGCCGGGGAGCGTCCACTCGCCGACTCCCGGCGGCACGTCGCGTTCGACGCACAGTACCGCGGGGTCGGGTCTCGATCGATCGACGACGGCGACGCTCGCACAGGGGACCGGATTGTGCCAGATAATCTCCTCGCACGTCGAACAGCGCGCGCGTTCGCGGCCGTCGAACGAGGTCGTCTCGAGGGATCCACCGCAACGCGGACAGAAGCGAGCAGGGCGGCTGACCATCTGTTCACCCTGTCGGAGCCGAGGGTATCAAAGCGTTTTCAATCCGCTTCCCGTCAGCGGGACGACGACGTCCGCGTCGGAATCCACTAGCCCGAGTTCCCGATACTCCTCGAGCGCTGCAGGGGCGACCGCACAGGTCGGTTCGACGTAGAACCCGTTACGGTGGAGTCGATCGAGGGCGCTCTCGATCGGATCCGCACCGAGGGCGATCGCGTCGCCGTCAGTCGCCTCGATGGCCTCGAGAATTTCGTCTTTGCGGGCGGGTTCCGCGATCTGGATGCCGTCGGCGATGTCGGTTTCGAAATCGTCTTCGTCGGCCGGTTCCCAGCCGAGTTCGTCGACGATCGGCGCGTGTCCGGCAGCCTGTGCGCCGAACAATTGGGGCATTCGGTCGACGATTCCCGCTTCGGCGAGCAACGAGAACCCACGATACGCACCGAGAAAGAGCGTGCCGTGGCCGATCGGGAGAACGATGGCATCCGGTACGCTCCAGCCACGTTGGGCGGCGATTTCGAACGCGAATGTCATCGTCCCCGCGTAAAAGGCCGGATTCCAGGCGTGGCTGGCGTACCAGCCCGCGTCGGTCTGTCGGGGGGCGTTCCCGCTCTCAGTTCTCGAGGCGCTTTGGGCCCCGCTCTCGACGGCGTCGATACAGGCTTCGGTCACGTCCTGGCGGCTCCCCTCGATCCGAACCGGACGGGCGTCGGCGCGCTGAATCGTCATCAGCTTCGATTGCGTGACGTCCGCCGGCACGTAGATGTCGGCGTCGATACCCGCACGGGCCGCGTACGTCGCGATCGCAGCGCCGGCGTTGCCCGAAGAGTCCTCGACGACCTTCTCGACGCCGAGTTCGACGGCTCGAGAGAGCGTCGTCGTAGCTCCGCGATCCTTGAACGACCCCGTCGGAAAGACGTACTCGAGTTTGAACTGCGCGTCCCACTCGGGGGCGTCGACGAGGGGCGTAAAGCCCTCGTGGAAGGTGACGTGTTTCTCGATGGGCAGGAACTCGTGGAACGTCCAGAGTCCGTCGCTGGTGTCGAGGTTGTGCAAGGGAAGCGGATCGCCCTCCGGATGGGGCCGTTCGGTGAACTCGAGGGCGTGGCCACACGCACAGCGCCACGGTTCTGCTGGTCCCGCGTCGTAGACACGCTCGCAGGCCGGGCAGATGAGATCAGCCGGCATGTTAGTGCTCGTCGATGTCGGTGGCGACCGAGCAGACGTACTCTCCCGTCGCGACCTGTGGCAGTCGGCGCGTTCGCCAGAGGATGCCGTCGCTGTCTGCGCTCACCGTCGTCTTCGGTTCGCCGAAGGGCGTCGTCACTTCGAAGAGCGTCTCGCCGCGCTGGACGCGCTCGCCCAGTTCCACCTGAAAGGAGATGAGACCGCCACACGAGGCACCGTACTGTTCGAATCCGCGAGCGCGCGTCTGCGGGGACGGGTCGACGCTTCCCTCGAGGAAGTCGTAGTACGTGAGCACGTTGAAGATTCCTTCGACACCCTTCTGGATGCTCGTCTCGTCCCAGCCGACGGCCCCGCCGAGTTCGGGGTCGACGGTCGGCACGCCTTCGTCGGGCGCGGCACGAGCGAGTTGGCCTTCCGGTCCTTTCTGGTCGAGAATGTAGCCACAGCCGAACACCTTGGCCAACTCGAGACACGACGAGTGGAGTCGATGGCGTTTGCCACAGCGGACGCGAACCTCGTCGATCATCCGACTCGTCGAGCCCTGGTGGAGGTCCAACACGAGATCCGCTCGCATCGCCGTCTCGAAGGTCACGTGGGCGATCCGTTCGCTCGAGGTTCCGGTTTCGGTACCTGGGTAGGCGCGGTTCATCTTCGTGTCGTCGATCGGATTGCGGTGTTGGGCGACCTGAAACGCGTGATAGTTGACGATCCCGACGATCAAAATTGTGCCCGCGAGTTCCGTCGGATCGAGTTGCGGGACGAGTCGCTGGACAACGCCGACACCGTTGAGTTCGTCGCCGTCACTCGCCGCCTGTATGTAGAGCGTCTTCCCCGACCGTTCGCCGTTGATCACGGCGACTGGGAGACCGAACGGGCTGCCGTCTCTGGTTTCCCCGACCTCGAGACGGCCCGTATCGATCTCACCGGGATCCGCGCTCGCCGTTCCGAGCGTCGTCGTCATGTGCCAGCAGACGGAACCGCTCACCTTTATTGGTTCGGTGTTCACCGGCCTGCGCCACCCACAGCGCATCGTTCGCCCGGCAACTGCGGGCCTCGTACCAAGTGTTACCACTAGCTGTGAAACTGCTCGGTCAAAATAGGTAAGAAAGGGACTACGCATCGTTCTCTCTCCAGCAGCTCCCAAAAATTCCCAGGCAGAGATGAGAAAGGAATATGATGAACGTAAAGCCAAACAGCCCTATACTTTCTTGTGTTTAGAGTTTTACTTCAAATGTATGTCCAGTAATAGTGGCCAGAATGAAATGATTCCACATGCAGCTATCGTGAGCCTTCTCGTCATTTTCGGTTTCGTCGTTGGAATGGGATTTGAAATGTTAGGAGTGATAATACAGGTGTTCGGGGTCGTTCTCGGGCTATTTTCAGTATATCTTCTCTATCGGATTACCGTCGCTGTTGAACACATAGCCGATAATTCGTAATCACGAAATCAATCAATAGTGTTGCGCTGGACGAGACTATTGAGTAATTCACAGCGCTACTGAACGACCGATTCACTACCTTCTGCGAGAAATAAACGAGGGTTCCGTGCAGAATTCTTTCTCTGTCTCTTACACACCGTTCTTCGCAGCTATTGAGGAGTTGAACAGGACCTTCGTCCCGAAAAGAAGCGGAACACACTCGAGCCCGAGAGAATCTGCCTCGAACGGGTGTTAGGAAGACAGCAAGTCGTCGGCGATGATACGCTTTTGAATCTCGCTGGTGCCCTCGAAGATTCGGGTGAGCCGGGCGTCTCGCCAGTAGCGTTCCACGTCGAACTCGGTCGTGTAGCCGTAGCCGCCGTGGATCTGGATCCCTTCGCTCGTCACCTCTTCGGCGATTTCGCTCGCGAAGAGCTTCGCCATCGCCGCCTCCGCGTCGGCTCGTTCGCCGCTGTCGACGGCCTCCGCGACGAGCAAGGAGAGGGCTCGAGCGGCCTCGACTTTCGTCGCCATCTCCGCGAGGTTGAATCGGATCGCCTGGAAGTCGCTGATCGGGCCGTCGAACTGCTCGCGCTCCTGTGCGTACTGGAGGGAATCCTCGAGTGAGGCGCGAGCGAGGCCGACGGCTCGAGCGGCCGTGTGGACGCGCCCTTCCTCGAAGAACTCCATGATCTGGTAGAAGCCCTGGCCCTCCTCGCCGCCGACGAGTTTGTCCGCGCTCACGCGAACGTCGTCGAAGTTGACTTCCCAGGTCTTCCAGCCGTGATACCCGATCTTATCGATTGGCTGGCCGCTCAGGCCCTCACGGTCGAACGTGCCGGCTGGTTTTTCGACGATGAAGCCCGATATCCCCTTGTAGGCGGGTTCTGCGTCCGGGTCAGTGACGGCGTACGTGAGGATGAAGTCGGAGCCCTTCGCGAACGTACACCACATCTTCTGGCCGTTGAGGACGTACTCGTCGCCGTCTTTCTCCGCTCGCAGGCGCATGTTCGAGACGTCGCTGCCCGCGTCGGGTTCGCTGATGGCGATACTCTTTAACAGCTCGCCGCTGGCCATCTTCGGCAGGTACTCTTCCTTTTGTTCCTCGGTCGCGCCGGCCAGGCTCTGTCCGCGGGCGATGATGCTGCCGACGCTGAGCCAGCCTCGAGAGAGTTCCTCGGCGATGACGGCGTAGGCCTTCAGATCGAGACCGAGTCCGCCGTACTCCTCGTCGATGAGAATGCCGAAAAAGCCCATCTCGCCGAGTTGGTCGATGAGGTCCCCAGACATCTCCTCGCCCTCCGAATCTCGCTCGCGCGCTTCGGGTGTGACTTCGTTGTCGACGAAGCGTTTCGTTTCGTCACGAAAGAGTTGGTGTTCGTCCGAGAGGATTACGTCACTAAGATTCTGCATACCGTAGGTCTCACCGTGTGCCTATTAGTACCACCCGAAATCGTTCCTGGCAATTTTTCTGAGTGTTCACCGTGAATAGGGACCACTCACGCGATTTTCCAGCTTTGAATGCTGATAGAAACCGGACGAGGGAGGACTGGCGGACTCAGACGAACGGCTGGAAGTAGTAGGGACTCAGAAAGCCCTCGATGGCCGCCGCGATCGCGAGCAAGATGCCCACGCCAACGAGCACCCAGAACGTCCGCTCGAGCGCGTCCGCGAACTCGACGCGACTCGCCCGGCCACGGAGCGCCCGCCACCAGATCCGGCCGAGCCAGACGCCGACTGCGGTCGCGATGAAGATGGCCGGAATCTCGAAGATGCCGTGTGGAATCACGAACGCGAGCAACTCGAGGGGTTCGACCTCGGTTCGCCCGTGGAAACCGAGGAACAGGCCGTTGAACACCAGCGAGGCGATCGCGGGGGCGACAAGGGCAACCCCGGAGAAGGCCGTCGTGAGCGCGACCATCCAGTTGTTGCCGAAGAACTCGAGCGTCGCCGCGAGGGGGTTGTGATCCTCGAGACGGGCGGAGATCGAGGTCTCGAGGCCGGCGTTGGCGATGGGTTCGGCGGCTTCCCAGCCGACCCAGAAACTGAGGAGGCCGAGCGCGACGACGAGCGCGTGCGTGCCGAGGCTCTGTCTGATAAACGTCGTCATTTCGCGCCAGCCGCGTCCCATTCCGCTCTTGAACTGTCGACGGAGCGTGCGATCGGGCGTCGACGGCGGAGCCAGCCGGTTACGGTAATCGTTGTAGAGGGCGACCTTCAGTAGGTCGAGGAACGGGAAGAGGAGGATCATCGTGAGGAGCGAGGAGAAGGCGACGACGTCGAAGAACACGAGGACCCCCGAAACCGTCGACACGGCGATCATCGATCCGATCGTGATGAGGTAGTAGAACCCGGCGGCGACCGGACTCGACCAGATGAACGACGCGGCGTTCGAAACGGAGGCGAACGTCGTCGTGTCGTCGACGACGACGGCGACCGGAGCGAACGCGAACACCGCCCGGATAGCTGCGAGGACGGCGATGAAGCCAAACAGCGCGACGACCGCGAACACCCCGGCGAGGAGTCCTTCCCCCGTTAGGGCAGTGACGACCGTCGCGGTGAACGCCACCCCCATTCCGACTGCAATGACGGCACCGACCCAGAGCAGAAATTCGAGGATGTACAGCCCGAGAAAGCGCAGCCAGTACCGGCGTGCGCCGGCGATCCCGGCGGTCAAACCACGTTTGTCGATGAGTCTGGCACTACAGGCGGTGAGTTGGCCGGCGCTGACGAACGGGAACAACACGAGGATCAGCCCGACCGAGACGATGATCGTCGCGAGCACGATGAGGGCCATCGTCGGCGTGAACAGTTGCTCGAAGACGGGTTCGAATCCGCCCGCCCACTCGTCGAACGCCTCCTGGTCTGCGTGTTGATCCGGCGGCGAACCGTCGATCTGGCCGAGAGAGTCGTGCATCACCGCGAGTCGCCCGGTGAGCTCGAGATAGAGGTATCCGACGACGACGGCGAGAAACGGCACGAGTCGCACGATCGCGGGGATCGCCGCGCCGAGGAGATACCAGGGGAGGAAATCCGACGGACGACGCCGAAACACCGCCACGGCGGCAGTGATGGAATCGGAGAGGGACATAGCCCTCCATTGGAGGGACTATCAGATAAGTTACCCTCTCTGGGCTCTGCGATTCCCGTCGAACGAAACAGCCTCGATCAGTTGAAGGTGCGATCTTCGAACGTCTCGTCGCCCTCGTCGCTCGAGCCAGAACCGGACAGACGAGGCGTAAACCCGCCGGTGAGAATGACGGAGACGACGACTAACGCTGCGGAGAGGACGACGAAGTCCGCGCTTGGGTCGTAGCCGGCGAGGCCGGCTCCGGTCGAGATGACGAAAATCGCCACGGCGAAGACGATCGTCGCGAGCAGGCCGATGACGATGATGCCGATGACGCTGGCGAGGAGTCCACTGAGGATACCACGGATTGCTGTCATTCGTTGAACCTGAATTTCGAGCGAACGAACGTAACCATTGTGACATCGACGGGAACTCGAGAGCAGTCGGTGAGCCGGCCGACGCTCCGATAGGAGGGCGGATGGCGACGAATCAGTCATCAGCTGACAGCAGGCCAACTGGTCTGTGCCGGCCTTCCAGTCCCAAAGATCACCGCACACATACGCCGCCGGGCGTGGATACGCCGTGACGACGTTTACAACGCCGGCGAACGTAGGTGATACACATGGTCACGACCCTCTCTGCTGACCGACTCGCCGCGTTACTCGACGAGGACGAGGAGTTCACGCTCGTCGATACGCGTCCCGAAGAGAGCTACAAATCCTGGCACATGCCGGGCGCGCTCCACTTTCCCTTCGGGCCGGAAGAGGAGCTAAACGGGCGACTCGAGGAGTTCGAGGAGACCGTCGGCGACGCGGAACGCGTCATCACGACCTGTGCGAAGGGGATCTCCTCGGGGAACCTGGCGACCCAACTCGAGTCGGCGACGGACGAGTACGACGTGCAGACGGTCGACGGCGGGATGGAAGGCTGGAGCGGCGTCTACAGTCACGTCGAAATCGAGACGGACGAACGCGGCGGGGACGGTCTCACGGTCGTTCAGGTCCAGCGGCGAGCGAAGGGCTGTCTGGGCTACGTCGTCGGCTGTGCCCGATCCGGCGAGGCGGTCGTCGTCGATCCCACCGCCGACATCGACGAGTACCAACTCGCCGCCGAAGAAGCCGGGCTGACGATCGCCGGCGTGATCGACACGCACGTTCACGCCGATCACATCTCCGGCGGCCGGGACCTCGCCGACCGACTCGAGGTCCCCTACTACCTCGGCGAGCGGGCGACCGGACGTGACGTCGAGGTCGAGTTCACGCCCCTCGAGCGAAACGAGGTGGTGTCGGTCGGCGAGCGCGAGGTGAAAGCCGTTCTCGCGCCGGGGCACACGAGCGAGATGATCAACCTGCTCGTCGACGACGTCGCGCTGTTGAGCGCCGACACGTTACACGTCGACTCGACGGGACGGACGGAACTCGAGTTCGACGAGAGCGAGTCAGAAGACGACTCGGAATCGAACGACGAACCTGCGAAATCGGGCGAGACGGGTGCGCGGCTGCTCTACGAATCGCTGCACAGGACGCTCCTCGCCGAACCCGAGAGTATTCTCGTCCTGCCGGGACACGTCACCGTCACCGCCGACGGCGAGTTCGAACACGGCTCCCCGGGTGAGGCGGTCGAGACGACCATCCGCACGGCGCG
The DNA here is from genome assembly GCF_001971705.1 of Natronorubrum daqingense. Lineage (NCBI taxonomy): Archaea > Methanobacteriati > Methanobacteriota > Halobacteria > Halobacteriales > Natrialbaceae > Natronorubrum > Natronorubrum daqingense. The sequence goes on from NZ_CP019327.1 coordinate 2,213,466, forward strand.
AACCGAGATCGATCTGCTCGACCTCGAGGAGGAGGAGTTCGTCGACCGGATGGCCGACGCGGGCGAGAAGCCGGCGAACTACGAGGAGATCATCGACCTCAATCGCGGGGCGAAAGAGGCACCCCCCGAAGAACGAACGGAACTCGAACTCGGGCCGAACAACTGCTCGGCCTGAGAGACTCGAGACCGTGTCACGGGTCGGGCGAACAGTCGGCAAACGGGCCAGTTTCGGAGTGTCTCCAGCCCGCCTGAAAATTTGTTATATACTACCGAGTCAAAGTTTAGCACGGTGGACGCGAATGCAACTCACAGCGACACGCCAGGTCAAGTGCTACCACTGTGATGCACTGACCAGTATCGAAGTTCCCGACGAGGACGTCAACCTCGAGACCAGCCACTCGGTCGCAGCGTTCGGTGAGCAACGGAAAGTAACCTGTGCGAACGGACACACGTACTGGGTCCACTTCTGCTAACGTCTTTTCGGTGCGCCCGCTGTTATCGCGAGTACGTCTCGAGCCGCGTGATTCGCCCGTTTTCGAGGGCGAACACGTCCGCAAACTCGAGCAAGACCGCCCCATCGTTGAGGACCCGACCGCTGACTGCGACGTGATCACCGTCGGCAACGACCCTCTCGAGGTCGTGGCTGGTGTCGGGATTCGGTCGCTCTTCGCGCATGAACCGGACGAACGCCTCGCGGTTCTCGAACGTTCTGTCGGGGCGACGCTGGACGAACTGGGGGGAGAGCACGTCCTCGAGCGTCTCGTACTCGTGTTGGTCGAGCGCGTCGTAGTAGCGCCGGACGAGGGCGACCGAGTCCATAGTCGAAACGGTTCGAGCGCGAGCGCCAAAAGCGTGGCACTTCGAGCGACCGTCTCTTCGTCCTGACGTACTCGGAAAACCCGACTCGCCGGTGATCGACCTGCGTCCGATAACTGATTACAGCGAACACTTACGCCGGTTCGTGTCAACAGGTAACGTATGGCGTCCGAAGACGGGTTTCACGCGGCAGTCTCGTTGGCCGACCTCGAGGAAACGGGTCGCGAACTGGTGAGTATCGACGGAACCCCACTCGCCGTGTTTTCCCACGAAGACGAGGTTCGAGCCGTGAACAATCGCTGTCCGCACATGGGATTTCCGCTGGTCGAAGGGACCGTCGACGACGGCATTCTCACCTGCCACTGGCACCACGCGCGGTTCGAACTCTCCTGTGGCGATACGTTCGATCCGTGGGCCGACGACGTCCAGACGTATCCGATCGAGATCCGAGACGGCACCGTCTACGTGAATCCGAATCCAGCGCGCGAGTTGCCGCCCGAAGATCACTGGGCGACGCGCCTCGAGGCCGGCCTCGAGGAGAACCTTCGACTCGTCACCGCGAAGTCGGCGATCGGACTGCTCGACGCTGGCGTCGACTACCGGGAACCCATGGCGACGACCCTCGAGTTCGGGACGCGATACCGGGAGTCCGGTTGGGGTCCCGGCCTCACGATCCTCGGGTGCATGGCGAACGTGATCGACGACCTCGAGGCGATCGATCGAAAGCGCGCCCTGTATACGGGCGTTCGCCACGTCGCGAACGACTGTGCGGGTGAACCGCCGCGCTTCGGCCAGCCCTCGTTTTCGACCGAGAACGTCGACTTCGGCCGATTGAAATCGTGGTTTCGCGACTGCGTCGACGTTCGCGACCGCGACGGTGCCGAACGGTGTCTCCGCACCGCCGTGGCGTCGGGGCGTTCCGAATCCGAGGTCGCGGAATTGCTCGTCTCCGCCGCGACCGACCACCCCTATCTCTCGACCGGGCACGTCCTCGACTTCGTCAACAAGGCCTTCGAAAGCCTCGAGCACGTCGGCTGGGAGGCCGCCGACGAGATTCTGCCGAGTCTAATCGAGCCCCTCGTGAGTGCCGATCGCAGCGACGAGCGGTCGTCGTGGCGCCAACCGGTCGACCTCGTCGCGATCCTCGAAGACGTTTACGGCGGCGACGTAACGGAAACGAGCGGCCTCGAGGAACTGGTCGCGGCGGGTGCGGCCGCGGAGGCGACCTGGTCGCCGCCCGCCGGGTTCCAGGAGACGCTGCGCAGCGACGATCCCGACGCCATCGTCGACGCGCTCGCCGACGCGGTCAGCGCGGGAGCGACGGCCGAAGCCCTCGCCGACGAAGTTACCTACGCCGCCGCGACGCGCGTCGCCCAGTTTGGCACTGCGAACGAGTTCAGCGACTGGAACACCGTCCATCACACGTTCACGTACGCGAACGCGGTGCAGCAGTCGACACGACGGACGGACGCGGTCGAGTGCTATCGCGGAGTCTTCGACGCGGCCATCTCGGTCTACCTCGATCGGTTCCTCAACACGCCGCCCGCGCCGATCCCCGAACCCGGTGACAACGACACCGGCCGCGACACGGAGGCGATCCTCGACGACCTCCTCGAGACCTTCGACACCGAGGACGACGTGAACGAAGCCGGACGGCTCGTCGCCGAGTTCTACGATTGCGACGGCGATCCTGACGCGCTCCGACGCACGCTGGGCCACGGACTGCTGCGCGAAGACGCTGGGTTCCACACGCTCCAAAACCTCGAGGCGGCGTTCCGACAGGCCGAACTCGCCGAGGAACGGGCGAACGACGGCGAGGACGCTCGAGACGGCGAGTCGACGATCGACCTCGAGCAGCGACGTCGAGTCCCGCTGATCGCGAGCGCCCGCTATATGGCCGCGCACTTCCCGACTCGACGCGAGGCGGATCAGACGTTCTCCATCGCGGTGCGTCTGAATCGCGGCGAGACGATTCACGAAGCCTGAGTCGGGACTCGGAACCCCTCGCGTCGCTCGCCTCCCCGGCCGACCGAGATGTCGTGCTCGAGGCGGTGGCCACGGTTATCGACTGGCTTTTCCCGGGTCCGATCGTATTCGAGGCCGTGGAGTGTCACGTCTACTACGAGGGCGACGACGACCCGAAGAAGTGTACCGCCCGTCGACTCGAGAAGTTCGACGAGGCGACGCTCTACCGACGGATGGAGCAAGTGCCCTACGGCGTCGTCTTGAATCCCCACGCCGAGCAGGCGCTCTCGCCGGCCGACCTCGAGGACGGACTCGGGACGCTCGTGGCACTCGATTGTTCCTGGGAGTCCGCCGAAGCGGCCTCGTTTCGGATGAACGGCGTCCACCGGGCGCTCCCCTTCCTCGTCGCGGCGAATCCGATCAACTACGGTCGCCCGTTTCAGCTGACGACCGTCGAAGCCCTCGCCGGGGCGTGCTGTATCTTCGACCGTTACGAGCGGGCCGAAGCGCTCCTCGAGCCGTTTCGCTGGGGCGAGACGTTTCTGACGCTCAACGAAGAGCCCCTGCGACGCTACAGCGAGTGTGGCGACTCGAGTGACGTCGTCGCCGTTCAAGACGAGTATCTGGCAGACGAGGACCCTGCCGACGAGTCGACTGCGACGGACGGCTCCTGAGCCGGATTCGGCTCCCTTTGCGATCAACGGCCCCGGCGGAGTGTCGGACCACAGCGGTTATATGGTCGACAGGCTAACGAAGCGATATGGCCAGTTTCGACGCCGCAGAAAAACGAACGCTAGAGAAAATGATCTGCATGCGCTGTAACGCCCGTAACTCCCAGAGTGCGGACAGTTGCCGCAAGTGCGGTTACAAGAACCTCCGACCGAAGGCGAAAGAAGCCCGCGCAGCATAATCCGACGGCAACGGTCTTTTCGACTTCTCACAACACTTACGACCGACAGGACTCCGTTCGATTCGCGTCGTGTGCCAGCGACGCGGAGCGGGTCACACGGTGGATACTCGTCCGCCAGCACGTCTCAGTCGACGGATACGGAAACTCCCTCGAGAGTCGCACACGCCGCGAGAAGCGGCGGCAATTCGGTGTAACAGCGTCGATAACGGACCATCTGGCTTCGGGTGTCGTACTCGACGATACCCGCGCCCGCCAGTTTTGGCAGAGTACCGTGTACGAGTGCGGTGTGGACGGCATCGAAGTCGCCGCCTCCGTGCTCGAGTGACGGTCGTTCCTGGTACTCTCTCAGAAGGTACTGGGTCAATTCCTCGACCGTCGCAACCTCGTGTTCGAGCAAATAGTACAGGGCAAACCGACGATGGCAGTTCGACAGAACGTCCAAGAGGAGTCCCAACCGACGATACGTCTCCGTTCCCCCATCCACGGATGATAGTAACTCACACCCTCCGTCAGTGCTGGACCCGTCGCTCTTGTCGTGAGCCATGCACACTAAAAATTGCCGCAATACCGTATTCTTTTCGGTAGTTGAACAGGTCCTAACGGTACACGACGGTGAAAGCCATCTGACAACTGTTGCACGATCGAGTTGGCGTCGAAGTCGTGACCTCGCGTGAACGGTTTACTCGAGAACCGTTCTGACGATGAACGGATGCGTCTGAACGGTGCGTGAGTGTCTCCGAGGAGCTGACGCTCGTTCGGCAGGAGACTCACTCACTCGTCGGGGTACTTCGGCTGGCGCTCGCTCGCTCGCTCGAGAGCGGTTTCGACGACGTCCCGGACATCGCCGTGAAAGATGCCGCCGTGACCGGCGTACATGTGTTCGATTCCGTCGGGCAGCCGCTCGAGGAGTGTCTCGATGCTCTCGATGAGCCGCTCGCGGGATTGCCCTGCCATGTCCGTCCGACCGAAACTGCCGTAGTCGAACGCGCCGTCGTCGTGGACCACGACGTCACCCGAGAAGAGCGACGACTCGGAGACGAACGAGACGTGGTCGTCCGCGTGGCCGGGCGTGTAAACCACGTCGAAGTCGTCGTCGCCGATCGACACCGTGTCGCCGTCGCGAATCTCCTGCGTCCGCGTCGGATGGTCGTCGTAGGCGTACACGTCCGGATCGAAGGCGTCGACGACGGCCTCGAGTTGGGCGACGTGATCGCCGTGTTGGTGGGTGAGAACGACGCTATCGACCTCGTCCGTGTACAACTGGATCTCGTCGACGACGCCGTCCCACGCGCCGGCGTCGACGAGCGTCGTCTCCTCGCCGAGGACGAGAAAGGCGTTGCAGGTGAACGTCTCCGCATCTGCCGTGACGTGATGAACGTCCATACGTGGCGACTCGAGGGCCGGCCTCAAAATGGTGCCGTCCGGAGGGGGACGACCGAGGGCGCACAGGGAGTGGCGTGGTCGTTGAGGGAGGAGTGTGAACGAACTGACCACGAGATTTTTTACCCGGAAAGACGTAGTGATGCCCGTATGGGTTTCGGGAGTTACGACGAATCTGAGCAACAGGAAGTGGACGCAGATTTTGACGACGAGGAAGCGGTACAATCCGGTGAAAACAACCACGACGGGACGATCGAGTTCGAAAATGGTGCCTCGAGCGACGAGTTACTCGATCGACTCGAGGACATCAAAGACGAGGAGTGATGAAGCCCGGGGTGCGGGCGCTGGGAATCGCCGAATCGGTCGGGCCGAGCGACGAGCGAAGCACCCTCGCCGGCGTTGTCGTCCGTCGTGATCGAGTCGTCGAAGACGCCGCCTTTCGGTCGTGTGCTGTCGGTGGAACCGACGCGACGGACGCCGTCTGCTCGCTGCTCGAGGAGTGTATCCGACCGGACGTCCGGTACGTGCTCGTCGGCAGCGTCGCCCCCGCGTGGTACAACCTTCTCGACCTCACACACATCCATCAGAGAGCCGACCGGCCAGTGATCGCCGTCACGTTCGAAGAGAGCGACGGCCTCGAGTCGGGACTCCGCGATGCCTTCAGCGGTGCGTCTCTCGAGGACAGACTCGAGCGCTACCGCGCGCTCCCAGCGCGTCGGCCCGTCTCGGTCAACGACGAGACGGTCTACGTTCGTCACCTCGGCTGTGATGCGAGCGACGCCGCGACGGTCGTGCGAGCGTTCACTCCCGAGGGCGGGCGACCGGAGCCGATTCGGGTCGCGAGCGCGCTCGCTCGAGCGGGGAATCAGTACGCGGGCCGGCGCTCTCGTCTCGAGAAGTGACGGCAATTGGTCGCGAAGAATTAATCGTCGCTTGGCTCTGCGTCGGGCGTGGCCGAGGCGGCGACTCCGCTCGTCTGACCGCCCCACGAGGAGAAGACGGGAGCGAGTGCGAAGGCGACCATCCCGAGGACGAAGACGGCAAGCATGACGCTTGCGACGACGGCGATACCGTACGTTGGGTCGAACGGAACGATACTCGCGACGGTTCCACTTGCAGCGAGGGTCATTGGTGCTCTAATCGTCCGTTACTTCCCAGCGCATATGAGAATTTCTGTGTCAACCCACGGATGTATACTGGTATCTAGTAGCATGCTTGTGTGAGTCAAACGCACCACGAAGAGATGGTGCGTCGCCACTGAGGAGAGACGAAAATCGCATAGTATAGCTGAGGTGTAGAATATCGGTCGACTAGCGAAGCCGACGAGCGTTACAACCGCTGAACCGCACCGATCGCACTCGAGAGCGGCGGCGCGTCGAACAGTTCGTGCCCGGTGTAGGCGTTTGCCCCGGCACAGTAGAGGTTGCGAGCGAGTTCGATCACGTCGTCCTCGAGCGGGTCTGGCTCCGCCTCACAGAGCGATTTCCAGTCCGCGACGTCGCTCTCTCTGGCTTCGGCCTTCGCGTCTTTGACGGCCTGAACCCACTCCGGCTGGGTTCGCTTGTGATACTGTCGAAGAACCTCTTTGGAGAGTTGGGTCCCTTCGTAGCTGAATCGGTTCTCGTCGAAGGTGCCCACGACGTCGGCGACGCGAACCTCGCCGCTCACGGGCCCGTTGGCCCGTTCGCCATCGGCGGCAGCAGCCGCCCCGTAGTACAGACATTCGATCTTGCCATCCTCGTGGACCAGATCGGCCGATTCGGCTTGCTCGGTGATGACTCGGTTGACCTCACGAGCGAGCGACTCGAGGTCCGAAATAGCGGCGCGGCCGGCGATGGCGTCGGCTTCCTCGCGTGCGAGGTAGCGGTCGCCCTCCTCGTACTTCGTCGAGAATTCGACGATCGGCTCCTCGAGTTCGACGACTCCTTCCGGCCACTCGTCGAAGTCGAGACCGTGATCGGACGGGTCGGTCCGTCGTCGCAGACTCGAGCCGATAGGGACCCGATTCCGGAAGACGATCTCGAGGGGAATCAGGTAGTTCTCGCCGGCCGCCTCGTGATAGTGGTCGTAGTCGTACTCGCGGCCGTCGTTCGGCAGGTCGGGCACCTGCGTGAGGTCGATGGCCATCTCCCAGGGCGGACGCGACGCCTCCTCGAGGGGGACGACTTCGCCTTGCTCGAGGACGCCGCGGTAGTGAGTCGGGACGCCCTCGGACTCGAGCAGTTCGAAGTTGTACGCCCCCATCGCACAGAGGCTCGCTCCCTTCTCGGGGATCTGATCGGGCATCTTCCCCCAGTCGAAGACCGAGTACGCGTCGGTGAAGACGAACGTCCCCCGGCCGAGTTCGTCGGCCGTCGCCGCCTCGTCGATGCGGAACTCCTTGACGCTCGTCACGTGTGACACCTCTGATCGTGACCGCCGCCGCAGTTCATACCTCAGTTGCCGTGTCCGGACCGTAAGAAGGTTTCAGTATCTGTCGCGGACTCGAGTGATCGAGGGCGAAACACCGTCACGGACGGCCTACCGTTGTCGGGACACGACTGCCGTTACCGAGGGGACGCGTCCTCACGGTCGTTGGAGGGACCCTCGAGCACGCCGAGCACGGAGACGACGACGATCACCGAGGCGGCGACGAGCAGGATCCCGGCGACGACGAGGAAGGCGACGAGCACGGACGTCACGTCGATGAGCGCCCCGAGAAGCGCCGGGCTCAAAACGGCACCGAGTGAGAGTCCGGTGAAGAAGAAGCCGAAGCTCTTGCCGGTCGAGCCGGCCTCGGCCATGGTCGTCGCGAACGTGTCTCTCGAGGGCAACGCGATGCCGATCGCTACACCGACGAACGCGAAGATCACGGCGGCCACGACGAAGGACATGTTCGGGGCGACGGCGACCGCCCCAACGGTGCCGACGGCGGCGATGGCGAACGCGCCCACGAGAACGGGCTGGAACGGCACGCGATCGGCGAGTGGCCCGCCCGCGATGACGCCGACCGCGGTGCCGACGAGGTACGCGGTCAACACGTTGTTCGCGCTCGCGTCGTCGAAGCCGAGCGAGTCGACGGCGAACACCGTCGTGAACGACTGCAACGCGACGATCGCCATCATCGAGAGCAGATAGAACACGAAGACGACGAGCAGGCGGGGCTGGAGAAGTTGGGCCGCAGTCTGGCGGAGCGTCGATCCGGAGGTGGTCGATTCAGTGTCACCCGGCTCGCTCGAACCTGACTCGGTCGTCCGCTCGTTGATCGGATTCTCGGTCTCGAGTTCGCTCGCGAACTCACCGTCGTCGCGTCCGCCATTCGTCTCGCGAGTGTGGATCTGCCGGCGGTACACTGGTGCGGCGGTGAGCGCGAGGACCGCGGCGTAGAGAAACCCGAGCGAGCCGGTGACGAACAGCGCCAGTTGCCAGTCGTACCTGATCCCGATTCCGCCGAGCAACATGGGCGCGGCGGCGAACCCGGCGAAGCCGCCGAACGTGTGCAAACTGAACGCCTTCCCTTGATTCGACTCGGTCGTCACGCTCTCGAGAAACGCGTAGTCGGCGGGGTGAAAGACCGACTGGCCGACTCCCGAGAGGAGCGCGAACGCGAGTAGCATCCAGTAGGAGGTCGCCGCGCCGGCGAGCGTGATCCCCAGCGAGGTCACGACGAGACCGCCGATGAGGATGCGTTTCGCCCCGATTCGGTCGACGAGCTCGCCGAGGGGAATCTGGAGGACGAGCGTCGGAATGTAAATCGCCGTCACGAGCAGTCCGAGTTCGCCGGTCGTCAGATCGAACTCGGATCCCAACAACGGAAACAGCGGCGGGAACGCGAGCAAGTAGATGTGAGAGAGAAAGTGCGCACCCGAAATCGCTCCCACGATGTACGCCGTTTCGTCCCGTCGCAATCGTCCCACACCGATCGGCGAGCGTTCCATTCGTATCACGTGCTGATCCTCACACACGTTCATTGTTTCGGACGGAACGACGCGATTCGACCCCTCCCCGGCATAATTCTCCGCTATTCGGGAGAGACAGTCCCGACTTTCCGGTGAGGGACACGACAATCCATCACCCTTTTCTCGCTGTGCGGGTATTGCTTCGTCGATGGAGCGCCCGGTGACCGAGGCAGATCTGACGTTCGAGCACGTCCCCGAGACCGACCAGTCCTTCGAGAATGCACTGGCGAAAGCACGCGCTGGCGACCGACTCACGGTCGACGACGCGATTGCACTACTGACGACGGGAACGGACGACGAGGGAATCGACCGAACCCGCAAAGAGCAGGTGCTCGAGGCTGCCGACCGCCGGCGCGCGGACGTCGTCGGCGAGGAGGTCACGTTCGTCGCGAACCTGAACAACAACGTCACGACGGCCTGCAACGTCGGCTGTCTGTTCTGTAACTTCAAAGACGCCGCACACACCTTCGAGCGCGACGCCGACGTGGAGACGGCCGGGTTCACGAAGACGCCCGCGGAGTCCCGCGAGATCGTCGCCGACGCCGTCGACCGAGGCATCTACGAGGTTACCTCGGTTTCCGGGCTTCACCCCGCGTTCGCACTCGACGAGGAACACCGAGAGATTCTCGAGGCCCACCCCGACCCGAAGGCGGTCAATTACAAGCCCCCGGAACGGTACGCGACCGATCCGGGCACCTACGTCGAGCAGATGGACGCGATGAGCGTCGACGGCGTCCACGTCCACTCGATGACGCCCGAGGAGGGCTACCACGCCCGACGAGGCACGGAGTGGTCCTACGAGGAGGTTTACAGCCGCCTTCACGAGGCCGGTCTCGATACGGTTCCCGGGACGGCGGCCGAAATTCTCGTCGACGAGGTCAGAGACGTCATCTGCCCCGGCAAGATCGATACCGACGGCTGGCTCGAGGCCATGGAGGCGGCCGCGAACGTCGGCATGGGGCTGACGGCGACGATGATGTACGGGCACGTGGAGAACGAGGCCCACCGCGCACTACACCTGAAGCGGGTGCGTGACCTTCAAGAGCGCGTCGACGGCGCGATCACGGAGTTCGTCCCGCTCTCGTTCGTCCACCAGAACACCCCTCTCTTCGAGCACGACGTCGTCTCCGGCGGGGCGAGCACCGACGAGGACGAACTGCTGATCGCCGTCTCGAGGCTCTTTCTCGACAACGTCGATCACATCCAATCCTCGTGGGTCAAGTACGGCGACGAGCAGGGGCTGAAGATGCTCTCCTGTGGCGCGGACGACTTCATGGGGACGATTCTCTCCGAGGAGATTACCAAGCGCGCGGGCGGGGAGTACGGCGAGTATCGATCGTTCGCGGACTACGCCGACCTGATCACCTCGGTCGGTCGCGTCCCGGTCGAACGATCGACGGATTACGAGACCCGCCGAATCGTCGACCCCGACGAGTCGCCGATCGGGCCGCGACTCGGCCCGAAGTCCGACGGCACCCCGTTACTTTCGACTGAGGAACGAGTCGCGCCAGCGGACGACTGACGCCCTCGAGCGGTCAGCGTCTCGAGTCTCACCGCCCAGTTCCGACCCATCCGCAGGTTCGTTCTCGCGTTGGCTATATCTGTGGGAAGTATTGGCATACGCCGGCACTTTATTGTAGGATGTTCTCGGAGCAGAGAGTATGCGACTCGAAGACAAGACAGCGTTTATCACGGGAGCCGGCTCCGGACTCGGACGAGAAGCAGCCACGCGCTTTGCCGAAGAAGGCGCCACGATCGTCGCGGCGGATATCGACGGCGAAGCGGCCGAGGAGACGCTCGCGCAACTCGAGCAAGAGGGGCACGAGGGGGCGGCACTCGAGGTCGACGTCTGTGACGCGGCGGGCGTGCAGGCGGCGGTCGACGAGACGATCGCGGAGTACGGACTCGACATCATGGTGAACAACGCGGGGGTGAGCCACCAGCGCGCGTCGATCGAAGAGATCGACGAGAGCGAACGGGATCGCGTGATCGACGTGAACGTCAAGGGCGTCTGGAACGGCTGTCAGGCCGTTATTCCGCAGTTCAAGGACCAGGGCTCCGGAGCGATCGTCAATACCGCGTCGCTGGCCGGCGTCATCGGCGCGCCACAACTCGGCGCGTACTCGCTGTCGAAAGGGGCCATCGTCAACTTCACCCGCACGGTCGCCTCGGAGGTCGGCCCCCACGGCGTGCGCGCCAACGCGGTCTGTCCCGGCGTCACCGACACGCCGATGCCCCGCAGTAACCGAAGCGAAGGGGAGTGGGAGGCGACCAAAGAGGAGATGTCCCGGTACTACCCGCTGAAACGCCTCGGCGAGCCCGAAGATATCGCCAACGCGATGTTGTTCCTGGCGAGCGACGAGGCCGACTGGATCACCGGCCACGCGCTCGTCGTCGACGGCGGTTTCTCCTGTTCGTAATCGTCGGCACGAGGACGGGCGCACGATTGACCGCCAACGAACTCGAGTCGGTCGAACTCGAGTTGTGGACGACGGTCACCAGTGTGGCGTCCTGTTCGATGTGTGCAAGCGCGAACGTCGACGCGGGGCTCGAGTGGAGAGGGAGGGGAAATATGCGGCGGTGGACGATGTAACCACCGAGAAACACGACACGCCCTCCGACGGCGTACGAGAAGTTATTTATTTCCTGATATATTACGACAGCTATGAAAGAGCGAATATTCAGAGAACCCGATGGGTGGACTACAGGAGGTGTCTGGATAGCCATCGGTCTCTTCTTCCTCGCTCTATACGCCTACTACCATCTCGTCGGCTTGGAGAGTGTCTCGGCTGCGCTGTACTTTGGCATTCTGTGGATTCTAATGGGGATTCCGGAACTGCTCCCAAAGGAACAGGAGCGCACCGCCGCCGGGTTACGAATTATTGGATTGGTGTACACCGCCGCGTTACTCGTGTTCTATCTCTCCCGGCTACCTATCTTCCAATAAGTTGGGAGGGACCAGTGTTTACGTCTACCAATCACACGCATTCGTCGAGCCGAACGTGTGGTTCGGTTGTTTTCCGGCTGCCAAACCGTCGTCCGGTTACTGCTCTCGCGACACGACGGTCGTCTCGCTTCGAAGCACCGACCGGTAGCGCTCGCCAGCCTCGTCGTCGGCCGCGAGTGCGTCGCGAATCGTCGGTGAAATCCACTCGCGATCTGCGTTCGGGTTCCGATTCCCGCTCGCGCCGACCGTTCCGTCAGCAGCCACGCCGTCGAACGCGTTGGTTCGCAGGTCGTCTGGCAGGAATCGCTCGTAGACCGGCAGCCGTTCGCCCAGTGGCAGGTCCGCGGCGGCGGCGATCTCCTCGAGTTCGCGCAGCGCGGGCCACTTGTAGTCGGGGTTGATGTGGTCGTCCGTGACGGGCGAGACCCCGCCGAGGTCGTCGACGCCGCAGTCGATCAGCTCTCGAGCGGGGGCGAGATTCGGCGGGACTTGGACCGAAATCTCCTCGGGGAGGGCGACGCGGGCCATCGCCGTCACCCGTCGCATCGCCTCGAGGGCGGGCGAGCCGTCCGACCAGCGCTCGTTGTCGACGACGGGCTGGACGATTACCTCCTGAATGTGGTCGTAGCGCTCGTGCATCTCGCGGATGGCGAGGAGGCTCTCGGCTCGGTCGCGCCACGTCTCGCCGATGCCGACGAGAATGCCCGTCGTGAACGCGACGTCGAGTTCACCCGCGGTCTGGATCGTCCGGAGTCGCTGTCCCGGCTCTTTCTGTCGGGGGCCAGCGTGAGCGTCGACCTCGGCCGTCGTCTCGAGCATGACGCCCATGCTGGCGTTGACGTCGGCGACCGTCTCCATCTGCTCGCGCGTCTGGTCTCCCGGATTCGCGTGAGGTAAGAGCCCCTCCTCGAGGGCGACCTCGCAGGCCGCGCGCAGGTAGGTGTGAATCGAGTCGTAGCCCCACTCGGAGAGTTGCTCGTGAATCTCGGTGTAGCGCTCGTCCGGGTCGTCGCCGAACGTAAAGAGCGCCTCCGTACAACCTGCGTCAGCACCGCGCTTACAGATGTCTCGGACTTCCTCGAGGCTGAGCAGCGAGGCTTGCCCCGGCGCGTCGAAGTACGTACAGTACGTACAGGTGTAGCGACAGGCCGTCGTCAACGGGATGAAGACGTTCCGTGCGAAGGTCAGTTCCGGCGGTGCGTCGACGTCGTCGGGAGTCACCGCACAGAGGTCCTCGACCGCCGCCTCGTCGACCGTCAGGTCGATACCGTACTCGCTCGCCCCGGGAATCATTACGTCGAATTCCCGTGGCTCGACACATAAGCGCTTCACATCGTGCGACGGCCAGTGGGGGGTGGTCCTATTCAACTCGAGGAAGGCGTTGCTCGAGCGATTCCGACGCGGCCACTCGAGCGCTCGAGTTCGAATCCGAGTCGACGAAGGCAGGTGAGGGTGCGATTCGACGCCGATCCGTGGACGAGCACCTCGACGAGGTCCTCGGGTTCGTCGACGTCCGTACCGAGACGGAACGAATCGAGGGTTTCGAGCGTCGCATCGACGGCCGTCGCCGTCTCACAGTGATCCAGATAGGACGCGCCGTGGTAGTCGACTCGGAACTCGGGGTGGCGAACGACGAGCGCGTTCGTTCCGCCACCACGCCCCGGAGCGACGACCACGTCGCCGTCCGCGCCGAACAGTCGCTCGAGCGCATCGGTCGTCGCGAGCGCGAGATCGGCCATGACGACCGCAACCGCGTCGCGTTCGCCGTTCTGGATGTCGGCGTCCTGCTCTCGCTCGTCGCCGCCCGGAAGGCGCGCGTTGACCGCGTCGGAGAGCGATCGCTCGTCGACCTCGACAGAAATCGACTCGAGGACGTGTCCCTCGAGATCCAGCGCGGTCGTTTCGAGGGGCGTCGTCGATACGATCACCACCTCGTGGCCCGTCTCGACGACCGTCTCCACCACGTCTGCGAGCATCGCTCGAGCCAGTCGCGAGCGCTCCGCTGGGGTCAACAGCGACTCGAGTCGGGTCTTCGGGTCGGCGGCGGCGAAGGGCACGACGACGTGCATTGATCGATCGATTGGGACGACGCGGGCAAAAACACGTCGGAGATTAGTCGTCGCGTCGCTCTCGAGTACCAAAAAACAGTGATAGGAACGGTTGTAAGTCAGTTCCGGTCAGTCACCACTCCACTCTGGCGACTGACCGGTACCCAGTTACAACCGACCCTATGACGCCACAACCCACCGTTCGACCACGATCGTGCCCCCCGACACGAATGCGGCCGCTGGCGTCATCGCACCGGACGAATGCGAGCCTAAAACAGCGGCTCGAGTTCGTCCTCGTCGTCTTCGACGAGTTCTTCTAAGTTCTCCTCGCTCTCTTGTTGGATGTCGTCCATGTTGTCTTGGGCCTCGATCGCAACCTGCTGGAGGCGTTTGATCCGCGGGACGTTCGTGACACCCGAAAGCAGTATCGCCGCAGCCACTTCCGGCTCCTCGCGCGGGAAGTCTCCACCACGGACTTCCATGCTGCCGGTTTCCTCCTCGAGCCACTTCCGGCCGCGCTCGATGCCTTTCCGGTTGAGGTACTCCGATGGTCCGGAGACGACGAGCAACGCACGCTCTGCGCCTTCGATCTCACAGGGTAGCGTCAGCCGGCCGAGTGCAGCCTTGCGGACGAGACTCGTGATTCGGTTCGTCGTGTTCGCGGCGTCCAAGTTGTCGGTGTTCCCACCGCTGTCGCCGGTAAAGCGCGAGAGGAGGCCGCCGCCCGTATTGACCTCGACGTCCTCGCTTGCGAAGCCGACGGTCGAAACACCACCACCCGAGAGGGTGTTGATGATCTCCGAGGAGTCGACGACGCTCTCGGCGACTTCCTGATCGCCGCTGACTTCGCCCGCACCGAAGAGAATGCCGAACCGACGGACGATCTCTTCGTTGATCTGGTCGTAGCCGCCCTCGACGGACTCGCCAGTCTGTCGCCAGGAATCGTTGTCGAAGACGAGCAAGTTGTCGACTTCGCGAACGAACGTCTGGAACGAGCGAGCCGCGTTGAGCGTGTAGATCCCGCCTTCGTCGGTTCCCGGCAGCACGCCGAGTCCGTAGACTGGGATCGTGTAGATCCGTTTGAGGTGTTTCGCGAGGACCGGCGCGCCGCCGGATCCGGTGCCGCCACCCATTCCGGAAACGACCAAGAATGCGTCGACCTCGTGGGTCGGAATCTGATCGATTGCGTTCTGGACCTCGTCGATGTCCTCCTCGGCGATTTCCGCGCCGAGTTCGTTGTCTGCACCCACGCCATGGCCCTTCACGCGGGCCTGACCGATGAGTACGCGATTCTCCTGTGGTATATTCTCGAGACCGATGAGGTCCGCTTTCGCGGAGTTGACGGCAAGCGCCGCACGGACGATTCCGCTATTCGTCCGATCGTCGTAATCGAGGAATCGATCGACGATCTTACCACCGGCCTGTCCGAATCCGATCATCGCCAACTTCATTATTTGTCAGGGGGCTCCGTTGAATTGGAACCAGAGTGATTAAGGACATAAATCTTTTGTTGGCGTGAATGTCTGCTCTCGTTTTGTGTTCGAAGAAACTGAGGGCAAGCGCGCCGTTGAATGCTCGAAATAGGCTCGAGAAACGTTTCCGTAGCGACATTGGTCCGTTGCTTTATACTGTCCTATTGCGCACATAGCCTGGGACTCGAGACGATCGTGGGTCGTGTCAAGGCGCTTTTATATTTACGGTTCAGGCGGACAGTCGCTGTGGGTCCCACTGTCCGTGACCGTTCAATCCGAGGTACGCACCGACCGTCTGCAGGTCGTCCTCTGTGACGCCAAACGCTGTCACATCGTTCGTGACGACCGTGTTGTTCAACTCGAGCGAGCGCGCTTGATCCGGACCGAACGGAACGAACGGGACGGGACCGACCGCTTTGAGACCGACTTTCGTGAGCGCGCTCGGAATCGGGAGGATCGTGACCGACTTGTCCTCGGCTTCGTAGAGCAGTTCCGTCGCATCCGCGAGCGTCACGATCTGTGGCCCGGCGAGTTCGTAGCGCTGGCCGACGTGACGCGCGTCCTCGAGGGCACTCGCGAGCAAGGGAACGAGGTCACCGACCCAGATCGGCTGAAAGCGCGTCTCGCCACCACCCGGCAATCCGGTGACGTACGGCGTCGTGACCAGTTTCGTAAACTCGAGGAACTCGCCGCCGTCGCCGAAGACGACGGAGGGGCGAACGATCGTCCACTCGAGACGTGAATCGGTAACGAGTGTTTCGGCACGGCCTTTCGCGCGGATGAAGTCGGTGGGACCGTTCGGGTCGGCATCGAGTGCGCTCATCTGAAGGAATCGGTCGACGTCGTGTTCCTCGGCGGCGCGGACGAGGTTCGCCGTCCCGCCCGCGTGAACGGTTTCGTGATCGAGGCCATCCGGTGGCTGGTACAACGGCGAGAGCGAGACGAGGTTGACGACCGCGTCGTGGCCTGCGACGGTGTCCACGATCGAATCGTAGTCGGTGACGTCGCCGCTCACGCGCGAAACGTCGGCAGGAAGGTCGCCCTCGTCCGGGTTACGCGAGAGCGCCGTCACGTCGTGGCCGCGTTCGTCGAGTTCCGCACAGAGTTCCGTTCCGATGAAGCCAGTTCCGCCGGCGACGAGGACCTGCATACGGGAACGGTATCCCGTGCAAGGGTAAATAGCTGGTTGACGCTTCACTCACTCGGGTGACTTGAGGGGCCAACCCAGCAACTCGATGGATTGGCCTAAGTAGCTCTCTCCCAGAGGTGCGAGCATGCTGGTCACGCTCGAGGGGCTAGACGGCAGCGGCAAGACGACCGTCTGGGAGGCGCTCCAGGAGACCTATCCCGACGCGACGTTCACCCGCGAACCGACGAACGACTCCTGGTACGGCGACGCCGTCTACCGATCGATCGGAGACGACGACGCGGACTCGCTCGCGGAACTGTTTCTCTACACCGCCGACCACGCCGACCACCTCTCCCGGACGATCGAACCCGCCCTCGAGCGCGGCGACCTCGTGATCTCCGATCGCTACTCCGACTCCCGCTTCGCCTATCAGGGAGCGACTCTCGAGACGTCGGACCGACTCACGGTCGACGACCCTCTCGAGTACGTCGTCGACGTCCACGAACCGTTCTCCAGACCCCCAGACCTGACGCTCTACCTCGACGTCGACCCGAAGACGGCCGCCGAACGCGCCGGCGCGACGAACAAGTTCGAACGCGTCGAGTACCTCGAGTCCGTCCACGCGAACTACGAACGGTTACTCGAGCGCGACCCCGAGCGGTTCGTTCGCGTGGATGCGAGCCAAGAACCGGAGGCCGTGCTCGAGGAAGTGCGAGACGTGCTGGCAGAAGCGGTCGGAGACGAGTAACGGAACTGGTCTCCGTAGAAAACGGATGTATTATCGGCCGAGAAGTACAGACGAACCTCTTTTCGTCTCGGGTGCGCTTGGCGCACCGCTCGACGAAAACCCGTTCATGCCAAAAAGCCGGTCTCGCTTCGCTCGACCGGCGAATCGCGCTCACTACCGGGTCCTTCGGACCGCTCGTTCGCGCGAATGCTCGTGTTCGATTCGCAGATGTATTGAACGATTGTTCGATCTCTGAATAGGTTCTATGGCCGGGCGCGCGCCTCGAGCACCGCGAGCGGCGCGCAACCCGGGGAAAGGCAGGCTGGTGTCCAGAAAATCACCGCGAGCGAGGCCGCAGGCCGAGCGAGCGGGCCGACGACCGATGTGAGTGACTGAAGGGAACGAACGGAGGGAGGAGTGCTTTTGGTCCAGGTTTTACCGAGGGACGCCGCGCTGACGGCAGCAAGGCGGCCGTCAGCGCGGCAGACCGCAGGGTAAAAGCTGGGTTCTAGTCCATCGCGATGTACGTCTGCGTGTTCTCGATGCCCGAAATGCCCTGTATCTGGGTTGCGGCGATTTCTTTGACCGCCGCCGGGGTGTCGACTTGCGCTTTCGCGATGATGTCGACGTCGCCGGCGACGATGTGAGCCGATTGGACACCGTCGAGGTCCTGAATACTCTCTCGCAGTCGATCCGCCTCGCCCGTATTCGCCTTGATCATGATAAACGCTGTTACCATCAGTTCACACCTCCTGTGCTCGAGGTCGCATCCGAGCCCGCGTTAGCACTCGCCTCCCGTTCCGACTCGCCGATCAGCAGTTGTCGAATCGTGCTCAACACGTCGTAATCTGCGAGCACCACGAGTCGATCACCGACCTCGAGCGAGAGGTCGTCGCCGGGTAACTCGAGTTCCTGTCCGGATTTGCCGAAGGCGAGGACGGTCGCGTGTGCGGGCAGTTGCAGTTCGTTGACCGTGTAGCCGTTGGTCGGGGCCTCGTCCGTGATCGTGTGCTCGACGACCTGTAAATGGGGCGCGATATCCGCAATCGCCCGAATCGTGCCCCCGAGCAGCGCGTTTTTCGCGCTGATGGCACCCAGCCGTTCGGGGTAGATCACCTCGTCGACTTCGTCGGCGTACGTCCGATAGATGTTCTCACGGTAGGCCTCGTCGATCCGCATGATCGTCCGGCAGCCGTGGTGGTTGGCGATCATACAGGCCGTGAAGTTGACGTTTAGGTCGCCCGTCAGGGCCCCCAAGGCGTCAGCGTCGGCTATTCCGGCTGTCTCGAGCACGTCTTCTTTCGAGCCGTCGCCGTCGACGACGGTGAACTCTTGGGAACGGGCCCGGCGAATCATCCCCTCGTCGCGTTCGATTAGCGTCACCTCGTGGCCTTCGTCTCGGAGGACGCGCGCCGTGCGCAAGCCGACTCGTCCTGCCCCGATAATCACGAACCGCATGGCCCGGAGTACGCTCGCCCCACCAATAAGCTTGCCCCCAAGTACCATGCTAGACGTTCAGTTTCCGCTCGAGAACGGGCAAAGTTTTTAGTCGTGTGATAGTGTACCACACCTTCGAGCGATGGTTCACGCATTTATTATGGTGAAGACGGCAGCCGGGAAATCAGAGGGGCTCCTCGAGTCGATTCGTGACCTCGAGGCAGTGTCCGACGCGCACATCGTCGCTGGCGACTACGACATTATCGTCGAGATCGACGCCGCGGAAGTCTACGATATCCTTCAGAGCGTCTCCTCAGAATTACAGAGCCTCGAGGGCGTCACGGAGACGAAGACGTACATCGCGATGGACTAGCACCGAAGTTTTGCGCTACGGGTCGGCTTCGCCGACCCTCGGCAAAAATTCGATTAAAAGCACTCCTCCCTCCGTTCGTTCCCTTCAGTCACTCACATCGGTCGTCGGCCCGCTCGCTCAGCCTGCGGCTTCGCTCGCGGTCGATGAACGGTCGCATGCCTGCCTTTCCCCGAGGCGCGCACCGCTCGCGGTGCTCGAGGCGCGCGCCCGGCCATCTGAACGACGTGAATCCGAGCTCAAAAGAGAATAAGCGGACGACGACCGGTCGCTCGTTTTTACATCGGCATCCCGCCGCTCTCTCCCTCGCTGGCCTGCTGGCCGCGGCCCTGTGCGTTCTCGAGCAACGTCGCGGCGGGGCCACGGTACTCGTAGCCGGGGATAATTCCCTGTGCGTACGTTCCTTCGACGTACTCGACGAGCGTCTTCGCGTCCTCGACGCCCTCGCCGGCGTCCCAGGCGGAGTACTCGAGTGAGACCGTCACGTTGCTCGCTTCGCGTTCGACCACCGGGTCGTCGTGGGTGTCGGTGTACGCGACGGTGTAGACGTCCTCGAGTCGTCGCTCGAGCGTCTCGAACCAGCCGTCTTCGACGACTGACGCGACGGTCTCGCCGGCGACGGCGGCGTCGAGGGTGGGGAGCGTGACGGTGACGTGAAATCGGCCGGCTCGCTTATCTGGGGCGGGTTCGGCGTCGATTTGGGTCTCGAAGACGGTCGTCTCGAGTGCGAAAGCGTCGTCTGCGCGCGCGAACGCGTCGTGAGACTCGAGTCCGGCCGCGATTTCCTCGGGAAGGGTGCTCATTATGAATTCGAAGGGGCGTGAGCGAAAAGGGTGTTACGCTGTCGGCCGACTGTATCGTGGGGCTACTATCACGAAGGTAACTGTTACAGCGGGTAAATCGCCATACTGCGGCGGGATCGTTTCACGATCGTAGTCGCGGCTTTCGGGGACAAATGGGCTGCATTACTACAACGGATATTGCCGTTTTCCGTCGGCATGAGTCTCGATAAACACGCCGCCGAACGCCGCCGATTCGCTCGTCTGCTCGGAACCGACGGCGAACTCGGCTGTGGCTTGCCGATCGGCACCCACTCGAGTCGCCACGCCGGCGACGATGCCGACCGCGACCATCCTCCGAAACGAACGGCACCCTCGAGCGACTCGAGCGGTGAGTAGGTGCAGAAAGGGAGTGCGTCGACGCGGGTAATTACTCGATTTCGCGGGAGTCGAGGAACGAATTGAGCGCCGTCGCGACCTCTTCGAAGTCCTTGACGGTGAGTCCGTCGGTCGTGACGAAGACGCCTTCGCTATCGTTCGTGACGCGGATGAGGAAGCCGTTGTCGAAGACGCGGATCGTGTAGTTGTAGTCGCCGAGTTCCGACCCGTCGTAGGCCGTCTGGGCGGTCTTGAAGCCGCGCCACTCGTGGCCGATGAACGTCGAGAGGTCGGCGTCGCGCTCGAGGTCGTCGCGGAGGTACAGTTGTTGGTAGTCGTCGCGCGCGAAGTACGTCGCCGACCGAAGGCTGTCGCCGATGGCCGTTCGGCAGGTCGTGACGATCTGGTCCGCTGCGTCCTCGGTGAGTAGCCCGGTTGCCATAGCGACCACTCGAACGTCCGACACCTTAATGACGATGGATATTACTGTCCACCTGATAACACGTCGGCGACGGAGTCGACCTACGCGAAGTCGACCTACGCGAGTTCGATCGCTCGCTCGAGGTCCGCGATCACGTCGGCGACGTCTTCGATACCCACGGAGAGGCGGACGAGGTCGTCGGTGGTGCCACTCGCCAGTTTCTCCTCCTCGGTGAGTTGCTGGTGGGTCGTGCTTGCCGGGTGGATGATCAGCGTCTTCGCGTCGCCAACGTTCGCCAGCAGACTCGCGAGGTCGACCTCGTTGCAGACGGTCTCGGCCGCGTCGTAGCCGCCTTCGAGACCGAACGTGATCATGCCGCCGTACCCCCCTTCGAGGTACTCGCTGGCTTCTTCGTGAGTCTCGTGGCTCTCGAGGCCGGGGTAGTTGACCCAGGAGACCTTCTCGTGGTCCTCGAGGAACTCGGCGACGGCCATCGCGTTCTCGCAGTGTTTTTCCATTCGAAGGGGCAGCGACTCGAGTTTCTGGAGGGTCGTCCAGGCGTCGAAGGGCGACTGCTGGTTTCCGAGGTCGCGCAGGCCGCGGGTTCGAGCGACCATGGCGAACGCCATGTCGCCGAACGTTTCGTAAAAGTTGACGCCGTGGTAGGCCGGGTTCGGCTCCGAGATTTCGGGGTAGTCGCCCTCTTCCCACGGGAACGAGCCGCCGTCGACCAGCACCCCGCCGACCGTCGAACCCGCGCCGTGGAGCCACTTCGTCGTCGAGTTCCAGACGAGGTCCGCGCCGTGCTCGAGCGGGCGACAGAGGTACGGCGTCGCGAACGTGTTGTCGACGAACAGCGGTACGTCGTGGTCGTGGGCGATGTCGGCGATGCGCTCGATGTCGGGCGTGACGAGGGCGGGGTTGCCGATCGTCTCGAGGTGGACGAACGCCGTGTCGTCGTCGATCGCTTCCTCGTAGGCGTCGTAATCCAGCGTATCGACGAACTTCGTCTCGATACCGCGCTTTGCGACGGTGTGGGTGAGGTAGGTGTAGGTGCCGCCGTACAGCGACGAGGCGGAGACGATGTTGTCGCCGACGTCGGCGAGGATGAACGTCGCGAGGTCGAATGCGGCCATTCCCGACGCGGTCGCGAGCGCCCCGACGCCGCCCTCGAGCGTCGCGATACGCTCTTCTAACATCGCGTTCGTCGGGTTCATGATCCGCGAGTAGATGTTTCCGGCCTCCTCGAGTCCGAAGAGGGCTGCCGCGTGGTCGGTATCGTCGAACTCGTAAGAGGTCGTCTGATAGATCGGCGGCGCTCGAGCCCCCGTAGCTGGGTCGGCCTTCTGCCCGGCGTGGACGCTGTTCGTCGCGAATCGGTGATCGTCGGCGTCGGCGTCGTCGCTCATGTGGTTTTCTCCCACACGGTAGAACGCAAAAAGTGTTCGCGAAAATTGCCATCGGCTGGGAGTCGAGGCGTGGAGGCCACTGCTGTGGCCTGCGCGAAGCTTTTCATCCGTTCAATTGTACGACGTTCATGGCCATCGAAGCCTCGTTCGTCGCAACGGAAGGCGAGTTTCCGCTCGCCGAAGTATTTGCGAAGTTCCCCGCCAGCCGGATCGAACTCGATCGGGTCGTTCCGACGAACAAGGCACTCGTCCCGTACTTTTGGCTCGAGGACGTGGACGAATCAGAAATTACGATGAGTGGTATCGAACATCCCGGCATCGACGACCTCCGCGTCATCGACGACGTCGACGGCCAAGTGTTCGTCCGGATCGGCTGGAACTTCGAATACGAGAGCATTCTCACGGGGATTCTCGAGACGAACGTCTCACTCGTCTCGGCCATCGGCAAAGAGGATCGGTGGACGTTCGAGCTTCGGGCGACGGATCAAGACGATATCTCCGCGTTTCAAACCTACTGTCGCGACCGAGACATCCCCGTCGAACTCACGCAGCTTCACGCGCTCTCCCCAGTCCGAGACGACTACGACCTGACTGACGCCCAGCGGGAAGCGCTGACGCTCGCCTACGCTCGAGGCTACTACGATTCACCGCGTGAGGCGTCACAGGAGGAGCTCGCCGAAGAGTTAGGAATCACCAGACAGGCGGTTGCCTCGAGATTGCAGCGAGGAACCAGACGGTTGATCGCAGGGTCGATCGTCGAATCCGCCGAGTGAGTATATAAATGGGTTACCTAAGCAACAGTCAGAACTACTCGTCGCAGACGCTTTGATTCAGTGTGAGTCAACTCGATTCCCTCGAGGAGGGAGGCACGATTCTGTTACAGTCTGCGGACGAAGTCGAATTTGACGAGCAACACGAACGCTACCGAGTATCGTACGATCCGTCAGTCGACGATACCAGTCTCGCCGTTGTCACCGCTATTGGAGTCGCATCGCGGACCGATCCGACGCGGTTGCCGCCGCTGTACGATGCGGTCGATCCGACTGCTCTCGACAGCATCTTCAGCGAGGCACAGAACAGCTGTCAGGTCTCGTTTCGGTACACTGATTTCGACGTTACGGTCTCGGACATCGGCGTCGTCACCTGTACACCGGTTACGGCAGAGTGAAAATCGAGTGACGAACGGAGACTACGTCGAGTGCAACGGTTGTGAGTTCGTGTACATGCCTCAAGACAAGCCATCACCCGCCCCTCGAAATCACGAGACGTGTCCGAACTGTGACGGCACGACGTTCCAGTTTGTCGACTCGTCGTAACAAGGGTCAATCTCTTTTCCAGAACTGGTAGCGCTACTCGAGCAGCGACTCGCCGGTCATCTCGAGGGGCTGGTCGATATCGAGTATCTCGAGCAGCGTCGGCGCGACGTCGGCGAGGGTACCGTTTTCTCGGATCGATCGGCCGGCGCTCGAGCCATCAGGGGCGACGTACACCAGGGGAACGCGGTTGTACGTGTGTGCCGTGTGGGGCTGCGCTTCGGTCCCCATATCGTCGGCGTTGCCGTGATCTGCCGTCACGAGGACGTGCGCGCCGACTCGCTCGAGGACGGCAGCCAACCGGCCGAGTTGTGCGTCGACGGCTTCGACGGCCTCGATGGCGGCTTCGTAGTCGCCCGTGTGCCCGACCATGTCGGGGTTGGCGTAGTTGAGGACGAGCGCGTCGGGGCTGTCGGCGCGCGTCTCACCACCCTCGCTTTCGATACGAGAAACCGCCGCTTCGGTCACTTCTGGCGCGCTCATCTCGGGTTGTACGTCGTAGGTCGCCACGTCGGGACTCTCGACGATTTCGCGAATCTCGCCGTCGAACTCGACCTCGCGGCCGCCGTTCAGGAAGTAGGTGACGTGAGCGTACTTTTCGGATTCGGCAAGGCGAAGTTGCGTCTTGCCCGCGTCGGCGAGCACCTCACCGAGGACTTGTTCTGGCTGGTTGGGCGGGTACGCAATCGGCAGATCGAACGTCTTGTCGTATTGGGTCAGCACGACGATCTCCGTGTCTGGCGGGCTGGTCGCGAACTCGTCGGCCCAGTCCTCCGAGCGGATGTCCGCGAGCATCCGCGTGAGCTGGCGCGCCCGGTCGGAACGGAAGTTGAACCAGACGACCGAATCGCCGTCCTCGAGCGCTGGCTGGCCGTCGATACAGGTTGGTTCGACGAACTCGTCCGTCACGTCCCGCTCGTAGGAGTTTTCGACGGCCTCGAGAGCCGATTCCGCCTCGTGGTCGGCCTCGCGATTCACGATGGCGTCGTAGGCGCGCTTCGTTCGCTCCCAGTTCTGATCTCGGTCCATCGCGTAATATCGGCCCGAGACGGTGGCCACGTCGCCCGTCCCGTGTTCGTCGACGACGGACTCGAGCGTGGAGAGGTACGCTCGGCCTCCCGTCGGCGAGGTGTCCCGGCCGTCGGTAAACGCGTGGGTGACGGCCTCGACGTCGCGGTCTGCGGCCAGTTCGATCAGCGCGTGGAGGTGGGCCTGATCCGAGTGAACCCCGCCGTCGCTGACGAGTCCGAGAAAGTGGACTCGTCCGTCGTTTTCCCGTGCCTGCTCGAAGGCCACGTTGATGGCATCGTTTTCCCGAAAAGAGCCGTCCGCGATGGAGTCAGAAATGCGCGTGTACTCCTGGTGGACGACCCGACCGGCACCGATGTTGAGGTGGCCGACCTCGCTGTTTCCCATCTGTCCGTCCGGCAGGCCGACCCGTCGGCCCGCGACCTCGAGCGTCCCGTACGCGCCCTCGGCCGCCAATCGGTCGAAGTTCGGCGTGTCGGCCGCGTCGACGGCGTCTCTGCTCGTCCCGTCGCCGAGTCCCCACCCGTCGAGGATGATCAGCGCAGCGTCCATGTGCGAGGGGTCACGTGCGCGGCGTAACTACCTGTCGTTACCCGCCAGGTCGCGTTTTCATCGTCGTTTCCCGCAGTGGCGTTTCGTGGCCGCTCGTCACCCACCCGTCCGGTACCACGATCGGAACGCTGAATTAGCGGACGACCTAACAGTCGGGCAACCGATGGCCACGGAGATTCCGGACGACGAACCGATCGTACTCTTCGACGGCGTCTGTAACCTCTGTCACGGCTTCGTCCAGTTTCTGGTTCCCCGAGACACCGACGAGCAGTTCTACTTCGCCTCGCTGCAATCCGACGTCGGTCAGAAGCTATTGGCCGACCACGGCCTCGCGGACCACGACCTCGAGTCGGTCGTCCTGATCGAGGGCGAGGACTACTACGTCAAGTCGGGGGCGGTCATCCGAATCGCGCAGTTACTCGGGGGCGTCTACCGACTGCTCGGGCCGTCTCGTTTCCTCCCACGTCGACTGCGAAATTGGGCGTACGACCTCGTCGCGAAACACCGGTACCGACTCTTCGGCCAAAAAGAGCAGTGCATGATGCCGACTGGAAACGTTCAGGAACGCATTCTCGAGTAGCTACATCGCCGGCTTAGTCCCGGCGGTGATCGAACGTTGCTCCGCAGTCACCACAGACGCTCGAGCGGCCGGGCGTCGTCCGCTGGGCGAAGACGCCACCGCAGTCGTCACAGATCATGTAGAGGCGGTGTTCGGGCGGGGTTCCTGCTTCGAACGTCATCCGGATCCAGGCGTCGGTGTCGGTTTCATCGTAGAGCGTCACGCTGCTACCGTGTTGACGCCAATTGATAGATGTACTGTCAGTTTCTGCAACACGTCCGGTTCGCTTGGACATCGGTCTATGCGCACGAATTCTGTCCCCTCCCATAATTTTTCTGATGGAATAGTAACGCGATCTCGAGTAAACGTATCGTCGCGGTCGAACTCCGGGCCGACCGCTGACTTTTTGCAGGTGGACTGAGCGTCACAGCGTATGACACTCGATCCGGTTCACTACGACGGGATCGCACGACTCGCGAGGCGGATCGATCACGGTGCCGACGAGCGCGACCGGCGCGCGCTCGCCGAGACGGTCTGGAGTCAGTTTCTCGATCCCCTGATTTACGACGGGCGAACCGTCCTCGAGCCAGTCGACGAGCAGCGTCGCCGTCACGTCGACTGCGAGGACGTCGCCCTCCAGGAACGACCGTTTCCGACCGAACACGCCCTCGACGCGGGGACGATCAACCCGACGACGTTCAAAAACGGGCTCGTCATCGACATCGCGCAGGCGGCGATGAGCGCGACGCCGAGCGACCTCGACCTCCATCGCTCGCGGACGACGGTGATGACGGTCCACTCGAACGACGAGACGATGACCGTCGACGAAAACTGGCAGAAAGACGACGAGGGGTACCTCCGGAGTCGCGCCGTGAAGATTCCGCCGTTGCCCCGGTTCGCCGAGGGCGTCGTCCACGCGCTCGCACTCTACCTCGCGGAGAGCAAGCACGCCCGCGATCACGCCGAAATGGTGGAAGACCTGCTCGTTCTGGACGGTCCAATCTATCCGCGCGGACTGTTACGCTGGGCCGACCAGCACCCCGATCTGGCCGACTTCCTGCTCGAGGACCCGCGCCCGACGACGGTGCTCGAGAACTACGTTCGGCTGGTCGAGCGCTTCGTCGACCGCGAGGTCCCCCTCGTCGGGTTCGTCAAGAATCCGGCGACCCGCGTCATCACGCGAACGCTGAAGAACAAACGCGACGCCGACCTGGCGACGCCGTGGAACGACGACTCGGCGCTGTTCACTCGCCTCCTCGAGCGCGGCGAGTACGTCGACGACGTCGAGGGGGATCGCTGGGAGCGAGACACCTCGGCGCTCACCTACACGAACTGGTTCCGGTCTCGAGGCGGCGTCGATCGGCCGCTCTCGGTCGACGGCGAGGCGCTCGGCGTCGATCGAAAGCTCTCGCACGAGGCCTACGAGGTGACCTTCTTCGTCGTCTACGATCCGCGCGACGACCTCGTCTACCGCGTCGAGGCACCGTACGCGTTCACTCGCCAGTCAGAGCTGCGCGAACGGCTCACGCTGCAGGTGCTACAGAACGTCGCGATCGCACACGGGCCGCCGACCATCGTCCAGAAGGCCGACGAACTCGCGCGAATCAGTCGCTCCGAAAAAGCCTCCCTCCGGGAGCGACTCGAGAGCCAGTTCGATACGACCCAAGCGCGGACCTACGACGATCACCGGTGGGCCGAGGAGCCCTACTAACTCGAGTGGTTCGACTCGACGTCGGGTTCGACCTCGAGGTCGACCGATTCCGGGTCGAGACCGATTCGAGCGAACTGCGTTCGGACGTGTTCTTTCGCGCCCTCGAGGGCCTGATCACGAGTATCGAAGCCACGAGGCATGGGCGATTCGAACGCGAGGTTGACCTCGCGGTCGCCGACGAGTTGCGTCGAGCCGCCGCTGTCGACTTCGTAGAACTCGTCACAGACCCAGACGTACGCGGCGTCTTCGTCCGGTGCGCCACGAAACGTGGGTGCGCGCTCTCCCCGTTCGTACAGCGTCCCGGAGAGTTCGGTTCCGCCAGCCCGTCCGCAGACGATGAGCATAGTCGTTCCTACGTGTCGTAACTGCAAAAGGACACTGGCGCGAACAAAACACGACAGCTGGGAGATGACAGCGTTGGTTTCGATGCCGACTCGTCGCTCGATTCCGACGACCCGTTGCTGTTCGGTGGACGGAGATTGACTAATTTCTCTTCACACTGACAGTGCTTTCGCCTGAGTTACTCGTCTATCCTAGCTGATATAGTTTCGAGTTAGCAATGCGCACAATCTCGGCGAGCGTCGTAAACAGCCATTACATGGCTTGTTCAAGCATACCACGGGAGAGTAGTGGTTGGTTAGCCGAGTAATGAGTACTTCTCGAGCCAAATCGTTTTGGAAACGTGCTTATCCCTGATGCAGCAGTTGCTGTGATTGATGAGTTCGGAAGCGTCATCCGGCAGTGACAGGAAGTGGACTCCGCTCGAAGACATCCCATCGGAGTGGTACGATGTCCTTCGAAACCCGCGACGACTTCGACTCCTCGAGGAACTTCGCATGCATCGAACACGGGTGTCGCTGGCGTCGCTGACCACGGCAATTGTCGAACGGGAATCGCCCGACGTCTCGAACGGGGAGGCGCGCTACAACGTCCGGCTCTCGTTGCTCCACAATCACCTCCCCCGACTGGCCGAGTACGGCATCGTCGAGTGGGACACCGAGAGCGGTGTCGAACTCGTCGACGACTCGCCGCTCTATCCGGCCGACCTCTCACGACTCCTTGAGTACTGTCGCCAGGAAAACGGCGAAGAACTGCTCGAGGCGATCGTCCACCCAATCCGTCTCGAAATCGTCTCGTTGCTCACCGAGCACGAGCAACCGGCCACCCTCGAGTACATCGCGTCGACGCTCGCCGCACACGACGTGGGAAGCACAGATCCCCTCCAGGTGAAACGCACGCTCCACCACGTTCACCTCCCCACGCTGGAAGCAGTTGGCCTCCTCGAGTTCGATCACGACACCGGTGTCGTGAAACGACGGGACCGACACCTTCCGACGGTTCGGTAGTCGGATGGACGGCGTATAGACAGGGGGTCGACGTGGAGTCACTGCCGGGTTCGCTTCGCTTTTCTTCGTCCGCGGTACTTCAGGGAGTCCGCGTAGCACTCGTCCGGGACAGATCCGTCTCGAGGCGTCTCCCGAAACGCTTCCGGAGGGGCGTCCACTCTGTGCGGATAGTGCCGACAGCCGGACAGTCGTGCGAGGAGGGAAACGGGTTTGAGGACGCGCTTTGATGAAGGGATATGAGCGACCTGGGTGACTTCGGTGAGCATTCCGCCGCGTCCAACTCCGAGACAACCGGCGACGCCGCCGAATCCGACTCGAGCGCCTCGAGTGGGGAGTCGACGGGGACGTCTGGCCAACCGATGGACGACTTCGAATCGACCGGCGTGGAGCCACGCGGCGAAGACGTCGGTATCGGTGCCGTCTGCGTCTCGCAGGGACTTCGCGTCGCCGAGGACGGTGACGAGACGACCCTCCGTGCGTACGTTACACAGGAGAATCGATCGGACATTCGACTGGGCAGTTACCTGCTCGCACCGTATCCGGGCGAGTCGGCCGGCCCCGGTGGTGACGGCGAAACGCTGTTCTGTCGCATTACCAGCCTCGAGTACGATCAACAGTATCACGCAGACGACGCGACGGAGATCCACGCCCGACGGGCGATGCGCGCCGACGATGTCGACGAAGCCGACTACAAGTTCGTCGCCGAACTCGAGCCCGTCGCCGTCCTCTACAACGACGATGGCGAACTCAAACGGCGGATGACCGACCGGGTTCCGAAACCCCAGACGGTGATCGAGCAGGCCGACGACACCGAACAGATCAAGACCGGTCTCAAGATGCCCGAAGACGGCGTCTTTCTCGGACACCTCTCCGTCGGCGGCGAGAAGGTCACCACCGCCGCCTCGCCACCCACGATCGATTACCGCCTGAAAGACGACTACGAGGCGGGAGATCCGCTCATCTTCCGCCACAGTCTCATCGCCGGCGGCACCGGCTCGGGGAAGACTCACGGCGCGAAGAACGTCCTCCGGCAGTTCCTCGCCGACGAGCGAACCTACCCCATGGCCGACGGCCGCGAGGTCAGCCCCGCCGTCGTCCAGTTCGATCCACAGGACGAGTACGCCCAGATGCACGACGACAACCCGGACCTCGATAGCGACTTCGCCCGCCGCCTCGAGCGCGAGGGCGTCGCCTACGGCGGAGTGGACGACACGACGGCGTTCGTTCCGAAGGTCGGGTCGGCCTCCTACGCTGCGGGCCACCACCGCGCCCAGCAACTCGAGTTCACGATTCCGTTCTCGATGGTCCACGAGAACCCGTGGTTGGTCGCGGGAAGCGGATTGAACGACAACCAGTACGGCGCGCTGGTGAGCGTCCTCTTACCGCGATTTCGCGAGCAGTACGGCCCGGACGCGACGTACGACGAATTCACGACGTTCCTCGACGACCCCGCCCTGCGCGAGGAGTTGGACGAATCCGGACGGGTCCACGAGGCGACGTTCGACGCGGTTCGACGACGCGTCCTCGGCTTCAGTCACGTTTTCGATCAGGACGCCCGGCCGATTACGGACATGGTCCACGAGTTCGTCCGCCCCGGCGGGCTCTCCGTCGTCCCGACCTACCACATCAACGATACGCGGGCGACAGAGACCATCGTGCTCGCCCTCTCGTCGCTGCTGATCGACGAAAAGCTCTCGAACGACTCGACCTACGAGCGGATCAAGGAGACGCCGCTCGTCCTTGGCATGGACGAAGCGCACAACTTCCTCACTGACGCGGACAGCGTGCAGGCCGGAAAGGTCATCACAAAGTTCACCGAGGCCGCCAAACAGGGCCGAAAGGAGCGTCTCGGACTCTTTCTCATCACGCAGGACCCACAGGACATCCACGACGCCGTCTTCAAGCAGATCAACACGACGGTCGTGCTCAACCTCGGCGACGAGGACGCCATCAAGAGCGTCAACATCCCGAGCAACCTCGAGTCCAAAGTGCCCTACATGGAGAAGGGACAGATGGTGGTCTACTCGCCGGACAATTCCGAACCAGTCGAGTTGATCGGCCTTCCGAAGTGCGTGACGCGTCACGGTCGGGATTGAAAAAAGCGATCGACGCTCCGGTGCGTCAGCAGAAGTTCTGCGTGGCGTACACCTGATCGTCGTCAGTGATGTGGATACCGATACCCTGGTTCTCCCACTGATCAGCGAGGAGGTTCGCCTCGTGAGCTGGTGAGTTCATCCACTGCTCGACGATACCCTCGCCGAGTTCCTGTTCGTCCTCGTAGTGGACGGTTCCGCGGTCGTCCGTGTTAACCGGCGTGTCGTACCACGTCTGGGCGATGTTCTCGCCGCCGACGTAACCGTTCACGTTACACTCGTACCCGGCTTCTTCGTACCTGTCTGAGACGTCGTTACCGTCCGGGTCTTCGTGGGCGAAGTAGCCGCGCTCGGCCATGTCCTCGCTGTGTGCGTAGGCGATGTCACGGAGTTCGTCGTCGAACTCGAGTTCGTCGACGCCTGCGTCGACACGTTCTTCGTTCACCGCGTCGTGGGCGTACTGTTCGACGGCTTCCTCATCGACCGCGTCGTCAGCATCGTCTTCATCGGCGTCGTCGGCATCGTCTTCATCGGCGTCGTCGGCATCGTCTTCGTCAGCATCGTCTTCATCGGCGTCATCAGCGTCGTCTTCGTCGGCATCGTCTTCGTCAGCATCGTCTTCATCGGCGTCATCAGCGTCGTCAACGTCGTCGATCGTATCGACTCCGTCGAGCAGTTCCTCGACGAGCGATCCGAGGTCAACAGTAGGTTCGAGACTGTCGAATATCGACTCGACAATGTCTTCATCGCCCACGTCTACGCTCACGTCACCGGTGGGGGCATCACCGCCGTCACCGCCCTCCGACGTCGACGGTATCGTCGTCTCCTCCGATTGGTCACCGCTACTCGACTGTGAAACATCGTCACTGTCGGCCGACACGTCGTCGACCGTACTCGAGACGGGCGCTGCGGCCCCCGCACCGATCATACTCAGGACGAGTATCATTACGACTGCTGCGGTCAGTATCGATTTACATTTCATCCGCTGTATATTCCACGGGATATTGTCCAATAGTAACCGACGAGCTACCGCTCAAAAGGAGAGTAATAGTCGCTGGATAGTCACCGTTAGCTACGTACACCGATAGTTGAACGACTGAAAAGGGACAGTACGCTGGGCGTGATTGTCGTTCATCGAGCCACAACAGCGCGTATGTTTCCGATGCCATGTAACTCGGCGGTAGGAGAACGTTCGTGGCGAATCGCTCCGCGGACATCCGATTGAAGAGCCTCCTCGTAACAGATCAGTCGAAAGTTCGTTCACGAACTATGGGAGCGTATCACGCCTCTCGTCTTCGACGAACGCACGACACCAGAGAGTGGTTTGTTCGAACGGGGATCTCTTCGCCGCTCCGACGCGGAGGCTCGAGATGTGCGCTTCGATTGTTGCGTGAGGCGAGGCGTCAGCAGAAGTTCTGCGTGGCGTACACCTGATCGTCGTCGGTGACGAAGACGCCGATACCTTGGTTCTCCCAGTGTTCAGCGAGGAGGTTCGCCTCGTGGCCCGACGAGCCGAGCCACTGGTCGACGATACCCTCGCCGAGTTCCTGTTCGTCCTCGTAGTGGACGGTCCCGCGGTCGTCAGTGGCCACCGGCGTGTCGAACCACGTCTGGGCGAGGTTCTCACCGCCGAGGTAGCCGTTGACGCTGCACTCGTATCCCGCATCCTCGTACCGATCGAGGAACCGGTCACCGTCCGGGTCCTCGTGGGCGAAGTAGCTGCGCTCGACCATGTCCTCGCTGTGAACGTACGCGACGTCTCGGAGCTCGTCGTCGAACTCGAGTTCGTCGACGCCGTGGGCGGCGCGTTCTTCGTTCACCGCGTCGTGGATCGCCTGTTCGACGTCGTCGATGTCGACCGAGTCGGCCGACTGGTCGGTGTCCTCGGTCGCACTCGAGACGGGTGCTGTCGCCCCAACACCGATCAAACTCACCACGAGAATAACGGCGAGCGCTCCAGTTCCAATCGATTTCGATCGTCTTCTCATCCGCAGTAGGTCTGGAAACGAGTAATAAAAATTGTCCGAACGTTCATCAAAATTTGAGTCTCTCGCGATCCGGCGGGTGTTGAGAGTGCCGCGAGAACACGGTTGTAGCTAACGCAATCGACAGGAAAGTGCAGTCGTGGCGCCTCGAAGCCCGATCAGCTCGGTTCGAAGGTGAAACTGACTACCCGGATGAACCGCGTCGAGGAGCGAGGATCGCCGGCCGGCCAAACTGTTTCAAACAGTGAAACAATTGAACGTGAGTGACTCGAGAGGCGAGTTCTCGAGGGGAGTCCACGCGTGAACGAGCCAGCGAGGCGGTACCAGCGGCAGTTTCGGAACTCGCTTCGATCACGAGTCGGTCCGCCGATTCCACCCGCTTCGACGCCAACAGTGCGCGTCGAATTCACTTCGAAAGGAGATCGTCGTAAAATCCTGAAACCTCGGCACTGATCGCCGTACGGTCTCCGGAAAAGAAGTGATCCCCAGCCATCGACGAGACGGTGTCACCGCGATCTCGCGCTCGTTCGACCACGGGTTCCCACTCAACGGTCGAATCGCGTTCACCGTAGAGGATCTGAACGGGACACTCGAGTGACTCGAGGGCGGCGACGACGTCGAGATCAGGTGCGATCCGTGCCGTCGGTGCGAGTGCGGAGACGGCCGCGGGATCGGTGTCTGGGGCCGCGAGCAGCGCCATACTCGCCCCGAAACTGTATCCGAAGACGCCGACGGGGAGCGATTCTCGTTCGTCGCCGCTCGCGCCGTCGAAGCGGTCGGTGTCTCTGGCCCAGCGAATCGCGTTTCGCACGTCCTCGCGTTCGCCGTAGCCGTCGTCCCACTCGCCGTAGTCGAATCGCAAGCAGGCGATACCCGACTCGCAAAGGGCCTCCGCGACGCCGACGAGTCGGGCGTCTCGACGCGACCCGCCGTGTCGTGGATGTGGCGGACAGGCGACGACGACGGCGCGTGGCTCGTCGTCTGGTTCCTCGAGCGTCCCGCGGACGTCGCGGCCGCCGGGGATCAATACGTCGGTCATAGCAGTCGCTTGAGCGCGACGGGTAATCAAGACCCGTGTCGCTGCGAGTCGGCGTCGGGTACGGCCTCGAACCCGTCGAACTCCCGCCCCAATCGACGCCGATCGTACTCGGCGACGGCGACGAGACAGCCGAATCCGACCAGGAACAGCGCCCCGCCGACCGTCTGGCGACCAGCGACGAACGTCGACGATGCGGCGTACCAGACGGTCGTCGTCGCGAGCGCGAGTCCGATCGGGACGCCCGTACGCGTCAGTCGGAGACCGACACCCTCGCCCCGAACGAGCGGGCCGACGAGCCAGTACGATCCGCCGATCGCTACCGACGCGGCGAGCAGGGTCACCACGGTCGACCACGACGCGACGATTCCGACGAAAAAGGTGATCACACCGCCGACGGAGACGCCGGTCCCGAACCGCTCGAGCCACGACGATATCGGCCGATCCGACTGCTGGCTCGACGGCGCGCTCGAGGATTCGTCGTCGCAGGTGTCGACGTGGGTAACGCGCTGGCCAGCCGTGATCGCGACGCGGTCGCGCTCGCCGTCGACAGCGGTCGGCGACTGGTCGTCGGTTCCGTCCCCTTCTTCGAGCGTGGGATCCGCGGCCGTCGAGTCGACTGCCTCGCGCTCGAGCCAGGGCGACTCCGTCTCGACGCCGTCGAACGTGATCGGGAGACTCGCTGCAATTTCGAAGTTCGGGTGGTCCTGGATCTGAAAGTGAAGGTGTGGCTCCGAGGAGTTGCCGGAGTGGCCACAGCGACCGATTCGCTGGCCGCGTTCGACGCGGTCGCCTGGCTCGACTGCAACGCTGCCGGGGACGAGGTGGACGAGACTGCTGTATTCGTCGGGCGCGTGCTGGATCACGACGTAGTTGCCGCGAATGTCGCGCTTCAGAAGGTGTGAGAGACCGCCGCCGTGGCTCGCCTCAGGGTCGCCATCCGAGACGTCGACGACGATTCCGTCGGCGGGCGCGAGTATCGGCTCGTCGTAGCAGTAGTAGTTCTCGACGGCCGTTGGCCCCTCCGCCGTCGCCGAGTGGCCCGCGTCGTCCGTCACGACGAAGTCGTAGGCGTAGCGCTGGTTCACCGGGAACCACGAGTGAGAGTACTCTCGCTCGAGGCTGCCGGTGACGACCGTCCAGGTACCGTCGACGGGAAGTCGGTACGAAACGCGTTGCTCGTAGGTTTCGCGGTCGGGAATCGATCCGCGGTGGCGCACGAGCGCGACGGCGCTGCCGAGGAGTTGCCGGAGGTCCTGGGCCATCACGAGCGGGTTGAAAAACGTCGGCACGAGCATGGCGTAGCCGATCGCGTACTCTCGTCCCGTCCCCATGTGGATCCAGTCGGTCGGTTCCGTCGCGTCCGTTTCGTCGGCGTAACGGCCGAAGACCAGTCCGACCAGCGGAGCGACGAGCGGCCAGAGGAAGAAGAGGAAGAAAAGCTGAAACACCTGTAGAAAGGCCAGCGAGTCGAACAGGTAGCCGGGAACCGCGAGCACCGAGAGGGCGACGAGATACATCGGCTCGAACGACCGGAGCGCACTCCGGAGCCGCGCTGAGGGCGTCGCCGTCTCGGTGGTGGCTCGGTCAGTCATTAGTGACTCTCGGTCGGGAACGGACGTAATCGCTTTGTGAAGACGATTTCACAACGCGAGTTGATAGTTCCTCGCAACGTCGCTCCGGAAACATCAATTAGCTATCAAGAGTAGCCCAGGCCATGACCAGGGACGAGAGTAGCGATGCCGGTTCCGGACCCCAGGTTCGGGAGGCGTTCTCCCTGCTCAACCACGAGATCCGCCTCGAGATCGTGCTGGCGCTGCTCGAGGACTGGCAGGCAGTCTACACGGAGCCGCGGTCGTACGCCGAGTTGATGGACGCGGTCGGAATGCGCGACAGCGGCAAGTTCAACTACCACCTCGACAAGCTTCGCGGCGTCTACGTGTGGCAGGTCGAGGACGGCTACGTGCCGACGGCGAGCGTGACGGCGCTCTATCGAGCCGTGCTCGCCCACCAGCCGACTGTCGAGTTCGAGTACGACCCGACCGAGATCGACGCGGCGTGTCCGAGCTGCGACGCGACGCTGGTGTTGGAGTACGAACGCGGTTTCGTCTCCGTCGACTGCAGCGCCTGCGACTGGATTGGATTCACGTATCCGTTCCCCCGACGCGGGTTCGACGGTCGAGATGCGGACGCCGTCGCTCGAGCCGTCACCCGTCGGGCCAGACACCACGTCGCGATGGCCGCCGAAGGCCAGTGTCCGTTCTGTGCAGGGACGACGACGGTCGACCCTCGAGTCGACGCCGTCGAAGACGCCGAGTACTGGATCGAGATCGACTGCGACGCCTGTACGTACACCGTCGGAACTGCGCCGCTCGCGACGGTGTTGTACGACGAACGGGTCGTCGCCGCACTCGAGGAAATCGGGACTGGTCGCGAGCCATACGACTGGGAACTCCCCGAGGTAACGGTGCGAGTCGAGTCGCGCGATCCCTTCGAACTCGCCCTCGAGATCGACGGTGACGACGGGGCGGCGACGGTCGTCGTCGACGACACCGTCACGGTGCAGTCGGTGTGTGTAGACGGCTGATCGGGATTCGAGTCGACGACGTCACCCGATTTTCGGCTACTGCTTCGATCCTGGCGTAGCTGGTGCGTTCGCGTTCGGTCAGTTTACGTTCGCTACCGCGCCAGAGTCTCCGGTTCCGTCATCGTCTGTCGATGATGTGATGTTTTTAAGGGTGACGAGCGTTACGTACCTAGCATGGGCATCCTCTCTCGGACCTCCTACATCATCCGGTCGAAGATCAACTCGGTGCTCAACAGAGCCGAGGATCCAACGGAGACGCTCGATTACTCCTACGAGCAGATGCGGGATCAACTTCAGGACGTCAAACGCGGCATCGCCGACCTTACCACGCAGAAAAAGCGCCTCGAGATGCAAAAGCGCCGACTCGAGGATAACGTGGAAAAACACAACGAGCAGGCTCGAACGGCGGTCGAACAGGGTCGTGAGGATCTGGGTCGGCGCGCCCTCGAGAAGAAGAAGACGAAGATGAACCAGATCGAGGATCTCGAGCGCCAGATCTCCGAATTACAGGGCCAGCAGGATCAGTTGATCGAACAGAAGAACGAACTCCAGAACCGCATCGAGGAGTTCCGCACGAAAAAGGAGACGATGAAAGCCCGCTACGAGGCTGCAGAGGCGAGTTCGACGGTCTCGGAAGCGATGACGGCAACCGGAGAGGAGTTCGAAGACGTCGGTCGCGCCATCGAGCGCGCCGAGGAGAAGACCGAGGACATGGAAGCGCGTTCGGCCGCACTCGACGAACTGCACGAATCCGGTGCGTTCGACAACGTGCTCTCGGACCAGGACAATATCGACCGCGAACTCGAGGAACTGTCGACCGACAGCGGCGTCGAAGCCGAACTCGAGACGCTCAAATCCGATGTCGGCGAGGGTGACACCGAGGGGGAATCAGCGCCGGACGCTGAGGGCGACGTCGACGTCGACGAGGACGAACTCGAGGAACTCGAGGAGGACGTCGACGACAGCGAAATCGATGCCGAACTCGCCGAACTGCAGGACGAAGAGAACGCCTGATCTCCGGTTTCACACGGAGTAGACGATTTTACGGAGGGCCAATGTTACTCGAGTAGCGCTGCCGGAGGCGTTCTCGTGTGTGGACGACAACGTTGTGCGTAAGGCTCACTTTCTGCGGGGTGACGGCCTGAACCGACATTCACACGAACTGGAGAGAGGAGCAACGACTACCACGGGCGACGTGGAAACGCGCTTATGGGGACGAATCCGGGTTTCGAAGCGTTATCGACGACCGAACAAGTGGTGTTACTCTGCGTGGCGACGTGCCAGCGAAGCGACGAGACGCCAGTCCAGGCACACGAGGTTCGACACGCCTGTCGAGCACACCTCGAGAGCGCCGAAACGGACATCGTCGGCACGGTCTCCGAAGCGGACGTAATGCGCTCGCTGTACCGACTCGAGGACGCGGAGTTTCTCGAGGAAGCCGAGAGAGACCGGCGGTCGCCGACGGGAAAGGGACGACCGGCGTACTCGCTCGCAATCGACGCCGACGACGTCGAGGCGGGTGTCGACGACCGATTGCTCGAGCGTGCGGAGTGAGCGAGTCGCCGATGGGCTGGCATCGATCGACTGCAGCTCACTGACGGTGTCAATCTGTTCAGCGTTCCGAATGCGTGAGCGTGATGACGTATCGATCAGTTCGGCGTGCCGAGTGCCGTGATATCGTACTCCGCCAACTCGGACGGCGACTCGAGGATGATGACCTGGAACTCCCATGTCGTTTCGCCGTCTAAATCTCCGATCGTATCGAGGTAGCGTCCGAGTTGATCGCCGTCGTCGTTGTACACGCGGACGCGTACTTCGGCGAGATCGATTCGCTCGTCGCCCGTATTTTCGAGGACCCCTTGGACGGTCGGGCCCCGAAAACCGTCCTCGAGGACGAATTCGTGGCGTTCGAACGAGAGTTCTCCGAGGGCAGAGACCCCCTCGTCGATCTCCTGTTCGGCGAGCGCATCCGCCGCGGTCAGTTCGGTTTCCGAGCGGTCCTCGGCGTCGATGTCCTCGATCGGTTCTCGTTCGTAGTCGGGTTCACCCTCGACACCCGGGCCACCACCGTTACAGCCGGCGAGGAGGGCGCTCGAGCCGGCACCGACGGCGATGAGGAGTCGGCGACGACCGATTGGAGATGCTGTCATCGCCGACCACCGCCTGCAGACGAGGAGCGTTGTACCGGAGTGTGTCCGCGACAAATCATACAAAACGCGACACCACGAGTGCATTTCAGTGTAGGCCCTGAACCGTCAGCGCCGTCGGCTGTCGGTGTGCACGACCAGCAACCAGTCCGAACTCGTCACTGTTCGCTACTGTATCTATAAGCTGGATGTGCAATGCAGGCCTTATTGGTTCGCCCGGTGGGAACGGGAGTATGGCCGCTTCAGAGAGCGACGACTCGCTCGAATCTCACGGCGCTGAGATCGGCAAGCGGACGAGTTCGATCACGAGGGTAAAAGAGTGGGTGCTCGTCGAGGGTGACCGGCTGTTCGTCGCGGCACTCGTCTCGCTCGGCGTCTTCGTGTTGTTTCTCGTCCTCAACGAAATCGGGTTCATCGCCGTCACCAACGACGACTCGATTACCAGACTCGCCGGCGGCATGATCGCCGGCACCTTCTCGCTGGTCACGCTGGTCGTCTCGATCAACCAACTCATCCTCTCACAGGAGTTCGCCTCCGCGGGCGACGCCCGCGAGCAACTCGGAGGCGTACTGGCCTTCCGAGAGAACGTTGCAGAACTAGCTGACGTTCCGGCGAGTCCGGCATCGCCCTCGCGGTTGCTCGAACTCGTCATCGAGACCATCCACCACCAGGCCCAAGAACTCGAGGATGCCGTCGACGACGACCACGAGGCGGCTGAACTGATCGAACGATACACGACTGGGATCAAAGAGAGCACCGACCGTATCGACGAGACCCTCGAGCAGACGACGTTCGGGACGTTTCGGGCGATGTCCGCGGCGGTCGCGTTCAACGCCGCCTGGCAATTGTATGTGGCCAGACAGCTTCGTGAACGACACCACGAGTCCGTTTCCGACGAGGCGTCCGACTCGTTAGAGAAGTTGATCGAATCGCTCGAGTTGTTCATCACGACGCGCGAACACTTCAAGACGACGTACTTACAGCGCGAACTCACCAGATTCTCGCAGTTGACGATCTACTTCGGCGTTCCGGCGATCCTCGCGGCGATGATACTCGGGTTCGTCTACGCGGATCTCACCGGCCCGACGGTGAGCGTGGCGTACTTGCCGTTCGTCGTCAGCGGCCTCATCGCGATCGTCGTCTCGCCGCTCTCGTTGCTCGTCGCGTACATTCTCCGGACGGCAACCATCACCCGTCGAACGTCCTCAA
This sequence comes from Natronorubrum daqingense, assembly GCF_001971705.1. Lineage (NCBI taxonomy): Archaea > Methanobacteriati > Methanobacteriota > Halobacteria > Halobacteriales > Natrialbaceae > Natronorubrum > Natronorubrum daqingense. The sequence continues at coordinate 2,253,159 of NZ_CP019327.1, forward strand.
TCGGGCCGATGCTGCCACAGAAGGAACCGGAAGCGGGGCCGTTCGAGGTTTCCTACAGCGGGGACGAAGACTGAATAGGCGCGTACAGACGTCCTGCCGTAGTTGCTGGCGACTCGGCGTACAGCAGGTGATGGCGGGTCGTTTATCTGTTACTCCGGAGTATCATGGGGAGAATGGAACTGTTAGAGAAACTTCGACTCGACGCTGGGGAGTCGATCAACCTTCGAGACGACCTCAGCGCGGGAACGAACGTCCTCTTACACTTCGTGCTCCTCGGCGGACTCGCCTGGGGGTCTGGACAGCCGTTTCTCTTTCCCAGCCTCGGCCCGTCGGCGTACCTGCTCGCGACCGGTGAGAAGCCGCGTGCAGAGGGATCGTACCACGTCATCGGCGGACACGCCATCGCCGCCGTCTGCGGACTCGTCACGTATCTCGTCTTCGCCGACGGTCTCGTCGCCGTCGACGTCTTCGAACAGGGAGCCCCGTTCTCGAGTGACGTCGGCTTCCTCGTCCTCAGTGGAACCGTCGCGATGGTGTTGACGACCATCGGCATGCTCTGGACGGACACGAACCATCCGGCCGCCTGCGCGACGACGCTGATCGTCGCGCTCGGACTCATGTCGACGGTGCTCGAGGTCATTATCATCGTTGCCTCCGTGATCCTCCTCGTCTGGTTCCACGGGCTCATCGTCGAACGAGTGCAGGACCTCTTCGGCGTCGAACCGAACGATCCACGCTGAGCTAAGGAGACACGAGAGAGACGTGAAAACGGCTACTCGTACGCTCGAACGTCAAAAAGACCGACAGGTGAGTTATCGACGACTCTCAGTTCGCGGCGAGTCGTCCGCCTCCCTGAACGGTGCGTCGACCGTCTCTATTTCCGACGTCATATCGGTAATCAGCGCGAACAACGCGCCCAGCAACAGGCCGTAGAGCAGGTGACCCGTCAGACTCTCGAGAGCGAGTCCCGGGAAACCCGGATCGGCAGCGCCGCCGATCGTCGTCCACAGCGTCAGGGCGATCACTGGAAGGAACGCCCAGATTGCGAGGCCGTAGACGACGCCCGCGAGCGTCAGTCGAAGACCCGGCCCCATCGCCGAGAGAAATCCGGTCTCGACGTCGGCGGTGATCGTCCCCAGGATCGGCCCTCTCGTGACCAAGAGCCCGAAGACGGCGCCGATGACGAGCCCGTGTGCCAGATGGAACAGCCATCCGGCAGTGCCAATCGGCTCGAGGCCGTATATCGCCGGAATCGCGTCGGTGATGATCGATGGGTCCATCACCCACAGTATCGCGCCGAAGAGCAACGACCCAATAGCGCCACCGACCGCACCACCGACAAGCCAGTTTGCGTACCCGCCGATGCCGAACGTGGTCGGATCGTCTATCTGGTAGCTCATCGCACGTATCAGTAGGAGCGGGAGCCGGATAAAAAACGTGCCAAATAGCTTGTCCGAGCGCCGTACGGACCGCACTGTGAGCGGGCACGAATCTCACGTCGAGCGAGAATGCATCGGCGTGCCGTCACTTCCTGGGTCGGGTGTTTTGCCACTCGCAGTAGTGGAACTGGTACTCGATGAGCGACACCGATACAAGCGGGAATACCGACGGACAGGATCGACTCGGGGGGACGCGACTGTGGGTCTTGCTCCGACTGAACCGTTGGGCGTTTACCGGAGCGATCTTGCTCGTCGTCTACGTCGTGCTCGTGCTCACCAGTTTTTTGCAGCTGACGCCATTGCGGACGATCGTCGAGAACCAAGACGGGATCGAGTTCCTCTTCTCGGCGTTCATCGGCGCGATCATCACGGGGACGTCGATCGTCGTCACGATCAACCAACTCGTCCTCTCACAGGAACTCGGCGCGATCGGCGACCAGCGCGATCGGATGAGCGCATCGATGGACTTCCAACACGACATCGAAGACACGATCGAAGAGGACATCAGCCCGCCGGAACCCGCCGCGTTCCTCTGGGAACTCGTCGACGGTATCGAAGAACGAGCCAGGGAACTCGAGGAGGAGATGGAAGACGAACGCGACGAGGGGCTACAGGCGGAGGTCAACGATTACGTCGAAGACGTCACCGGGAACGCCCAGTTCGTCAAAGACGGGCTCGAGAACGCTCAGTTCGGGACGTTCTCGGTGATCTGGAACGCGCTTCGGTTCAACTACTCGCGAAAGATTCACGACGCCCGAAAGATTCGAACGCACCACGAGGGGGCGCTGTCGGAAGACGCGAACGAGAAGCTCTCCCGAATGATCGAGACGCTGCGCTACTTCGGCCCCGCTCGAGAACACTTCAAGACGCTGTACTTCCAGTGGGAACTCATCAACCTCTCGCGTGCGCTGTTGTACATCTCCGTCCCCGCGCTGACAGTGATGGCGATCATGATCATGTACGTCGACGGGACAACCCTACTCGGAACCACGTTGGGCGTGGACAACCTCGTCTGGGTGACCAGCGCCGGCTTCGTCGCCGGAATCTCCCCGTTCGTCGTCTTCATCACCTACATTCTCCGGATCGCGAGCGTCGCCAAGCGAACGCTCGCGATGGGGCCGTTCATCCTCAGAGAGTCCGCTCGAGACGAGGATCTCGGGTAGTCTCGAGGCACTTCAGTCGGATGCTCGAGGGTCGCCTTCACTCCAGAAATCGGGCCGAGAAGCGCTGAGATTCGCCGCCTGCCACATCTATTTCTGACCGTCCCTGTTTGGTCTGCTCGAGCGATGAGTGACGACGGTTCCACGCCGAGTGACACGATGGCAGAGCGAAGCGACGACCCAACCTTGAAACACGAGTTTCTGTTGAACGCGAATCGCTGGCTCGTCACGGTCTGGTTGATGGTGTTCGTCTTCGTCGGTCTGCTCGTCGTCAGCCACGTCAGCCCCGTCTCGCTCCCGGCGTTGATGGGCGAGAAAGAACCCGTTCACACGCTCTTTCAGGCGCTCGTAACGGCCCTGATCACCGGTGTCACCCTCGTCGTGACGATCAACTCGCTCGTGCTCTCACAGGAACTGGGTGCCGTCGAGGACCAACGAGGCCGACTCGAGGGCGCACTCGAGTTTCGGGAAGATATCGAGAAGTCGATCGACGCGCCGATCAGCCCGCCGGAGCCGTCCTCGTTCATGCAAGCAATTATTGCCGCCTCACAGGAGCGTGCGAGCGAGTTCAAGCGAACCGTCTCCGATAGCCACGACGACGAACTCATCGAGCGCGTCGACGACTTTACCGATAACCTGACGACCCACGCCGATTCGATCGAAGCCGACCTCGAGAACGCTCAGTTCGGCACGTACGGCGTGATCAAGTCGGCACTGGACTACAACTACTCCTGGAAGATCTTTCGCGCCCGCCGGATCAAAAACGCCCACGTCGACTCCTTCGACGAGGAGGCGACCGAGGCCTACGAGGACCTCCTCGAGTCGCTCAAACTCTTCGGCCTCGCCCGTGAGCACTTCAAGACGCTGTACTTCCAGTGGGAACTCATCAACCTCTCGCGAGCGATGATGTACGTCGCGATCCCCGCGCTGGTCGTCACGATGTCCATGCTGCTCTTTTTCGACGCGGACGCCGTCAGCGGGACCCTCCTCGGCATTGACGCCACCGTCTGGGTAGTCGCGCTGACGTCGACCATCGCCGTCACCCCCTTCCTCCTGTTGATCGCGTTCGTCCTCCGCATCGCGACGATGGCCAAACGAACGCTCGCCATCGGCCCGTTCATCCTCCGGGACTCGAGTCGCGGCGAGGAGATCGACTGGAGTAACGATTCGGAGTGAGGACTCACGCTGTCGTCCCCACCCGGGTTACTTCGGCTCCGGCGTCGGAGACGAACGCATGGCCCACACAGCCACCGACGAGGTCCGCGTCTGGTTAGTCGAACGGACGTACTCGGACGATGAGCAAAATCTGATCATCCTCACCTACGCGACGACCGACGGCGACCAATACTTCCGCAAGGAGCGCGCGCTCACCTCGTTTACGGACGCTCGAGACACGACCGCAGCAGTCGAGGTCGAACCCACGAATCTCGGGAACGTCGAGGATTCCGAGCAGCGAGCGAACTATGCTGCCGAAGCGAAACGGATGGCGGAGGTCCACGAACCCGACGACGTCATCTGAAACGTGCGTCTGGGGACGCGAAACGCTCGATTCGCGAGGTTACAGCGGCGCGCCCACGAGCACCAGTTTCACGCGCTCGTCGCCGCGGTTGAAGATCTGTCGTGATTCCTCCGAATCGAGTCGGAGCAGGTCGTCTTCCTCGAGGGTCACCGTCTCGTCTCGGTCGGTCAGTTCGACCTCGGCACTGCCGCTCGCGACGTAGTAGATCTCCTCCTGGTCGGTGTGAGTCTCGTCGTGTTCTTTCCCCTTCCCGCCCGGCTCGAGTTCGAGGATCGAGAAGCCGATGTGGTCGGCCTCGAGTTCGTCTTTGAGAAACCACATGCCGCCGAACTCCTCGGGGACGACTGACTCCGGGTCGGTTTTGGACGCAGTATCGTAGCCCATAGCTGGACAATCGACCGGCGTCGCCAAATCGGTGGGGGAAGCGGAAATCGGTCTGCCGGAGGAGTCGCCACGGCACTCCACCGACGGGGCCTACTCGAGTCGCCGACGGGACCTACTCGAGTCGCCGATGAGGGCCTACTCGAGGGCGGCGTCGACGAGTTCGATCGGGGTGGGCGGCTCCTCGGTCGCACCGGGTCGGTTCTCGAGTTGGGTTCGACAGGACGCCCCGGGAGCGACGACGCGCTCGCCGTCGCTGTCGTCGACTTGCTCGTAGAGGATGGAGGCGATGGCGTCGCTCATCGAGGCGTGTTCGGCCTCGTAGCCGAAACTACCGGCCATGCCACAACAGCCCGAATCGAGGGGGTCGACGGCGTAGCCCGCCCGGCGAAGGACGCCGACGGCGTGGTGGTCCTTCGCGACGGCCTTCTGGTGGCAGTGGCCGTGGTAGACGAGATCCGACGCGACCCCATCAGCGAACGCCATCTCCTCGTCGAGTCGGAACGTGTCGACGTACTCGCAGACGCCGTAGGTCGCGTTCGCGACGCGTTCGGCCCGGTCGCTCGAGAGGAGGTCGAGGTAGTCGAGTTGGAACATGACCGCGTCCGAGGGCTCGACGACGACCACGTCCCAGCCGTCCTCGACGAGCGGTTCGAGCCTCGAGACGTTCTTCCGAGCCGTCTCGCGAGCCTGCTCGAGGAAGCCCTTCGAGAACGCGGGGCGGCCGGTATCGCCGAGGTCGTCGGGAACCGTGACGTGAACGTTCGCAGCCTCGAGCGCTCGAACGGCGGCTTTGCCGGCTTCGGGGTGGCTGTGGTTGGTGTAGGTATCGGGATAACAGACGACTTTTCGATCAGCGTCTGCCTCGCTGACCTGCGAGCCCCCTCGCGTCTCGAACCAGTCGCGAAACGTCTCCGAGTGGAATTTCGGCAGCGAGCGACTCGCGTCGATCCCGATCGTTTTCTCGAGGACCGTTCGCGCACCCGGCACCTTCGCCATCGCGTTCGAGAGGGGGGCGAGACGGGAGCCCCACGCCGAGAGCGTCGCGACGTTCGCGAAGAACCGATCGCGGAGCGTCGCCCCGTGTTCCTGGTGGTACTCGTGGGTCACCTCGGCTTTGAGCTTCGCCATGTCGACCTCGCTCGGGCAGTCGATCGCACAGCCCTTACAGCCGATACAGAGGCCCATCACCTCCTCGACGAACTCCTCCGAGGTCGCCTCCTCTGGCTCGAGATCGCCGCTCATCGCCTGCCGGAGCGCGTTCGCTCGGCCGCGGGTGCTGGTGATCTCCTCGCGACTCGCGCGGAACGTCGGGCACATCACGCCGCCGGTCGTCTCCTGCTCGCCGCGACAGCCGCCACAGCCGTGACAGAGTTCGATCATCCCCTGCATGCCGTTGTCGTTCTCCCAGTGGAGTTCGGGCTCGAACCCGGATTCGAAGTGGTAGTCGGTGTCGAATCGAAGGTGCTCGCGCAGGTCGGTCGGATCGTCGTCGCGGAAGACGACCTGTCCCGGATTCAGGAGCCAGTCGGGGTCGAACGCCGTCTTGAGGTCCTGAAAGCGCTCCCAGAGTTCGTCGCCGTAGAGCTTCTGGTTCCACTGTGTGCGAGCGCGGCCGTCGCCGTGTTCGCCCGACACCGAACCGCCCAACTCGACCACGAGGTCTGTCGCGTCGTCGGCGATCCTGTGAAGCTGATCCATTCCGATCTCGCTCTTCGTGTTCACCAGCGGACGGATGTGCAACACGCCCGGGCCGGCGTGGGCGTAGAAGCTGGCGTACGTGTCGTGGTCCTCGAGAATTTCCTCGAACCGTTCGACGAACTCGGGCAACTGTGCCGGCGGAATTGCCGTGTCCTCGATGAACGAGATGTGCTTGGCGTCGGTCGTCCGCGAGAGCAAGATCGGCAGGCCGGACTTGCGGAGCTTCCAGAGCTGTGCGCGCTCTTCGTCGTCGTAGGCCTCGAGCGCCTCGAGTGCGAGGGTCTCGGCCTCCGCCTCGGGTGTCGATGGCGCGTCGGCTGGCACGTCTCCGGCGGGGCTCGCCGAGGGGACGCGATCGGCGAGCAAGCCGGCGACCTGTTCCTTCCCGTGTTCGGCGTCGTCGGCGTAGAACTCGACGAGCAAGACGGCGTTCGTCCCCTCGGGCAACATCGCGGCGACGGGGCCGAACTCCGCCGTGTCGCGGGCGAGGTCGATCAACACGTCGTCCAACACTTCGACCGCCGCGGGGTCGTGTTCGAGGATCGGCGCGACGTCGCGCATCGCGTCGTGGAGGTCCGAGTAGCACAGGAGGGAGACCGACTTCGTCTCGGGGACGGGCTCGAGCGAGACGGTCGCTTCGGTGACGATGGCGAGCGTACCCTCGCTGCCGGCCAACAGTCGCGCGAGGTTGACGGTCCCCGCTTCGCCGGTTTCCTGGCCGCCGGGCAGAGGCTTCCCGCGAGCCTCGGCGACGAGGCGGTCGAGGTTGTACCCCGAGACGTTTCGCTTGAGGTCGGGGTACGCCTCCTCGATCAGGTCGCCGTCCTCCTCGACGATCCGACTGACCTCGGCGTAGATTCGCGCCTCGAGGTCGCCGTCCGGGTCGCCGCGCTCGGCGAGTTCCTCGAGCGTCACCTCGCCGAACGTGGTTTGGGTCCCGTCGGCGAGGACAGCCTCGACGGACTCGATGTAGGCGTCCGTCTTGCCGTACTTCAGCGAGTGCGAGCCCGTCGAGTTGTTGCCGATCGCGCCGCCGATGGCGCTCTTGTCGCCCCACGCGGGGTCCGGCGCGAACTTCAGGTCGTGGTCCGCGAGCGTTTCGTTGAGCGTTCCGAGGATCGTTCCGGGCTGAACCGTCGCCGTTCGTTCGCGAGTGTCGATCTCGAGCACGTCGTTCATGTGGCGCGTGAAGTCGAGCACGACGGCCCGGTTGACGGTCTGACCGGCGAGACTCGTCCCGCCGCCTCGCGGGAGAATCGGAATCGATCTCGTGTGACAGTACTCGACGATCCCGACGACGTCGGCCGTCGATTCCGGGAACGCGACGGCGATCGGCGTCAGCTCGTACGCGCTGGCGTCGGTCGCGTAGAGTTCGCGGGAGTAAGAGTCGGCGCGAATCGAACACTCGACGAGCGCCTCGAGGTCGTCGACTAGCGCCGGACGGTCGACGTCGTCACTTCGATAGTCGTAGTTCGCGCGTCGGTCGGTAGCCGGATCGGCGCTCGGCTCCAGAGACATGTGGGTCCCTTACGCACAGGTGGCTAAAAGGCTCAGCATTACCGAAGATACCACGACCGATCGCGTTCGTGTCTGAAATGTAACTCGAGGTGATCGCGATCGACGCTCGCGCAAAAACGGTAGTCGCTCGACAACGAATTACTCGTAATCGACGGAGACGGACTCGAGGACGACGTCCTCTCGTGGCTGGTCGTTCGCGTCGGTGTCGACGTTGCCGATTTCCTCGACGACGTCCATGCCGTCGGTAACCTTCCCAAAGACGGAGTGGCGGCCGTCGAGGTGTGGCTGTGCGTCGAGGGTGATGAAGAACTGCGAGCCGTTCGTGTTCGGGCCGGAGTTCGCCATGCTCAGGACGCCGGCGTCGTCGTGACGGAGGTCGTCGTGGAACTCGTCGTCGAACTGGTAGCCGGGGCCGCCGCGGCCGGTTTCGGTCGGGTCGCCGCCCTGAATCATGAAGCCCTCGATGATGCGATGGAAGGCGACGTCGTCGTACAGCGGCTCGCCGTCGACTTCTTCGCCCGTCTCGGGGTCCTCCCAGGTCTTGCCCCCGGTCGCGAGTCCGACGAAGTTGTCGACCGTGCTCGGCGCGCGCTCGTCGTACAGTTCGACATCGATGTCTCCCTTGTTCGTGTGGAGTGTCGCAGTAACGTCTCCCATACGCACGACGACGGTCGGCCGAGTGAAAACGGTAGTGGTCTCGAGTCGCCGAAACCGAACGTTTTGCGCGTGAGTCGGATCCACGGACGACACGCGAGACGACCTCGAACTCGAGACGCCACCGCGACCAGCGCCGCTCGGTGTTCCGTGCGTGACGGACGGCCGCAGCTACATACGACAGGCCGTGGAATAGTCCGCCAATGACGGACGGAACGCACACGACCGAGGAGGTGACCCTCGCACGTCTCCCCTCGGGCGTGGCGCTGAGCACGACGATTCATACGTACGTGGGCGACGAGGACGGCCCGACGCTCTACGTGCAAGCCGCCCAGCACGGCCGCGAGATCAACGGCACCGAGACGCTCCGTCGGTTTCACGACCGACTGCCACTCGAGTCGCTGTCGGGAACGGTCGTCGCCGTTCCCGTCGCGAATCCGCTCACGTTCGATCTCGTCTCCTACGTCACGCCGGAGGAATTGGACAGCGTCAATCCGAACATGAACCGCGTCTGGCCGGGCGACGAATCGGGTAGCCTTCATCAGCGCATGGCCGCCCGTCTCTGGGAGGAAGCCGGCCGGGCCGACGCCATCGTCGACTTACACACGGGCAGCCCAGACATGCAGACCCACGTCGTCTACCGGGAGGGCGACGAGCGAGCGCGCCAACTCGCGCGGGCCTTCGGCACCGACCTCTTGCTCTCCGAGCAGGCCGACGACGACGCCGACGACGAGTGGCACCAGCGCGCGTTCTCGGGAAAGCTCCGCGTCGCCGCCGCCGAGGAGGGGATTCCGTCGATCACGCCCGAACTCTCCCACAAGGAACACATCCTCGAGACGGCCGTCGAAACGGGCGTCGAGGGCCTCCTCGACGTCTGTCGCTCCCTCGAGATGCTCCCCGGCGAGGTGCCAGCGCGAGCGCAGACGGTCGCGCGAAACCACCTCGGGCAGGTGACGGCGACCGACGCCGGATTGTTCCGCGCGAACCCGGGACTCGAGGTTGGAGAGCGCGTGACCGAGGGAACGGCGCTCGGAACGGTCTACGATCCGGCGACGTACGAACCGATTCAGGAGACGAGTGCGGATCGGGACGGAATTCTCTACGCGCTCACGCAGGAAGCGACCGTCGTCGGCGGCGACCAACTCGCGAGCGTCGCAGACATTCGAGACGAATAGGGGCCAAGAGCGAGCGTCTCAGGCCGAGAATCCACCGTCGACGACCAGCCCGTGGCCGTTGACGAACGAGGACTCCTCGCTGGCCAGAAACAGGATGGCGTCTGCGATCTCTTCGGGCTCTGCGAGGCGTTTTAGCGGGTATTGCGCGATCATCTGCTTGCGGGCCTTCTCCGGGTCATCCTGTCGCTCGAGGAACTGATCGAGCAGCGAGGTTTCGGTGAAGCCGGGACAGACCGTGTTCGCGCGAACGCCGTAGGGGCCGGCCTCGGAGGCGACCGCGCGGGTCATGTTCAGGACTGCACCCTTGCTCATCGAGTACGCGGCCTGCTTGGGAAGCCCGAGAATGCTCGCCAGCGACCCGACGTTGACGATTGCGCCGTGACCCTGCTCCTTGAGGTGGGGCAGCGCCGCGTGACAGCCGTTCCAGACGCCCTTGATGTTGATGTCGATGACGAAGTCCCGAATTTCGTCCTCGAGGCTCTCGAGGCTGCCACCGGGGTGGCCGGTCCCGGCGTTGTTGACCAGCACGTCGAGGCCGTGTTTTTCGGCGATAGCGTCGATGACGGCGTGAAACTCCTCGCTATCGGTGACGTCGAGTTCGTAGAAGGTTGCCTCGCCGCCGTCTGCTTCGATGTCCGCGGCGACCTCCTCCCCACCGTCGGTGTCGACGTCGGTGACGATGACGTGTGCGCCCTCTTCGGCACAGCGTTCGGCCGTTGCCTGTCCAATTCCTGCCGCCGCACCGGTGATGACTACCGTCTTGTCCTCGAGTCTCATACTCGCGTATCGCACGGCGAATACATAAATTCGTTCATCAAATTCGACGGATACAAATCCAGTGTTTCGAGTATCGGTCCGAATCGTAAACATCGGTAATTATCAGTTCGATGACAGCGCTTCGAGACGAACGTGTCTCACGTGTTCACGACGTCGCTGAATCGTTTCAAACACGCAATCGAAGCCGCCAGTGAAAACGCAACCGGCTACGCGCAGAATCAGAACGCTCGGAGGGCTTCGAGCACTGCCTTCGCGCTCCCGTCGTCGATAACCGCTCGAGCCTCGTCTATTCCATCCTCGAGCGACGCGACGTCTTCTCGAGCGTGCATGCGGAGCGCGCCGTTGAGAGCGACGGCGTCCGCGAAGTGGTCGTCTCGTTCGCCCGAGAGCACGTCTTCGGTGATCGACGCCGAGTCGGTGGTGACGTCGTCGACGGCGAGATCGTCGTTTTCCATCTCCATGCCGTACTCGCCGGTCTCGATCTCGTAGTCCTCGAGTTCCTCACCGTGGTCCCACTCGGCAACCTTCGTGTAACCGGGTCGGATGTCGTCGTAGCCTTCCATTCCCTGGAAGAAGATCGCACGGGAGTACTCGAGTTCCGCGCTCTCCTCGATGAGATCGGTCATCTTCTTCGCGAACGCGAGGTGATAGAACGAGCCGAGGTGGACGTCGGCATTCGCGGGGTTGGCGACGGTTTCGATCGTGTTGACGAACGTTCGGACGCCCATCTGGTCGCGGCGAGCGTAGAGGTCGTGGACGCCGGGGTTGAACGACGGCTGGTAGTAGAAGCCGAAGCCGGTTTCGTCGACCATCTCGGCGCTCTCCGCCGGCTCGAGTTGCGTTCGAACGCCGAGTTCGTCGAGGACGTGCTTGTAGGCGGTCGCCTTCTGCGTCGGGACGCGGTCGCCGGAGTGGACGACGATCGGGGTTCCCGCGGCGGCGGCGACGAGGCCGGCACCCACGCCGAGGACGGCCGACGTGTGCTTGCCGTCGTAGTTCGCCCCGCAGTCGACCGGATTCGCGTCGGGTTCGGCGGTGAGGACCGACTCCTCGCGCATGACGTCGGTGTAGCCCGCCAGTTCCTCGGGGTTGTTTCGCTTCCAGCGATTCGCGAGGAAGAACGCGCCGAGGGTCGTCTCGTCTGGCTCGCCGGCCAGAATGCGCTGGAAGGCCTCTCGAGCCTGCGCTCGAGTCATGTCGTCTGCGGACTTGGGACCGGAGCCGACGACTTCGGTCATCAGCCGCTTGAGCGGCCACTCGCCGAACGTCTGGGAAGTCTGCGCCATGTGTGTTCGTTGGGAAGCGCCGTGCAAAAACGTCCCGTTTCCGGGGAGGCGACCGAGTCACAAATGCGTGAGTCTACGAAAACGTCAACGGGGGAGCGCCCTCAGTCAGCCGTCGGCGCGTCGACGTCGATCCCGACCGATTCGGGCGTCATCTTCTCGGGGACGTCCACGTCTTCGCCGCGGATATCGTCCAACACCGGTTTGAGGTACTCGATGAACAACTCGGGGTTTTCGCTCATTGGGAAGTGGCCGATGCTCCCCATGTCGACCGCCTGGGCCTGCTCACCGATTCCCTCGGCTACTTCTCGAGCGTCGTCTGGATCGGTCGCGAAATCGTACTCACCGTTCATCACGTAGACGGGACACGACGGGTTGACCTGATCTAGTTTTCCTCTGTAATCGTGATCGACCGAGTAGTAGTAGAGGTCACCACGGAACAGGCCCGTCGAGCCCTGTTCGTAGAGGTGCATCGTCTCTCGTCGCATCGATTCGGGGCCCTGTGGTGCCATCAGCCCCCAGCAGGCGTAGGCGCTGGCTTCAGCGATGTTGACCTGTGGATCGTGAAACCAATCGAGGTAGTAGCCCGGGCTGTAGGTCCCGACCTCGAGACCGACGAGCGCGCGGAATCGGTCCGGGTGCCAGTCACCAAGTTGGAGGATGACGTTCCCGCCAATGCTCGAGCCCATGTAGACGGGATCATCGAGGTCGAGGGCGTCGGCGATACTGACGATGCTCTCCGCGAACTTCTCTTCGGTGAGCGTGTAGTCTTCGTTCCACCACGCTTCGCTCGTCGGCGGGAGCGATTTCCCGTGATGGGGAAGGTCGTACGCGATAACGCGGAAGTGCTCGGTGATCTCCTCGTCCTCGAGGAGGTGTCGCCACTCGTGGCCGTGATTGCCGGCTGTGTGTTGACAGAGCAGCGGAATGCCGTCTTCGGGCCCGCTTTCTTCGTAATACACGCGGTGATTGACCCCGTCTATTTCGACGCCGATATACTGGCCGGTGATCGAGACGCGTTCGCCGTGTTCGGGTGCTTGAATACTCATTTGCTTACGATTGGTGGGTTTCTCGCATCAGTTCGAGCGCTCGCTGGAAGGGGCGGAGATTCTGGAAGACCTTCTTGTTGTTACCGTGTAACTCGAGGTGCCCCTCGTCGCCTCTCACCGCGGTTCGGTAATCCGACGCGATGATCTCGTTGTTATGTGCGGGCGGGACGTCCTGGAGGAATTCTTCCCACGCGTCCCGGTTTCCCTCGACGCCGAAGGACCAGTCGCCGTTGATACCGGGGTTTTCTACGACGTCGACGACGTCACCGCCGTACATTTCGATTAGGTACCGATCCTCGTCGATTTGGACGAAGAAATTGTCGTCGAAGCGGTCGTGCCCGCGAACGCTCATCTCCTGGTCCGAGTTCACGTTCTCCTTGTACGTTTGCCACCATTCGGAACTGGCTAACTCTTCAGCTGACATGTGTTGTTGACTCCATCCATTGGCAGATACTATCTACCAAGGTGTCCAGAATGCCAACAGGCGCAGTCTTATACTTAATTTAGGAGGGAGTGAAGTACTTTTTTACCGAGGGATTCTGCCCCAAACGTCAAATTTCCGCCATATTATCGAGGCAAGTGAACGACGGGGTCTACCCAATCACTCGAGCGAGCGAGCCGGTCACCCGTCGAACTCGACTTCTAACAGGTGCTCCCGGAGGTCGTCCCCAGCCCCTCGAGGGTTCGTCGGCAAGCGCCGTTCCTGCAAGAGCGTGTTCTCGACGATCGTGTCCACGTCGGATCGCTCGAGACCGAGCGCCCGCATCGAGGTCGGTAGGTTCAGCGACCGCCGAAGCCGATCGCACTCGTCGACCAGCGCCTCCGCGGCCTCGTCGTCCGTCGCCGCCACGTTGGCTATCTCGAGTGAGCGCGCGATATCGGCGTATTCCTCCCGGCGAACGGGCAAATTGTACGTCAGCCCGGCCTCGATCGATGCGGCCAGGCACGCCCCGTGTGGGTCGTCCGTGAGCCCGCCCAGCGTGCTCGCGAGGGCATGAACGATACCCAATCCGGAGATCGAAAACGCCGTCCCCGCGAGGTGCGAGCCGACGCTCATCGCCTCCCGCGCGTCGCGGTCGTCTCCGTCGAACGTGGCCCGCTCGAGTGCGCCGTGGACCTGCGAGAGCGCTTCTCGAGCCAGTGCGCGCGAGGCGGGGTTCGCCCCTTGATAGGTAATCGGCCGCGATTCGATCCAGCGGTGATCGCGAGCCGTCAGGGACTCGAGGGCGTGGACGAACGCGTCGAAGCCGGAACGGGCGGTCTGTCGGGGCGGCAGGTCGGCGGTGAGTTCGGGATCGACCAGCGCGTGAGCCGGTCGGAGTGATTCGTCGCTAATTCCGCGCTTGACGCCGTCGTGCGTGAGGACTGCAGTCTGGGTCGCTTGCGACCCGGTTCCGCTGGTCGTCGGGATCGCGACGAGCGGAGCGACCGAGCCGGGAACGGCGTCGACTCCGAGGTAGTCGCTCGCGTCGCCGCCGTGTGCCAGCAGTATCGAGGTGACTTTCGCCGTGTCGATGACGGAGCCGCCGCCGACGGCGACCACGCCGTCGAACTCCCCGTTCGAGACGGACTCGAAATCGGTCGTCGAGGGCTCTGTCGTCGCGTACCGAATCGACACGTCGTCGTCGAGTTCCTCGAGCAGCGGTTCGAGCAAGCCGGCCGCCTCGATTCCCTCGTCGGTCACGACGAGCGGGTTCGTGATCCCCTCGCGCTCGAGGAGGTCGCCGACGGTCTTCGAGACGCCAGCACCGAATCGGGTATCCGTCGCCGTGAACGTGACTGCACTCGACTCGAGGCCCGACTCGCGTGTGTTGGGTGGAGACATATCTCATCGGTTCCCGAGCCTGCTACTAGACGATTGTGTTTGAAACCACGAGACGTGGCTTCGGCTACAGGGGGCACAGTCACGGGGAAACCGTGAGACGGTGACGGTGGAAACCGGTAGCCAGCCGGGGTGATCGACAGCTATACCCGCGGATGGCGGAAACGTTCGGGCGGTCGATCGTCGTAGCTATGGCCTGGCGCTACCGTGACACGGTTCTCGTCTGTTGTACGCTGGCGTTTTTCGTGACGATGGTCGGACGGCTGGCCGTCAGCCCGGTCATCCCGGAGATCATCGCCGAGTTCGAGGTGTCGAACACGCTCGTCGGCGTCGCGATGACCGGCATGTGGCTCGCGTACGCCCTCACGCAGTTCCCGAGCGGCGTCCTCGCAGATCGTCACGGGGAGCGCCTGATCATCCTCGCCTCCGTCGTCGGGACGGGGCTCACGAGCCTGCTGATCGTCCTCGCTCCGCACTTCGCGATTTTCTTGGTCGGCACGGTACTGGTCGGCGGGGCCGCGGGACTCCACTACAGCGTCGCGACGGCACTGCTCACCCGGACATACGACGATATCGGGACGGCTATCGGCATCCACAACGCGGGAGCACCCGTTGCCGGGTTGCTCACGCCGGTCGTCGTCGCCTGGATCGCCGTCCGCTACGGCTGGCGGCCCGCCGTCGCGATCACGGCCGTCGTCACCGTGCCGATCGCGGTGCTCTTCGCCTGGCGCGTTCGGCCGACGCCGCCTCGATTCCCCGAGCGACGGCTTCGGGACAGCATTTCCGTCGAACAGAGCCTCGAGATTCTCTCGCGGCCGTCGATCGTCTATACCGGCGTCATCGCCATCATCTGTGACTTTATCTGGCAAGGCGTGGCAACGTTCCTGCCGACGTTTCTGGTCGAATTTCGCGGCTACTCCACGACGACGGCGAGCATCCTGTTTGGCTGTTACTTCGTCGCCTTAGGGGTGCTCCAGATCGTGATTGGGAACCTCTCCGATCGGTTCGGCCGAGATACGGCGACCGGAATCTGTGCCGTCGCCGGAATGCTCGGATTCGGCCTGCTGATCAGCCCCACCGGCCCGGGCGGCGTCTTCGTCGGCATCCTGCTAGTCGGCTGTGGGATGGGGTGGGGTGCAGCGGTCTTGCCGCGGTTCATGGACCACCTCTCGGCCGAGGAGCAAAGCGTCGGGTTCGGGATGATCAGAACCGTCTACATGATCGTCGCCGCGTCGGGGTCGATCGCCATCGGGCTCTTCGCCGACCTGTTCGGCTGGGCCGTCTCCTTTGGCATCTTGATCGGCATGCTCGCCGTCGTGCTCGCGCTCATCGTCGCGAACTGGGCGTTGGATCTCCGATACTGACCCGACGGACTACTTTCGCCGAACGAAGCCTCTCGAGCGCCCATCAGTCGCTCTCTCAGGGACCGACTGCGTGAAGCTGTATCGTTAAGTGATCGCTCGCTGAACCTCTGCCTACGAATGCACGACCCAGAGACGGTGTGGGACTTCGCGATGGCGGATCAGCTCAAATTCGGTCTCGAGGCCAGTACGGAACTGGGAGACGAACTCGAGGCGCGCGGCGTCGACTCGGCCCTCGTCGTCACTGACGAACAGCTTCGAGAAACCGGCGTCGTCGAGGACGCGCTGTCGTCGGTTCCCGCCGACCTCGAGGTCACAATTTTCGAGGGGGTCGAACCGGACCCGGCCGTCGATGTCTACGAGTCAGCACTCGAGGCGGCCGCAGACGTCGACCCCGACGCGATCGTCGGCGTCGGCGGCGGGAGTTCCCTCGACGTCGCGAAAGTGACCGGCGCGCTCGCCGATACGGATCGCGACCTCCTCGAGTACGTCGCACCGCCCATCGGGGGCGGAGAACCGGTGCCAGCGTCCGAGACCGTCGTGTTCGCCCTCCCCACGACCGCCGGCACCGGAGCCGAAAGCTCGCCAGCCGCGGTCGTCTCCCTCCCGGATCGGGAACTGAAAGTCGGTATCTCGAGTCGTCACCTCTACCCTGACCTCGCCGTCGTCGACCCGCTGTTGACCGTCTCGCTCCCGCCGTCGATCACCGCGGCGTCCGGGATGGACGCGCTCACCCACGCCATCGAGGCCTACACGACGCGTCGATACGATACCAAGAAATCAGTGGAACACGCCTCCGAGCGGGCGAATTACGGCGGCAGAACAGCGATGACCGACATGTACGCGAAGCAGGCTATCGAACTGATCGGCGGGAGTCTCCAGCGCGCGGTCAACAACGGCGAAGACGTCGAGGCCCGTCGCGACATGGCGCTCGGCAGCGTACTCGCCGGAATCGCCTTCACGAACGCCGGACTCGGCGCGACCCACGCCATGGCCTACCCGATCGCCGGCGAGAACCACACGCCCCACGGCGTCACCGTGGCCGCCTTGTTGCCGTCGGTGATGCGCTACAACGCCTCGACGGCGTACGATCGCTACGGAACCATCGCCGAGTTGTTGGGAGAGTCGCTCGAGGGAGCGAGCGACCGCGAGGCCGGCGAGCGAGCCGCAATCGCGGTCGAATCGCTGTGCGCTGACATCGGCATTCCCGACGGACTCGCGGAACTGGGCGTCGAAGACGACGACATTCCGCGACTCGCGGAGAAAACGGCCGAAATTCAGCGGTTGCTGATCGGAAACCCGCGACGCGTCACCACGGACGACCTCGAGTCCATCTTCGCGGACGCGCTCTGAGCTGACGGTTCGCGAACGCGCACTGAGTTGACGGCGAACGTGGGAACCGACACGTGAGGACGACGAAACACGTGAGGACGACGAACGGAGGTGACGAGTTTCTCGGAGTCTCGAGCCCATCGCTGGCGTTCTCGAGAGCGTGAGCGTCCTCGAGTGAAGCACGCACGAGCACGAGCACGAGCGGCCCTGAGCACGAGCGGCCCTGAGCACGAGCGGCCTCGCGTGGACCCGAAAGCAATACGGTGGCCATGTCCCTAGACGAACCAATGAGCAGCCTCTCGGGGGACTGGCGCGAGCAGGTCGACGACGTCGACGCGGCCATCATCGACGGCTACCAGAGTGGCGTTCCCGTCGAAGAGCGCCCGTTTCGGCGACTCGGTCGCGAACTCGAGATCGGCGAAGACGAGGCCGTCGAACGCGTCAGCCGACTCCACGACGCGGGGATAATCCGGCGATTCGGTGCCGTCCTCAACCCGCCGGTGATCGGTTCGTCGACGCTCGCGGCGGTGAGCGCGCCCGAAGATCGCTTCGAAGAGATTGCGACGATCATCAACGAGTACCGACAGGTCAACCACAACTACGCCCGCGACCACGAGTGGAACATGTGGTTCGTCGTCACCGCTGGCTCGCGAGCGAAACGCGACGAGATACTCGACGAAATCGAGAAGCGAACCGGCTGTTCGGTGCTCAACTTACCGATGCTCACCGACTACTACATCGACCTCGAGTTCCCCGTCGTCAACGACGATCGGTTCGCTCGCGAATCGCTCGAGGAGGCGACCGACTCGTCGGCGACGCGAATCAGCGAGAGCGCGACCGGCGACCTGCGTGCCTTCGACGCCGACCTCTTACTCGCGATTCAAAACGGCTTCCCGCTCTCGAAGACGCCCTACCGAGAGATCGCCCGCGCGCTCGAGGCCGACGTCGAACGCGTTCTCGAGGGGATCGAACGGCTCCTCGAGAACGGCTGCATCAAACGGGTTGGCTGCGTGATCAATCACATCGTCACCGGGTTCGACGCGAACTGTATGGTCGTCTGGGACGTTCCCGACGATCGACTCGACGAGTGGGGGGAGCGCGCGGGCGGGCTGGCGTCCGTCACGTTGTGCTACCACCGACCCCGTCGACCGGACCAGGAGTGGCCGTACAACCTGTTCACGATGATTCACGGCCGTGACGCCGACGCCGTCGACGCGAAGATCGACGAACTGGCCACCGAGTACCTGCCGGTCGACCACGAGCGACTGTACTCGACCGAGACGCTGAAACAGACGGGTGCGCGTTACGAAGCACTCGTCGAGTAATCCCAGTGGTCGGCAGATCGACTCGGGTGAATTGGTGTCCGAGTTTCCAGGTCAAGTGCCGGACGGGCTGTATCCGAGTTCCCGGATCGATCGCCGAACGGACTGGTCGCGGTCACTCTGGAAGCAGGCTTCGAGCAGCGTAGATCACTCAACCGAACAGCCCGAGGAGCACTAATCCGAGCCCCGCGAAAAGGAGTACTCCCGCGAGCATCGCCGTCAACAGTCGCAGCGAGGACTCGGCGTCCGCAGTGACCTCGAGTCGCGGATAGAGCTGTCGCGCGCCGACGAGGACGGCGATACCCGTGGCGAGCGACAGCAGTCCGAACGCGAGCAACTCGGCGTTCATCTCCCAGTACTACCGGTTCCGTGGTGAAAAAACGGCCTCCCCGTCTCGGTCGGTGAGGAAAGTCGCTGCGCTCGCCGATTGAAACGGGGAAATCGAGAGACAACGTGTCGAATTGCCTCGCCACTGATCGGCCCTCACTGCGCAGGGAAAAGCCCATGCTGTCGGGCATGCAACGGTCGGTTATGAGCGATCGTTCGGACGAGGTCACGCGTTCCCGTGACACGGACGACCTTCTCGAGGAGACGGAGGACTTGCTCTCGGAGTCGGGTTCCGGGAGCGCGTCCTTCGAGTCGGGAGACTCGTCCGAAACGGGTTCGAGGGCGACCGAGAGTAGGTCCACATCGGCAGCCAAGGCTGGCACTGACGCCGACGCCGGTGGCTTGTTCTCCGGGCTGCGGTCCCGGTTCTCGCGAAGCACCTCGCGACCCCCGATCAGCGAGTACTTCGCGCCGAAGCTGTGTCTTGCGTTCGCCCTCTTGTTCGGGTTCGGCCTGTTCGCCGGCGGGATGACCATCCCCATTGCGGGCCGCGTGCTCGGCCTCTTCGGCGTCGCGTTCGCCCTCGGCATGGTGACGTCGAAACGACGCTACCTCGAGGTGGGAGCGGCCGGAACGACCGTCGGCGGCCTGTCGGCCGTCTCGGGAAACTTCTATCTCGCGATGGCTGGCTCGTTCCAGACCGTCGTCGCGATCGGCATCGCGTTCAGTCTTCTCGCGTGTCTCAGCGGCTACTACTTCGGTCGAGACTTGCGAGACGGCCTCTTCCGAGACGTCGAGTGAGTGCTGGAAAACCCGTTGGGACGGACGGCGACGCAACGAGGTCCGAAGAGAGACGGCTAAGTCCGAAGAGAGACGGCTAAGTCCGAAGAGAGACACGAGGCTCTGAAGAGCCACGAGGAGAAGACAGCCCCGTCGTTCGCCCTCAGTTGCCGGTCGTCAGCTCCCAACCGCGTTCGGTCCGACGAACGACGCCGTCGTCCGCCATGGACTCGAGCAACTCGGCGACGAGTTCGCGGGGTGCGTCGACGTCGCTACTGAGGTCGCCGACCGATTTCGGCTCGGATCGGATGCTCGCCAGGAGGTCGGCGTAAATTCGACTCTCGGGGCCAGTGCCGACGGTTTCGGAGATTGCATCGAGCACGCCACTGAGTCGGCCCTGGACCCACCGCTGGGCCAGCGACAGTTCGTTTTCGAGTTGCTCGAGCGTCTCGAGCGCTCTGAGCAACTCGTCGAGTTCGCCCGTTTCGTCCCAGGAAACGTCGAGTGAGAGGTGTCTACAGGTCGTAATATCGAAACTGCTGTTTGCGGGATAGGCGCTCTTACTCGCGAAGCCGTAGGGGGAGACGTTGACCTCGAGTCGGACGTGACGAGCGATGTGGAAGTACTTTCGACGCTGATCGTCGACGCGACTCTCGATCAATCCAGCCTCCTCGAGTTTTCGGAGGTGTTCGATCACCGCTTTGGGGCTCACGCCGAGATACTCCGAGATTTCGGTCACATAACAGGGTTTGCGGGCGAGCAACCGGAGGATTCGTCTCCGATTTTCGTTTCCCAACAAATCGAGCAACGCGGCGGAGTCCATCGTCATCTCGTTGGGGGTCGTCGCTGAAAAGGGTGTCTGCTCGCTTCGAGAACGAACGGTCGACGGAGCGTGGCCGAGCGACGATTTGGCGCTTATTCGTCGCCGTTCGGGGCCTCTGCTGGTGAACCAGAATCAGTCGACTGTGTGCTCTCGGCCTGTCCTCGGTCGGAAGACTCCGCAGACGAACCGGCATCAGCGACCGACCCACCGCCAGGAGTGCCACTCGGTCCAGCGAGTTCCTGAGCGAACGCAGCGACCTCCGGGCCGGCCATCTCAGAGGCGTTTTCCTGAAGGGCACCGAGTCGGTCGTCGTCGACGCCAGCCTCTGCAGCCTGCTGTTCGGTCTGGTTGATCGAGCGCTCGAGAGCGTTGATCTGAACGGTCAGTTGCGTCATCCGCGCCTGATACTCACCGTCGATCGAGTCGGTTTCTTCTTGCAGCGTTTCGTACTCGTCCTCGAGGGATTCCTGTTGGGACTCGAGTTGGTCCGTTCGGTCGTGGACGACCTCGTCTCTGTCGTCCTCGGCGGATTCGTACTTCGATTCGTACATGCCAGCGTCGACCTCGCTTTCGGCATCTGCCGCGCTCGATTGCATAAACGTGGAGACGTTCGTGTCCGGACTCTCCGCAGACTCGTTATCGATAGACGGACTGGTACTCACCGAACTATCGACGACACCTCCTGCAGCGGGTGCCATCGTGAGCCCGAGGACTGCGAGGAAGACGAGCAGGATAACCGGCCGTCTGGTGGTCATTGACTGAGCGTTGGCTCGAATATCCTAAAAGGGAGGTCTTCGTTTGGATCGTTTACGACTGTAAACGGGTGTTTCTGCGTATCTCAACGGTTTCGACCAGCACAGTTGCCGTCCGCGTTGTCCAACTACCGCTTGAATCACACGAACGGCAGACTCACACGTTGAGTACGCTGATTTGGTGGCTATTCCTCGAGAGTGCGGGTGAAAACTCGCGTCGACGCATCCTTTCCAGCGAGACGTATCGTTTCATGGTGTCACTAACTGACGTGAACGACACCGTGAACTGTTCGAGAGCGTTTTCGACGCCGTTTTCCGGGTCTCGGACGCGTGTACGACCCAGAACGACGAGACAATTGTTCGGACGATAACCGTCCACCAGCGCACAAGTCGACGAACGACAGTCTTCGCTGATAGTCCTCTGACTTAACGTTGTCCGAAAATAGTTATATTCTATCCGACCATGGTACCAACTACCATGTTCGAGCGCTTTTCGCAGGGATACTACCTCGGTCGACTCTACGTCACCCCGACCGACGGCACCCGTGCGCTCATGCACAGCGACCAACACGAGCGGATCAACGAAGCGGTGTACGCCACCGGTTCGGGCGTCGAACGTCTCGATACGCCGCTCGTGATGAAACTCGAGAACCACCACTTCGCGGTCCACGGCGACGAGAACGTGCCGACGGACACCCTCGCCCTCCCCGAATCGATGGTCGAAGAAGCGAACGTCAGAAACCCGCCGTCGCTTCGAGAGATTCTCCTCGCGCGACGCGAGCGCGCCCATCAGCTACTCTCCTGGGCCGGTGAACCGGACGACGACGCGGGGGGTTACAACGTCGGAACCTAGAAGTGTTTTCGCTTCGCCCTTGTGGGTAGATGCTCGACGAGTTGCTCGGCCGTGCCTCGCTCAAGGACCGAATCGACGACCTCGAGGAGGAAAACGACCGCCTCGAGAAGCGCTACGAGGCGGAATCCGAGCGTCGAGCCGAGGCGACGACGGCCAGACAGGACGCCGAAGAGCGGGTGAACCGACTCGAGGACCGCATCGCTCAACTCGAGGGCGAACTCGAGCGAGTCGACGACAGCGGGCAGTCGCTCTCGCTTCGTCGTCGCGAACGTCTCCGGGGTACGCGACTCGAGGACGTCTTCTCCCGACTCGCGTCGTTTCGGACGGCACCCGAAGGAGCCATGACGGCCGTTCTCGAGGCCGACGACGAACTCGAAGACCTGGGAGACGAGTTCGGTGACGACCTCGAGGACGTACTGGGCGACCGACGCGGACTGGTCGCCGACGCCGCACCCTGTGTTCTGTGCGTCGACGACGCCGGCCTCGTCGCCGTCACGCTCGAGCCACCGGTGCTCCCGGAGAGCACGCCGAAACTCGAGTGGGACGACCGATTCGCGCTCGAACGCGAGTGGTTCCTCCCGACAGGGGAGTACGCGCTCGCGCTCCTCAGAGCCGACCTGTTCGCACTCGGCGTCTACGACGGTGGCGAACGCGTCGACTATCAGGGGTTCGAGAGCGACGTCAAGGGCAACCACTCGAAAGGCGGCTTCTCGCAGGCCCGATTCGAACGGATTCGCAACGACCAGATCGACGACCACCTCGAGCGCTGTGAGCGCGCGCTGGCCGACCACGACGTCGAGCGACTGTTCGTCGTCGGCCAGCGCGGCGTGATCGACACGCTCGTCTCGGAATCGGACCTCGAGCCGACCGGAACGGCCGCCGTCGACGCGACGGGGAGTCCAAAATCGGCGCTCGAGGACGCCCACCACTCGTTCTGGACGACCGACCTCCGAGTCCTGTAACGGGACGTGTGACCCTGACTGGAAGTGTCCACCGTTAAGTGGACACTCACCAATTGGCAGGTATGAACGTCGCAATTCTTGCACACGAGAAGTTTCCAGACCGCGCCAAAACTGCCCTGGGCGTGCTTCGCTACGCCGATCACGACGCCGTCGCCGTGCTCGATTGGGACAACGCGGGTCAGCGCGTCAACGATTTCGTTCCGGACGTTCAGGACGCCCCGATCCGCGAGGGAATGGCAGACCTCGAGGCCGACGAGGTCGACACGCTGCTCATCGGCATCGCTCCCATCGGCGGCGGCTTCGTCGAAAGTTGGCGCGAGGACGTCCGGACGGCACTCGAGTACGGCTGTGACGTCGTTTCGGGCCTGCACTACTTCCTGAGCGAGGACGAGGAGTTCGTCCGACTCGCCGACGAGCACGGCTGTAAACTCGAAGACGTCCGAAAGCCCCCGGAGGATCTCACGGTCAGTCAGGGCATCGCCGGCGAGGTCGACGCGGAGATCATCCTCACCGTCGGCACCGACTGCTCGGTCGGCAAGATGACGACGACGATGGAACTGGCTCGAGACGCCCGCGAGGCGGGACACGACGTCGGCGTGATCCCGACCGGCCAGACCGGTATTATGATCGAAGGCTGGGGGAACCCGATCGATCGCGTCGTCTCGGACTTCACCGCGGGCGCGGTCGAAGAGATGATCCTCGAGAAGGCGGACGAGCACGACTACCTCTTCGTCGAAGGGCAAGGGAGCATCGTCCACCCGGCTTATTCGGCCGTCACCTGCGGTATCCTCCACGGCGCGATGGCCGACAAACTCGTCCTCTGTCACGCCGCCGGTCGCGAGGAGATTCACGGCTACGAGTCGTTCGACGTTCCCGAACTCTCGACGTACGTGGACCTCTACGAGGGACTCTCCGCTCCCGTCGCGGACGGCGAGGTCGTCGCCGGCGCGTTGAACACGACGAACCTTGCGGACGACGCCGCCGCCCAGGAAGCGGTCGAGGCGTACGCCGACGAACTCGGCGTCCCCGCGACGGACGTGATTCGCTTCGGAACCGACGACGTACTGGAGGCGCTGTTCTGACGATGTCCCTCGAGACGCGCTTCGAACGACACACGCTGCCCCTCGAGTACCCCTTCACCATCGCCCGCGGGACGACGACCGAGACGGAGGTCGTCACGGTTCGCATCGAGGACGAGGACGGAACCGTGGGTATCGGCGGCGCGGGACCGTCCGCACACTACGGCGAGACCGTCGACACCGTGAGCGCCGTGTTGCCCGACCTGCTCGCGGCCGTCGAGGACGTGGACGACCCCCACCGACTCGAGCGAATCGAACGGCGGATGCGCGAGACGGTGAACCGAAATCCCGCCGCTCGCTGCGCCGTCAGCATCGCGCTCCACGATCTGGTCGCGAAATCGCTCGACGTGCCCCTCTATCGGTACTGGGGACTCGATCCGAGCGAGACGCTCGAGACCTCCTACACCATCGGGATCGACGACACGGAGACCATGCGCGAGAAGACCGAGACGGCCCTCGAGCGCGGTTTCTCGACGCTGAAGGTCAAACTCGGGACGGATCGCGATCGGGAGATTATCGAGACGATTCGGTCCGTCGCCCCCGACGTGACGCTCTTCGTCGACGCGAACGAGGCCTGGACGCCCCGGGAAGCGGTCTCGAAGATCGACCGTCTCGCCGAGTACGACCTCGCGTTCGTCGAACAGCCGGTTTCCGCCGAGGACCCCGAGGGACTCGAGTTCGTTTACGAGCGCTCCGCCCTCCCGATCGCGGCCGACGAGTCCTGCATCACGCTCGAGGATATTCCGCGGATCGCCGACCGCTGTGACATCGCCAACCTGAAACTCATGAAGTGTGGCGGCCTGCGGGAAGCGAAGCGGATGATCCACGCCGCCCGCGCACACGGTCTCGAGGTCATGTGTGGCTGTATGACCGAGTCCAACGCCTCCATCGCCGCCGCCACTCACCTCGCACCGCTGCTCGACTACG
Organism: Natronorubrum daqingense; assembly: GCF_001971705.1. Classification (NCBI taxonomy): domain Archaea; kingdom Methanobacteriati; phylum Methanobacteriota; class Halobacteria; order Halobacteriales; family Natrialbaceae; genus Natronorubrum; species Natronorubrum daqingense. The sequence continues at coordinate 2,278,155 of NZ_CP019327.1, forward strand.
CCGACCTCGACGGCTCGCTGTTGCTCGCCGCGGACCCCTACGACGGCGTCCCCGTCGACGACGGCGAGATCGACCTTGCCGGACTCGAGCGATCCGGAACCGGCGCGGTGCTCGAGTGAGAACGGACGAAAGCGTGCCTTCAAGTCCACCGCCGCGCAACGCCAACCCATGAACCCAGGCGATCGCGTTCGCGTCGACCGCGCGGATCGCACGTACGAAGGCGTGTTGCTCCCCTCGAGCACCGACGACCACCTCGTCGTCAAACTCGAGGGCGGCTACAACGTCGGTATCGACAGCGAGGCGGCCGACGTCGACGTGCTCGAGGAGGACGTCTACGAAATCGACGGCGACGGTGCCGAGGAGGAGACGGGCTCCGAAGTCGAGTTCGACGAGGACCTGCCGACGATTTCGCTCATTTCGACGGGCGGCACCATCGCGTCGACGGTCGACTACCGCACCGGCGCGGTGACGGCCCAGTTCGACGCCGAGGACGTGCTTCGGGCGGTTCCGGATCTCGCGGGTCGCGCGAACTACCGCGGGCGCGTCGTCGCGAACATCCTCTCTGAGAACATGGAACCGCCGCTCTGGCAGGACCTCGCACGGGCCGTCGCCGAGGAGATCGAAGCCGGTGCCGACGGCGTCGTCGTCATGCACGGCACCGACACCATGCAGTACTCCGCCTCGGCACTTTCGTTCATGCTCGAGACGCCCGTCCCGATCGTCTTCACGGGAAGCCAGCGCTCGGCGGATCGACCGTCTTCGGACAACGTGATGAACGCCGTGTCGGCCGTCGAGGCCGCAAAGAGCGACTGCGCGGAGGTACTCGTCTGCATGCACGGCTCCGAGAGCGACGATATCTGTGCGCTCCACCGTGGAACTCGCATTCGGAAGAATCACACCTCCCGACGCGACGCCTTCGAGACCGTCGGTGCGGAGCCGCTGGGAACAGTGGACTACGACACCGAGGAGGTCAGCTTCCGTCGTGAGTACCACGAGCGAGACGAGACCGACCTCGAGATCGCGGACGAACTCGCGAGCGACGTCGAACTGCTGAAGTTCACGCCCGGAATGGACCCCGCCTTCCTCGACGTGGTCGAGGGAAGCGACGGGCTGGTCATCGAGGGAACCGGTCTCGGGCACGTCCACACCGATCTGATCCCCCGAATCAAGGAGCTAATCGAGGACGGCATGACAGTTGTCATGACGAGTCAATGTCTCGAGGGCCGGGTCTGTGATCGGGTCTACGACACGGGTCGGGACCTGCTCGAGGCCGGCGTCGTCGAAGCCGGCGACACCCTGCCGGGGACCGCGAAGGTGAAGCTCATGTGGGCACTCGAGAACAGCGAACACGTTGAGGAGGCCATGGGAACGTCGCTCGCAGGCGAGATTCAGGAACGATCCGTTCCCTGGGAGTAAGCGAGTCCGTTTTCTGGCTCGTCATCACTGAAGCTGGTATCTGGAAGGGCGTTTTCGGCGCGGTGGCGCGCGCTGGCTCGCACCGAGCGACCAGCGAGTTGCGAGCCGCCGTCGTGCGAGGGATGAGTGAGCGACCAGCGAGAGCGAACGAATCGGCTGGGGAGGACGTGGAATTCCCTGTTGGCACGAGAGCAGGTCACTCGCGTTTGAGTCCGTGCGTCGTGTGCATCTCTCGTTTAACGTCGTTTCTCACGTATGGCCTTACAAACTCTTCTCGAGTCGACATTCGAAACCTGTCCCCCACCCAGAACCAACAGCGAGCCACCTGTCGATAGTGAGGCCTTTCTCGAGGGACGCCGAATCACCGGGCATGAACGAGCGGACCGACGATGCTGATGAAGACGCCGACGCGAGCGCAGCCACGAGCGAGTTCGACCTCGAGATTCGGCGTGCGACTCACGACGATTACGACGGCGTCGTCGCCTTCACGAGCGACATCTGGCCGGATCGAGGCGGCGACTACATCCCCGACGTCTACCACGACTGGCTCGAGGACGACGAGGAGACGGGGAAGAAGACGTTCCTCGCCGAGGTCGACGGCGAGGCGGCCGGAATCGTTCAGGGCGTCATGCTCACCGACGACGAAGCGTGGTTCCAGGGGATGCGCGTCGCGGCCGACCACCGACGCAAGGGCGTGAGCCACCGATTGAACGAGTCGTTGTTCGAGTGGGCCCGCGAACAGGACGCGACGGTCGCCCGCGTCATGATCTTCTCGTGGAACCAGGCCTCGCTCGGCTCCGCGCGCTACAGCGGCTACGAACCGCTCACGGAGTTTCGCTTTGCCCATCCCGAACCCGACGCCGACCTCGACCCCGGCCCTGATGCTGACTCTGATGCCGACACAACGAGATCGGAACGGGTCTCGAGCGATCCCGCGGCGGCCTGGCGCTACTGGACCCACAGCGACGCCCGCGAGCACCTGAGCGGGCTCGGACTCGCGCCCGAAGAGTCCTGGGCCATGCGGGAACTCACGCGATCGGATTTCGAGCGCTTCGCCGACGAGACGGCCCTCTTCGCCGTCGAACGCGAGGACGGCGTCGCCGGCGTTTCCTACCGCACGCGGACGTACGACCGCCCCGTCGAGGACGGCGGCGAGGAGACGACGGAAACCTGGGCCGAGTACGGCGTCGGCGCGTGGGAGGACGTCGAAGCCGCCCGGTCGCTGTTCGCAGCCATCGCTCGAGACGCAGCCGAGTGTGGTGCAGACGAGACGCGCGTACTGATTCCAGAAACTGCCAGGGACGTCAGCGACGCCCCCTTCGCCGGAGTCGAAATCGCCGAGGAGCCGGATTTCGTTCTCGGAACTGACCTGACTGGAGAGTGATTGGTTGCAAACAATTACGAACGCGACGAACAGAATACGACGGCGAAATAGGCGCTATCGATCGTGTGTCGAACCTCGCTCGAGGAGCAAAATGAGTTAGTAAGTTGTCGTGTGATTTCGACGCGAGCGGAGTTTCTGAGGGAGAACACGCCCGTTCCCATTCATATTATAACGGAACGTTCTTCGGAACGAGAACTCATGCAACACCCTCCATACGAACCGGACGAAACCGTCGACGGCGGTGAACTCTCCTTTACCGACGACGGCCTCGAGACGCCCGAACGCTACGTTGGCTTCGATGGCACGCTCGTGGTCGTGACGCCGGACCTACGCTCCCGCGTCACGCCTATCGACGCGGTGAGTGAGCACACGCCCCTGCTACAGAGCTACCCCGTCGCCGCCGAGTGGTTCCAGGAGCCCTACTGCGACGACGACACCGTATTGATCCACCCCGAAGGCGAGATGACGATTCATCGCTACCGAGTCGTCGACGAGCGCCACGAAAGCGGCGCTCGAAGCCAATCAGAATCGACGCGACAGCAGACCCAGACCGCTACCCTCCGCTGACCGGCGGGAACAACGCCAGTTCGTCGTCCGCCTCGAGTTCGGTCTCGAGACCATCTTCTTCGACTAAGACGTTCGTTCCGTTGCGCAGTACGTTGATCTGCGATCGCAACTCACCGTCGTCGTCGCGAACGCGCTCGTCGAGGTCGGGTCGACCCGCGAGAAGTTCCTCGAGTGCGTCTCCGACGGTATCCCCGGCGGAGGCGTCGACGGTGACGTGTTTGTCGCCCGCACGTTCCGCGAGGTCGGCGAACAGTTTCCACTCCGTCATAGGTGGCGCTATCGCCGCCGCGGGCAAGTAGCTACCGCTCTCGAGTGACTCTCGCCATCGGAACAGCGTACCGTGAAGGAGGTTGGATAGGGAACGGCCGAAGGCGTGTCGGTATCGCTCGAGTCCGTCTACAGTCGGGTTCGCTCGAGTCCGTTCGCGACCTGATTCGCCTCCGAACGGTACCGACGGTGTTTAACTAATCGCGTGATGGAACAGCGATATGGTCGGTGAGGCGTTGCTCCAGCGGCTGCCCAAAAATTGGAAGCGAATCGTCACGGTTCGTGCAGCCGTCGTACTCTCGCTGCTCGTCGCGCTGCTCTCGGTCGTCACCGGCGTCGTGCACATCGGCCAGGACGTCGTCGTCGACGGGCCACTCGTCGGCTTAGTCCCCGAAGTCGTCCAGCGATCGGTCGGCTTCACGGGCGCGTTAACCGGATTTTTGATGGTCGGCAGTGCGCTCGCATTGCGCCGCGGGCTGCGCGCCGGCTGGTACGCCACGCTGGTTCTCCTGCCAGTGACGGCGATTCAGGGCGTGTTGCAGGTGAGTCGGTACTCGGCTCCACTGGTCGTCCTCTCGCTCGCTGCAATTCCGTTCCTGTTGATCACGCGCGATCGCTTCGACAAGTCGATCTCACTGACGACGACGCAACTGGCCGCCGGCGGCGCGCTCGTCGGCGTCCAGGCCTACGGCACCGCCGGCGCGTACGCCCTTCGCGAGGATTTCGACGGCGTCGAAAACATCCTCGACGCGTTTTACTTCACGCTGATCACCTCGAGCACCGTCGGCTACGGCGATATCGGGCCCGAAAGTCCCGAGGCAATCTTGTTCACGATGTCCGTCGTTGTCCTCGGCGTGGCCAGTTTCGGTATCGCCATCGGAGCGCTCGTCGGCCCGGCGATTCAGGCGCGGATCTCGAAAACCCTTGGAAAGATGTCCGATTCACAACTCGAGTTGCTCGAGGATCACCTCCTCGTGCTCGGCTACGGCGAACTGACGGAACCGATCGTCGACGAACTCGCGGGCAGCGGCCGGACGTTCGTCGTCGTAACGAACGACCGGGACGCGGCGTCGGAGCTCTCCGAGCGAGATATCGCGGTCGTTACGGGAGACCCGAGCGACGAGAAACCCCTCCAGCGGGCGAAGATTGGTCGCTCGAGCGCTATCGTCGTCGCGACGAATCACGACGCCCAGGACGCACTCGCAATCTTGACCGCCCGGCAGTTCGCACCCGACACGCGTATCGTCGCCGCCGCGACGGATAGCGAAAACAGCGAGAAACTCGAGCGCGCGGGCGCAGACACGGTGATCAGCCCGACCGTGCTGGGCGGCCACCTGCTGGTTCGCTCGGCGCTCGGTAGCGACGACACTGAACTCATCGATCGACTCACGGGTGACGAGTAGTCGACGGGTCCACGAATCGGCAGAAGACGGAGAAATCGGCTTACTCCGGCGCGCCCTCGAGAATGTCCACGCCGCTCGAGGCCCCGATCCGTTCGGCTCCGGCCTCGAGCATGGCCATCGCCTCGTCGTAGCTGCCGACGCCGCCGCTCGCTTTGACGGGACGGTACTCGCTCATGAGTTCGACGTCCGAGATGGTCGCACCCCCATCAGCGAAGCCCGTCGACGTCTTGACCATCGCCGCGTCGGCTGCGTCTGCCGCCCGGCAGGCCCGATGTTTCTCCTCGTCGGTGAGCAACGCGGTTTCGATGATAACCTTGACCGGAATCGGCACGGCGGCGACGAGTTCGGCCAGTTCGGCCCTGACGACGTCTTCTTCGCCCGCCTTCAGTCGACCAATATTGACGACGACGTCGAGTTCGTCGGCTCCGGCCTTCCAGGCGAGGACGCCCTCCCGTCGTTTCACGTCGTGATCGTTCTGGCCGTGGGGAAACCCGATCACCGTCGCGAGCGTCACGTCGGGGGCGTACTCGTCCGCCTCCTCGAGCGCGTACGGCGGGATACAGGCGTTCATTCCGTGGTCGGCTGCCTCCTCGAGGACGGTTCGAACGTCGGCCATCGTCGTCTCGGGGCCGAGCACGGTGTGGTCGATCAGCGGCGCGAGGTCGCTGCGGTTCATACCCAAGGCTCTCACTCGATAGGGAAAAACCCGACCGATCACTTTTGGCCGCCCGGACGAAACGAGAGAACATGACCGACCGTCAGCACGCCGTCGACTCGGCAGTTGCGTCGACGGCCGACGACATCGCCGAGATGCGGACCCGCGGGGCGGCGACGATCGCGGACGCGGCCGCCGGCGCACTCGCGACGCAGGCCAAGCGATCCGAGGCGACGACGGAAGCGGCGTTCCGGACGGAGCTTCGGGCCGCGGCGAAAACGCTCTACGAGACGCGACCGACGGCAGTGAGCCTGCCGAACGCGCTTCGGTACGTTCTCCGGGGTATGGAGGGAGCCACCGTCGCCGAGTTGCGCGCGTCGACGATCGATCAGGCCGAGGCGTTCCAGCGAGAGCTAGCCCAAGCCCAATCGAAACTCGGCACGGTCGGGTCGAACCGGCTCAGAGACGGTGACGTCGTGATGACCCACTGTCACTCGACGGACGCGCTCTCCTGTGTCGAAGCCGCCCTCGAGGACGGCAAGGAGATCGAAGCGATCGTCAAGGAGACTCGACCCAGAAAGCAAGGTCACATCACGGCCCGACAGTTGCGCGAGTGGGGAGTTCCGGTGACGCTCGTCGTCGACAACGCGGCGCGTCGGTATCTCGATCGGGCGGATCACGTCCTCGTCGGCGCGGACAGCATCGCGGCCGACGGGAGCGTGATCAACAAGATCGGAACGAGCGGGCTTGCAGTCAACGCGCGCGAGCGCGGCGTTCCGGTGATGGTCGCCGCACAGACGATCAAACTCCATCCAGACACGATGACCGGCCACACGGTCGAAATCGAGATGCGCGCGGAGAGCGAAATCGTCTCGGACGACGAACGAGCCGACATCGACGACGAGTACGCCGACGACGACCTCGTCGTCGAGAATCCGGCGTTCGACGTCACCCCGCCGCGCTACGTCGACGCGATCGTCACCGAGCGCGGCCAGTACCCGCCGGAGAGCATCGTGACACTCATGCGAGAGCTCTTCGGCGAGACGACCAGCGAGCCGTGGGAGCCGTAACGTCGAGAATCAGACGTCGATACTGCCGCCCTCGAGGAGTGTAACGGAAACGAGACGTGATCGATTTGAGTAGTTGTCAATCGGAAAGTGTTTGGTAGTGGTGTGTGCCAGTAGCTATATGGTAGTACCAGAGGGGTTCGTGCTTCCACCGTGGTATCTTCTCGTCCCGCTTTTGGTCGTGTTGGTGGGGATCGTGGCGCTGCTGTGGGCGCTCGGACCGCCGGTGACCGATCGAACGGTCCTGGCGTTCGCGCCGTGGATGATGTTCGGGTCGACGCTCCACGTGTTACACCGCATCGACGCCTATCCGGACAACCTCGAGTCGTTGTTCGCCGCGCCGAGCGTCTACCTCGTGACGGCGGTGATCGCCGGCAGCGCCTGGATCATCGGAATCTTCCTCTATGCGGGTGGCTTGCAGCCGACGATCGAACGATTCGTCGGGATCTCGGGGACCGCCTTCTTTGCCGTCTTCGTCATGATCTTCCTCAACATCGGCTGGGCGGTTGGGAATTTCGAACTGTTCTGGCCCGTCATCAGCGTCGTCATCGCCGGCGCCGTCACCGCCATCGCCTGGATCGCGCTCAGCCTCCGCTACACCGACGTCGCCGCCACGACGAGCATCACCGGCGTGATCGTCGTCTTCGGCCACGCACTGGATGGGGTCTCGACCGCAATCGGTTACGACGTCCTCGGCGCCGCAGAAGAGGTCCCGCTCTCGAGGCTCATTCTCGAGGCCGGCGAGTCGCTGCCGACGGACGAGTACATCGGTGCTGGCTGGGTGTTCATCGTGGTCAAAGTCCTGCTCGCAGTGGTGATCCTCGGGCTCTTCAAGGAATACGTCGACGAACGGCCACAGCAGGCGCGAGTAGTGCTTGCCCTGATCGCAGCGGTCGGCCTCGGACCGGGCGTTCACAACGTCTTACAGTTTGTTATCACCTAGATTTTTTTCGGACACCCCCGTCTTTACTGTCGTATCGAATGGGCCCCACCGTACTCGCCGCCGGCCACGTCAACTGGGACGTGACGCTTCGCGTCGACCGACTCCCCGAAGCCGACGGTGAAGCGACGATTCGCTCGCAACGCCAATCCGGCGGCGGCAGTGCCGCGAACGTCGCCGCCGCCCTCGCCGGACTCGAGGTCGAGACGGGGCTGATCGGCAGCGTCGGCGACGACGACAACGGCTTGCTCGCGAGACGCGAACTCGAGGAGGCTGGCGTCGCGTTGTCGGGGCTACAGGTCGTCGAGGACGCCAGTACGGCCGTCAAGTACCTGCTCGTCGACGACACGGGCGAAGTATCGATTCTCGGCACCGACGGCGTCAACGAAGCCATCGAGCCGTCGGACCTCGAGCCGACCCGGATCCGCGGGGTCGACCACGTGCACCTGACGAGCCAGCGTCCCGAAACTGCCAGCGCGATCGCGAGCACCGCTGGGGACGCCGGCGTCACCGTCAGCTTCGACCCCGGGCGTCGATTCGGCGACCGCGAGTACGGAGAGACGCTCGAGCACACCGATATCCTGTTCGTCACCGATCGGGAGGCGACGGCACTGGTCGACGAGCCCGTGAAACACCGAAGCGAGGAACAGCTGCTCGTGACGACCTCCGGCGACGACGGCGCAACGGTCAGACGTGGGGCGGAAACGTACACACATCCCGGCTACGACGTGACCGCGACGGATACGGCGGGTGCCGGCGACGCGTTCGCCGCCGGATTCATCGCGTCGCGACTCGAGGGGGCCGATCTCGAGCAGGCGCTCGAGTACGCGAACGCCTGTGGAGCGTTGACTGCGAGTCGAGACGGTGCGCGAAGTGCTCCGACGGCAACGGCGCTCGAGGAGTTTCTCAGTGAACGATCCTGACCAATAGACCTTTTATCCGGCCGAGAGCCCCCCAAACCCGCCGCCGTCTGGCGATTATCACCGACCGTTGTCTGACGGTAATTATATAGTCCGAGCCGTTGGCCGTTCATATGGAACGTCACGGAAACGTGACGGAGAGACATGACGGAAGGAAGGATTAGCGAGTCCCACGGATGCGAATTTACACGTCGCGTCCGCTACGATCGAGAGACCAACGAACCGCCAAGTATCGCAACCGCAACAGCGCTGGCCCAATACTACGGTGAAGACGTCGCGGCAACCAGCATGCGGCTGTACGACTACATCGATCCCGATGCACTCGATGCCCTCTTCGCGGACACCCACAGCGGAACGACGCGGGCCGCGGGGAGTGTCGAATTTACGGTCGAAGACGTGCAGGTAACGATTCAGCCCGGACAAATCGAGGTCCGGCCGGCCGAGTAACGGGTGTTCACGGACGAGTGAACGACCCAGTGGGTGGAACGGGGACGACGCAGGTCGCGATCAGACGGACGTTCGGGACCCGTCCTCGAGTATTTTCTCACCGAAACTGAGACAGCAACTGCAAAACCGAAACCACGGGCTATCCTGCGGTCGCTCCGGAAATGACTTACCGTAGTCGGCATGAAACGGAGGGTATGGCAACGCAGCCACACCTGTTAGTCGATGACGGAGAGTTGACAGACCGGGTACTCATTCCGGGCGACCCCGGTCGCGTCGACCGAATCGCCAGCCACTGTGACAGTTCGGAAACGATCGCCGAGAACCGCGAGTACAAGGTCGTCAACGCGACGTACGACGGCACGGAGCTGACGATCTGTTCGACCGGTATCGGCTGTCCATCGGCAGCAATTGCAGTCGAAGAACTGGCGAACGTCGGCGTCGAGACCTTCATCCGCGTCGGGACGACCGGCGCACTCCAGTCCGACATCGAAATCGGTGACATGGTCGTCGCGACCGGTGCCGCGAAGAACGAAGGGACCTCGAAACGCTACGAAGACGTCGAGTACCCGGCCGTGCCGGACTACGACGTCGTCTCGAGTCTCGTCGATTCTGCTAAGGCCAACGACGAGGAGATCCACGTCGGGCCGATCGCCTCCGACGACGCCTACTACGCCGAAACCGACGAGCACGTCGCCGACTGGGAAGACGCCGGCCTGCTCTGCGTCGAGATGGAAGCCGCCGCCGTCTTCACGCTCGCGCGCCGAAAGGGCCTGCGCGCCGGGGCCATCTGTACCGTCGACGGTAACCTCGTCGAAGGCACCCAGAAGGGCACCGACACCGAAGACGACGAACTCCCGGACAAAGCCAAGAACAACGTCGGCCGCGCCATCGACATCTCGCTCGAGGCCATCACGCAACACTAACGCGAAAATCGCCTCGTCGACACACCACTCTTCTTCGGGTCTAGGAGGCTTCCTCGCCGGAGAGCGCCTCGGCGAGCGTCGTCGTTTGCTCGGTCAGCGTCTTCGTCGTCCCCGAAGCGGCCTGCAACTCGCTATTGATCGCCGCGAAGAGCCGTTCGAACGCGAGCGTTCCGTCCGGGTCCTCCCACTCGCTCGTCGCTCGAGCCTCGAGTCCACACGTCGAGCACGAACCGTCCGTAACTGTGCCAACGCACGCGGCGCATCGCTCGAGACCGGCCGGAACCGTCTCCGCTCGCTCGACGACGGTGCGAAGCGTCGACTGGAGGGAGTGGCCCGATTCGACCACCGACTGGAGCGACGTGCGAACGTCGGTATCGAACGCCGTCTCGTCGACCGCCTCGAGCGCCTCGAGGTGGGCGTCGGCGAGGTCGAGTGCGAGGATAGCGTCGCGGCGGGTTCGACAGTACTCCTCGAGGGGGTCGCTAGCTGCGTTCTCGGCGGCAGTCTGACCCTCGTCTGCCGACTCGACGTTCGTTTCGTCGACCGACTTTGCAGGTATTTCGTCGGCCTCGAGCGCCGAGGGAAGCGACGTCGCGAGCGACGCGAACGATGCAACCTCGGAGATTGCGCCGCCCTGTCTCTGGGTCGTCTCGCGGACACGTTCGAACAACGCCGTTGGCGTTTCTGGGATACCAGCGTGGTCACCCCGGAGCGTCGTCGAACAGTCGGTACAGACGGTGACGAAGGCGCTTTCGTGGGCGTGTGTTCCGGGTCCAGATTCCGCCGTGTCGATGGGGTGAATCTCGAGGGCCGTTCGGGAATCCCCGGCGTCCTCGAATCCGCAGGATCGACACGCGTACTCGTCTCGGTCGACGACTGCTCGTCGCTCGACCTGCCAGTCGCGAGAGGTCACGAGCGTGAGCAGACAGCGCGACGACAAAAACACACCGGCTCACCCGCTCGCAGGCGAGTTCCACGCTCGGGGAGTCGACATGCTGGTTCGATCCGATACGCACAGTGGCATGCTGGCTCGAGTCCGACCACACGCAGTCGACATGCTGGCTCGATCCCCACACGGCCCTCGCACGGTTCATCACTAACTCGCTGCTCGTTGTTGCCCAGATATGGCCGATCACGACGACGAACGACGCAGCGACGAGGGAGAGATCGACGACGAACGGTCCAGCGACGAAGACGAGCCCGACGAACTCGAACTCGAACTCGAGCGCACGGACGACCGATCCGCCGTCGCCGAGATGGTGCGAACGCTTTCGAACGCGCTGGCAGACGGCCGAGCATTTCGGGTGAGCGCCGAGGAGTACACCGCGTCGGTCGCGATTCCCGAACGGGTCCGAACCGAGGTCGAGGTCGAGTACGAGGGCGACTCCGACCCGCCCGTCGCCGAATTCGAACTCGAACTCGAGTGGGACGATCCCGACGGTTCGAGCGTCGACCTGTCGGAAGGGGGTGCAGATACCACCGGAATTACGCTCGAGGACGGATCACAGGCGAACCGAGACGGGCGAACCAGTCGATTCGAGGTCTACGAAGACCGCGCGGAGGAGTGGCGCTGGCGACTCGTTCACTGGAACGGCAACATCGTCGCCGACAGCGGCGAGGGGTACGCCTCGCGCTCGAACGCCCGGCGAGCCGTTCGCAATATGCGTGAGATCGTTCCATCGGCTCGGTTGGAGGACGTCCAGTCGGAGTGAACGAGTCGAAACCGGACCACGGCGGAGTCGGAGTAAACGAGGCGAGACCGGACTACGGGCGGAAATCGTCCAGTTCGACCTCGAACTCGAGGTCGGGTGTGTGCGGGCCGGACTCGTACTCGAGTGACGGCTTCGCGTCGTCGGGTATCGCGTTGTACGTCCGGAGGAAGTCGACGATACCGCGGACGCCGCCGAAGTCGCCGCGATAGCGACTGAAGAGTTGTGGAACCGTCGCGGCGTTCGAACTCGAGTCGTAGGAGACGTGTTCGGCGAGGAACCACTCGACGGCGATGTCCAGCGCTTCGTCGACGTCGTCCGCCGAGTAGACGGTCACCGGCGGACAGTGTTCCGCGCCGCGACTGATCACGAAGTGCGTCCGCGGATCGCAGGCGGGTAGTCGAAACTCCCGTTCGAACGTCGATGGCAACGGCCGCGGAACGTACCCGAACCCCCAGGGGTGCTTCGAACAGCGGAGGAGGCCGTGCTCGATGTCGTTGAGGCTCAACCAGACGCCGGCAACCGGAATCTGATCGCGAGTTGCGAACTTCCACCGGCGGACCGGACTGCCCTCGAGTGACGACGGAGTCGACTCGAGAAGCAACTGCGCGTAAGCGTTGTAGCAGTTGAGCCAGAACGATAGTTTGGCCTCGCGCGTCGCCAGTGCTCGTCGGAGCGGCGCTCGCTCGAGTGTCGCGAGATGCTCTTGCAGCCAGGCCGTCTCACCCTCCGTCTTGACCGTATACAACAGATCGGCCGAGAGAGAGAGTGGGTCGAGCTGGGTCGACATTCGTCTGTAGATTGGCGTAGGAGCCTCTTGAAGCCGTGTGGCGAGTGCGTACGACAGTCTCCGGGACGAATATGTCTGGTCTAGGCTTTTCCGAGACGGCGTCGAGGTATGGGGCATGAACCGGAGCAAAGGCTATCTGCTGGTGCTCGTCACCATCTTTGCGTACCTCTCGTGGCAACTCGTGACGCCGTTCTTACAGTTCGTTCTCGCTGCCGTGCTCATCGCGTTCGTGCTCTACCCGCTACAGCGTCGACTCGAGAAACACGTGGGGCCAACGATTTCGGCGTTCATCCTGCTCCTGGTTGCGATTGCCGGCTTCATCGTTCCGTTCGTGCTCGTGGCCGCGATGATCGCGGACGACGCGGTCAGAATCCTCCAAGATGCCGACGCAGAGACCCTCCAACTGACGGAAATCGAAGAGCTAATCGAAGAACAGGCCGGACTCGAGGTTGATATCGCCGACTCCGTGATGGACTCGGCTCAAGAGATCGGGACGATTCTGCTCGAGCGCTCGACGGAGTGGTTCAGCATGCTTACGCACACGCTGATCGGCCTCGGACTCACGCTCTTTCTCATCTACTATCTGCTCAAGGACGGCGACAAACTGATGGCGTGGCTCCGAGACAAGACGCCACTTCCCGAGGACGTACAGGACGACCTCTACGGCGAACTCAACGAAGTCATGTGGGCCGTTCTCGCCGGACACGTCCTGATCGCCATCATCGAGGGCGTCATCGCCGGATTAGGGCTGTTCGCTACCGGAATTCCCAACGCGGGCTTCTGGACGTTCGTCATGGTGGTCCTCTCGCTCGTCCCGCTGATCGGCGCGCCGCTGGTCTGGATTCCGGCTTCGATCTACCTCCTGATGATCGGCGAACCCATCCTCGCGCTCGCGCTGGCGGTCTACAGCGCCATCGTCGTCGGCATCGCCGACGACTACCTTCGCCCCATCGTGGTCGACCGCTACGCCGAGATTAGCCCTGCCGTGATCATCCTCGGCGTCCTCGGCGGCATCTACGCGTTCGGCGTCATGGGGCTCTTCTTCGGACCCGTGATCCTCGGCGCGTTCCTCGCGGTCGTCGACGTCATCGACGAGAACTACGACCGACTCGGGGGCGATTCCGAACCGGGGGAGACGTGATTCGTGACCGGTAGTCGAGGATGCTATCCACGTTCGATCTCGAAGAGATGATCGACGATGAGACCGACCTCGCTGAACAGTGAAGAGTTGCCAACATTCGATAATATCGTTTTGTGATCCTCACGGTATCGTGTGCTTTCCACCGTGACAGATATAGGACCAACAGTCGTTACGAACGCTGTGCGTCGACGCGACATACTCGGGACGATCTCCACGGCCGCGATAGCAAGTTCGGTGAGCGGGTGTACTCAATCGACGACCGACGAGGGAACCCGAATTATCGGCTCGTATCCCGGCGACGACGCCACTTCGGCGGAACAGTACCGTCCCTTCGAGGAGTGGCTCGAGACGCGGTTCGGCGTGCTCACGCTCTACGTGAACGCGGACGACGACGAGAGCGTCCGTCAGAACTTCCTCTCGGGACTAACGGACGTCTGGCAGACGGGTCACGTCCCCATGGTGACCTGGCTTTCGTACGTCGATTCGGAGTCGGAGACGCCGTCGACGATCACGCACCAGATCCGCGACGGCGAGTACGACGCTGTCCTCGAGTGGTGGGTGGACGAACTTTCGGCGTGGTTGGCGGCCGACGACCCGGTGATCGACGGGCCGCGACGGCTCTATTTCAGGCCGTTTCCGGAAATGAACGGGGACTGGCTTCCCTGGAGCGTCCTCGAGGACGACGACGTCGAACCGTTCGTCGACGCGTGGCGCTACGTTCACGAGCGGTTGATGGACGCAGTCGATGCGGACGATCCACGTGAACGCGTCCAGTGGGTCTGGAATCCGAACGCAACAGAACACACCGACGTTCCAACCGAAGCGAGCTACCCGGGTGAGGAGTACGTCGACTGGATCGGAATCGACGGCTACAATTTCGGTGATAGTTCGATGGGGGATGGCTGGCAGTCGCCGGAGTCAGTGTTCGAACCGATGCGGACCAGACTAACCGACCTCAGTGACCGACCGCTATCGATCCCCGAATTTGGATCGACATCGGTCCGAGACGGCGAGCACGATGTATCCGCCAAAGACGAGTGGATCGACGATGTCTTCGAGTACATCGAGGCGAACGATATCCGAATGGTGTGTTGGTTCAACGTCGACAAGGAAACCGACTGGGCGGTCTTCGGCGGTGCTCGCGGCACGGATACGTTCGAAGACGAACGCAGAGACGAACGGTATCGCGTCTACGATAGCTTTCGGGAACGAGTTCAGCGGGGTGACTACGTCGGCGGAAGCACCCAGACGCCCGGCGTCCTCTCGAACGATCACTTCCAGGGCCGGTTTTGAGTGACGACACGAGACGTACCGCGACCACGGCGGTACTCGATTCAGGTCGCCCTCGAGTCGGTCACGGAGGGTGGCTCGTCCCCCGAGATCGAAACCGTCTCAGCGCTCGCGTTATTCGGTTTCGTCGTTCTCGAGTGAAAACCGGTAGGTGTCGATCTCGCCGTGCTCGTAGTACTCGTACTCCGCCGCTGCGGCCTCGAGGTCGGTGATCCACTCGTCCTCGTGTTCGTACGCTTGCGGGGCGACGACCCAAAATTGGGTTTCGTTACCGGGAGCATCGGCGAGTGCGGTTTCAGTTTCGTTGATCGTCTCCTCCGGCGAAACGAACGGATCCTGTGAGTCACCGACTGCAGCGTCGGGCGGATCCAGCACGGTTTCGGGCGGTCGATCCGTATAGGCGACGAGCGCGTCTGCAGTATACCCCGGCGTGACGAAAACCGGTTCGTCCGGACTCGCGTCGACCGTCGCTGCCGCTCCCGGCCAATCTTCCTGCGTCTCCGCACCGACGTAGACGCCCGCGGAAGCGACCAATCCGACGAGCAGGAGTGTCGCGAGGAGCCAGCGGAGTGAACGCCGATCGATCCGAGTTACTCCGTGTGCGGCTAGCAACGCGAGACCGCCGAGCGAGACGAACGCGTACTCGAGGTGAAAGACCGGCACGAACACGTGTGAAATGACGTACGGAGCCAAAATCGGGACGAAAGCCCAACACAGGACGACGTACTCGCGTTGAAGGTAGGTCCTGACGACGGTGGCGTCGGCGCTCGCTTCGGCCGAACGGGCGGTTCGTTTCGTCGCGGTCGCGTGTTCGTCGTCGGGTTCGTCCGCGGTGAACGGTGCGCTCTGGTGCCACTCACGGACGTCGTCCGGCGTATAGGTGATAAACGAGTACGCTCCGAGCACCGCGAGACAGCCGAGGACGACGACAGAAAGGGTGTGACTGACCGGGTCGTGAACCGCGAAGGGGTAGGTCGCAAGCCTCCCGGCGTACACGAGGAGCGTCTGAGCGAACTGGCCCAGCGTTGGCGGCGTGAACCACGAGAACGGGTCGGTGTTCCCCAGACGAACGTGCCAGGCGAACGTCGCAAGCCAAGGGAGCGATCCGACGACGATCAGCGTCTGCGCCGTGAGCCACGCTCGAGTCGGGATTCGATCTGGCCACCCTCGAGGGAGTATCCATCGAGCGACGAGGACGTTGTGCGCGAGGATGACGAACACTCCGGTGACGTGAGTGCAGACAAGTAACACGCACGAGAGTACGTATCCGGCCCACACGGTCCGCGAGCGATCCCCGGATAACAATCGTGCGAAGAAATAGAACGAGAGTGTACTACAGAGAAACAACAACGCGAGGAAACGGGCTTCCCGCGAGTACTGAATGTGGAGTGGTGAGAGCGCGAGAACGAGAGCAGCGATAACGCCGACGCGTCGGTCGAACAGCACGCGTCCGGTCGCGTACAGGAGGTAGACCGAGGCAACCCCACAGAGAATCGAGAACGACCTGGCGAGGAAGGTCGTCGAACCGACGAGTCCGAGCCATCCCTGTACGAGCACGATATGCAGCGGCGATTCGGGGACGTTGCCCGCGACGATGGCTTCGATCGTACTCGACGGGTTGGGTGTCCATCCCTCGAGCGCTGCGATTTCGTCCAGCCAGAGGCCGTCCGTCGTCAGCCCGTGAAACCGGGTGACGCCGGCGAGGAGCAAGACGATGGCCATCGATAACTGCGGCCAATACGCGATGAGAACGTCCGAGACACGCGAACGCGCCAATACAACGGAAGAATCGACCACCATTATTCGGTTGGTGAGTCGTCGGCGTCTCGTTGATCGATTCGCTGTGCATGCGTCCAGTCGAGGTCCCGGTCAGAGAGAACGTCGAACAGACACTTGAGGTTCAACGCGTCGTGAAAGTGCTTGTAGCCGATAACGAAAAGCGGCGCGTAGATGATCAACCGCCAGTCCTCGCCCTCGATGAGAATGCCGAGCGCTGCGATGAGGACGATGATGCTCGTAAAGAAGACGAACAGCGCGAGCACCTGAACGACCTGTCCTCCCAGGAGCAACCAGGCGATGAACCCGAGTATGATCCAGGTGGCGACGGGCAAGAAGAACAACTCGACTAACCGAAATGGAACCGCAAGTCGATGAAGGAGGCCGTACGAGGAGTCGACGACCACCCGAATGTGCTTGAACAGTGTCATGTAGTTGCCCCGATACCATCGGAGTCGCTGGTTGTAAAGCGACGTCCAGGTGTCCGGAGCCTCGGTATAGACGCGGGCATCGCTGACGGAAACGCGATACCCCGAGCGGAGTATTTTCATCGTCACGTCAAAGTCCTCGGTTAGCGTCTCCGGATCGTACGCGAAGACGCCCTCGATCGCCTCGCGGCGATACGCACCGAGACACCCTGGAACGATCAGAACGATGCCGAAGTAATCGAGCATGCGACGGTAGATGTTGACCCCGATGGTGTACTCGAGTTGCTGACAGCGCGTGATCAACGAGTTTCGGTTCCAAATCGTCACGTTACTCGCGACGGCACCAATTTCTGGATTCGACGCGAACGGAGCGACGATCTGTTTGAGGGCGTCGGTTGCGACGATGCTGTCCGCATCGACCGTGACGATAACCTCACCTTCGGCGAACAATAGTCCGTAGTTGAGAGCGGAGTACTTGCCGCCGTTTTCTTTCGTCACGACGCGAACCCCCTCGGATTCGAACGAACGTGCTTCCCCGGCCGTTTCGTCCGTACTTCCGTCGTCGATAACGATGATCTCCAACTGTTCTTCCGGGTAGCGCGCCTCGAGTAACGACGCGACCGTTCGACCGACGTAGCCGGCTTCGTTGTACGCCGGAACGAGAACGGTAATCGACGGAAACGGTGGTGACGGAGTGAACTTCGCGTGATCGACCTGATCGTGATAGAGTGCGATGAGGGCAATGAACCAGTAGTACACGAAGATGAGCGCAATCGCGAGGAGGTGAACGAACTGGATGGGGGCCGGATAGACCCAGCCGATCGTGACGACGCCGACCGCATAACCGCACAGAACGACCGCCAGCGTCCCGACACCGAAGACATCTCGGTACCACGGTCTGTACATAACCACGTAGTACGACCACCCGACGTAACAGGCCATGATCAGTCCGAATCCGGCGACGGCGTACACCGAGCCGTCGTCCATCACGCCGACGAGCAACCAGAACGGAAGCAACGCCGAGAGAAACAACGCGACCGAGAGCCACCTGACTGATCGAAGTATCGACCAGAGTCGGAAGCCGACGATTTTCGGAGATTTCATCGGAACAGCACGCTCCGAATCTCACGCCACGGGTTCGGAATGGTCGATTGCGAGGAGTCGTCGTCCGCAGTTTCGTTCACGGTTTCTTCGATCGGTTCGAGAACCCGCCATCCGTCGTCCGTTTCCTCGATATCACCCGACTCGAGGCCATCGCCGAACTGCTCGAGCGTCATGAACGTGACGTCGTCCGTCGCGTTCATGTACTCGATGAGCGATCGCAACATGTCGAGTCGGTCCTCGCTCGTGAAGTACTGGTAGTGAAGCATTTGGACGTACGGTTCGTTGTCTTCGACGGCCTCGTCGAACGACTCTGTCAGCGTCTCGAGGTCGTGGAAGGGCACCTCGTCGGAGTCGTTATCCGCGTTCGACCAGTCCTCGAACGCCTGCGTCTCCGGCACGTGCAAGATACCGTCCTCCTCGAACGGCGCTTCCTCCTCGTAGTACACCGACGTGAACCACTCGCCTCCGGAGACGATCGGATACCCCTCCTCGACGAGGACGTCCACCGTGTTGTCGTCGTACGTGTTCATCGGCGGAATGAACGTCTGAGAGGGTCTATCGACGCAGTCGTGCATGATCTCCTCGCCAGCGACGAGCCACTCGTATTGAGTCGTGATCGAGACGTTGCCGAACTCGCTTCCGTCGTAAAAATCGGTCTGTTCTTCGTGTGTATACCCGTGAATCGCCATCTCGAATTGGTCGGGATACTCGGACTCGAGTGAGCGAAGGTACGAGCAGGTTTCGTCATCGTCGGTAATCGCGTTCTCACCGGCTACCTTTGGGATGATCCCGAGCGTAACGGGAACGTCCGCGTCGATGAACACCTGGTCGACGGCTCGCATCTCTTCTTGATTGTACCACGGCTGAATGTCGTCGTTCCTGAATATGACGATCGTCTCGTGTGTTTCCCACGATCGATCGACCGATTGGTGGTCGCTCGATTCCGAATCGAGTATCGTGCTGACCGAGACGGTGCCAGCGATTCCCGCCAGCAGGATAGCGATGACCAGCGCTGAGACCATCAGTTGCTGTCCGCGCTCCGTGTTCGGTCGATATCGATCCGGGATCCAAGACAGTTCACCACCGGGCGTCGGCGTCGGCAGATCAGGAAACTGAATCCGTCTGTTCGTTTCCGGTGGTTCCTCCGTTTCTCCCTCGAGTTCGAACCGACGCCCACACTCGAGACACCGGCACACGGAATTAACCGCGCGCAGGTCTCCACGCGGTTCAGCGTGACCACACTTCGGACACCCTCCCTCCTCGAAAGCCGTTACCGGTCCAACGTGTCCACAGTCGTGTTCGACAATTTGTTCTGTCGTTACCCTGAGAGAGCCACACCGTCGGCATCCCTCATTCGGACCACCAGTCATCACAATGTCAATACCTGGAATCGGGTTTTGTAATCATCTGCATACAAGCTGGTAATTCTGCTTTTTTCTCCCATATTTACAGATGGTGCAAAAATACAGTATACGAGCCTAGAATCGTTCGATCTGATTTCACGGCTTTTCGATATAACCACACTCATATAATATATAAAACATTTTTCGCCATAACATTCTCGTCGATAGATCGTTTATTTACATATCTTAGATAGATCATCTAGCCATGTTTCGTTTGGACTATTACCAGACAGCCAACAGAGATGAAGGCGGATGGCTTCGGGAAGAATACACGAAACCGTCCGGGAGCCACCTCGTGTTGGAGCGGGTGAAGCGATTCGCCGCGCTTTTGGTCTGTGAGGTCGGATACTCTCTCACGCGAATGGCCCGGTACCACATCGAAACCTACGGCTGTACGTCCAATCGCGGCGAGAGTCGCGAGATCGAGCGACGGCTCCGTGACGCGGGCCATCACCAGGTCGAGGGGCCACGCGAGGCCGACGTCGCCATCTTGAACACCTGCACGGTCGTCGAGAAGACCGAGCGCAACATGCTCCGCCGGGCCGAAGAGTTGGCCGACGAAACCGCCGATCTGTTCATCACGGGCTGTATGGCCCTCGCACAGGGCGAGGAGTTCGCGAAGGCGGAGGTTGACGGCCAGGTGCTCCACTGGGACGAGGTCCCCGAGGCCGTCACCAACGGCGAGTGTCCGACGACGACCCCCGACGCCGAACCCATTCTGGACGGCGTCGTCGGCATCCTCCCCATCGCTCGAGGCTGCATGTCGGATTGCTCGTACTGCATTACGAAACACGCCACGGGCAAGATCGACTCTCCCTCCATCGAGGAGAACGTCGAGAACGCCCGCGCGCTGATCCACGCCGGCGCGAAGGAGATCCGAATCACGGGCCAGGACACCGGCGTCTACGGCTGGGACGAGGGCGAGCGCAAGCTCCACCGCCTGCTCGAGCGAATCTGCGAGATCGAGGGCGACTTCCGCGTCCGCGTCGGCATGGCCAATCCGAAGGGCGTCCACGGTATCCGCGAGGAACTCGCCGCGGTCTTCGCCGAAAACGACGAACTCTACAACTTCCTGCACGCGCCCGTCCAGTCCGGGTCGGACGACGTACTCGGCGACATGCGCCGCCAACATCAGGTGAGCGAGTACCTCGAGGTCATCGAGACGTTCGACGCGGCCCTCGAGTACTGGACGCTCTCGACGGACTTCATCGTCGGCTTTCCGACCGAAACGGACCACGATCACGCCCAGTCGATGGCCTTGCTCCGCGAAACGCGCCCGGAGAAGGTCAACGTCACCCGCTTCTCGAAGCGGCCGGGGACCGACGCCGCCCAGATGAAGGGCCTCGGCGGGACGATCAAGAAGGAGCGCTCGAAGGAAATGAGCGCCGCTAAGCGCGACATCGTGGGTTCGGCCTACGAGGACATGGTCGGCGACACGCGCGATGATTGTCTCGTCGTCGAGGACGGCACCGCAGACTCCGTCAAGTGTCGCGACGCGGCCTATCGGCAGGTCATCGTCCAGCACGCGAGCGAATACGGCCTCGAGCCCGGCGACTTCGTCGACCTCGAGGTGACGGCCCACGAGACGATGTACGCCTTCGGCAAGCCGGTCTGAATCGCGTCGCGAAACCTCTCTTACGACGATGACGACGTAACCCACTCCCGAATCTCGCCGTCGACGACGACTTCTTCCCCAACATCGTCGAACGTGATACCACCGTAGGCGACGCTGCTCTCGGGTCCCGAGTAGATGCCCACGGTGCCACACTCCGCCGCTCGAGCGGTCGTCAGCGTCGCCTCGGCGTTCTCTCGGAATCGGAACGCCTGGTGGTCCGCACCCGTCGCTGTAACCGTGCTCAGCTTCAGGTCGTCCATATCGTCGAAGATAATCGAATTCGTGAACGGACCGTCGACGATGAGGTTCGAAATCGAGGTGCCGTCGAATCCGCTCGCGTACAGCCCCGAACCCGATGCCAATCCGCTGTCGGCGGTTCTAATCGTGACGTTCGTGATCGTCAGCGCCCGCCGTCCGCTTTCAGCGTGACCCAGCGAAATGCCTCTCGCGTTGTCGAGACAGGAGACGCGCTCGATGGTCAAACCGTCGATTAGATCGCCAGGGTCCGACCTGATGGCCGAGTGTCGACAGCCGGTGACGTGGCCGTCCGTGATCGTGATCGACTCGTTTCCGTCGCGGTGGATGTGAATCCCGTACTCGGGATCGTTCGTCGGATCGATTTCGAAGTTTTTCAGGGTACAGTTGCTCGTCGGGGTGCCGTCGTCGTTCGCACGCGCATCGCGTTTTCCGTCCCAGATCCCGTTCGCAGCCGTCCCGGAGACCTGATTGTCGAACTGTATCGGCGCGTCCGAGTCGCCCTCCCCGCCACACGTCGCCCAGTAGCCGTCCACGACCACGTTTTTCGACGAGACGACGTCGATGTGGTGGTAGTAGATGGCGTCGCCGTAAATCCGTTCGAGTCGGACGTTCTCCGCGTGTGCGGGTAGAATTCCGTTCGTGGTCGGTGAGTCGATCCGGACGTTACAGACGCCCCAATTCGACGCGCCGTCGTACCCGGTCGCGTCGTAGCCCACGTTGGAAATGAGCGCCCGTCCTTCCTCACCGTCAGCGCGCACTCCCTCGAGAACCGTCGATCGACCGGCACCCAGGACGATCGTCTCGTCGCCGATCAGCGGCGTTCGCTCGAGGAGGTATCGACCGGGCGGGAAGTACACGATACCGCCCCCGGCCTGCTCGACCGTCTCGAGGAGAGTGTGAACCGCCTGTCCGACCTCGGTCGTTCCGTCGCCCTCGATGCCGTGAGCCTCGACGTTCCACACGGGTGTTTCCTCGGTCCGTGCGTTGACGATACTCGCCGTTTCGACGCTCGTCTCCTCGTAGTGGCTCGTTCCCGGTACCGGCTGGTCGGCGCTCCCGCGACCGCTGAAATACGTCCAGTCCTCGCTCGAGGCGTCCCAGCGCCAGGTAATTCCCTGATCGGTCGCGTGGTAGAGTTCGTCGTCGTACTCGCCGTCCGACGGACGGTCGGTGATCGGCCCGCGAACCAGCGCGTGCTCGTCGAGCGCCTCGACCGTGTCGGTGTGGTCCCACTCGTCCCCCGGGTCGTACGTCCCTAATCCGAGCCGCGGCGTTTCGTCGGCCATCCTCACTCGGCTCCGTACTCAGTTCCGTACGCCGTTCCGTATCCGGACCGAGTGGCCGAGAGTTCCGAACAGCCTGCAAGGGTAGCACACCCGCCCGAAACGGCGACGAGAAGGAGCCGTCGCCGGATGTCGGTACGTGTCATATCATCTGACTATCTCGACGGCGCATAAAGGTACTCATCTACTCAATTGCGAACGTCCACCCCGTTCGGGACGAGGAGCGCCATATTTCGGGCCAATCACCCGTTATCCTGCGTACTCGAGTCGAACGCGAGACGGACGAGGACTACTCGTATCGATTCGAGATCACGAACAGGTAACAGATGATAGAGAGGTTGATAACGAAGCCGAGAAAATCGAACGTGGCCAGGTCGATCACCACGCCGAGGCTGAAGACCACGAGCGCGACTGCGTAGGCCCAGAACCGAAACGCGAGGAGGCCAACGAGCACGACGATCTCGAGTGCGGCTAAGCCGAGCACGACGATGCCGATCACTCCGTACCCGGTACTGATGAGCGTCATCGATCCGAGAAAGCTGAGGAAAGCGCCGAGGAACCCGACCGCGACGATAATCCATAGGCCGATGGGAACACCGTCACTCGAACTCGAGTGTGAACTATCGGACGGGTCGCCCGTCGGCCACGAACCGGTGGGTGGTGGAGGCGGAGGTCGTGAACCCATTGACACAATCGATTCATATCAAACAAAAATGGTTATCGATTTCCAAGTAGTCGTTGCGGGTAATCTGAATCGAGCCCCTGAAACGGTACGAAGCTCCAGAGGACTGTCGTCGTTCGAGACGACCGATTAGGGGAGCGATTCCACCGCATCCTCGATTTCTTCCCGCGGCAGTGGCGAGATCCAGTCGTCGGCGACGAAGGCGTAGTGCACCTCGCGGTCGGCGTCGAGGACGAACGCCGACCGCCACGGCGTCGAGACGTTCGCCATGTGCTCGCGCGACTCGAGTAACTCGAGGGAGTCGCTGACGGTCCCGTTCACGTCCGCGAAGAACTGGAAGTCGGGTCGGTCCAACCAGCGCAGGAACTCGTTTTGCGCGTACGGCCCGTCGCGACTGATCCCGAGTATCGAGACGTCGTCGAACTCGTCCCAGCCGGCGCGAACGAAGCGCTTCCACCAGTTCTGTGCGATCGCGCTGAACGCGAAGCCCGTACAGATCACCACGCCGCCGCGGGCTCCGAGGGCGTCCGAAAGCGCAGTCGATCGGAACGTTTCCCCGTCACACAGCGGTGCCTCGAAGTCCGTAATCGTCTCGCCCGCCGTCGGTGGCATGATCGGACCTCACGGCGAGGAGACAAAAACGTCCGTTCTGCGGCAGGCGCGCACACAGGTTTTTGGGGACCCGCGGCGAATTCCCGCCATGGTCACGCTGTATCGACTGGAGGGCTGTCCGTACTGCGAGTTCGTCGTCGACCGCCTCGAGGAACTCGCGGTCGACTACGAGAGCGTCTGGGTAGAGGGACTCCACTCGCGGCGAAACGAAGTCAAGCGACTTTCCGGCCAGCGACAGGTCCCCGTCGTCGTCGACGACGAACGGGGCGTGACGATGGCCGAATCAGAACACATCCTCGAGTACCTCGATTCGACGTACGCCTGAGCTGTCAGGGTCAGCCGTTCACGCTAGTCGTCGATTTCGTGTGGGTCCAGCCCCGGATCGTCGACGGCTGGGGCACCAATTGCGAGCACGACCCCCTGTTCGTCGCCGACGTTGCGGTGGCCGTGGCCAATCTCTGGTTTGGCGATCCAGAACGTCCCCGCGTCGGCCTCGACGAACTCCTCCTCGCCCGACCGGCCGAGTTTCAGCGAGAATTCGCCCTCGAGGGCGTAGAAGATCTCCTCTTGCTCGCTGTGTGCGTGATACTGGATCTCTTCGCCGGGCTCGAAGTACCAAAGTTTGAGTTGGACGTCGTCAGTGTCGAGAACCTCGTCGAGCGCCCGAATCTGCAGGTCCGGCGGGACGTCGTCGGTCTCGGAGAGATCAGTGAGCGGAACGTCGTCGGTGTGTACGACCTCGTACTCCATGCTACAAGAACGCACGACAACGAGTGTCAAAAGTGTACAGTCGACCGGCATCGCTTGCTGGTTTTCGCGGGAACGTAATGGTTCGAGTTCGGTTGCTCGAGTCCGTTTCGGGTGCGAACGTGATCCGAGTCGGCCGCGAAAACAGCTTACTCGAAGACGACTGCACGCTCGTCGTCGGGAACCGTCGCACCCTCCTGGACCGCGAACGCCTCGTGGACGCGCTCGTAGGTCTCTTCGAGTGCCTCGACGATCACCGACGTGTCGCTGAGGACGGGCATGAAGTTGGTATCGCCCTGCCAGCGCGGGACGACGTGGGTGTGGAGGTGGTCACCGATCGACCCACCCGCGCCATCACCGAGGTTCAAGCCCGCGTTGAAGCCGTCTGGCTCGAGAGCGACCTCGAGGGCGTCGAACGTTCGCTGTTTCAAGCGGGCGTGGTCGAGCAGTTGCTCGTCGGTAAGGTCGCTGTACGAGCCGGTGTGTGCGTGGGGAATCACCATCGTATGGCCCGGATTGTAGGGGTAGTTGTTCAAGAGGACGAAGGCGTGTTCGCTGCGCGCGACGAGCAAATTGTCCCGCTCGGCGGGGAGATCCGGCAGTTCACAGAAGACGCACTCGTCGATATCGGGGTTTTTCTCCTCGCGCCTGATCCACTCGATTCGCCACGGTGCAAAGACCTGATCCATATCCACCACCCACTCGAGAGCCGCCTAAAACGTTTTACTCGGGCCGGTTAGACCGAACGTCTGTACCCATCGGACACTGGTAATCGAATACCAAAATAGTACGGTTTACCGATTTCCAAGGAGTAACTGTCCGATAGCAACGATTAGTAGAATATTTGTTATACGTGAGCTCCAACAGCTCTCGAGGGCGAAACGGCCGTTTCGGTGTCGCTCTGTCATATGATCCACGTACCGGTCCGAATCAAAGGGGGGTTTTAAGTCCCCCCTATCAGAAGAAGTGGATTAATGGCAACGACTGACGACTCTGTCAATGGGCTAACTGAACACTGTGACGACTGCGACCTCGAGACGCTCCACGAAGTGTCCGTCCAGCTCCGAACGGAAAGTGGAAAGGAAGAAAACGCCGAGTTCTCCCGCGAACCGTACCGCGTCGCCGAATGTCAACGGTGTGGGTCCCGTTCGAGTCAGCGAATGAACAACGCCTGAAGTCGCTCGAGGCGAGCATCCGTATCCAGTCAATCTATCAGTAGCAGTGAATAGCATTCACCACTGACAATCTGCTTATGCGGTCGTCACTTCACAGCCGTCTTCGGTGACGATAATCGTGTGTTCTTTTTGGCTGACGAGGAAGCCGTCGTCCTCTTTGAGAACCGGGTAGCCGTGGACGATGTTGTTGCGTTTGAGTCGGCGCAGCGCCATCTCGGCTCGATCCGTCTCGAGCCAGCGCGTCGCAAACGGGAGGGTGCGAAACTCCTCGGTGATCTGCTCGAGTGCGTTCCGAGCCTGCCGGTTTCGGATGGAGCCCTCGCGCTCGAGGGAGAAGATTTCCTCGCTGGCACCCTCGGTGACCTTGCCGCCACCGTCGGTCGCGAACGGCTCGATCGCGACGACGTCGCCAGCCTCGAGTTCCGTGCCCTGGGAGACGGCGCGGTTCGGGATGTTCGGACTGGTGTGTTGTTCCCAGTGACCCAGTCCGTGGCCCGTCAGGTTGACGACTGGGTTGAAGCCGTAGCCGTCGATGACGTCCTCGATTTCGGCACCGATCTCGCCCGTCTCGACACCTGGCTCGATCACGTCGATCGCGGCCTCGAGGGCTTCTCCGGGGGCCTCGGCGAGTTCGGGATTCCCGGAGAGGTCGACGGTAATCGCCGTGTCTGCGAGCCACCCGTCGATGTGGACGCCGATGTCGAGGTTGATCATCTCCTCGCCGAAGGTCGACTCGTCGTCGATCGACGGCGTCGCGTGGGCTGCCTCTTCGTCGATGGAGATATTGACGGGGAACGCTGGTTTGCCGCCGAGTTCGCGGATCCGATCCTCGGCGTACTCTGCGATCTCGAGGTGGCTCGCGCCGACCTCGACGCGCTCGGCAGTCTCTTCGCGCACCTGCGAGAGGATCTCCCCTGCTTCGCGGTGCTTTTCGTACATCTCGGACTCGAGGTCCACCTCGGATTCGGCCATGGGTCGGGGTTGTACCGGTCGACAAAAAGAGGTTCCGTCTCTCGTCGGCGTCATCGACCCCGTCGGCTGTTCAAATCGACGGCTGGACGCGAGCGTCGGCGTCGATCCACTCACACTCCGGACACGCAGCGACACCTTGTACGTTCGAGAGCGTCGACGAACACTGCGGACACTGGCGTGAGGGGTAATACGGCGTTTCGAGCATACGTCCGACGACGGGAACGACAATAATAAAACTACGTCTCGTCGATCGTCGAAATTCTCGAGAGTGCCGTGTGGATTGTTTACGAGTGGCGTGTCGCTCGAGCGGTTTGCATCGCGTCGCTGTTGTACGCCGACCCCAAGGTGCCCCGTGCGTCGATCGCAATGACGCCTGCGGTCGACCCGGTGAGTTCCCCGAACTCCTCGATCGCTATCGTCGCGGCGTCCTGGGCGTCTCGACCGCACTCGACGTGCCGAGCGACGCGCCTCGAGAGCGTGACGCGAGCGATATCCTCGCCGGCACCGGTCGCGCTGACGGCCGCTGCGGGCGAGCAGTAAAAGCCCGAGCCGACCTGCGGAACGTCTCCCACGCGACCCGCGAGCGCGAGCCACCGGCCGCCGGTCGAGGTCGCCGCAGCGAGTGAGTTGCCGTCGAACGCGACCGCGCCGACGGTGTCGTGATCCTTCGGATTCCCGTCCTCGTCGCGGCCGTCCGGGTCCGACTGGCCGTAGCGCTCGCGGATCCACTTGAGGTGCTCGCGGGCGTCTCCGTCGGGGGCCTCGAGGTCGGTCCACCGTTCGCGGGTACGTTCGGACCAGAGGTCGACACCAGTCTCGATATCGAACGCCTCGGCGAGGGACACGGCGTGTTCGCCCGAGACGAAGCCGTGTGGGGACTCTTCCATAACGACTCGAGCGACGCACAGCGCGTGTTCGACGTTCGGCATCGAACAGGCCGCGCCGACCTCCCGGTCGTCGGTCATGATTCCGGCGTCCGTGCGGATCGTGCCGTCGCTCTGGACCGCGCTGCCGACGCCGGCGTTGAATCGCGGATCCGACTCGAGGATGGCGATGGCCGCCTCGAGCGCGTCGACGGGAGTCGTCTGTGCTGCTCCGGTGTCAGCGGCGCGGTCGAGGACCGTCTGCCGGGGTTTGGGGTCGTCGGGATCGCTGCCAGCGCCGCCGTGAACGAGTACCTGCATGCGTAGCTTCCAGTGGGTCGCTCCGACGAGAACGGTTTGTCGGTTCGTCACGCCGAAATCCCTACACTTACCACAGCGGCCTGTGTACCGCTGACGACAATGACACCAGTCGCGATACTCGCCGCGTTCTGCGGGGCGATGGCTGTGATTGCGATCGGTCGACTGGTACTCGACGAGCATCGGGATTGGGTCGATATCGGGTCCGTACTCGTCGTCATCGGGATTACCGTACTCGCCACGTTCTGGGCTGCACTCGAGGAGGGGTGGTTCTCACTAGTCGGGCAAACCGCACTGGCACTCATCGGCACCATTATCGTCGGCGCGGGTGTCGCGGTGATGGTCCGATACTGGAACACTGCTCAACTGTCCAACGCGTCCTGAACCCTCAACTGTCCAACGCGTCCTGACGCGAATTTCGTCGCTCGCCCGCCTCTGACATCTTATATAATGAACAATACAGCCGATGGGAAGTTGCGTTTCGACAACCGAATCGGGTGAAAGGCTCGAACTTTTCGAGTTGTGTGTGGCTCTTCGGGCGTGTCGTCAACTGTTCGTCGTCCGTCGATAGAAATGGGAGACCTTTTACCCCCATCGAAGAACCGTACACACGAGATGAGCTACGACAAGATCGAAGTCCCTGCCGAAGGGGAGAAGATCACGCTGAAGGAAGGTACCGAAACCGAACTCGAGGTACCTGACAACCCGATTATCCCGATTATCTACGGTGACGGTGTGGGCAGCGACGTCGGCCCCGCCGCACAGAAGGTCCTCGAGGCAGCCGCAGAGGCGACCGGTCGCGACATCAACTGGATGCGCGTCTACGCCGGCGAATCCGCTCGAGAGAAGTACGACGAGAACCTGCCGGACGAGACCGTCGAGGCCATCAAGGAACACCGCGTCGCGATCAAGGGTCCGCTGACGACGCCCGTCGGCGCCGGCTTCCGATCGCTGAACGTCGGCCTGCGAAAACTGCTCGACCTCTACGCGAACGTCCGACCAACCTACCACATGGAGGGCGTTCCATCCCCTGTCTCCGAGCCCGAGCAGATGGACATGGTCACCTTCCGAGAGAACACGGAAGACGTCTACGCCGGCATCGAGTGGGAAGCCGGTTCCGACGAAGTCCAAGAAGTCAAGGAGTTCGTCGAAGGAGAGATGGGCGAAGACGACGTCATCCACGACGGTCCCGTCGGTATCGGCGTCAAGCCGATTACGGAGTTCGGCACGAAGCGACTCGTCCGCCGCGCCATCGACTACGCCCTCGAACACGATCGTGACTCCGTTACCCTCGTCCACAAGGGTAACATCATGAAGTTCACCGAAGGCCAGTTCCGAGACTGGGGCTACGAAGTCGCAGAAGAGGAGTACGGTGAGGAAGTCATCACCGAGGACACGCTCTGGGAAGAACAAGACGGCGAAGTCGACGACGACACGCTCGTCGTCAACGACCGCATCGCCGACAACATGCTCCAGCAGTTGCTCACCCGAACGGACAACTACGACGTCATCGCGACGATGAACCTGAACGGGGACTACATGTCCGACGCCGCCGGCGCACAGATCGGTGGCCTCGGCATCGCCCCCGGTTCGAACTTCGGCGACGGTCGACTCCTCGCAGAGCCAGTTCACGGCTCCGCACCCAAGTACGAGGGTCAGGACAAGGTCAACCCGACCGCCATGATCCTCTCGGGTCGCATGATGCTCGAGTACCTCGGCTGGACCGACGCCGCGGACCTCGTGCGCGACGCCGTCGAGGAGACCATCTCCTCGGGCAAGGTCACCTACGACCTCGAACGACAACTCGAGGACGCCGAGAAACTCGCAACCAGCGAGTACGCCGACGAAGTCGTCGCGAACATCGAGAAACTCGCATAAGCGAGTTTCTCGTCCTCTGGCGAGGGAGCCCCCAGACCATCGAACAGTTGGCGTCCGCCGACTTTTCGGCAAGTTAGGCGCTTCGGTCGACCATTTTTCGCTGCCGTCTTTGGATTGTCGTAACTCTGGACCGTGATGTTCGTCGGACCCATTCTCGAGTGTCCGCAACTCGACAGCGAGGGCTCTCGAAGGCAGTGACGGCGATGGCGGGTGATAGCAGTTAGTCCCCGGAGAGTAACTCGAGTCGATTTGTCGGCTATTCGAGACCGTACTAGAAAACTGGCGTAGCGTTCGTGAAACCATCGAATACCGTTATTCGCTGACACGGAATTGGAGCGAATTGACACGTATGCCAACCCGCGACATGCTACCGACACCCCGTCGAGCGTTCCTCGCTGGGGCCGTCGGAACGACGCTCGTCGGAACCACCGGCGTAACAGCCTCGAGTCACCGTGAGGAAACTCGAGACGAACCGAACGAGAAACGAACGCGTCCGTCGTGGAAACCGCCGGCCCACGACCTGGAGATGGACGACGGTCATCGGCTACGCGTCTGGGAACGGTCGCCCGAGGACCCCGAGGAAGCCGTGCTCTTCGTCCACGGGATGACCTACGGCGGCGTTCCGATGTTCGATCCGCCCGTCGCGAAGGACTTCGGCTGGTTACCCTACGCCGCGGCGCGCGGGCAAGCAGCGTTCGCTCCCGATATGCGCGGCTACGGCGAGTCGGAGCCACCACGCGAGTACAGCGAACCGCCGGAGGCGAACGCGCCCCCGCTCTCGTTCGAACGCGAGGCGCGCGATTTGCTCGAGGTGACGCGCTGGCTGCGCGAGGACCGCGGCTTCGAGCGCATCCACTACGTCGGGTTGTCCGGAGGCACCTGGCGCGGCCGAGCGGTCTACGAACTCGCCGACCCCGGCTACGAGACCGTCACGCTCGCGGGCGGATCCCTCGACACGCTCGAGGTGGGCGCGGATCCGGGCGGGCCAGCGTATCTGCCACACCAACGAGAGGAGTTTCTCGCGGGTTGGACCGGCGAAATTCCGGAGGGAAGGGATCACGACGAGTGGATCGGCGGCGGAGCGTTCACGGCTTCGGAGATCCAAACCGCCGTTTGGCGGGCCATTTTCGAGAGCGAGCAGGCTCTCGAGTCGGCGTCGAAATCGAACGACACAGAGACGATCATCGCGCCGTTCGTTCGCCAAGAACGTGAGTACCACCCGAAACAAATCACCGACCCGACGCTGGTCGTCCGATCCTCGAGCGACGAGACCATCTCCCGGGAGGGGGCGTTGAATCTCTACGACGCCGTCGGTGCGGCTGACGACCGAAAACAGTATCGAGAGATCGCGGGTGGGACCCACTTTAGCTTCCTCGAGCGAACCCGACACGAGTTCTTCCACGCGGTACACGACTTCCAGCGACAGCACTGACGGAGGGTCGTATCCCCCACTGCCTCCTCTCAGTGTCGTAACGCTCTCGGTACGGCAGTTCGAACGAGAGCGTAATGGTCGAGGTACGAACGGTCGAGACAGCAGGGGAACGCGAGGACGCGTTCGCGGTCCGGCAGGTCGTCTTCGTCGAGGAGCAAGGCGTCGACGAGGACCTCGAGTACGACGAGCACGAGGACGAGTCGACGCACTTCGTCGCCTACGACGGTGGCGAGCCAGTCGGTGCCGCTCGCCTCCGGAAGGCCAACTCGGGAGTCGGAAAGGTCGAACGTGTCGCCGTATTGGCCCCCTACCGCGAGGATGGCGTCGGGCGGGCGGTGATGAACGTCGTCGAAACCGAAGCAAGAAGTGAGGGACTCGAGTCGCTCAAACTCCACTCGCAAACGCATGCTGCGGAGTTCTATCGAACGCTCGGATACGAACGCTACGGCGAAGAGTTCCAAGAGGCGGGCATTCCGCACGTGAAGATGCGAAAGCCCCTCGAGTGAAGTCAAAATCGAGGTCGAGGGGAAGCGTTCCTCCTACTCGAGTCGTTCCTCCCACTCCTGTGCGGCCATCGACTCGCCGGTGACGGCGTGGGGGTCCTGTGCGGCGAGGCGAACCGCCGCATCGTCCATCACGTCCGGCTGGAGAATCTGCTGTCGCTCTTCTTCCGGCAGGTGCGCCCAGATATCGGTGTTGACGCGGCCGCCCGGATCCAACGCGTTGACGTTGATCCCCTCCTCGTCGGTCTCGAGCGCCGTCGTTCGGGTGAGGCCCTCGAGCCCCCACTTCGAACTGACGTAGCTGCCGGCACCAGCGATGGCACGTCGACCGAGGCCGGAAGAGATGTTGATGATGTTGCCTTGGCCCTGCTCGTACATGTGGGGCAGCGTCTCGCGGGTGAACAGGAAGACACCTTTGAGGTTGACCTCGAGAACCGTGTCCCACTCCTCCTCGGAGACGTCCACGAGGCCGTTTCTCGAGTCTTGCATGCCGAGGAGACTCACGCCTGCGTTGTTGACGAGCGTGTCGATGCGACCGAACTCGTCGATCGTTCGGTCGATGACCCTCGCGACGGCGTCGCTGTCACGAACGTCCGCGGGCACGACGAGCGATTCGGTCGGGAGGTCGGCTGCGAGTTCTTCCAGTCGATCTTCGTCGCGAGCAGTGAGCGTCACGCGAGCACCTTCCTCGGCGAAGCGCTCGACCATCGAGCGACCCAGTCCGCGACTCGCGCCCGTGACGACGATTACGTCGTCGGCGAGTTCGTTGCCGGCTTCGGACACCGTCGGTGACCCCTCGTCATCAGGTGAGGACATGCCACGACCATTGGTGGCGCGTACCTTGAACGTTCGTCCGGCTGAATCCGACCACCGCGGCCGCGTCAGCGGTCTCCGTTATCGGTCTCTGACGTACCGGACGGCGAGTCCGAGCGTCGCGACCGTCATCGCGAGGGCGAAGGCGACGACGAACGCCGAGGCGGGTTCAGTGACCGTCTCGAGTTCGTCCAAGACGAACTCACCCGCGAGCACGGTTGCGACGCCGAACAGGGCGAGTCCCCCGACGTTGAGCAGCCTCGAGTTCGTCTCGGGGACGGCCTCGGGGTCGTTGAGCAAGTAGAGGATGACGGCGAGGGCGAACGGCGTGCCGACGAGTCCGAACGCGAGGACGAGCACGAGCAGGTTGAAGAATCCACCCTCGTAGAACGCGCCGAGCGAGGAGAGCAGTGCGACGGCGACGATAGCAACTCGGTAGCGACTATCCTCGACCGACTGCTCCCAGCCGAGTTTATCGGCGAGGAGGTACGGCGGGACGATCGTGTTGCCACCGAGTGTCGATACGGCCGCGCCGAGCAATCCGGCGAGGAAGATCCAGGTCGCGTGCTCGCCGGCGATCGGACCGAGGGCTTCGGCGGCCCCGATTTCGTCGAGTGTCGCCGGATCGACGCCGGCTTCCGGCAGCACGCTCGCCGCGACGAGGAAGACGGCGACGCTGAAGATACCGAACGCCACGAGCATCGAACTGACGACGTCGAAGGTTGCGATGTCTCGATCCCCCTCGGTCCAGTTGCGCGCCCGCATCGTGTAGCTCTGCATCGTCAACAGCGTGATGTGGACACCGCCGCCGAGGACGCCGGCTGCGACGACCGCGCCGTCGACGCCACCGGGCATCTCCGGTACGAGTCCGGAGACCGCCGCCGCGGGCTCGAGCGGGACGACGAACAGCGAGGCGACGAAGGCGAGGACGACGAACGAGACGAGTACTTTCGCGCCGAGTTCGGCGAGTCGGTAGCCGCCGCCGGCGAGTCCGAGCGCGAGGATGACCGCCCAGGTAACGCCCCAGAAGCGCGGATCGGTCAGTGCGACGATTTCCACGCCGGCATTTGCGACAATCGTCGCGCTGACGTCCGCCAGCGTTCCCATGATCGCGAGTTGGGCGAACCCGGCAGCCAACACGACATCGACGACGAGCACCCAGGCCCAGAACGACCCAAGTCGCTCCTCGACGACGGTGACGATCCCGGCCTCGGTCAGGATTCCCAGTCGCATCGCGAGATACTGCCCGAGCGTGCCCAAAATTGCCGAGAGGACGACGACCCACAGCATGGAGTAGCCGAAACTCGCCCCGGCGACTAACAGGCTAACCATCGTGGCCGGACCCGCCGCAATCGCGCCAGCGAGCCACGTCGGCCCTAATCGCTCGAGATACGATCCAACGCGTCCGACTCCCCACGAATCGGACGACCGTGATTCAGTTGCCATCGGCTACCGTTGCCAACTCGAGTATATAACTGCGTGGTATTCTCCAGTAACCTGTTATCTCACAGATATAACAGTGACGACTGAAGACTGTCCGTTCTTCAGTTGTAGTAACTGTGGAAAAATCGTGAAATGAAGCCAAGAGCCACGCTTAATACTATTTTCAATGACAGGTGGTGTGGAAGTAGAGATGACAGATAGAGAGACGAACACTGAGTCAGGAGCAACGAACCGTGAGAAATATTCGAAGGAGAAACGCACTGCGTCGACGCGGCGGGCCGTTCTCGGCGGGCTGTCAGTGACCGCTGCAGGCTCGATTATGGTCGGATCGGTAGCGGGTGGGAAGCGGCGTGACGCCACAACACCGACGCTCGAGGGGCCGATCACTGACGGAGTTCCACAGACGAGCGCCGTTCACGACATCGACGAGTACGGATATACCGAATCGGAGTACCTCATTTCTGGCGACGCACAGCCACTTGGGCCACCGAATCCGTACCCCGTCGACGAACGCGAAGCGCCACCGGAGACGAAAGCGGAGTACAAGACGCGATTGCTCGTCTATCGGCCCAAACACCGTCGTGACTTCAACGGAACCGCGTTGGTCGAGTGGCCGAACGTGTCGACTGGCCGGGATTCACCCGTCGCCTGGATCAACACGTTCGATTACGCGATGCGAGAGGGCTACGCCGTGGTAATCGCGTCGGCACAGAAGGTCGGTGTCGACGACTCACCGACGGACCAAGACCTCCGAACGGGGAACCCAGAACGGTACGGGGACCTTCACCACCCCGGAGACGTCTACTCCTACGATATCTTCTCGCAGGCGATTCGAGCGATCAAGACGCGTCCCCGACCGAAACCGGATCCGATGGCCGGATTCAACGTCCAACACGTGATCGCGACGGGGATGTCACAGTCGGCCCAGTACCTGCGATACTACCTCAACGAAATTCAGGAAACGCACGGACTCGTCGACGGATTCCTGCCGTTCGCAACGACCCACACCCCAGAAGAGCCAGCGGACCAACGCGACGACCTCGTCCCCGTTCTGTGGGTCGTAAGCGAGGACGAAGCGGACAGGGTGCGCCGACCCGACTCCGGCCTGTTCAAACTGTGGGAAGTGACCGGAACCTCCCACATCAACTACTGGCTCATGGCCTGGGCCGGCGCGATGGACGTTCGTGACTTCGAGGGAGACGACCCCGGCTGGGATCCACTCGAGGCGGGCCAGTACGGCGAACGTGCAGACGCCGACTACGGCGACTGTCAGGGCAACTACTTCCCGATGCGCTACGCCTACAACGCTGCGCTCTCTCACGTAACCGAGTGGGTGAAACGAAACGAAAAACCGCCTGCTGCACCCCGGATCGAGCGGGACGTGGCATCCGACGGGACGGTCGAAGTCGTCACCGACGAGTACGGAAACGCCAAGGGTGGACTCCGACTGCCACCGATCGACGTCCCTGTCGCGGTCTACGACGCGCGGTCGTGTGAGAGCTACGGCCAGACGTTCCGGCTCGAGGAGTCGGCACTCGCGGAGTTGTATCCGACTCACAAGGTGTACGTCTCGAAGATGCGGGAGGCGACCGAAGCGGCCGTCGACGACGGCTACCTGTTGCCGGCAGACGCCCAAGCGCTACTCGCTCGAGCCGAGGCGTCATCGATCGGGAAGTAACGCCGACCGAACGAGTAGATCACAGACAGTCCAAACCGGCCTGAACTCGGACGGTCTCACTCCTGCCAGCTCGGATTTTCTCGAGGCGGGCTGAAGATGTCGACGCCGCGAACGGGTACGTCGCCGCGGTTTTCCGCTGCGTGGGGTTGCTCGCCCGGAATCGCGTAGGAGTCGCCGGGGCCACAGACGAACTTCTCGCCGTCGGAGACGAAGACCACTTCGCCCTCGTAGATGAAGCCGGTCTGTTCGTGGGGATGGCTGTGTTCCTCGACGACCGCACCGGGTTCGATCTCGAAGTGCTGGACGTTCATCGACTCGCTGCCGGCCATGACGGCCAGGTTGACGCCATCGGCCGCTTCCGTGGGCTCGAGGTCGGAGAGTGAGACGCGTTCCATACGACGCGACACGAGGCGGATCGCCTAATACGTTCACCACGTCGGCCTCGAGCCACGATGGACGACCAGCGCTCGGTCGTTCACTTTCGCCCCGCGTGCCGAAGGTTGAACTACGAGCCCCGTCCACCTCGAGACATGTACGCCGTCGTCGGCTGTAGCGAGTGTTCGAACCTCTGGATCATCGAGGGGCGTTCCGAGACGACGCAGTGTCCCCGCTGTGGGTCTCGCCGCGGCTACGAGAAGCGCAAGAAATTCGTCGAGACCGAAGACGCGAGTCACGCGCGAGACGTCCGCGCGTCGATGCTCGCGAACCGGCAGGGGGAAGGCGAGGCGTTCGCCAAACTGGATTCCTACGACGAACTCGAGGAGACC
This sequence comes from Natronorubrum daqingense, assembly GCF_001971705.1. Lineage (NCBI taxonomy): Archaea > Methanobacteriati > Methanobacteriota > Halobacteria > Halobacteriales > Natrialbaceae > Natronorubrum > Natronorubrum daqingense. The sequence continues at coordinate 2,314,824 of NZ_CP019327.1, forward strand.
GTGTCGGAGGGCGTCGTCGACGACGAGACGTACCTCGCGGAGTCCGGCCTCGACGTGGAGGAAGTCGACGCGGCGGGCGAGCGAGACCCGCGCGGGTCGACCCAAAGTGGGAGCAAGAAGGAAATCGTCGAGCAAGCGCTCGCGGACCTCGAGCGGCCGACCGAAGCCGAGGTGATCGAGTACGCGGGTGAACGCGGCGTCTCGGCGAAGTACGTTCGGGACGCACTCGAGAAACTCGTCCGGCGCGGGACGGTCAGCGAGAGTCGAGGACGGTACCGCCGACTCTGAGGCACGAAATACGGCAGCTTCACCCGTTTCCCGCGTCGACGGCGGAGCGCCAGTGCTTTGCACCGGGCGTCCGAACGACTGGCAAATGGACGAGTCGGAGGACGTGCAGGGGACGGTCATCGGTATCGGGACGGTGGTGGCGCTGGTGCTCTACGCCTACGGAAGCTTCGCCGACGGAACGGTCCTCGGCATCGAGGCGACGAACCTGGCGATCAGCGCCTTCGGTGCGACGTTCGCCGCGCTCGCGATCCTCCACGGCGCTTACGGTCGCCGGGATTTTGCAGTCGCCAACGGCGTCGCCGCGGTCGGTCTCTTTCTCGTCGCACCGGCAACCAGCGGCCCGCAGACGCTCGGTGGCTACCTCCTGCTCGCCGCTGGCGGAGCCTACATCGCCATCGTGACGGTTCGCGCTCGAGACGAGACTCCCGACGTTGCGGGCTGAAGAAGAGAAGACGGGAGTTTGCGAACAGGAGATTGAGACAGTTTACGACGCCAGGACGGACGGTTACCGACCGAGGTCTTCGTGTGCGCTCGCTAGGTGCCGCGAGGCGAGCGCCGCGAGCAAGGAGAGTTCGCCGGCGAGCGTGCCGACGGCGATGATCTCCGCCAGTGCGTCGGCGTTCGATCCGGCGGGGTCGCCGCCGCCGCGGAGACCGAGCACCTCGAGGGCCTCCGACTGGGTCGGGAGCTTCGTCCCGCCGCCGACGGTTCCGACCTCGAGGGAGGCCAGCGAGACGCTGGCGTAGAGGTCGGTCGTGCCGTCCTCGCGTTCTCGCGCTTCCATCGTCGTGATGGTGTTGGCGGCCTCGACGACCTGGGCTTCGTCCTGGCCCGTCGCGAGGAACGCGGCGGCGACGACGTTGGCCGCGTGGGCGTTGAATCCGAGCGCGCCGGCTTTGGCGCTGCCGGTGAGGTTCTTGCGGGTGTTCGCCTCGGCGATGGCTTCGGGGGTCGTGTGGAGGCGATCCTCGACGAGTTCGCCCGGAACGAGTACGTCGGCCGTCACGGAGCGGCCGCGGCCCTCGACGGCGTTGATCGCGGCGGGCTTTTTGTCCGAGCAGAGGTTGCCCGAGAGGGCGACGAGCGAGGCGGGCGTTTCGGCCTCGACGAGTTCGCAGGCCTCGCCGGTCGCGATGGTCGCCATGTTCATGCCCATCGCGTCTTTCGTGTCGTAGGCGAATCGCAGGAAGACGGAGTCGGCGACGACGTACGGTTCGACGTCTAACAGTTCGCCGTGACTCGTCGTCGACTCGGCTCGCTCGCGGAGCGCGTCGAGGTTGTCTGCGACCCACTCGACCGTCCGTGCGGCTTCCGCGACGCCGTCGACTCGGAAGACGGGCGCTCGAGTCATGCCGTTTTTCGTCACGCGAGCGGTCGCCCCGTCGGCGTCTCTGATGACGCCCAGTCCGCGGTTAACCGACGCGAGCAGCGCACCTTCCGTCGTCGCCAGCGGGAGGTAGTACTCGCCGTCCGCCGCGCCGCCGTCTGTGGCTGCGGTCGCCTCGCCGTTGACGGCAACCGGGCCGACGATTCCCATCGGAATCTGGGCCGCGCCGATCATGTTCTCGATGTTGGGCTCCGCGGCCTCCGCGGGGAAGCCGTAGTCGCCGATGGAGTCGAGTTCGGTTCCCGTTTCGCCCTCCACGACCAGCCGTCGGGCCGCGACCGCGGTGTCGTAGTCGGCGTGCTCCTCGAGTTCGTGAATGCGAAGGTCGCCCTCGCGTACGCGCTCGGCGAGGTCCGCTGGCTCTGTCATGCGTTGGTCGAGACGGTGGGACGCCCTAACAGTTGCTGATTCCACTCGAGCGATTACTGCGTCTGTTGTGGACGCTCGTCGACCGTGAGCCGGTGCCAGCGATACACTTCGTAGGCGACGAGGCCGAGCAGCGAACACGCGCCGATGGTCGAGATAATCAGGTAGTACCCGCCCTCCGCGTCGGCACCGAAGGCGATGGCCAGCACGGCCGTCGTCACCGTCGCGAACTGAACGCGTTCTCGAGCCCACGGATCGTCGTCCACGACGGCGAGGTAGAGCTGTGGAGCAGCGATCGCGACGCCGGCGAACACCACGAACGCCAGCAGCGGCTGGTCGAACAGCGACACGCCGAACTGGCCTTCGATCAGCGTCGAGCCGCCGAGGATGACGACGAACGCCAACAGCGACCCGAAGACGACTCGTCCGTCTCGATCGAGCATACCACTACGCTCAACGGAGAGATAGGTCAACGTTGCGCCGAGACACAGCAACCGAATCGACTTCTCGCGCCGAATTTTCGACCCCTCTCGCCGAACTTTCGACCCCTCGCGCCGAACTCTCGCCCCATCAGACCGAACTATTTTGCCCGTCGCCCGCTCGCTGTGAGCTATGACCGAGGCTGCCGATCGTCTGCTGATCGACGCGGCGATTCACTCCCTCACGGAACCAGACACCGTCCACGACGCGATGGCCACCCGCGACGGCGATATCGTCCGGCTCGGCCGACGCGAAGAGGTCGAATTCCTCGAGGGCGTCGAGACCGACGTGATCGACTGCGGCGGGAGGGTCGTCCTCCCCGGCTTCGTCGACGCCCACACCCACATGGAACAACTGGGCCAACACCTCGTGCACGCCGACCTCTCGAGGGCCGAGAGCGCCGCCGAGTGTCTCGACCGATTGTGTGACCGACTCGAGTCCAGCGAAGACGGCGAGTGGATTCAGGGCTTCGGCTACGACGAGAGCGCCTGGGACGACGCGCGAACGCAGCCATTGACGCGCGACGACCTCGATCAGGTCGCCACGGAACGACCCGTCGTCGCGATGCGCGTCGACCTCCACACCGCTTCGTTGAACACGGCCGCCCTCGAGTACTTCGCGGGCGAGGTGCCAGAGGACGACCTTCGGTACGAACACGGCGAACCGAATGGAATCGTCGTCGAGGACGGTGCCGAACGCGTCAGAACGGAGCTGACAGCCGACCGCGAGGAGATGAACGCCGTGCTTTCGGCGGCGACGGGGCGCGCAGTCGAACTCGGCGTCACCGGCGTCCACGACAAAGTTCGAAACTCGAGAGCGCCGCAGGTCTACCGCGAACTGGCGGCCGAGGGCGACCTGCCCCTTCGCGTCCGGATCGACTACTGGAGCGACCACCTCGAGTCGCTCGTCGACGTCGGCCTGACGACGAACGCGGGCGACGAGCGCGTCCAGACGGGGGCGATCAAGTCCTTCTCCGACGGCAGTCTGGGGAGTCGGACGGCGAAGCTCAGCGAGCACTACCACGACGCCCAAGGGGGTGAGAGCGACGACGGCCGCGGCCAGTGGGTCGTCGACCCCGACGACCTCGAGTCGCTGCTCACGCGAGCCGACGACGAGGGATTCCAGCTCTCCGTCCACGCCATCGGCGACGAAGCGATCGAGGAGACACTCGCGGTGCTCGAGTCGACAGACGATCCCGAGGCGGCGCGCCACCGAATCGAGCACGCGGAGCTGGCGACGGACGACCAACTCGAGCGGATGGCGGACGCCGGCATCGTGGCGTCGATGCAGCCCAACTTCCACCGATGGGCACAGGAGGGTGGGCTCTACGACCAGCGACTCGGGCTCGAGCGACGGAATCGGACGAATCGGTTCCGGGACGTGCTCGAGGCCGGCGTCCCCCTCGCGTTCGGCTCGGACGGCATGCCCCTGGATCCGCTGTTCGGCGTCCACCACGCCGTCAACGCCCCGACGGACGCCCAGGCGCTGTCGGTCACCGAGGCCCTGCGAGCCTACACGAACGGAGCGGCCTACGCCGGCTTCGACGACGAGCGACTCGGCACGCTCGAGGTCGGCAAACGAGCCGACTTCGTCGTGCTCGAGGAGTCGCCGTGGGAGCACTCGGGACGGATCGAGGAGATCGACGTGGCGATGACGGCCGTCAGCGGCGAGATCGTCCACGACGCGCTCGAGCGATAACGGGCGACCGTTCGTCCGCGCTCGAGGACACACGACGTCGGCACTCGAGGGAAACGGTTCGTCGACGCTTCAGGGCGAACACACCTCGAAGCCCCACCCGATCGGCCGTCTTTTTGTACTGGGAATAGTTGGCACGGACATGCACGCAGGACTCATGGTTACGTCGTTCGGTGACGTCGATCAGGCGGATGTCGCCGTCCGCGCGGAGGAATTGGGGTACGACGCCGTCTGGGCCGGCGAACTCTGGGGCGAGAGCAGCGTCGTCCAGCTCACCGAGATGGCCTGTCGAACCGACGAGATCGACCTCGGCACGGCGATCGTCAACGTCTACTCGCGGACGCCGGCCGTCCTCGCGATGACGGCCGCGTCGCTCCAACGGGCGTCCGACGGGCGGTTCACGCTCGGCGTCGGCACCAGCACGCCGAAGGCCGTCGAGGACCTTCACGGATTGTCCTTCGACCGGCCCGTCCGCCGCGCCCACGAGACGATCGAACTCGTTCGCGAGTTCACCGCTCCCGGTGGCGAACCGGTCGCGTACGAGGGCGAACTGCTCGAGGCCGCGGATTTCCCCGCGCTGGACGTTCCGCTGCCGATCTACCACGCGGGCCTCGGTCCCGCGAACCGCCGCGTCGTCGGTCGCCTCTGTGACGGCTGGATTCCACACAATATTCCCTTCTCGCAACTCGAGGACGCCTTCGAGGAAGTCGCGGACGCGGCTCGAGAGCGCGAGCGAGATCCGAGCGAGATCACGATCGCGCCGTACGTTCCGTCGGCCGTCAGCGAGGACCGGTCCGAGGCTCGAGAGACGCTGCGTCGACACATCGCGTACTACGTCGGCAGCGGCGAGGGGTACCGGCGAGCGGCCGCGATGGCCTACCCCGACGCGGCCGAGCGCGTGGCCGAGGCGTGGCGAAACGGCGACAACCGCGAGGCCGCGGCGGCCGTCACGGACGAGATGCTCACGGATCTCGGCGTCGCCGGGACTCCCGAGGACGCGCGCGAACAACTCGAGACGCTCGTGGCCGAGACGGAGATCGATCACCCGATCGTCGTGGTTCCGGAACCGGCCTCGAGCGAGATCACCGAGGCGACGATCGACGCGCTGGCTCCGACGCGCTTCTAGCAGGTGTTCGATCAATCGATGTCGACGCGACGGCCCGTGTCGGCCGATTCGTAGGCTGCCTCGATCGCACGGATGTCCGCGAGGCCGTCCTCGCCGTCGGGTTCGGGATCCGTTCCGGTGAGCACGCAGTAACCGAAGTAGTCGAACTCCTCGCGGACTTCGTCGACCGGCACCCCCGTGTACTCCATGCGAAGGTCGCCGCTCTCGACGACCATATCCTGGGGCACGACGCCGCCGAAGGGCGAGGCGATCGAGATCATCCCCTCCGTGCCGACGATCTCGAGTCGGCTGCTCGCGTGAGCGTCGAAACTCGCCGTACAGGAGGCCGTCGCGCCCGTGTCGAACTCGAGTTGGAACGCGACGTGCTCGTCGACCCGCTCGAAGGGCTCCCCGCTCGAGTGGGTCGTCGCGTAGATTCCCGTCGGATCCGTCTCGAGGATAAATCTGGTCGTGTTGAGGGGATAGATACCGAGATCGACCAGCGCGCCGCCGCCCGCGAGGTCCGGATCGAGTCGCCAGGAGTCGGGGCTGGCTGTGTCCAACAGCGGGTGTGAGAACGCGCCGTGGACCTGCACGATGTCGCCGAGGACGCCGTTGCGGACGAGTTCGCGCGTCCGTCGAACCGTCGGCTCGGTCTGCAATCGGTAGGCGGTCATCAGTGTCACACCGGCGTCGCGGCAAGCGTCGACGATCCCCTGTGCGTCCTCGAGGGACGTCTCGAGGGGTTTCTCACAGATGACGTGCAGTCCGCGGGAGGCGGCGGCGCTCGCGTAGGTGCCGTGGGTCGCGTTCGGCGTCGCGATGTAGACGGCGTCGTAGGAGTCCGCGTGGTCGCCGGCCAGAAATCCGTCGTAGTCGACGACGTACGGGATGTCGAACCGTTCGGCGACGGCTCGCGTCCGATCCGGCGAGCCGGTGACCAGCGTCGTCGTCTCGCAGTACGTGCTCTCGGCGATGCCGGGAAGCGCGCGCTCTCGGGCGAAGCCGCCGATTCCGACGACGGCCATGCGAACCGTCCCGTCGGGCGACTCGGTCTCCCAATCTCGTCGCGTGAAATCGACGAACGTGTCCTCGAGTTCCATACTCATCCTACGAGCGACAGTGAAAAATCGTTAGTTCACAGCGTTCAGAGCGTCACGGCCGTCTACGTGTTCCGAACGTCGATAACTGACTATCTCGTATTCGAAGGTCGTACCCATCGATGGTATCCGACCGAAATGGTTGTTCGAAGGAAAAAGTTATTCAATAGAGCCATGTGATGTGAGACTACCAAAAAGTGACCTACGATGGTGAAAATGGAAACCACAGCGCTGGACACCGATCTCAGTCTGTTCAAATACGACTCCCTCGAGCAATTGCCGCCCCGCTATCGGGATCTCGAGGAAGATGAACGGACGAGACGTATCGAGACGACACTCGAGGAACTCGGCGACGACGTCGTGATCCTCGGGCACAACTACCAGCGACGCGAAATCGTCGAGCACGCCGATTTCGTCGGCGACTCCTACCAGCTTTCGAAAGAGGCGGCGAATGCGGACGCCGAGTACGTGATCTTCGGTGGCGTGACGTTCATGGCGGAAAGCGCGGACATCATTACGGACGACGAGCAGACCGTCATCCTCCCGAGCATGGAGGCGTCGTGTCCGATGGCCGGGATGGCCGAAGCCCTGCAGGTCGACGCGGCGTGGGCCGAAATTACCGCCGCCGCGCCCGAGGAGAACATCATCCCGATCACCTACATGAACTCGTACGCTGACCTGAAGGCGTTCTGTGCGAGTCAGGGTGGCTTGGTTTGTACCTCCTCGAACGCGCACAAGGCGTTCGAGTACGCCTTCGAGAGGGGTGATAAAGTCCTCTTCCTGCCCGATAAGCACCTCGGCGAGAACACCGCCTACCGGCTGGGCATGGAAGCCGACATCGCCGAGTGGGACCCGTGGGATCCCGAGGGGAAAGACGCCGCGGACGTCGCCGAGAGCGACATCATCCTCTGGGACGGCTACTGCCAGGTTCACGAGCGATTCCGCGTCGATCACGTCGAGCAAATTCGGGCCGAACACGAGGATGCAAAGGTCATCGTTCATCCCGAGTGTCGCCGCGAAGTCGTCGAAGCTGCGGACAAAGCCGGCTCAACGGCGACGATCTGTGAGACCGTCGAAACGGCCGACCCTGGCGACACTTGGGCGATCGGCACCGAGATCCACCTCACCGAGCACCTCCAACGCTGGCACCCCGAAGTAAACGTCCTCCCACTCTGTGGGGACGCCTGCATGGACTGCAACGCGATGCGCCAGATCGACCCCAACTACCTGACCTGGGTGCTCGAGGAACTCGTGGCCGGCCGCGAGCGCAACGTGATCGAGGTCGCCCCCGAAGAGAAAGAACTCGCGACCGTCGCCCTCGAGCGCATGCTCGAGATCTAGCCATGACTGACTCACAGACTCCAGACGACCACGACACTGCGGAGGTCCTCGTCGTCGGCAGCGGCATCGCCGGCTGTGCGGCCGCGTTGCAGGCTGCCCGGGACGGTGCCGACGTCTGTCTGGTCACGAAGGCCGAACGCCCGGACGACACCAGCACCGACTGGGCCCAGGGCGGTATCTCGACGACGCGGGACGACCCCGAGAGCCTCAAAACCGACATCCTCGCAGCCAGCGACGGGACCGCCGATCCCGACGCCATAGACGTGCTCGTCGAAAACGCCGACGACGCAGTCGAGGACGTGCTCCTCGAGACGCTCGAGATCCCCTTCGACGAAACCGCGGACGGCGAGTTCGACTACACGCGCGAGGCAGCCCACTCCGAAAACAGAATTCTCCACGTCGACGCCGAGACAGGAACGCACGTCTTGCGGCCGTTTTTGAACCACATCGACGAGCACGAGCGAATCGAGGTGCGCCAGGATACGGCCGCCCTCGAGTTGCTCACCCACGAGGGGCGCGTCCACGGCGTCCTGACCGACGAGATGGCGACGGGCCACCCCGTCTTTGCGGGGACGACAATCCTCGCGACCGGCGGCATCGGCGCGCTCTACTCGCGTTCGACCAATCCCGACGACGCGACCGGCGACGGCATCGCCATGGCCGCCCTCGCCGGGGCCGACGTCGCGGACCTCGAGTACGTGCAGTTTCACCCCACTGCGTACGATGGTGACGACCCGTTCTTGCTCTCGGAAGCCCTGCGCGGCGAGGGGGCCGTCCTGCGAAACGGTGACGGCGAGCGGTTCATGGCCGACTCCCACCCCGACGCCGAACTCGCACCCCGCGACGTCGTCGCCCGCGCCGTCGAGACCGAACTCGAGGCGACCGGCGAGGTCGTCCTCGACGTGAGCACTCTCGAGGGCGAGTTCGACGCCGAGTACCCCGCCCTCGCTCAGAAGTGCCGGGACCGAGGCATCTACGGCACCGAGATTCCGGTCGCGCCCTGTGAGCACTTTCTGTGTGGCGGAATCGACGTCGACGAGCGCGGGCGAACCTCGCTGGACCGACTCTACGCCGTCGGCGAGTGCGCTCGAACGGGCGTCCACGGCGCGAACCGACTCGCGAGTACGAGCCTGCTCGAGGGCCTCGTCTGGGGGCTGCGAGCGGGCGAGGATGCCGCGACTACGGACGCCGACCCCGAGGTCGTCGAGACTCCCGACCTCCGCAACAGCGACCCCGAACTTCCAGAACGCTTCGCCGCCGAGAAGGCGGTCCGACTCAGACAGACGATGGACGAGTATCTGGGCCTCGAGCGAGACCCCGACGACATCGCCCGAGCGGGTGCCGTCCTCCGACGGCTCAAAGGCGAGGTCGACGCCTACGTCCGAACGCGGACCGCTCGAGACCTCTACGAACTCCGCAACGCCAGCGTCGTCGCGCTGTTGATCGCGCGCGCTGCGAGCGAGAACGGGGAGTCGGCGGGGTGTCACTACGTCGTCGAGGACTCGAGTGACGAACAAATGGCCGAACACCCAACCAGCGACTGATCCAGATGATCACCGACGCACAGGTCGAACGCTGGCTCCGGGAAGACGTCGGCCACCACGACGTGACGAATCAGGTGCCCGGCGAGACGACGGGTCGACTCGTCGCGAAAGAATCCGGCGTCGTTGCGGGACTCGAGGCCGCGACGGCCGTCTTCGAGTCTCTCGGCGTCGACGTTCGCGACGCGCTCGAGGACGGCACCCCCGTCGAACCCGGGGCCGAACTCCTTCGCGTCGAGGGACCCGCACGCGACGTCCTCAGAGGCGAGCGCGTCGCCGTCAATCTCGCCGGTCACGCATCGGGAATCGCGACGCGCACTCAGCGGGTCGTCGACGAGGCTCGGAGCGAATCCGACGACGTGCGAATCGCCGCGACCCGAAAGACGACGCCCGGCCTGCGCGGCCTCGAGAAACGGGCCGTCGTCGCGGGCGGCGGCGACACGCATCGACTCGACCTCTCGCACATGGTGATGGTCAAGGACAACCACGTCGCCGAGATGGGCCTCGAGGGTGCCATCGAGCACTTCCGGGAACGAACCTCCTTCGCGACGAACCTCGACGTGGAAGTCGAGACGATTTCGGACGCTCCGCGGGCCGCCGAGGCCGGCGCAGACGTCGTCTTGCTCGACAACCTGTCCCCCGACGAGACGGCCGAAGCCGTGTCGTTACTCGCTGACTACGACGACGTGTTGACGGAGGCGAGCGGTGGCATTACGCTCGAGACGGTCGCCGACTACGCCGCGACGGGCGTCGACGTGATCTCGATGGGATCGCTCACTCACTCCGCGCCGTCGCTGGACCTGTCGTTTCGGACAGGCGAGTGAGCGTCGACACCCACTCGAGGGCTGCTCGCTGCTGAGAGCAGGGTAGTTCCGTCTCGTTGCGCCTGCGCGTGTGTCCCTTTTCCACGCTCGTCGGGAAAGAGTGAGCATGACGGACCTACCGTTAGCACCGGAGACGGGGTGGAACGCACTGTACCTCGCGGGCGAGTGGACGGAACCCGACGACCGCGAGACGATCACCGTCGAGAACCCCTTCACGCGCGAGGAGATCGCGACCGTTCCGGCCGGAACCGAGGACGACGTCGATCAGGCCTACGAACGCGCGGCCGCGGCTCAACGGGAGTGGGCCGACCAGCCACCACAGGCTCGAGCGGGCGTGATCACCGCCGCACTCGAGTTCGTACAGGACCATCGCGAGGAGATCACGGAGTTGCTCGCCCTCGAGTCGGGCAGCACGCAGGTCAAGTGTGGGGCAGAACTCCAGACCGCGACGGGAATGATGCAACAGGCCGCGAGCTACCCCTTCAGGATGGACGGGTCGCACAAGGGATCGACGATTCCCGGCAAGGAGAACGTCGTCGAACGCCAGCCCGCCGGCGTCGTCGGCGTTATCTCGCCGTGGAACTTCCCGCTGCACCTCTCGATGCGAGCAGTTGCACCGGCGCTCGCGACCGGAAACGCCGTCGTGCTCAAACCAGCCTCGAACACGCCCATTTCGGGCGGATTACTCCTTGCGCGCATCTTCGAGGAAGCCGGCGTTCCGGAGGGCGTCCTGAGCGTCGTCACCGGCCGCGGTTCGGCGGTTGGCGACGCGGTTTCGGACCACGATGTTCCGCGCGTGCTCGCCTTTACCGGGTCGACCGAAATCGGCCAGCACGTCGCCGCCAACGCGGCCGGGAACTGCGCGCTCCCCGCCCTCGAACTCGGTGGCAACAACGTCCACGTCGTCACCGAGAACGCGGATCTCGAGCGCGCCGTCGACGGCGGCGTCTTCGGCTCGTTTCTCCACCAGGGTCAGGCCTGCATCTCGATCAACCGTCACCTCGTCCACGAGGACGTCTACGACGAGTACGTGGACGCGCTCGCCGACCGCGCGGCGAGTCTGCCGAGTGGCGATCCGACCGACGAGGAGACGGTGATCGGCCCGATCATCGACGAGAGCCAACGTGACCAGATCCTCGAGTACGTCGAGGAAACCGTCGACGAAGGTGCGACACTCGAAACCGGCGGCGGGGCGGCCAACATCGACGAGGTCGCTGACTCGCTGGTCGTCGAGCCGACGGTTCTCTCCGAGGCCGACAACGACATGGCCGCCGCGTGCAACGAACACTTCGGCCCCGTCGCACCAGCGATCCCCTACTCGAGCGACGAGGAGGCGATCGAACTGGCCAACGAGACGATCCACGGCCTCTCCGGATCGGTCCACAGCGAGGATCTCGCGCAAGCTCGACGGATCGCCGACGGGATCGAAACCGGAATGATCCACATCAACGACCAGCCGATCAACGACGAGCCACACGTTCCCTTCGGCGGGATGAAACAGTCGGGACTGGGGCGGTACAACGCCGACTCGATCCTCGAGGAACTCACGACGACCAAGTGGATCTCGATCCAGCGCGAGTCACGCGAGTACCCGTTCTAAGAAGCGACGGCGACGGGAACTCTTAGCTGAACCACGAAAACAGGCGACTCCAACTCCAGACCACGAGCACGAAGAGGACGACCGCAACCAACACGTACAGCGGTAACGCGTCGGCTGCGGGGCCGTGTTCCGGCACGAGAAGGTCGATCCAGCCCGATCGAACGAGCACGACGACGAGCGCGGCGACGATCAACGAGCCGACGACCACGGTGATCGCTAATCGGTTGTTCTCGACTCGTGATTGTCCCTGGTCTGGATCCGACATCGGTCGCTCGAGTGTGCTATTAGTTCCGGACGTGAAACGGTTGCACCTGCACGCTCCACCGACGATCAAGTTCCAAGCCTGCGTTCGCCGTTGAAACCCGAGCGTCCTAACACAGCGAGACTCGAGGAGTACGCCGACTCGAGTGGGTATGTGAGGAGCGAAGAGTGATGAGAATTGGCGAGAGTTGGCGAGGGTTGGGATTTGAACTACGCCGAGACGGTCGCCCTCGCTTCGCTCGGGCGCTGCGACTCGTTTACTTCAAATCCAAATCCGATTGCTGTTGCTCGCGAATTGCTCACAACAGCAATTCGAGGGTTGGGATTTGAACAACGTGAAGACGGTCCAGAACGCTCGTTTCACCCGCGTTCGGGCTGCGACTTCTCTCGTTCAAATCCCGCTTGGCGCAGTTGCCACTCACGGGTGTTCGTGGCAACATGCGAGGGTTGGGATTTGAACCCAAGGACCCCTACGGGAGCGGGTCTTAAGCCCACCGCCGTTGGCCTGCTTGGCTACCCTCGCGCAGAATGCACTCGTTCGTTGGCCATACGGTGGGATGTGCGTTTCGATATCGGTGTTCGCATTGTCCTTCCGCGAGCGACCTTCGCGAGCGGGCCGACAATCCCCCAAGTGGGGGTGAGGAGGCTTTTGGCGGAGGTTTTGCCAGTGACGTGAACGGAGTGAACGGACCGCAACAAAAGGTCCTCCTCGAGTATCGACTCGAGAAACGCTACCAGTCGACGCTGAGCGTGCCGTCGCCGTGGGGATCCGGCGCGATCTCCTCGTCTGTCCGTCGGTCGACGACGTGGATACAGCCCTCGTCTTTCTTCGCGGGACAGATCTCCGCCGCACGAACGTTGTGCTCGAGGTCGTCCTCGTCGAAGAAGTAGGTGTTCGGCTTGGCGATTCCGGAGGCGATGGACATCTCCCAGTTATCGCTGACCTCGGCGCACTTGCCGGCCCCGAAGCACTTGTTGGCCTCGAAGATGAGTTTGTAGGGCTTTTCCTCGATCGGCGGGGCGTCGCTCGAGCCGACGTCGCTTGCACGCTGGATACCGTCGTCGTCGCTCATTGCTAGCCTATTCGACTGGGTCGTCTTTCAGGTTACGGTCGCCGCGAACGATGCCCCAGAGAATCACACTGATACTGGAGTAGGTCACACTGAGACTACGTGAGTCACACCGAGACTGCGTGAGTTACGTCGAAACGGCGGGTTCCGGAAGGTCGTAGGTGATACCCGTCAACTCGCTCGAGACGGCCCAGAGTCGGCGAGCCGTTTCCCGATCGTAGGACCGATCCGAGGACGCCTGGCGCTCCGGCGACCCGCGCATGGTCGCCAGTCCGCCGGGGCCGTAGTACGCCCCGCCTTCGGCGTCGAGTGCCGTCGCCGCGTAGAGCGTCGGGAGGGCTCCCGCCTCGGCCGACTGCGCGAAGACGGCGTTCGCGAAGCGACGAAGCGCCGTTCGAATCCACGTGCCGCGGCCCTCGATCCCCCGAAACTGCAGTTTCGTATCCGCGTATCCGGGGTGGACGGCGACGCTCATCGCGTTCGCGTCGCCCGCTCGAAACCGTCGCTCGAGTTCGTAGGCGAACAACACGTTCGCGAGTTTCGACTGGGCGTAGGCGTCCCAGCCGTCGTAGCTCCCCTCGCCGTGGAGGTCATCGAAGTCGATCGTTCCGCGTTCGTGAAGTCCGCTCGAGACCGTCACCACGCGTGCAGGGTTCGATTCGTCGTCGGTCCGAAGTCGCTCGAGGAGGAGCCCCGTGAGCGCGAAGTGGCCGAGGTGGTTGACGCCGAATTGCGTCTCGAACCCGTCTTCGGTCTCCCGACGCGGGATCGCCATCGTTCCAGCGTTGTTGATCAGAACGTCGACCGACTCGCCCTCGAGACGGGTGGCGAACTCGCGAATCGACTCGAGACTCGCTAGATCGCACGATTCGACGCGGAGGTCCGCGTCGGGAACGTCGCCTCGAACGTTCCGGGTAGCCCTTTCGGCGCTCGAGGCGTCTCGACACGCCATGATAACCGTCGCGCCGTTGCGAGCGAGTTCGCGGGTCGTCTCGAGACCGATTCCGCTGTTCGCACCGGTGACGACGGCCGTGGTGCCGTGGAGGTCGGGAACGTCCGTTACTGTCCAGCCCATAGCTGCCCACTGGTCGCGACGGCACCTAAGCGTCGGCCGTGCATCCACAGCGAACGCGATGACGGACGCGAACGAAGCATCAAATTATGACGAGAAGCGGGCACGTAACTCGAGCGCATCCGAACACAACCTATCAATTTCGAAGCTATCATTTGTATCCATCATTTTCTCGACAGCGTGTCGAAATTCCCGCTCGAGTCGCAACTCACCTCCAGTTAATAGCCGTCTGTAACGCCCCAGATATCCGTCAAACTACCCGACGAAGAGGTTTCGACCAAAGACTCTCCAAAAACGCTCGTCGACACGGAAGTATACATCACCTAATTGTAAATAACGTTTTGAACACTACAGGTCGAGTTCATCAGATGTTTGAGTTTGAAAGATGTTCGAGTAGAAATCGACTCCCGTCCTCGAAACCGACGACGTTCGCGGCGAGTTACTCGTCGTCCCAGTCGCCGCTCATCCCGACGCGTTCGCCGTCCGCCCAGACGTAGTATCCCTCGCCAGTCTTCTTACCGAGGTTGCCCGCGCGAACCTTCCGTCGCAGGGACTGTGGCGGCTTGAATCGCTCGCCGAGTTCCTCGCGGAGGTGTTCGGCGATGTGGAGGCGAACGTCGAGGCCGACGTGGTCGGTCAACTCGAGTGGCCCCATCGGGTGGCCGTAGCCGATAGACATGCTCTCGTCGATATCTGCGGGACTGGCGACGCCCTGCTCGACCATCCGAATCGCCTCGAGGCCGAGCGCGATGCCGAGACGCGAGGAGGCGAACCCGGCGGTGTCGCGGACGACGACGTCTTCTTTCTCGAGGTCGCGGACGTAGTCGACGGCGACCGATTCGGTGCGCTCGTCGGTCTGTTCGGCGATGATGATCTCGACTAAGTCCATGAGGTGCGGTGGATTGAAGAAGTGCAATCCGACGACGCGCTCGGGGTGCTTGAGCACGCTCCCCATCTCCGTCACCGACATCGAGGAGGTGTTCGAGGCGATGATCGTCTCCTCGCCCGTCGCGGCCTCGATGTCCGTGAAGACGTCCTTCTTGAGATCCATGTCCTCCGGGACGGCCTCAATGACGAGGTCCGCGTCCGCGACGGCCGCCTCGAGGTCCGTCGTGCCCGAAATCCGATCGAGGGCCGTCTGCATCTCGTCTTCCGTGACCTTGTCACGGTCGACGCCACCCTGGAGGTTGGTTCGAATACCCTCAATGCCGTCTTCGACGAACTCCTCCTCGATGTCCCGCAAGATCACGTCGTGACCCGCCATTGCGGACACCTGTGCGATACCGTGGCCCATGCTTCCGGCTCCCAGCACTGCGATTTGCATGTGCGTGTCGACTCGAGTCGCAAGCAAAAACGTTCCTCTCTCGAGACGAGTGGCAACGTTCGCCCGAACGATTGAAACGAAATCGACGCGTGGGAACGCGAGGTGACGAGCGATGACGGGAAGCGGTGACGCAGTGGCTGAAGGGAACCGACATCGAAACACGAACGTTCTGAGTCCCTCTGGGCCCAGCATTATACGTATTCGAGGTGGATAGCTGACCGATGGACGAACACGACGGGTCGGGGGTAGATCACGACGACAGCCCGGTCTACTACGTGATCAGCGATCTCCACATCGGCGGCGACGAACAGTTAGGGCAGATCGATTTTTTAGCGGAGTTGCTCGCGTTTCTCGAGCGCCTGGAGACGACCGACGAAAATGCCGAATTGGTGATCAACGGCGACGCCTTCGGCCTGTGGGAGTTCACCGAGGTCCGCGGGTTGGCGAAATTCGACGTCCTCCTCGAGCGCTACCCCGAACTGTTCGAGCAGTTGCGCGCGACCGGCGACTCGATCCCGATCACGCTCTTGCCGGGCAATCACGACAGCGAACTCGCGGCCTACGACGAGTACGTCGAGCGATTGGCCGAGTACAACGTCGACCTCGTGCAAGCCGAGTCGATCACTCGCCCGGTTGGTGATCGAACGATCTGGTTCGAACACGGTCACCAGCAAGATTCCAACAATCGATTCGAGGACTTCGGCAATCCCTACGAGAGACCCCTCGGCTACTACTACAACACCCTCGTGACGAGTCGCGCGGGCCAACTCTCGGATCGGGGCCGGTTCAACTGGCTGAAAGACGTGCAGGCGATTACGCCCACCGAACGGGTGCCTCGTTGGCTCCTCTCGAAGTACTTCTACCGAGAGATGAATCCCCTCTTGCGATACGCCGCGATCCCGTTTTTGCTGTTGTTCAACGTGAGCGTTGTACTGGCGGTGCTTGCAGGGCTGGACGTCGCCGGCGTCTGGCGGATGCCGGTCGAGCGAACGGACGCCGTGCTCACCCAGCTCGGATTCGTGGGGGAAGCCGTTCACTTCCTCCTCGTCGTCAATGCGGCGATTGCCGGTGTCCTCCTTCTCGCAGCCGTTCCGATTTACTTCATCCTCCGCGACTTCGGGAAGACCGTCGATCGATTCGGCGTCCTCGAGACCGATCTCACCGTCGACCCCGACGAGCCCTACGAGCGGGCCGCCCGCGAGGTCTTCGCCGACAGGCCCGAGACGGCGGTGTTCTGCTACGGACACACGCACCGCCCGCTGGTGCGCGAGGTCGACGAGCGGGTGCTCGTCAACACCGGAACGTGGCTCAAACGGCTTCATCGACGGGACGTGGTCACCGGGGTGCTCCCACCGGTGTTCTACCCGTCGTATCAACTCTGCGCCGTCCGGATTTCGGCCGTTCCGGAGGGCGTCGCCGTGGAGTACGAAGAGATCGAGAAAGCGAGTCCGAGTTCGGATGAAGTCACCCGCACCGAACGCCTGCTGACGCTGGGCCAGGCTCCGCCGCCAGCGCTTCCCGATCGGACGCTCGTTACGGCCGACGGTCCGAAATCATCAACCGAGATCCCGAACGACTGATTCGTCGAGATCCGAACGATTGACTCGTCGAAACGATGCGCGACTGACTCGTCTGAGAGCCCCACTCGGCGTCGACAAACGGAGTTACTTTACCGACCGAGTGCGAGTCAATCAGTATCAATGAGCGATCAGCAACCAGTCATCGTGCAGGCGTGTCGAACCCCACAGGGCAAACACGGCGGTGTCTTCGCCGACACCGGCAGCGAGGAACTCTCCGTTCCGCTCGTCAATACGATGCTCGAGCGAAGCGGACTCACGGGCGACGACGTCGACGACGTTCGCTGGGGCTGTGCGAAGCAAGTCGACGAGCAGAGTAACAACATCGCCCGCGTCATCGCCCTTCTCTCGGAACTCGGCGAGAACGTGCCGGGGACCACCATCGACCGACTCTGTGCCTCCTCTGCCGAAGCGATCATGAGTGCGAGTGACGCCATCCGCGCCGGCCAACGCGAGGTGATCGTCGCCGGCGGCGTCGAGAACATGTCCCGGACCGAGCGCCGAAAGGGAATCGACGCCTACGACGGGATCGCAGAACAGTACGACGCGGCCGGCCTCGCGATGGGCCAGACCGCAGAGAAGGTCGCCCGCGAGTACGACATCTCTCGAGAGCGCCAGGACGCCTACGGCGCGCGCAGTCAGCAACGTGCAGTCGAAGCCACCGAGGCGGGCAAGTTCGACGACGAAATCGTTCCCATCGACACGGGGGAGCAGGTCGTCGAGGAAGACGAGGGGCTGCGTCCGGGCACCACGAAAGAGAAGATCAGCGGCCTTCCACCAGCCTTCGAGGAAGACGGCACCGTCACCGCGGCCAACGCCTCGCAGGTCTCCGACGGTGCAGCGGCCGTCCTCGTCACGAGTCGCGAATTCGCCGAGGAACGCGGCCTCGAGATCCGCGCCGAAATCGAAGACCACAACGTCGCCGGCGTCGATCCGACGGTGATGGGAATCGGCCCCGCCCCCGCCGTTTACGGCCTCTGGGAGCGAAACGGCCGCTCAGCCGAGGCGTACGACCTCGTCGAACTCAACGAAGCCTTCGCCAGCCAGACGCTGTACTGTCAGGACGAACTCGGCTTCGACGACGACATCTTCAACGTCAACGGCGGCGCGATCGCCATCGGTCACCCGCTCGGCGCCTCCGGCGCGCGCCTCCCCGTCTCGCTCATCCACGAACTCGAGCGCCAGGGCGGCGGACTCGGCCTGGCGACGATGTGCGTCGGGTACGGACAAGGAGCGGCCGTGGAGTTCCGCGTTCCCGAGCAGTAATCCAGGGTCGGTCAGCGTTTGCGATTCGTGTGACTCGCGGCCTCCGACACTCCATCCGGAAAAAACAGGAGTCGAAAACGACAGAAGAGAGGGGGATCGAGATCCGCTCTAGAGGATCTGGTCGGCGATGATGTTCTTTTGAATCTCGCTCGTTCCCTCGTAGATCTTCGTGATGCGGGCGTCGCGGTAGTAGCGCTCGGCCGGGTAGTCCGTGACGTAGCCCGAGCCGCCGTGGACCTGGATACCTTCGTCGGCGACCTCGACAGAGATTTCGGAGGCGAATAGCTTCGCCATGCTCGAGTACTGCGCGGCGACGTCCTGGTTGTTCTTCTCGACCTGGCTGGCGGCACGGTAAGTCAGCGAGCGAGCGGCCTCGACTTTCGTCGCCATCTCGGCGAGTTTGTGTTCGATCGCCTGGAACTCCTTGATCTTCTGGTCGAACTGCTCGCGTTCGTTCGCGTACTCGATTGCGGCGTCGAGTGCACCCTGTGCGGCACCGACGGCCTGTGCGGCGACGCTGGTTCGGCCAGCGGCGAAGAACTCCATCAGCTGGTAGAAGCCCTTGTCGACTTCGCCGATAACGTTCTCCTCTGGGATGTGAACGTCGTCGATGACGACCTCGGCGAGGTCGGAGGCGCGGATGCCGAGTTTGTTGGAGATCTTGTCGGTCGAAATGCCATCACGGTCCATCTCGACGAGGAATGCGGTGATGCCGCGGTGACCCTCGTCGGGGCTCGTTTTAGCCATCAGGACGCCGACGTCTGCGACGGTACCGTTCGTGATCCACATCTTGTTGCCGTTCAAGACGTACTCGTCACCGTCCTTCTCGGCGACCGTCTCGATGCCGGCGACGTTCGAGCCGTGTGCTGGCTCGGAGATCATGGAACAGGAAGCCGTTTCGCCGTTGGCGATTTTGGGGAGCCACTCCTCTTTCATCCACTCGTCGCCGAACTCGATGATCATGTTCGTCCCGAAGCCGGCGGAACCGACGGCCGAACCGATACCCGGATCGGCGCGCCAGAGCTCTTCGGTGACGATCGTACTCGAGATTTTGTCCATGCCAGCGCCGCCGTAGTCGATCGGAATACCGGGGGCGACGAAGTCGTACTCCGCGGCCGTTTTGCGGATCTCTTCTGGATACTTGTGCTCGCGGTCGTGTTCCTCGGCGACCGGTTTCATCTCGTTTTCGCCGAAGTCACGGACGGCGTCGCGAATCGCTTCGTGTTCGGCCGACAGCGTGAATGCCATACGTGACGATTGTGGTCAGGTACCAAAATAGCTTCGATCCATTCAACAGTTGCAACCGATCTCGTATCGATACCGAACGTTGTAAAGATATTCGACACGAACGACGCGTATTACATCTGAGTGCTTTTCGACGAATTTCGTCGCATATACCCAATGCTTCGGCCCTTCAACCGACTAGTGGGGTGCGCTGGTTTCCAGATCGAACGGTCGACGGACGAGCACTCTCCGCCCGATACTTTACAACGGTAATCTCCATAGACGCTATATTCGAGCGTCGTGCTGGCGGCGCAAATCGTTTCGAACGGGGGATCTCACTCCTGCTCTCGGATCTTGAACTTCTGGACCTTCCCCGTCGTTGTTCGCGGGAGTTCCTCGACGAACTCGACCTCGCGAGGGTGTTTGTACGCAGCCATGTGCTCGAGACAGTAGTCTTTGATGTCTTCGGACGTGGCATCCGCGTCCGGAGTCGGGACGACGAGCGCCTGGACGGTCTCGCCGCGCCGGTCGTCCGGAACGCCGACGACGGCCGCGTCCGCGATATCTTCGTGTTCGAAGAGAAGTTCTTCGACTTCCCGCGGGTAGACGTTGTAGCCGCCGGTGACGATCATGTGCTTCTCACGGTCGACGACGAAGAAGAAGTCGTCCTCGTCCCAGTAGCCGATGTCGCCGGTGTGGAACCAGGTCGTCCCGTCTTCTTCGGTGAACACCTCGTCGTTCGCCTCGGGCAGTTCGTAGTAGCCCTGCATGACGTTCGGACCCGAGATGACGAGTTCGCCCGTGATCTCGTGGAGGTCGGCTTCTTCTTCGTCGATCGGCCCCTCCTCGACGCGCGGAACCGTCTCGAAGTCGTCAGTGACAACCTTCGCCTCGACGCTGGTGTCGCCGGGACCCTCGAGGGGTGTTCCGATACTGCCCTTTCGGCGCGCACCCTTTCGGTTCGCGTGCGTGACCGGACTGGTTTCCGTCAGGCCGTAGCCCTCGTAGAGTTCGACGCCGTAGAGATCCTCGAAGCGCTCGAGGACCTCGAGGGGCAGACTGGAGCCGCCGGAGTTGACGAACCGGAGCGCCTCGAGTTCGTACTCCGCGGCGTCGGGCTGGTTGATCATATCGTTGAACATCGCCGGCACGCCGAACATGATGGAGAGGTCTTCTTCCTCGATCAGGTCCATCACGGTCGGTGCGTCCCACTCGGGGATCGGATAGTAGGCACCGCCGCTGTACATCGCTCCGTTCATCACGACGGACATGCCGTAGATGTGGAACAGCGGGAGGGTACCGACGAGACGATCGGACGCCTGGAAGCCGCCGTGTGGCACGTCGGCGTTGGCTTCGGTCGTCCAGCGGATGTTGTTGTGAGTGAGGAGGACGCCCTTCGGGGTCCCAGTCGTCCCCGACGTGTAGGGCTGGACTGCCACGTCGTCGTCCGCGCGGTCGACGACACCCACAGTGTCGTCCGCGAGGAACTCGTCGAAGGCGGTTGCACCCTCGACAGCGCCACCAACGCTGATGACCTGCTCGACGTCTGTGTCCTCGAGTACCTCGACGACGTTCGGGACGTTGTCAGCCAGGGAGACGACCGCCTTCGCCCCGCTGTCGTCCAGCAGGTGACCGATCTCGCGGGCCTTGTACTGGGGGTTCATCGGGACGACGATGGCGCCGGCACGCAGCGTACCGTAGAACGCGGTCACGAACTGCGGGAGATTTGGGAGGTAGATGCCGACGCGGTCGTTCTCGCCGATGCCACGAGAGTGCAGCGCCTGCGCGAACTGGCCGGCACGAGTCCAGAACTGCTCGTAGGTGAGTTCCGTCCCCTCGTAGACGATTGCGGGAGAATCGGGGTTCGATTCGACGGTCTCGGCGACAGTCGTAACGAGATTGGTCATTCGCTTGTTCGTGGATTGGCTGAGCACTACTAAAGGATTCCTGTCCGGGTCGGTCCCTCAGCGTCGATGACGAAGACGGTGAACTCGAGACGTTAGTCCGACGTCGGGCTCGCCTCGGTGTGGGAATCGTCGTAGCCGATGACAGTCTTAGCGTAGCCGAGCGCAGCCACGATTGCCGCCGCCGCGACGACCTGAAGGACGACGCTGACGAGCGATCCGAACATCGCGACGAACGCTGCGACGACGTAGAAGCCACGAACCGGATACGAGAGGTTTCGTGCGCCGTCGAAGCCGATGGTCGCCACGATGAGTGCGACCGTTCCGGCGAGGACGACGGGGAACGCGAGCAGCGTCTCCTGGGACCAGTAGATGAGGCTGTCGTTCACGACGAATGCAAACGGAATCACGAAGCCGGGTGCCCCGATCCGGAGCGCCTGGAGACAGGCTTTGACGAAGCTCGTGCCGGCGATTCGGGCACCGATCGCGACCGAAATTGCAACCGGCGGCGTGATCGCAGAGAGCATCGCGAAGTAGAAGACGAACATGTGCGAGGCGATCTCGGGGACGCCCATCTCGGTGACGCCGGGGACGACGAGCACGACGACGAGCACGTACGCCGCCGGCGTCGGCATTCCGAGACCGAACAGGATGCTCGCGATCATCGCGAGGAACAGGACAACGAAGAGCATGCCGCCGCCGATCCCGAGGATGGACGTACTGACTCGCGGCGCGAGCCCCGTGAACGTCAGCATCTCGATGATAACGCCCATCGCGGCCAGCACGCCCACGAGCGGCGCCATCTCGAGGCCACCGCGACGAAGGGCGAGTGCGATCTGCTCGAAAACGCGATAACACTCTTTGAATGCCCACGCGACACCGGATTTTACCGAGGTCGGACCGGAGTCGGCGCGTGAGGCCTCGAGTGCGTCGACGACGACGAGTTTCAGACTACCGACGACGAAGATCGTGATGATCGTGTACAGTCCGGCGGTGAGCGGCGTATACCGAAGCCAGATGAGCGTGACGAGGAGCACACCGAGTGGCACGGCGAAGTGGATGCCGTTCAACAGGAGTCGCCAGTCGAACGAACCGACGTTCGGCGAGGTCCAGCCGAACTTCAAGACGGCGAAGTGAATGCCGATACCGACGCTCAGGTAGAACAACACGGCCGGAATAATGCCTGCCTGCACGATCTCGAGGTAGCTGACGCCGATGAAGTCGGCCATGAGGAACGCGGCGACGCCCATCACCGGCGGGAGCATCTGGCCGCCGGCGGAGGCGACCGACTCGATCGCGGCGGAGAAGTCGTCGCGGATTCCCTGATCCTGCATCATCGGGATCGTGAAGCTACCAGTCGTGGCGGTGTTCGCCGCGGCGCTACCGGTGATCGATCCCATCACCATACTGGCGATGACGGCGATCTGCACGACTCCCGTCTTGAGCGTCTTCCCCAGTTCCCGACCGACCTCGAGGACGAAGTCCATCAGGCCGTAGGCTTTGGCGATGCCGGCGAACATGATGAAGATCGCGACCCACGTCGAGCCGATCCCCATCAGCGTGTCGTGGTAGACGCCCGTGAGCTCGATGGCGCCTTCCCTGGTGATCCGCGTCCAGTCGTAGCCGATGTGCTGGAGCACGCCGGGCAGGTACATCGCGAACGCCGTGTGTGCGTAGGCGATCGAAGCCACCGTAACGGCGGCGATGATGTTCCCGAACGCGCGGCGAGTCGCGTCGATTGCCAGCGCGATCAACACGACGCCGACGACGAGGTCCATCTGGGTGTGACCCGCGAGGTGGACGTCCTGATGCAGCCGCTGGAAGTTGAGTTCGACGTAGGCCGTCGCGGCGAGTGCCAACACCGCCGAGGCGAGTGCGATGTACGGGTCGATACGGTCGTAGCCCTCCCGAATCCGGGCGAACAGGCCGCGATTCGACACGCTGGTGGGCCCAGAGGCGTTCATCGCCGCCGGATCGGGAGTCGCTTGTTCGGCCGACTCCGCCTCCTCGTAGCGCGTTCGGACCACGTCGAGGTAGTACAACGCGAGGCCTAATCCGAGGAAGACGTTCGAGAACCGCAGACGCATCCACATCAGCGAGTACGCGTAGTAGATCGTCCAGACGGTGAACGTGATCGCGAGCAGCGTGACCAGTGCGTTGAGGACGACCAGCGGCGTGAGTCGTCTCGGAACCCGCTCGGCGACGAACGTGGGCATTCGGGCAGCGAATCGATCGGCGTAAGGTATTGTTCGTTCCATTAGTGCTCAACTCGGTTACGGCTCCTCGGCGCGCTCGAGGTCGTCCGACCAGACACCCAGTTCCTCGAAGAAGTCGGCGGCCGCCGCGTGAAACGGCATGTCGTCGTACGCGTTTTCGACCCAAAATTCCTCGTCCTCGAGCGGCCCGAGGACGCCGTGGTACTCGTCGAGTGACTCGCGGTGTTCGTGGAGTTCCTCCAGAAAGTCGTAGACCAGATCGTACTCCAGATCCGCTCGCGAGACGAAGTTGTGAGCGAACGTTTGAGACTGGATTTCGTCGGGGACCGATTCGGGCTGGACTCGCCCTCCTCGAGTTCGCTGCCGTCGAAGGATTCGATGAAGAGCCGTTCGTCGTTCTCCCACTCCTCGACGGTCTCGTCGGCGACGTCGAGGATGCGAAGGTCGACCGTGCTCATCATCTCCTGGAGCCACCCGGGTTCGGTGTCGAAGTTCATGTACGTCCCGACGCCGATGTCGAGACGGCCTTCCTCCATGGCGTTGGCCTGCTCGTCGTACGTGAGACTCACGCGGTCGTAGTCGCCGATCGCGTTCTCGAGCATGTACTCGAGTGCAGGAGCGGTTCCCGACCCTTCCGGTGTCGGCGAGATCGTCGTCTCGCTCGTCGCGTCCTCGAGCGTCTCGATGTCGTCGTCCGCCGTACAGAAGAACCACGGCAGGTCGTAGAAGTGAAACACTTGCGCCATCTGGAACTCGAGGTCGCCGTACTCGTCGATTCCCTCGGTAACCTCGTAGGCAGCCCAGTCCTGGAGGTACACCATCTCGGCTTCCTCCCGCATGAGCGCGCCGACGTTGGCCTCCGTCCCGGGACTCGTCTGTGCCTCAGGGAAGAGTTCGTCGCTGTGTTCGTTGATGACCGCCGCGATACCCTGATTTGCGGCGTAGGCAGTCGTCCCTTCGGTCGACGTCCGCATGCGTATTGGTTCCCCTTGGTTGCCACCGAGACAACCTGCGAGTACTGCTGACGTCCCGACGCCGGCAGCGTACAGAAACGACCGCCGGGTCGATACGGTAGACTGGCCACTCGGTTGGTGTGCCATACCATGGCCGTCTGTGAGCAACGCCTATAGAAGTACCGAAACGCGAAACAGAGCGCGGAGAATGTTTCTCTCTTTCTAAGACCAATGGTATCAATCCACGCACGGCGGCAATTTACCCTGAAGCACGTTCCGTCCGAACGGGAGTGTGTAACCGGGAACCACAATACCTATGGACCACATCGCTGATGTGGTATCCATGTTGGATTTCTTCACGCTCGAGGAGGACCTCGCAGAGGAAGAACGAATGATCCGGGATACGGCCCGAGAGTTCGTCGACGAACGCGTCAAACCGGAGATCGGCGAGCACTTCGAAAACGGCACGTTCCCCACCGAACTCATCGGCGAAATGGGTGAGCTGGGCTTTTACGCCCCGAACCTCGAGGGGTATGGCTCGCCGAACGTCTCCGAAACGGCGTACGGACTACTGATGCAAGAACTCGAGGCCGGCGACTCGGGGCTGCGCTCGATGGCTTCGGTGCAAGGCGCGCTCGTCATGTACCCCATCCACGCCTACGGCAGCGACGAACAGAAAGAGGAGTGGCTCCCGGCGATGGGGCGGGGCGAGGCCATCGGCTGCTTTGGGCTGACAGAGCCCGAACACGGCTCGAATCCCTCGGCGATGGAAACCTACGCCGAACAGGATGGTGATGGCTACGTCCTCAATGGCTCGAAGACGTGGATCACCAACTCCCCAATTTCTGACGTCGCCATCGTCTGGGCGCGCGATCGCTCGAGCGAGGACGACCCCGTTCGGGGCTTCCTCGTTGAGACCGATCGCGACGGCGTCTCGACCAACAAGATCACGGAGAAGCTCTCGCTGCGCGCGTCGATCACGGGCGAGATCGGCCTCAACGACGTCTACGTCCCCGCGGAGAACGTCCTGCCGGGTGTTTCGGGCATGAAGGGGCCGCTGTCGTGTCTCACCCAGGCCCGGTACGGTATCGCCTGGGGTGCCGTCGGTGCCGCACGCGATTGTTTCGAGGAGGCGCGCCAGTACGCCCAGGATCGTGACCAGTTCGGCGGCCCGATCGGACGCTTCCAGCTCCAACAGCGCAAACTCGCCGAGATGGGCACCCAGATCACGCTCGCCCAGCTATTGGCCCACCGGCTGGCCGAACTCAAAGAGCGCGGCGAGATGCGCCCACAACACGTCTCGATGGCTAAACGCAACAACGTGCGAACGGCGCGCGACCAATCCCGGATCGCCCGCGAGATGCTCGGTGGCAACGGCATTACCACCGATTACTCGCCGATGCGTCACATGGCCAACCTCGAGACGGTCTACACCTACGAGGGGACCCACGACATCCACACGCTCGTGCTGGGCGAGGAGTTCACCGGGCTCAAAGCCTACCAGTAGCGAACCGTCGACGGTCGCGACCGAAAACCGTTTTTCGTCGTTGTGGACGAGCGGTGACGGCCCTGAACCGGTACAGGGCAGTCCGTTTCCACTGAATCGAGTTGAGACAGCGTCGACAGCAGTGACGCCCTGAGTGAACCAGTCGACCGACGAGTCTGTTCCGCATAGTAACCCAGCTGTTTTGCTTTCCGGAACATTGATTGCTGGCCTCGGAAAGTCTCGAGTAGAGCATGCCCGGAGAGGACGGAACCAACGCCGGCGTCTCGACCACGCGGAAGACGTTCGCGATACTCGAGGCGCTGAAAGCCGAGGAAGGAGTGACGATTACGGAGTTGACTCGGCAGACGGACCTGAGCAAGAGCACCGTCTATCGCCACCTGACGACGCTGACCGAGATGGGATACGTCGTCGAGCGCGACGGGGCCTACTACATCGGCTTTGGGTTACTCGAGATCAGCGAGCAGGCGCGAACACGGAAACGGGGCTATACGGCCGCCAAGCGGAAGGTGTTCGAACTGGGCCAGGAAACCGACGAGCGGGCAGTGTTTATCGTCGAAGAGGAAGGTGACGCCGTCTACGTCCATCGCTACGGCAGTCTCTCGGATACGATGATCGGGAAGCGACGTCCGCTTCACTCGCTCGCCTCGGGAAAAGTAATTCTGGCAGAGTGGGACGACGAGGACGTCGCGGCGTTCATCGAAGAGCACGGACTCGAGGAAATCACGGAGCACACCGTGACAGACCCCGAAGCGCTCTCCGACGAACTGGATCGAATCCGGGACGACGGCTATGCGGTAAACGAGCAAGAACACATGGACGGCCTCTGTGGCGTCGCGGTTCCCGTCTACACGCCGGCGGACGAACTCCTCGGTTCGCTCGGCGTCTTCGGACCGACGAGTCGGTTCAAAGACGAGTACATCCACGACGACCTCCTGAACCGTCTTCGGGACAAAGCCGGTGAGATTCGGGTCACACTCGCCTACGGGTAGACGACGGTGTGACGCGCGATCAGATCATAAAACGAACGGCGACCGGATAGTGAAACGGTCTCGTTTCACCGAAACGTCTTTCCCCAATTCGCGAAAACCCACCGCTCATGGACGAACGGCCTCCTACACCGGGCCCACAACCGAAAGTTCCCAGACTCCTCGAGAAGTACGATCTCGAGGGCGTCGGAGACGAACTCGAGGCCCACTGGACCCATCCCGACGAGCGAAAGAGTCTTCGAGCGCTCGCAGACTCGTTCAACGAACGCCTGCTGCGGGCCGCACTCGAGGATGCAGGCGTCGAGACAATTACCGAAGACATCGATCGCCTCTACGAGTTGCTCCGCGAGAAATCCGGCAGTCGCGGCGAACAATCGCAGGCCAGACGCCGCCTCAAGCGTGCCGGCGTCGACGTCGAAACGGTAACTGAGGAGTTCGTTTCGTATGGTGCGATTCGATCGTACCTCACGGAGTATCGCGACGCATCGTTGCCGGAGGCGACCGACGAGGACGTCCGACGCACGGAACGACAAGCGATCGACGGACTCCGAGAGCGAACGGTGACGGTAACCGAAAGCAAGTTAGCCCGATTACGACGAACGGATCGACTCGAGGTAGGTTCACACCGTGTCCTCGCCACCGTCCAAGTCGTCTGTGAGGACTGCCACGAGCAGTACGACGCCGCCGAACTGATCGAACGAGGCGGCTGTGCGTGTTCCGAATCGTGAACTCGAATGTAATGTGATACGAACGGTCGCCCATCCCATAACAGAAGTACTGTTGTTATGGGATATGGGAGAAGAACGATTTCAATGGCCGAAAAATGTACCGAGCGGGCAGATATCAATTGAGCCCCCGCTTGCAAAACGGCCGTTTCACTCTACGGAATAATTATTCCGTATAGGATAGTGAGATTATACAAACGACAGAACATAAACTTTCTGGTATGTAATTTAATGTGGTATTATATCGTCTAAGCCACCCATCGAAATGTGAACCAGTCCATCATTATAGTATATAGAGTCGTATAGGTCCCTGTGCACGAGATACTCCTACTATAATCGTTTTGATTATTTGTTCTACAAACCAAAAATATGTCATATATGTCGCCTGTGTTTATACCGTCCAATATTTTATAAAGGGTAACGCGGCCAACCAAGGTATGTCGAACCACCAACGAGTGACTCGACGGACGGCAGTACAACTGATCGGTAGCGCGAGCGCACTTCTGCTAGCCATCCCCGCAACAACCGCCGCAGAATCCGACGATGACGATACGGCTGTCGAATCGGCGTCGGAATCGACGGACGGCGCAACCCGATACATCGGTGTCGTCGACAGAATTGTCGACGGCGAGCACGTCGTCTTATTGCTCGAGAAAGACGGCGAACTCGTCGACGAACACGTCGCGCCACGGTCTGCGTTCGACGAGGTCAACGAGAGTGATATCATGGTCGTCGTTCTCAAAGACGACGAGTTACTCACTGCACAACAACTGCCAAAGCAACCGGGTGAAAGCATGCCGGAGAGTCAAAACCGACCGACGGCGTCTGATCTCGGTGAAGAGTTGTCGTAACTCACCGGCGCGAATAGCCGGGTTATTTGGAACGGAGATGTGGGTCTCGAGTAACCCCCTCGTGTGTGCGACTCGTCGTGGGATACACAGTGACACAGATAGATCGATCTGAATTCGAGGCTCGTAGCGTTCTCGTAGCGTTCTCGTAGCGTTGTTGATGAAAGAAATGGACTAACTCGGAACGTCAGGGCCGGCTCACTCGAAGCAGCATCCGCCGCTACACCTCCGACGTCCTGCATCCTGCTTCCTCGATGAAGAGTGCTTAGCCTGTACGGAGAGCACGGAGTGGTCGTATCAAGAGGTGTTCGAGTTGGTCATCACTCAGGGTAGATGTTAGAAGGAATTACTCACTTTTGGTATGGTGGGTTGATCGGGAACTGTATTAATCGCTGGTGACGGTCGCCGAGTAACGTAGAGGAGTCGTTGCTGAGTGGCGCTTGTCGGTGTCACCAGCGCTCTTCACCTAGATTCAGCTCAGGTGAGTACGCCAGCAACGTCACGAAGGCAAGGTCGTTACGGGCCGCCAGGTCCGCGAGGACCGACACCCGAAAATTCGTCGCCCGTTCGGCACGATCGTTGAGTTTTTCTCAGTTTTGAACATACCTGAGAACGTTCGTTTTCTTCTAGATCGATACCCACCAGTAACGGCTTGAACCAGCTACAAACCGTCTGTCGCTGTACATCGTATCAGCCGGCTAGTCCAGTCGGCGTGTCGCCGTTCTTGTACACTACTACCACTGAGAGCCGTTGTGTCGGCTTTTCCCTCAACATTGTCGATGACATCTTGTAACTCCGCGAGAGAGATTTCGGCGAAATCATCCACTGAAGCTACCACAATATACGGGTAAAAAGTTCTAGTGACTGCTATCGTTTACCACCCTGTCTGCTGGCGTGTCCGTCGAACGGTCGATGCGGTCTTTGATGGTTGTACTACGGCACAAACCGGTCAAACCACTTGGGTTCGCTCGCCTGACTGTCCTCTCACGAGTGATAGAAACGGTCAACCCGCATTTTGCGGATGCAAAACCCTTTTCGATGAGGCTACGGGAAGTGGAGTCAACCCGACCGCTCAGGCCTAATCGAGCGAGAGTAGTCCGATCGAAATTAATTGACGAGAAACAGCGTCTCGGTGAACTCGTGTTTCTCACAGCGCTCACAGAGGAATGTAACTGCCAAATTGCTGTCGTGGCGTCCAAACAATTGGACAGCAAGGATCACTAAGTCGATTGGAATGCGTACTGAATCACGTCAGTACCACTCATACGGCTATCCATTCGAACAGCGTGCAGTCCAGTTCACGTTTGTGAAGCGATAGGTGTGCAAACCGAACGATACACTTTTCATCCGCGTTCGGTTTCAGTCACGTATGGTAGTATCTATCAACACGATCGAAACGATTACCGTAATCGGTGGCGGGCAGATGGGGCGAGGAATCGCCGCGGTCGCCGCACTGACTGGGTACGAAACGTACGTGAACGACGTCGATCAATCTCAACTCGAAAATGCTGAGGAACGAATCGAGTGGTCGTACGAGAAGTCGGTCGAGAACGGATCCACAACGGAGGCCGAAATCGAGGAGGCACTGGACCGACTTACGTTCACGACCGACCTCGAGGAAGCGGCTTCCGACACGGACTTCGTGACTGAAGCGGCTGTCGAACAGCAGGCGATCAAGGAGGACATTTTCCGAGACCTCGACGAGGTCACACCGGAGGAGGCGATCCTCTCGACGAACACGTCGGGTCTCAATATTACCCGTCTCGCCGAAGTGACTGACCGACCCTCGCAAGTCGTCGGAACACACTGGTTCAATCCGCCCATGCTGATGGATCTGGTCGAAGTTATTATGACCGAACACACGCCCGAGAGCGTCGGCGATACCGCCGAGGCGCTTATCGAGTCGTTCGACAAGACGCCGATTCGGTGCAAGGTCGACATTCCCTCGTTTATCGTCAACCGGCTGATGCGGCCCTACGGCGAAGGCGCCGCGTGGATGGTGTATCGCGGCGAGCACACGATCGAGGAGATCGACTCTGCGATGAAGTTCAAAGAGCGGTTCCCGATGGGCCCGTTCGAACTCGCCGACTTCACCGGCGGGATACAACTTCGCGTCGAGGGGGAACAGGACCATCTCGAGGACGATCGACCGATGTCTTACGACACCGAAGTCTGTCCCATCCTCCATCAGTTGTACGATAAGGGCCGATACGGACGCAAGGCGAACGCCGGGTACTACGAGTACGATGAACGCGATGAGCCACAGATTTCGGTCGACGCCGGACAGGGGTTCGATACGCAACTCGTCTGGGCACCGATCGTCAACGAGGCGGCCAAAATGGTCCAGAACGACGTTGCAACCGTCGACGACATCGACACCGGTGCCCGACTCGGTGGCAATTGGCCGGTCGGGCCCCTCGAGAAAGCCGACGAGGTTGGCCTCGACGTGATCGTCGAGAAATTGACCGAGGTCGCCAGCCGTCACGAAGACACGAACAAGCTCGCGGAAACGTTGCCGTGTGACTTACTCGTCGAGAAGGCCAAAGCGGGCGAAACCTTCTACTAACGGTCTCGTTACAC
This sequence comes from Natronorubrum daqingense, assembly GCF_001971705.1. Taxonomy (NCBI): domain Archaea; kingdom Methanobacteriati; phylum Methanobacteriota; class Halobacteria; order Halobacteriales; family Natrialbaceae; genus Natronorubrum; species Natronorubrum daqingense. The sequence continues at coordinate 2,346,064 of NZ_CP019327.1, forward strand.
GTGAAATCGGAGCGTTGAGGACTGGGAACAAGCGCTTAGAGTTAGTTCAGTAACGACGGGACCCCGTCGCGCTTGAGCCAGCGAGCGATCGTATTCTGTTGAATTTCGTCGGTGCCGCCGGCGAACCGCCAACCGCGCTGGAGTCGGTAGAGGTACTCGAGTGGGTGGCCCCGTTGGTAGCCGTTCGCGCCACAGATCTGGAGCGATTCGCTGATCACGGTCTCTGCAGTCTGTCCGGAAAAGAGATTCGCCGAGCCGGTTCGTAAGGGATCGGGGACGCGGCCGTGCGCGACAGCGTCCTCTGCGACGCGAAACGTGAGCGAGCGAGACGCCTCGAGTTGTGTAACCAGTCGGGAAAGTTTCCACTCGAGACCCTGGAATTCGGCGATTGGCTGTCCGAACTGCTCGCGATCCTGTGCGTACTCGAGAGCGTACTCGAGTGCCGCCAATGCCCACGTATTCGAGATTGACGCCACAGCAAGGCGCTCCCAGTTGAGGGCCTTGAGTTGCTGCTTGAACGCGTCCTTGCCACGCGTGAGGACGTTCTCCGGTGGGATCACGACGTCTTCCATGTAGTAGTGGGTTTGCTCGTGGCCGGCCATGTTGGTGTAGTGGTTGCTCACTTCGACTCCTGGGTCGTCGAAGTCGACAACGACGGTACCGAGTCCCTCCGGGAATCTAACCCACGTAACGCCGGCTGATGCGGCGTCGAATCGTGACACCCACGTCTTCTCGCCGTTGAGTACTAGTTCTCCGTCCCGCTCTTCGACCGTTGTGTTCATCGAATGGACATCGGACCCGGCTTCAGGTTCGGAGATGCAGATAGCGATGAAGTCCTCGCCATCCGTCAACGGCGGTAGGTACTTCTCTTTGGCCGCGGGCGTACCGAACATGTCGATAGCCCGGGGCGCCACCATGTGCAGCGAATTCAAGAACGAAGCCGTATCCGGACAAACCCGACCAACCGCCTCGTTGAGCAACATCGCTTCGAGTTCGGAGAATCCCGCACCGCCGTATTCCTCGTCGAAGTTGATCCCCAGAAAGCCGTGGTCGGCGAGAAGTTCGATGTTTTCCCACGGAATCTCCCCCTCCCACCCATACGCCGCTTCTGAAAATTCGTTTTCTGCGAGGTCGGACGCCGTTTCGAGAAGCATCTCCTGCTCGTCGGTAAGCGAACTCATACCATAGCCTGTTCACCACCGCTATTTAGACGTTCTGTAAATCGCATCCGATGGGATCACTCCCAGCCGAAAGCGGCTGGGACCAATGGTTCGTAGCTATCGAGAGATTGGGTCGGTATCGAAGTCTGTCGCCGTCGGCTGGCAGTCATCGGTCGTCCGTGAATCGCCTTGAATCGAACGTTGGGGCACTCGGCCTGGCGAGGAAAGAGCGAGGGAGGAAGGAGATGCGCGAGATGGACGTAAAGACTTAGGTGGAAGTGTGCTAATCGCCAACTGATGGCAACACAGTCACCAGTGTATATCGCTGGCGCGTACGAACATCCGACACGGGAAGCGCCAGAAAAATCGACGATGCAACTGCACGCAGAGGTTGCACGTGGTGCACTCGAGGACGCCAATCTCGAAAAGGACTCGATCGACGCGTACTTTACGGCGGGAATGCCGGAGTACGAAAGCGGACTGACGCCGCTCATCATGGCCGATTATCTCGGCCTCGACGTTTCCTACGCCGATACCACGGACTTCGGCGGTTCTTCATATATCAGCCACGTTGGACACGCGGTTGCTGCGATTCGAAACGGCACCTGTGACGTCGCACTCATCACGCTCGCAGGGAGACCGCGCTCACGAGGGCAGGCAACCGGGTCCGGTGCTCGAGAGATTCGGACGACGCAGGACAGCTTCGAACGGATTTACGGCGCGACGAACATCGGCATGTACGGCATGGCCGCACAGCGACACATGCACGAATACGGGACGACGCCCGAACAACTCGCCGAAATCCGCGTCGCCGCATCTCACCACGCGCAATTCAACGAGCACGCCATGTATCAGGATCCGGTGACGGTCGACGATGTCGTTTCCTCTCGCGTCGTCGCCGACCCGTTACACCTCCTCGATTGCTGTGTCATTTCCGACGGTGGGGGTGCACTGCTCGTCGTCTCCGAGGACGTCCGATCCCGTCTCGAGCACGAGTGCGTCGAAGTACTCGGACACGGCGAGTCAATCGGCCACCACCAGGCCGGTCGAATCGACCTTACACGCACCGCCGCCCGGGAATCGGGTAGTCGGGCGTTCGACGAAGCGGGGCTGGACCCGACGGACGTCGACTACGCCTCGATTTACGATTCGTTTACGATCACTGTCCTCGAGGCGATCGAGGATCTCGGGTTCTGTGCAAAAGGCGACGGCGGTTCGTTCGTCGAAGGTGGGGCGCTCAAGGCCCCGAACGGCGAGTTGCCGTTCAATACAGACGGTGGGGGCCTGTGTTCGAACCATCCGGCCAATCGCGGCGGGATGACGAAAGTTATCGAAGCGGTACGACAGCTTCGCGGCGACGCCAACGACGAGGTGCAAGTCGACGCCGATATCGCACTCGCTCACGGCACCGGCGGCAGTATCGGGACTCGCCACGGCGCCGCAACGGTCGTACTCGGAGGCGAAGACCGATGAGTTGGGAGCCACGTCCGACTCCTGAGATCACTCCCGAAACGAAACGCTACTGGTCAGCGGCCGCCGACGAGACCTTGCTCGTTCGAGAGTGTGGTGACTGTGGACTCGTCCACCACTATCCTCGAGCGTACTGTCCAGACTGCTTCAGCGACGATGTCAACTGGCGAGAGGCGACCGGTACCGGGACAGTCTACTCCTATTCGGTGACGCGAACGATGAGCGGATGGCCCGACGACGACCTGCCGCTGATCGTCGCCTACGTCGAACTCGATGACGGCCCGCGAATGCTGACGAACCTCGATTGCGACCCGGAAGCGCTCGACATCGGAACCCGCGTCGAGGTTCGCTTCGTCTCTCTCGAGTCGGCGGACGCTGCCATTCCGGTGTTCGTCCCGCTCGAGGAATAACCAGCCGACCGTATGTTGACGTTGGTGTGTGGTTACTGGCGACACTTTTCGACAACCGAAGGAGGCCAGCTCGAGGGTGCAAGGAGCTAGAAAACTGGGAGAGTCGAACTGTGTTGCGTCTGTCATACGTCAGTGAAACCGAGGCGATTCTCGAGGACAGAACACCGAAACAGGAAGAACTGTGCTATTCGTCCGGGAAAAGCGAGCAGCGGGGGAGTGACCATCGAAACACACAGCGTCAGCAGCTGTTCGCTTACCGACCTTCGAACTCCGGCTTTCGGTCCTCTAACCGCGCACTGAATCCTTCCGTGTAATCGTGAGTATCGTCCAGTTGGGTACCCAGTGCTCGCTCGTACGCAAGCCCTTCCTCGAGGGGCATCTCCAGAGCAGCGTTGAGCGCTTTGCGAGCATGTTCCATTCCCAACGGAGCGTTCTCGGCGAGTTCGTCCGCGAGTTCGCGGGTGCGGGAGTCGACGGCCTCCGGCTCGCAGACGTCGTTTACGAGGCCGACCTGCGCTGCCGTTTCCGGATCGATAAAATCGCCGCTCAAGACGAGTTCCTTTGCCTTCGCCAACCCGATCAGTCTCGGGAGGCGCTGCGTGGCACCGCCGTGTGGGAACGTACCGAGTTGTACCTCGATGACACCGTACTTCGCGTCGGTGGAAATGACGCGAAAGTCGGCAGGAAGTGAGAGTTCGAATGCCCCGGCCGGTGCTGCACGCTTGATCCCGACAACGGTCGGAACACGCGCGGTATCGATCGTTTTGATTACCTCTCCCAACAGGTTTCCAGTACTACTCTGTGTCTCTTGCTCACCTCCTTGCTCGCCTCGCTCTAACATCATCTCGAGGTCCATTCCCGCACAGAAGACCGGGCCCTTACCGAGTAGCGCGATGGCGCGTACGGAATCGTCGGCGAGAACCTCCTCGAACGCTCGCTCGAGATCTCGAAGCACGTCTTCGTTCATCGCATTGCGTTTCTCCGGGCGATTCAAAACGACGTCACCACGGTGTCCATCGACGTCTACGAGCACGTTTCCTGTGCCAATCTCACGCATATGGCGTAGTCAACAATCGCAATAATAATTATACCGGTATATTTCTACGTTTCTTTCAGCGATACATAGGTGGAGATCGATTACGCGCGTCCGTTCAGAGCGTGCCGAGTCTGGTCGCTCCGGGACGTCGAAGTCGCTCCAGTTTCACTACACGAGAGTGTGAAACACACTTTGTAAGTTGTCCACACCCAACACAGGACGCCATAAATAACACCCTTAGTGTGTTATCGGGTGAGGATAATACGAGTATCGAAGCAAGAACGTAAACGAACGTTACCAACGTCAAAACCGACACGCCACTACACTGTAATTCCAAACGACTCGAGAGGGGAGCGCTACGAACGATCAACACTGCGCCACGCTGACTGCTGTGATTCCTCGACACTCGGCGAATAGCAAAACAGCGGCGCTGAGGGAAGATTCACCGTCAACTGATCACCACGTACGACTACCGTCGATGGCGACTCGTCGTCGGAACGGAAACGAAAGCGTCCAACACTTCGACCGTTGTGACAGGTGGCCCTGCGGTAATCGGCATCTACGTTCGCTCGAGCGCGAGGTCGGTTCTACTCGAGTTCGACCTTTCGTACCTTACCGCTCGTCGTTCGGGGTAGTTCCTCCAGGAATTCGATCTGCCGAGGGTGTTTGTACGCGGCGAGGTTGTCGAGTGAGAACTCCTTGACGTCCTCGGCCGTAACGTCCTCGCCGGCGGAGGTACCTGGTGTCGGGACAACGAAGGCTTTCGGGACTTCGTTCCGTCGTTCGTCGGGAATACCGACGACGGCAACGTCGGCAATGGCGTCGTGTTCTCTCAGCAGATCTTCAACTTCGCTCGGATACACGTTGTAGCCTGCGGTGATAATGACGTCCTTCGCTCGGTCGATAATCTCGTAGTAGTTGTCCTCGTCACAGCGAGCGATGTCTCCTGTCCGGAAGTACTCGTGCTCGTCGAACGCCGCCTCCGTTTCCTCGGGCAGGTTGTGGTACCCTTTCATCACGTGTGGCCCTCGAACCAACAGTTCGCCTTCTTCTCCCTGTGAGACTTCGTTTCCGTCGTCGTCGACGATCTTGGAATCGGTCATCCGGAACGGTTGCCCGATCGAACCGAGTCGCGGACCGTACGTAGAATCGTGGCCCGCATGAGTCGCACCGCTCGTCTCCGTGAGCCCGTATCCCTCGTACATCTCCACTCCCGCAACCGACTCGAACTCTTCTTGGACCGTAACCGACATTTTTGCGCCGCCTTCACCGACCGACTCGAGACTCGAAAGATCGTAGTCGCCGAACGACTCGTCGTTAACCATATCGACGAACATCGCGGTAACGCCGTTGAACGAACTGATCTCGTGTTCTTCGATCGCCGCCATCGCATCGGCTGGATCCCACTGGGCGGGATCACGAAGGTAGACGCAACCGCCCTTGAGTAGCGGTTGCCACGTGCAGTGATAGACCCCGGTTGTGTGATACAACGGCAAACTCACCAACACCCGTTCGTCGTCAGGGTCGTCAACACCGGAATCGACCCCCGAAAAACCCTGCGTTCGAAGATTTTTGTGAGTCGAGAGAACGCCCTTCGGCTTGCCAGTCGTCCCGCTCGTGTACAGTTGTGTCGCCACGTCGTCGTCGGAACGGTCGACGCTGATTGGATCTCCATCGACCGCTTCGAACGGGACGTCCTCCGGTCGAGCATCGCCAACAGTAATCACCAGCGGATCAGCTTCTGTGGCGGTTAGCGTCTCTGCGACGACGTCCCGAAGTCGTTCGTGAGTGACGATTACCTGGGCATCGGAGTCAGTGAGTTGGTGTTCAAGCTCCCGCGATTGGTACTGGGGATTCGCCGGCGACACCGGCGTTCCCGCTTTGAGACCGCCAAAGAACGCGATCAGAAACTCCGGACAGTTTGGAACGTAGAGCAACATCCTGTCGTCGGGTTCGATCCCTCGATCTGTCAATCCACCAGCGAAAGCCGCGGATCGATCGCGAAGTTCGGCGTGGGTTAGCGTCCGATCATCCATTTTGATCGCTGGCTTGCTACCCCGTTCTGCGGCGGTAATATCGTGTAGCTTACTAGCATTTCCAGTCGCCGCGTCCCGAAAGTCGGTACGTTCCATGTGTACAATAAACACTCTCCACGAGGCAATGTGAAACTACCGTTTGGCCGGAATCAACGAATCGACGGAACTTATCCGCCGATTCGGTCGCCGAGCACGCTGACGATGATCATAATCGCAACCAGTGTCGTCGCGAGCGCGCTGATCTCGGGACTGAGACCCGTCTGGATCTGATTGAAGATGATAATTGGAACGGTCGTCGTTCCGGGCGTAACGAGGAACTGCGTCGCGGTGAACTCGCCGAAAGAGATGACGAACGCGATCAGCATTCCGGCGATCATCGCAGGTGCGATGACCGGAATCGTTACGTTAAGCGTCGTCTCTAATCGGTTCGCACCCATAATCATCGACGCGTCCTCGAGGCGGTCGTCGAAGGTCAATAGTCGAGACCGGACGATAAGGAACACGAACGGGAGTGCCAGAATCGAATGCGCGAGGATGATCTGGGGGTAGCCTCGAGGTATCGAGAGAAGCCCTCCGAACCGGAGGAAGGCGACGCCAGTAATCACCGGCGAGATCATCAGGGGCAACAACATAATCGTAGCGAGCGTCTCCTTTCCGCCGGTCTCGCTTCTCACGAATCCAAACGCAGTGATCGTACCGATGACACCGGCGACGACTGCTGTCGCACACGCGACGATCGTACTCACGATCATCGCATCGATGAGTCGCTGATTTTGAAAGAGCGTCGCATACCATTCTAACGTGACACCGTCGGTTGGGAGCGTTGGCGACGATTGGACGGTTAGCGAGGTTGCGATGACGACCACCACCGGGATGAGCAGAATCGCGTAAACGAGCAGAATAATGGGGTAGAAAGCCAATCGAGTGGTAAGATTCGTCATAGGTCGCTAAGCACCTCCGAGATGTTCGCGTAGCGGTTGAATATCCCGATTAGGATCAACAGCGCGACCGTAAAGACGACAGAGAGCGCTGCTGCGAGCGGGATGCTGTACGAGAACGATTGTTCGATAACGTTTGCCATCATGAAGTCTCCTGGGCCGCCCAGAATCGCCGGCGCGAGGAACGATCCGGCGGCGAGGATGTAGACGAATAGGGCGCTGGCAACGACGCCGGACAGACTCAGTGGGAAAATAACCGTCCAAAGTGTACGTATAGGCGTCGCTCCGAGAATTTTCGAGGCGTTAACCAGTTCCTCATCGATCGACTGAAGGGAATTGTAAATCGGAAGAATTGCAAACGGCAACAACGCACTCGTCAGTCCGATTATGACCCCAGACGTCGAGAAGAGGACGCCGAAATCGGTCCCGAACACCTGCTGGACCGGTCCGGTTGGGAGGAAAAACAACGAGACGCCGAAGAACCGGATGATGATCGCGATCCACAGCGGGAGGAGGACGAACCCCAGCATCAACATTTGCCGCTTGGCCTTGAAGGCGATGTAGTAGGCGATCCAGTAGCCAAGTATCAGGCACACGACAGTCGTAATGAAGGCGTAGGCCATCGTCCGGCCAAGCGTCCACAGGTACGTACCGCTCAGTGCCGTGCTGTAGTTCTCGAGCAGCGATCCCTCGCCGAAGTTGAGGCTCTCGAACAACAAGACGACGACTGGGATAATAAAGAAAATCGTCAGCCAACCCAGTCCGACTGCCATTAGTAACTTCGGTGTCGATCGATCCTCGAGCATCGAGATTGTCGGGAGTTCTGGAAGTTGGACGTTCCCGAATTTCATACGCAAATCACCTTCTCGGGATCGAACTGCACCGCAATTTCGTCGCCAACGTTCAATTCATCTGACGTCCGGCTAAACGCCGTCATCATCGTGCCGTCGTCGAGTTCGACTTCCAGTTCCGCGCGGTGGCCGAGGTATTCGATCGTTGCGATCGTCCCGACGAACGTGTTCACTTCGCCGTTGACCTGCGACGGGCGACGAACGTTGATTTCCTCGGGGCGGATGTACGTCGAGATGGTATCATCTTCTATCGATTCGACGTGCCCGTTCGATTGGACGTGGATTTCTCTCGACCCCGATTGGACGACTGGAGAGCCAGCATCGACGACCTCACCTTCGAACTTCGTCGACTGGCCGAGGAACTCCGCGACGAACTCCGTTTCTGGACGCTCGTAGAGGTTAGACGGATGGCCCTCTTGTTCTTTCTGTCCTTCGTTCATCACGATCACTTTGTCCGACATCGACAGGGCTTCGGACTGGTCGTGGGTTACATGAAGCGTAGTCACGTCGACTTCCCGTTGGATCGACCGAATTTCGTTTCGCATATCTTCACGGAGCACGCGGTCGAGTCCCGTGAGTGGTTCGTCCAAGAGGAGGATGTCCGGTTCGTAGACCAGCGCTCGTGCGAACGAAATTCGACGCTGCTGACCACCACTAAGTTCGTCGGGTTTGTGGTCAGCGTGATCCAGCATTTGGACCATTCCGAGGTACTTCTCGATTTGTGCGTCGTAGTCGCCCTCGAAACTCTGCATTTTCAGACCGTACTTGAGGTTCTCTTCGACGGTCATATGTGGAAATAGTGCCGAGTGCTGGAACACCAGTCCGATGTTACGTTCGTACGGTGGAACGGTCGAAACGTCGTCACCTCGGAGGCGGACCGAACCGGAGGTGGCTTCGATAAGCCCTGCAATCAAGTGCAACGTCGTACTCTTTCCACAGCCACTCGGTCCGAGCAGCGTGGCAAACTGTCCCTCTTCGACACGAAACGACACGTCGTCTACAGCGAGCAAGTCCCCGTAGTATTTTGTAAGATTTTTAATTTCTAACATGCGTATCTTCTCTCTCAGTAATTATCTACTCGATCGGTTATTTCGTTGTGTACCTTGGAGCCCGATCTCAATGTTGACTGTCGCCGAGCGATACGGTCACCCCATGTGCACTGATCAACGTCAGTAGGCCCGGTTCATCGAATTGTGGTCCAAAAAACGACCGACGCAACGATAGATGGGCCACGATACCAGTGCACATATTTCAGTGAAATCCCGCCCCCAGTATTAAACATTATGTTTCTCTCATTTCATCTCATCTAAGAAATATTCTGTGTCCTGGAGTCCAATTCGTGTGATACACAGGACGCCTGTGCAATTCTGGCCAGAAGAAAATCCTGCTAACTCGAGTCGGGTCGTCCCAGCAGACCGAATACGATGGCGGCAATTGGGCAAAGTGTTTTATCTGTTGATGTGGCACCAAGGAACATGGATAGTGACAACGCGGGTCAGTCTCGATCCAGACGGCGTGTACTACAAACGGGCGCTGCTGTCGCTGGACTCTCCATAGCGGGCTGTCTCGGTGGGAGCGATGACACGATCACGTTTCTCTCACGCGGCGGATCGACCCAAGAAGCTGAACGAGAGATTATGGAAGAGTGGACGGCGGAAAGCGATATCACCGTCGAACACCAGGAAGCACCGAGCGACCAAGAGATGATTCAGATGATCGCAGAGAATCCGGGGTCGATCGACTTCACCAATTTCGCCGCCTCGGGGCTCGGTCTCGCTCGTGGCCAACACGACGGTGAACTCCTCGCCGATATCGACTACGGTGAGATTCCAAACTACGAGGAACACGTCCAAGACGAGTGGCAATCGGCACCACCCATCGACGGGCACGACGATGGAATCGCATACCATATCTCTACGCACGGACTCGCGTACAGTACCGAGATGGTCGAAGAAGAGCCAACCTCGTGGGATGTCGCGCTCGAGTCAGAGTACGACGACCAAGTCGTCTTTTCTGACATCGCCTACGCTCGATTCGGCGTCGGCGCAGCGCACGCCGGATTAGACGTCAACGAGGCGCTCGCCGACGAAGACCTTCGCGAGGAAGTGTACGACCAGTTACGCGACCACCACGAGTTAGTGACGACGTACTGGGCCAGCGGTGACGAGTTCATGCGGTACCTCCAGGAAGAACAGGCGGCACTTACTACGGCGTGGGGTGGTCGAATCGAGCAGCTTCAAGAAGACGGGTACCCAGTCGACTATACGATCCCGGAAGAAGGAGCCCCATCGTTTTCGAGTTTCATGGCGGTCGCCGAGGAGAGTGACAACAAAGAACACGTCTACGACTTCCTGAATTGGTACTACGAGCCGGAACATGCGGTTCAGCACTCGCTCAATTACAAGTATCCAACACCGCTCGAGGACCCACCAGAAGAGCTCACGGAACTCCTCGAGTACGTCGAGGACCCCGACGAATTACTCTGGATGGATTTCCAACTCGTCTTCGAACATCTGGACGAAATTGAGCAGAGCTGGGACGAGATTAAAACCGAGTGATCTCGTCTCTCGAGTCTCAGCCAGTGAAGCGTCGAGACGCGACGAAAATAGACGGCTATGTGAGAAACCAGTAGCCGATTAATAGCCCACGAAGTCGGGGTCTCGTTTCTCCTTGAACGCGTTCACACCTTCTGCGTAATCTTCGGTCCTCGTCGCCTCCGAGATTTCCGTCGCTTCACTGGCAAGTTGTTCGGACAGCTGTCGAGCGTACGCTTCCTCGAGCTGTCGAGAGATCGAACCCAGTGCCTTGGTCGGACCCGTCGCGAGCGAGGTCGCGAGTTCCTCGAGGCGGTCGTCGAACGAATCACTGTCCGCGACCTCCGTAACGAGACCGATTTCTTCAGCTTCGTCGGGTGAAATTTGCTCGTTGAGCAACGCGATTCGTTTCGCCTCTTGGAGCCCGACGAGATGTGGAAGATAGTACGTCGCCGAACCGTCACCGGTCAATCCGATACCAGGGTAACCGAACTGGAGATACGCCTCCTCGTGCATAAGCGAGATGTCGCCTAACAGTGCGAGGGCGAACCCAGCGCCGACAGCCGGTCCATCGATACCGGTGATAATCGGCGTTTCGCCGCGTTTTAGCTGGTAGACGACGTTGTTGAGGTAAGACGCGCCACGCCGGATTTGGGCCGCCGCGCTCGAGTTTTCCTCGAACGAGGAGATATTTCCGCCGGCACAGAATACACCGTCGGATCCGCGCAGAACGATACAGCGGACGTCATCGTCCTCGTTGAGTTCTGTTCCGAGCCACAGTAGCTCTTCGGTCATGCCGTCGTTCAGCGAGTTCATCGCCGACTCGCTCTCGATCGAGAGGTACGCGATACCGGTCTCCGTCTGCTCGACGGTGAAGTTGTTACATTCGTTCATAGCTGTGAATAGGGTTCGTTGGTAGTGTATCGTGTTTCTGGTTCAGATCAGATGGCCGCTCTCACTCGTCGAGAGCGTCCACGCGCCGCTTCTCATCGAATCGAAGGACGTTCTCGATCTCCGTTTCGTCGACGTCGTCGAACGCCCAGCGGGCGATCGACCGTCGGTGAACCTCGTCGGCACCGTCGACGATCCGGAACGGGCGGACGTTCTCGTAGAAGTGAGCTAACGGCAGATCCTTTCCGATCCCATTCGCACCACAACACTGGATCGCGAGGTCGATGATCTCGTTCGTCACGTTCGCAGTGAAGTTCTTGGCCATCGCGACTTCGATGCGAGCATCGCTGCGATCGAGTTCGCGGGCGGCGTGGCGTGATGTTGCCCGTGCAGCGTGTAAGCGCGTCTCCGCGTCGGCGATCCGGTGGCGAAGCGCCTGCTTTTCCGAAAGCGTCGATCCGAAGCCCTCGCGTTCGCTGATGTATGCTTTTGCGATCTCGAGCGAGCGCTCGGCCATCCCGGAGTAGCGCATGCAGTGGGTGAGTCGGCCGCCACCCAAGCGCATCTGCGCGACTCTGAAGCCCGCGCCCTCTTCGCCGACCGTGTTCTCGACGGGAACGCGAACGTTCTCGTATTTCACTTCCGCGTGGCCGCCAGTTCGCTCGGTGATCCCGTGACCGCCGAGGTGGCCGACGTTTCGAACCACGTTGACGCCGTCCGTATCCGTCGGAACGAGGATGATCGAGGTTCCCTCGTAGGGGTGGGCGTCGAGGTCGGTTCGAGCCATTACCAGGAGGAAATCCGCGTCAGCACCGTCGGACGTCCACCACTTGTGGCCGTTGATGACCCACTCGTCGCCGTCTTTCTGCGCGGTCGTCTGCAACATTTTCGGATCCGACCCGCCGCCTCCCATCGGTTCGGTCATCGAAAACGCAGACGAGATTTCACCCTGAACGAGCGGGCGAAGCCACTCTTCTTTCTGCGCTTCCGTCCCGACCAATTCCAGGGTGTGCATATTCCCCTCGTGCGGTGCATTGGCTCGGATCGAAAGCGCGCCGAGGAGCGATCGACCAACCTGCTCGAACGACGGTAGCATGTCCTGGAAGTCGAGCCCCTGTCCGCCGTACTCCTCGGGCATCTGCGGAGCAAAGAGATTGCGTTCTTTCGCCATTTCCCAGAACTCCGCTATCTCCGCCTCGCTGACCGGTTCACCGGTGCGAAGTGCCTCGCGCTCGCGAGGGATCACTTGTTCGTCCATGAACGATTCGACACGCGCCGCTACCTCCTGTGCTGTTTCGGAGTCGTGGTACTCCATACCACGTGATCTATATACGCGTTTGTAAATCTATGCTATTGAGGGACACTCACCGATTTCGGATGACGAGAGCGGGTGAACAGCGATCGTTACTCAATCGTCCTTGAGCTCCTCGAGGACGTCACTCCAATACTCGCTCCCGTCGAATGACAGCTGGATTCGGTCGGCGATACCACCGTATTTCTCCTCGATTTTCTCCGCAAGCGTATCTGGCTGGGCTTCGATTGCAAATGCTGCAACCATCTCGTCGGTCACCAGTTCCGTCATCTCGTCCCACTTCCCCTCCTTCGAGAGTTCGTGTAATTCCATTCCGACGTCTTTCCAACCGTGTAGCTCGAGGACGTCGTGGTAGGTTCTGGTCGATCCGTAGAAGGCGATGCGCTGTTTTGCCTCCCGACGCATTTCGGCGCGTCGTTCCTCGGTCTCGCCCGTAATGAGGAACGGGCTCGCAGAAAGCGTCACGTCGTCGGGGTCGCGGCCACCGATTTCGGCGCCCTCCTCGACCGTTGGGACGATGACCTCTTCGGTGTACTTCGGCGTGTTAAACGCGTGCATACAAAGCCCGTCCGACACGTCACCGGCCATCTTGAGCATGTATTCGCTGACGCCGGCAACCCAAATGTCCGGGGGACCAGCCTCGAGCGGGCCGGGGTTGAACTCGTCGGTCATGAGCGAGAACTGGAAGAACTCGCCGTCGAAATCGAGTTCGTCTTCGTTGCCCTGGAAGACGTCGAAGATATGTTTGAGTGCGATAACCTCCTCGCGGAGCCGCGAACCTGGGCTCTCCCACTCGAAATCAACAGAAAACCGGCGTTCGTTGTGTCCTTTGACTTGCGTACCGAGCCCGAGGATCATCCGACCATCGGTGAATCGCTGTAAGTCCCACGCCTGGTAGGCAAGAACCATCGGCGAACGAGTGAAGGACGTCGCGATTCGGGTCCCGATCTCAATGTCGGTAGTCTGGTCGGCGACGAGGGGAAGGGGGAGGAACGGATCTTCGTCGGTCTCCGGTGTAAACACTCCATCGAAGCCAAACGCTTCGGCTTGGGCCGCAAGCTCGGCTGATTCAGTCGATAATCCTTTCACTGCTGTGTCGATTTTGAGGTCTGTCACGTTCGAGCAGACTATCGACAGGTGGAAAGATAATAGTACCGCCGAGGAATAATTCCTCAAACTGAACGTCGTTGGTCGGAAGTCACGCCGAAGAGGGTTCAATTGCGGTTGTGAGTCACGTGCTGTGTTCGGAGGCGACGACCGCTTTTGGTGACCTATTCTAATTACCCGAGGGATCCACCCGTAAATCATCCAAATTATTTATTATGGTCCCCCGAAGAAGAGAATACGATGACACAGATTAACAAGAGACAGGGTTCCGACGACGGGCGGGGAACGACTCGGCGACGGGTCCTGCAAACGGGTGCGGTAGTTTCAGGGATTGGCCTTGCCGGCTGTATGGGCGGTGGCGACGACACGCTTCGGTACATCAGTCGCGGTGGGACGACTCAAGACGCCGAGCGAGAGATGTTCGAAGAGTGGAGCGAAGACAGTGGAATCGATGTCCAACACCAGGAAGCGGCCGACGACACCGAGATGATCAATCTCATCGCGGAAAATCCGGGTGAGTTCGACTTTACGAACCCGGCGCAGTTCGGACTGGCGCTAGAGCGAATCGAACACGACGGCGAACTGTTCGATGAAATCGATACTGGCGAGATTCCAAACTACGAGGAAAACGTTCAGGACCAGTGGAAGGAGGCGCCGCCGATCGATGGAGAAGACGACGCGATATTCTATTACATGTCCTCTCAAGGGATCGGCTACAATCAGGAGCACGTCGACGAGATCACGTCCTGGGACGATCTCAAAGACGACGATCTCGCGGGCCACGTCGCGCTGTTCGGATCGCCGCCGACTCGGTTCGGGAACTGTTGTGCTGCGCTCGAGTACGACGTCGGCGAAGTCTTCGAAGACGAGGATATGTTCGAGGACGTCTTCGACGAAATGGAAGAACAAAACGAGTACGTCTTCAATTACTGGGACGCCGGTGACCAGTTCATGCAGTGGATGCGAGAGGATCAGGCCTACGCGTGCTCGGCGTGGGGCGGGCGTGTCCAGGTGTTAAACGAGGAAGGGATGGACACTGAGTTCGTCATCCCCGACGAAGGCGCAGTCGCCCACACGAACTACTTCGTGATGACTCAAGAGAGCGAGAACCAAGAACACGTCTACGACCTCCTGGACTGGCTCTACGAACCAGATAGAGCCGTCGAGTTGAGCACCAGCCACAACTACCCGATGGCCATGGAAGATCCGTCGGACGAGTTGACGGAGCTATTCGAGTACGTCGAGGATCCTGACGACCTCCTCTGGATCGACTGGGACTCGATGATTCCGAACCTGGATGAGATTACGGAGCGGGTCAACGACGTGATGGCAGGGTGACGCCGGTAGGAGACGCAACTATCGTCTCGAGCGTTCGAAGACCGGAATTGGAGACGGCTGATTCGACTGCAAACTCGTCGGCCACTACTGTTATTCTGTAACACGTTTCCGACTCGGGTGGTAACGTGTGTCCGTGTAGACTGTCCCACCGCTCGAAAACAGCGCTGTAGACGGTGGGATGGTGGTCTGAAAAATAGCGCCGCTGACCTTGGGATGGTGGTCTGAGAACCGCTGATTGCTCGCGACGGAACCCCGTTGAGACGGGATACCAGCCGTTCGTTGGGAACGATCTGCAGCGGGATCGAACGAGATGCAGCGGGAAACGGTGGTTCGCGAACGCCACGAGTCAGCCAGTGGCGAATCGACGTGCCCGTCGCGTTAGCCCTCGCCGTCGATAATTTGCAGTGCCCGTCGAGCCATTTCTGGAACCCGCTCTTCCATGATTGGATAGTGGTCGTCGTCGGCGTTGCCCTCGAGGTGGCGACGAAAGAACATCTCGCCGATCCCGCCCAGCTTGTAGTAGGCCAACGCGCGATAGAAGCGATCGTTCTCGAAGCGATAGCCGGTCGCCTGCTCGTAGCGCTCGACGAGTTCCGCTCGCGAGTGATACCCCTCTCGGAGCAGATACTCGGCGTCGCCGGCGGTGCCGACTTTCGTCGTGGCATCGTCCTCGTCGGGCCAGTACGAGAGGAGCCAGCCGAGATCGGTAAACGGGTCACCGATCGTCGACATCTCCCAGTCGAGCACGGCCTCGAGTTCCGGCGGTTGCTCGCGGGCATCACTCGATCGCTCGTTCGCGGCTGCGTTGCGTTCCCCGGCCGTCCCGAACATCACGTTATCGAGCTTGTAGTCGCCGTGAACCAGCGTGTGTGGATGATCCGATGGGACGTTTGCCTGTAACCACTCGGTTAGCTCGTGAACCGCAGGAATCTCGCGTGCCTCGGCCGTCACCTCGAACGCCCACTCGTACTGCTGTTCCCAGCGGTCGACCTGTCGCTGCGTAAATCCGTCTGGACGGCCAAATTCCTCGAGTCCGACCGTCTCGTAGTCGACAGTGTGAATCGCAGCGAGCGTGTCGATCATCTCGGTTCCCAACCGCGTTCGATCCGTCGGCGTAGCGAACTGATTGGGTTCGTCGTCGCGGATGACGACTCCCTCCCGTTTCTCCATCACGTAGAAATCAGAGCCAATGATGTCGTGGTCTTCGGTCGCGACGACCGTCGTCGGGACGGGAACCGCGGTCTCCTGAAGCGCTTCGAGGACCGTGTACTCACGGATCACATCGTGTGCCGTATCGGCCGTCTCACCTGGTGGAGGGCGACGTACAACGAGATTTCGGTCGTCCCACGTGATGAAGAGCGTCTCGTTCGAATGGCCTCCCGGGTGGCGGTCGACCTCGAAGACGTCGGCCGAGCCGAGATGGCCTGCCAAAAACGCCTCGAGGGCGTCGAGATCAACGAGTCGGTCGAAGTAATCAGTCTGGTCGTCGGACATCCTTGGATACCTCGATCACTACCATTCAGCGGCACGCATAAAATCTCTCGTATCGCTCGAACGGTCTGCATCGGTGTCGACCCCCTAACGGGCTGTTGCCCATCGGTTCTGTCCGCTACTGGGCTACGGTATATCGTTTCAGGCCCAATTGCGAACCGTTCTGTGGGTGTCCCAGTAAATCGTTACAGCAGACCGTAGAGACTACACAAATTGAGAAGAAGCGTAATTTTTTGGTAGTGTACGGATAAGTTGGTCGGCATGGAGATTAGCCCATCCGAAGAGCTACAATCATACATAGACGACCTCGACGAATTCATCGAGACCGAAATCGAGCCACTCGAGGAAGAACACATCCAGTACTTCGACGAACGTCGGGAACATGCGCGTACCGACTGGGAGTCGGGTGGTGAACCCGACGAAGAGTGGGTAGAACTCCTCCAGGAGATGCGAGAGCGCGCGGACGAGGCGGGATTCTTCCGGTTCGCGCTTCCCGAGGAAGTCGGCGGTGACGACGGCTCGAACTTCGCGATGGCAGTGATTCGGGAGCATCTGGCCAACAAGGGGATCGGCTTGCACAACGTCCTCCAAAACGAGGCGTCGGTCGTCGGCAATACCGTGTTCCCCCAGATTCTGCTTCGCTTCGGAACTGACGAACAACAGGCGATGATCGAGGACGTCATCGCCGGCGAGACGGGTGTCGCCTTCGGACTCACCGAACCCGACCACGGTAGCGACGCGACGTGGATGGATACGACCGCCGAGAAAGACGGCGACGAGTGGGTCATCAACGGCGCGAAACGCTGGAACAGCGGGATGCACGCCGCGGAGTACGACCTCGTGTTCGCCCGGACCAGCGGCGAGGACGGTGACGCCGACGGTATCACGGCATTTTTGGTGCCGACAGACACCGACGGATTCGAAGTCGACTACTTCTGGTGGACGTTCAACATGCCGACCGACCACGCCGAAGTGTCGATCGACGACGCTCGAGTGCCGGATTCGGCGATCCTCGGCGAGGAAGGACAAGGGCTCCACATCGCGCAGTTTTTCGTCCACGAAAACCGTATCCGACAGGCCGCGGCGAGTCTCGGTGCCGCGCAGTTCTGTATCGACGAGGCCGTCGACTACGCGAACGAACGGGAGACGTGGGGGAAACCGCTCTCGACGCGACAGGCCATCCAGTTCCCGCTCGCGGAACTGCACACGGAAGCGGAGATGCTCCGCAATACGATCCGAAAGACGGCCCGCCTCCTGGACGACGAAGGCGAGATGGTGACCGAGTCGGGGTCCTCGATCAGCCAACTCGTCGCGATGTGTAACTACAAGGCGAACGACCTCGTCTGTCGAGCAGCAGACCGCGCGATGCAGGTCCACGGTGGCGTCGGATACAGTCGGCACAAGCCGTTCGAACATATCTATCGCCACCACCGGCGCTACCGCATCACGGAGGGTTCCGAAGAAATTCAAAAACGTCGCGTCGCCGGCCATCTCTTCGACTTCATCTGAACGCCGCGGAGGAGACCTACTCCCGACTGATCACTCGAGTTCCGTTTTGAGCACCTTTCCGGTCGGATTCCGCGGGAGTTCGGACCTGAATTCGACCGCTCGAGGCTTCTTGTAGCCGGCAATCCGTTCTTCGACGTGAGAGATAATATCCGCTGCTTGGAGTTCCGTCGCATCAGCGTCCGGAACGACGACTGCCTTGATCCGTTCGCCCCACGTCTCGTCAGGGACGCCGATCACCGCGACCTCGTCGACGGCGGGGTGTTCGTAAATGACTTCCTCGATTTCGGCTGGATGGACGTTCTCGCCCCCGGAAACGATCATGTCGTCCGCCCGCCCGACGAAGTAGACGAACCCCTCTTCGTCTCGCTCGATGCGGTCGTCCGAGACGAACCAGCCGTCGTCGAATACCTCGTCGGTCTTCTCGGGCATGTTGTGGTAGCCGTCGAAGACGGTGGGACCGCTGTACGCCGCGCGACCGACTTCACCGGGGGGAAGGCGATTTCCGTCATCGTCGACGACCTTCATCTCGAGGTTCAACGATGGACGGCCGACGCTGTCGGCCTTCTCGATCGTCCGCTCGGGCGGGAGGCGGGTCGCTAACGCTTCGGTCTGTCCGAAGCTCTCGACGAGGTCCGTCCCGAAGGTCTTCATGACGTCGCGTTTGAGTTCCGCGCCCGACGGCGCAGCGCCGGTTCCGTAGCTCTCGAGCGCCGAGAGATCGTACGCGTCGACGTCGTCGACCGACAGGAGCCGCCGACTCTGAGTCGGCACGAAGTACGAGGAGTTGATCGACTCGTCCTCGAGCAGTTGCAGGACGCGCTCCGGATCGAAGCCGTCGGTGACCACCGTCGTCCCGCCGACGTAGAGGTTGGTGACGAAGGGCACGAACGCACCGACGTGAAACAACGGCGTGACGATGAGGTGGCGATTGCCGGGCTCGAGGTGGTCACCTTCGTAGACGCCATCGGTCGCGAGGGACAGGAGGGTGTCGTGGGTGAAGCGACAGCCCTTCGGTCGGCCGGTCGTCCCGCTCGTGTACATGAGCGCGGCCTGGTCGCGACGGTCCGGAACGATGTCGATCGCGGCGTCCGACGCGTCCTCGAGGAATTGTTCGTACGGTGTGGTGAACTGCGGTGGCTGCTCGCCGACGGAGAGAAACGTCTCGACCGGAACGAGGGGGTCGTCGTGAATCTCGGAAATCGTCTCCGCGCCGAAGGAGTCGAGTATCGCGACCGTGGGGTCGCTATCGTCGAGGACGTAGCGCACCTCCGATCCCTTGAACCGGTGGTTAACCGCGACCGGCCGCGCACCGATCAGCATCGCGCCGACGAAACACTCGAGGGTCTCGACGTTGTTCTTCATGTACAGCGCGACCGTATCACCGGCACCGACACCGAGAGTCGAGAGGCCGTTTGCAACACGATTCACGCGCGTTTCGAACTCCTCGTAGGTGTACGAACTGACCCGTCGTCCGTCGGAACGATGGATCGTGGCCTCCTGATCCGGAAACTTCCGCGCGTTTCGCCGTGCCACGTGGCCGACTGTCAAGCCGCTCATATGGTGTCAATTGACATCCTCCGGAATAGCTGTTGTGACGCGACCGATACTTCGAGGAGAGCAACGTTGCTCAAAAGCGACGACTACATGACCGAGACACGATCAGCCAGCGAACCGAGAATACCGACCCGACTCAGGTTCGATCGGCTTCGATCAGATCGAGCATATCCTCGATCAGCCCGGGAATGATGTACTGGAACCACGCAGTTCGAACGTCGTCACTCTCGCCAGTGTGGTACCGGTAGGCACCGCTGACACCGCTATTCATCATTCGGAACGCACCGAAAACCTGCCAGTAGCGCAGGCGTTCCGGGTCGACCGTCCGGCCGGTTCGCTTCTCGTACTCGTCGTAGAACCACTCGCGGTCGACGATCGAACCCGCCAGGTTCGGTCGCTCGATCGGATCGACGAGTTTTCCGGCAAAATACTTCAGCGAGCAGTAGGCCAGATCGAACATCGGGTCGCTGATGGCCGACATCTCCCAATCGAGCACGGCGGAAATCGACTCCTCGTGGAGCAACATATTTCCAACGCGTAAATCACCGTGGACGAGCGTCGTTTCGGGGACCGCTGGCTTGTTCGCCTCGAGCCACCTGATGACTTCGTTCACCGCCGGCTCGTTGACGAGGTTCATCTCCTCGAAACTTCGTCGCTGCAACGCGAGCGTCTCGTCGACGACCGTCTGGGGGGCTTTCGTCTCGAGACAGGGGACGTCGTCGCCATCGAGTTCGTGGATGTTCGCGATGACGTCGACGAACTGGTTCGGCACGGGCTTGCCATCGCGATCCCAGGAGTCGTACAGTGACTGGCGGTCGCGCGGGTTCCAGGTGACCGGTGCCGTCCCGGGTCGGTGGCCGACCAGGAAAAACGGACCGCCGAGGACCGACTGGTCGGCTTCGAACCAGTGCGTCTCCGGAACGGGAACGTCGACGTCGGCTTCGTACACCGACTGCATCGTCTCGAACTCGGTCTGGATATCGTTGCGGTAATCGAGCGTTCGATCCTCCTCGTAGCTCGGATCGACGCGTGCGACGAGTCGCTCCGATCGCTCGGTGCCGTCGTCCGTCCAGGTAGCCGTGAACGACATCGTTTGTCGAGACCATCCCTCCGTGTGGCGCTCGAGGTCGGTCACCGTTACGTCGTCGTCGGCCAACCGACCCGAGAGATACGCTGCGAGTTCGCCCGTGATGTCGTCGACCTCGAGTGTCACGGTGCATCACGTCCGAGCATCTCGAGTTGGCCCTCGACGCGGACCCGCAAGAAGTCGTACAGCGGCTCCCGCGCCGTCCTGGCGTCGTCGCCCTCGAGTTCCGCGTCGATCGTCTCGAGGACGTCGTTGCACGTCGAAACGAGGACGGGTTCCAGTTCGGTGCTCTCTTCTGCAGGCGTACGTTCGATTCGTTCTTGGGCGGCCGTAACCGATTCGACGACTGCTGGGTTGTCGCAGTCTTGCTCGATGGCCGCGAGTCCCTCGAGCAGCGAATCGCGTTGTCGAACCGTTACCTCGTGTTTCTGGCGCAGTTGTCGTGAAAGATATCGCATCGTACTCGACATCGATCCCACCTGTCCGTCGACGAACTCGTCGTCGATTTCCGCTCTGACATCGTTCTGCAAGAACGATGCGAACTCCTCGAGCACGTGCGCTGGCTGTAAGTGTGGCATTCTTTCCCAATAATCCATTGGCACCTAAAAAGATGTTTCGCCCGGTTGTCTGTTCGAATGTGGCCTCACCTTCAATTGTGGGGTCCGTCGATTTTATCTTACTAGCCGTATCGGTTAGTATTCGTTCTGTGACGACGTTTGCGATAAGAGGATTGATATAGGCCACTAGTGAGGAATGAGTAATATGGTAGATGATACCATTCAACAGCCAACGAGACGACACGTTCTCCAGACGGGCAGCGTCGTCGCGGGAGCCGCCGTTGCGGGGTGTCTCGGGGGCGGTGACGACGACACGCTCGGATACATTAGCCGCGGTGGAATCACGCAGGACGCCGAGCGCGAACTGTTCGAAGCGTGGAGCGCAGACAGCGGGATCGACGTCACACACCAAGAAGTGGCGGACGACACCGAGATGGTCGAACTCATCGCCGCAAACCCTGACGACTTCGATTTCGTGAACCTGGTATCGTGGGCGTACGAACTCAACCGACTCGAGCACGACGAGGCACTCTTCGCGGAGATTGACGTCGAGCAGATTCCGAACTACGACAACGTAGCTGACGCCTGGCAGTCTGCGCCGCTCGTCGAGGACAACCCATACGGGATTTTTTACTACATCTCGACGCAGGGGTTGATCTACAATACCGAGCAGGCCGACATCTCGTCGTGGGAAGAGATGAAAGACGACGAGTACGACGGCGAGTTGACGCTCCAGGACAGCGCTGTCTCGCGGTTCGGAAACTCGTGTGCGAGCCTCGGGTACGACATCGCGGAGGCCGCGAACGACGACGACCTCTACGAGGACGCCGTCGCAGAGATGGAAGCCCAACACGAGAACGTGTTCACCTACTGGACCGCCGGCGACGAGTTCATGCGGTTGCTCCGAGAGGAACAGGCCGCCGTTTCCGAAGGGTGGGGCGGACGTGCGGAGAATCTTCAGGAGGACGGCTACCCGGTCGAGTACGTTATACCAGAGGAGGGGTGTATCACGTGGTCGACCGCGTTCTCCATCGTCGAAGAAAGCGACATGAAGGAGGAGGTGTACGATCTTCTCGACTTCATCTACGAACGCGAGAACGCCGTCGAACTGGCACAAACTCACAAATATCCCGTTCCGCTCGAGGACCCTCCCGAAGAGATCACCGAACGTGCCGAGTACACCGAAGACCCGGACGACCTCGTCTGGATCGACTGGTCTGACATCGTTCCGTTACAAGAGGACTTAGAGCAACGGCACAACGAAATTCAGAGTTGACGGCCGTCCCGTTTTCGATGGTGATCTCGAAGGACGAATGAGTTACTCCTCGAGTCGTGGGACACCCTTTATCGTGACCGTCTCGCCGACGATGTACGACGATGCCGGACTGGCGAGGAACTGGGCGAGATCGGCGACCTCCTCGGGGCGACCGATCGTCCGGTCGGCGCTCGAGCGATCGATCGCGTCCGCATCTCCGTCGATTCCCATCTGTGTTCGAACACCCTCCGTCGCAACGAGACCCGGAGCAATGCAGTTGACCCACACGTCGTCTTCCGACCAGTCGGCCGCGACCGAGGTCGTGTAGTTGATGACGGCCGCTTTGGCTGCGCCGTAGTGGCTCATGTTCTTCGAGCCGCGCTGGCCGGCGAGGCTCGCGACGTTGATTATCTGGCCGCCACCGTCGGCACTCATCTGTTCGTAGGCGACCTGCGAGCAGTGGAACGTCCCGTGGAGGTTGATGTCGACGATCGTCTTCCAGCCGTTCTCGCTGATTTCGGCGGGCGACGCCTGAAAGCTCGCGCCGGCGTTGTTAACGAGAATATCGAGGCTGCCGAACTCGTCGACGGTCGTCCGCACGAGCTCCTCGACGGCACCACGGTCCGTGACGTCACACTCGAGTGCGAGCGCCTCGCCGGGGGCATCGCTCTCGTTGATTTCGTCGGCGACCGGTTCGACGTTGGCCGCTTCTCTCGAGGTGACGACGACGTTCGCGCCGTCGTCGGCGAAGCGTTCGACGATCGCCTTCCCGATCCCGCTCGAGGAGCCCGTGACGACGGCCGTCTGGCCATCGACGCTGAACTGCGAGAGCGTCATCGGAGAGCCTCCGTCTCGACAGGCTGGTTGGTTCGTGGACGATTCTGCTCACCGTACATCGTGTGGTTCGGTACCATCGTTCTGAGTTACATGGCACTGATAATAAAATCTCGCTCGGACTACTGGCGTGGCCACCGACCCACCGATCGATAGCGATGACACGCACTGGTCCGTCGACAGCATGCTTACACCGGAAAATAGTATCGAACGCCGTCCTCGAGCGTCGATTCGATACGCCCCTCCGTCTCGAGGTGAGAGAGCATGCCGACCGTTTCGACGAGCAAGCGTTCGATATCGTGCGTCCGTCCCGTTCGTTCGTACGCGAGGTCGAACGCCGTCGTGCCGTTCGCCGAAACTGCATCGACGGTCTCCTCGAGACGCGCCTCGATATCTGCGATCGATCGCGCGACCATGGCGTCGTACTCGGCGTGTACCGGGCCGTGGCCGGGATAGACGCGATCGACGACGGACGACGTGAGGCGGTGTAACGACTCGAGGAAGGTCGTGACCGATTCGCGAACGCCGTCGTCGAAGTTGACGAGCAGCGCCGGCGCGCGAAACGGTTCCATCGCGACGTCGCCGGAGAACAGCGCACGCTCGCCGTCGAGTTCCGTTCGGTAGCAGTACTGCGAGACGTGATGGCCCGGCGCGTGGATCGGCTCGACTGTAAGCGGGCCGACGTCGACGGGCGTGCCGTGGTCGAGCCAGACGTCGACCGCCTCGAGGGGCAGTAGCTCCCGGATGGTTCGATGAAATCCGACGAGGCGGTCGGCTGCAGTGTCGAGTACGTCCTCGCCGACGCCGGCCTCGACGAGGTTCGTCCGGGTCGCCGTCGCAATCGTCTCTACGTCTCGTTGGAATCGCTCTGCGATCTGTCGTGGCGCGTACACGGTCGGCGATCCGTTCTCGAGTAGCGTCCGAACCTGTCCGATGTGGTCTCTGTGTGCGTGGGTGAGCAAGAGGTGATCGACGTCGAGGTTGTGCCGAGAGGTGGCTAAGCCGGCGGAAAGCTCACTTCTGGCGTCGTCGCCGGGCATCCCCGCGTCGACGAGGACCGTTTCGTCACCCTCGAGGAGGTATGCCGCCGCGTGTCCCGGGGGCCATTCGACCGTAAACTCGAATCGATGCACCCGTCGCTCGATCCCACTCGCGGGCGTTCGATCGGAATCTGCCATGAACTGTCGTTTGCGAGCCGGATATATAAGCGCTCGCTGCCGATTTCGAATCAGGACGACGCGAGTCCGTCTCGCTTACGCAAGTCGAGACGGCGGACCTTGCCCGTCGATGTCTTCGGAAGTTCGTCGGCAAACTCGATCTCACGGGGGTACTGGTACTTCGCCAGCCGTGAGCGGACGTGGTCTTGGAGTGTCTCTCGCATCGAATCGGACGCGTCGGCGTCGTCGGTGAGCACCACGAACGCTTTGGGGATTTCTCCCCGCGTTTCGTGGGGCACGCCGATAACGCCCGAGGAAGCAACCGCGTCGTGTTCGGCCAGACACTCCTCGATTTCCGTCGGGCCGATCTTGTAGCCGGAACTGATGATGACGTCGTCAGTTCGACTCCGAAAGGAGAGGTAGCCGTCCTCAGAGAGCACGCCCAGATCCTCGGTTCGCAACCAGCCGTCTTGCACCTTTTCGGCGGTCGCGTCCGGACGCTTCCAGTAGCCATCGAAGCACATCGGGTTGCCGTCGTACTCGAGTGCAATCTCACCGACTTCCCCGCGCGCTACGGGTTCGCCGGTTTCGGGATCCTGAATCCGGACGGTGTGTCCGGGGGCGACCTTGCCCATCTTACCGAATTCGTGGTCGACCCCGAGTGCCGTGCAGTCGGCGACGAACTGCAAGGCCTCTGTCTGCCCGTACACCTCGTGTACGACGGCGTTCTCGAAAACGTCGGTCAATCGCGTTGCCGTGTCTCGATCGAGGGCCTCGCCACCCTGAACGATGACGCGAACGCTCGAGAGATCGAACCGATCGGCACTGTCCGACTGGATCAACAGCCGAAGCGCGGTCGCCGGGCCACCGGTCGTCGTCACGTCGAACCGATCGATCAGTTCGAACTCCCGCGCCGGATCGAATTCGCCGCCCGCGTCGATAACCGTCGGCGTTCCGAAGTACAGCGCCGGGTACAGGCTGAGGTACAGCGATCCGATCCACGACCACTCGACGACGGTTCGGTTGACGTCGTCCTCGCGCACCTGCAGGTTGTACTGACCGAGCAACACCGCCGGCAGCGCGCCCAGCATGCTGCGGTGGGGATGTACCACGCCCTTCGGGTTCCCCGTCGTCCCGCTCGTGTAGAGCATCATCGCCGGATCGTCGGCCGGCGTCGAAACGGTCTCGAACGTCGATGGCTGCCCCTCGAGTGCATCCCAGAACGCCGTCTCCTCGTCGGTCGGTGACTCGTCACCGACGACGAGCGTAGTTTCGAGCGCCCCGATATCGGGGGCAACGGTCCGAAGCGCCTCGAGACTATCGTCGTGGGCGACGAATGCCACTGTCTCGCTGTCCTCAAGGCGAAACGACAGCGCATCCGGGCCGAGGAGGACGCTCAACGGAACCGAGACGGCACCGAGTTTCCACGCTGCGATGTGAGTGACGAGCGTTTCGACTCGCTGTGCCCCGCTGACAGCAATCCGGTCCCCGCGTTCGATCCCGCGATCGGCGAACGCCTGTGCAAGCTGGTTCGCGTCCGCCTCGAGCTGGTCGAAACTGTATCGAGTTCTCGAGTCGGCGCTCGAGGCGTCGAACAGCGCGGGACGGGCCTCGCCGGTCGCCCACCGTTCACAGAGGGACGTCGCCATGTTGAACGTCTCGGGAATCTCCCACTCGAAGGACTCGTACAGTTCCTCGTAGTCGTCCCACTCTTCGCGATAGAACCGGTAGGCATCCACGCGTGGCTCGATATCACTATCGTCTATCATATGTACCCGCAGAGAGGTGAACTTCCGTGTTAAACATTCTCATCGCTCACAGAATAGAAACGTTCGTTTAACGGGGATGAATACGACCGAGATTTCCGAAAGGGGAACTGTTATTATGGTAGACAGTATCTCACGAGATGGTATGGATTTAGGTATTACCGATAGGACTGCGGTCGTCACCGGCGGTGGCGGTCGAATTGGCGGTGAAGACTGTCGCAAGCTCGCCGAGGAAGGCGTCAACGTCGTCCCATTAGACGTCGACGAAGACGGGGCCGCGCAAGTAGCCGAGGAGATTAACGAAACCGCAGGCGGCGGCAACGCCATGGCAGTCGCGTGTGACCTCACGGATCGAGCCGACGTGAGCGAATCGATCGGCGAGGTTAGAGACGAGTTCGGCGGCGTCGACATCCTCGTGAACAACGCAGCGATGGTCGACGCGAGAGCACGTATCGGTGACTTCGAGGACGATGTCTGGGACCGCGACGTCGAGATCAACCTCACCGGAACCTACAATATCAGCAAGGAAGTCTTCCCCAAGATGTGCGAGCGCGGGTGGGGTCGCGTCATCAATATGTCGTCGATGGCCGGCTGGTACGGCGGGTTCGGTCAGTTCTCCTACTCGGCAACGAAAGCAGCGATGATCGGTGTCGGAAAGACGATGGCCCTCGAGGGCGCACAGGCAGGCGTCACCTCGAACGTCATCGCACCGAACATCGTCGTCGGCGAGTGGTCTGATATGGATCCTGACGAACTACGGGAGAACGTCGACCCCTACTTCGCGCGAATCGCCGAGGCGACACCGATGCGCGCACTGGGGAGTGAAGCCGACGTTGCCGACATGATCACCTACCTCAGTTCGGAACAGGCCGGTTACGTCACAGGCCAAGTTATCGGCGTGACCGGCGGCGTCGACCTCTTTTCCTTCTGAATTTTCCTAGTGCGCCCTGGTTTTATATTAATTGTTGGAGTCGGTTAGTCGACCAGAACACCTATCGTGTTAGTCATTGCCGTACATAGTGTCATGGGCAAACACACCATTCCAGACATCACGCGTCGGCGGGTATTACAGACCGGGGCCGTCGCAACCGGCATTGGGATTTCCGGTTGTCTCGGCGGAGGCGGTGATACGCTACAGTACATGGGACGTGGCGGTGCAACCCAGGATGCATTCAGAGACATCTTGACCGAGTGGGAGGACGAAAACGACGTCGACGTCCAACACATGGAGGTCGCAGACGACACGGAAATGCTCAGCGTCCTCGAAGGAAATCCCGGCGATATCGACTTCTGCAATCCGTCGCCAAACGGGTTCGCTCAATTTCGCGAGGCGGACGTCCTCGCGGACCTCGATTACGGAGAGATACCGAACTACGACAACATCGACGAATCGTGGCACGACGCCCCGTTCCTCGAGGACCACGAGGACGGCGTCTACCGGTACATCTCGACGCAGGGTCTCGCGTACAACACGGAGGAGGTCGACGAGTTCGACTCTTGGGACGAGATCGAACAGGAAGAGTACGAGGGGCAGATCTCGCTCTTCGCCGGACCGGATGCGCGCTTCGCCAACGCCGCGGCCGCCGCGGGCGAAGACATCAACGAAATCGAGGACGACGACGTCTTCGATGCAATTATCGAGAAGGTCGAGGACCAACACGAGAACGTCTTCCAGTACTGGGAGTCGGGCGACCAACACATGCAATTTCTTCGTGAAGAACAAGCGGTAATCTCCTCGGCCTGGGGCGGCCGGGTCCTCTCGTTACAGGCTGACGACTATCCGATCGAGTACTTCATCCCAGAGGAAGGAGCCGTCACGCACAGCGAAGGATACGCGATCCCCGAAGATAGCGAGAACGAGGAAAGGGTACACGAACTCCTCAACTGGCTCTACGAGCGGGACAACCTCGTCGAGCTATCGACGAACATCGACTACCCGATTCCGATCGAAGATCCGCCGGAGGAGATCACCGCATTGCCGGACTACACGGAACACCCGGACGACCTCACGTGGATCGACTGGGATGTCGTGTTACCAATGCAAGAAGAAATGGCACAGGCTTTCGACGAAATCCGTGGCGGCTAGGCCGTCGACCGCGACGATACCGTTTTTAGCCGAGAGTACGTCACACTACGAGAGTACCGGCGAGTCGGCACAGCCGTACCGTAGTTACCGTATCGCGTCCGCGTCCCGAAGTTCCTCGAGTTCCGCGTCCGAGTATCCCACCGCTGAGAGCACGGAATCAGTGTGTTCGCCCTGCGCCGGGAGGGTTTCGCCCGCCCCCGCTGGCGCTTCGCTCGAGCGAGCGGGGAAGCCGATCCGCGACGGGGCGTTCTCGGGTCGCTCGATCATCCCTCGTGCCTCGAGTTGTGGGTGTTCGACCATCTCCGCGGGCGTGTAGATCCCGCCAAAGGCCGCGTCGACGTCGCCGAGCGCGTCCTCCCACTCCTCGCGAGTCCGTTCGGCGAACAGGTCCTCTAGTTCCTGGCGTACCGTCGCGAACGTCTCCGGGTCGTGGTCGTCGTGAGCGTCGATGAGGTGTTCTTCGTCGACCGCTTCGCAGAAGGCCCGCCAGAACTTCGGCTCGAGCGCGGCGAGCGTGACCCATTTGCCGTCTGCCGTCGCGTAGCTGTCGTACCACGGGAACTTCCCCGAGAGCGCGGTCTCACCGGGACGCGGTTCGGCCGAATCACCACTCAGCGCCTGATACGCGACCGACTGCGAAAACGAGGCGACGACGTCGCTCATCGCGACATCGATGTACTCACCGTTGGTGTTACCGAGTTCGCGCGATAGCAACGCTTCGGTGATCGCGAACGCGGAGAACAGTCCGCCGCTCATATCTCCGATCGGGTACCCAGGCATCTGGGGTTTATCCGAGGGCGATTCTCGGGTCATATCGAGCAATCCGGCCAACCCGACGTAGTTCAGATCGTGGCCCGCTCGGTCCGACCACGGCCCCTCCTGTCCGTACCCGGTCAGCGAACAGTAGATCAGGTCCTCGTTGTACGAACACAGCGTCTCGTAATCGATGCCGAGCCGGTCGACGACGCCGGGACGAAACTGCTCGAAGACGACGTCGGCCGATTCCACGAGCCGGTAGAAGGCCTCCGTTCCATCGTCGGACTTGAGATCGATCGAGACGCTCTTCTTCCCTCGATTGACCATCTCGAAGATGGCGCCGACATCCCGCTCGGAGCGAGGCTGGCCGTGTCGAGCGTAGTCACCGGCACCAGTGTCTTCGACTTTGAGTACTTCAGCGCCGGAATCGGCGAGCAGTTGGGTCGCGTACGGGCCCGGAAGCAAGCGTGTGAGGTCGAGTATACGTACTCCGTCGAGTTGCATAGTGTACGATACACGTTGACTCACTTCAATAATAGGGTTCGGAACGGGGCGGATCCCGAATTACCCGAACGGCTTAGCGGCCCTTGAACTCCGGCTCGTAGTCGTCTTCGGCGAACGCTCGAGCGCCTTCTTTGTGATCTTCAGTTGCCAGTAGCGGCTCGAACACCTTATTGTCGTAATCGATCCCCTCCTTGAGCGACGTCTGAGTGGAAATGCGGGCAGAGTTTTTGATCGTCTGGATCGCGAGCGGTGGTTTCGAGGCGATTTTTTCCGCAAATTTCTGTGTCGCCTCGTCTAGATCGTCTGGAACGCGGTTGACGATGCCGAGTTCGTCAGCACGGGTCGCACTGATGTGATCTCCGGTCATCGCGATCTCTTTGGCCGCGGCGGGACCGGCCAGTTCGGAAATATACTGGACGCCACCGGCTCCGGGGATGATACCCAGGTCGACTTCTGGAAGCCCGAGGCGTGCATCCTCGTCCGCGAACCGGAAGTCACAGGCCATCGCCGTCTCGAGTCCGCCGCCGAGACAGTAGCCCTCGATCTTCGCGATAACCGGCACCGGGAAGTCCATAATGAACTGGTAGTGTGTGCGTTCGGGGCTGCCACCGGGAGAGGCATCCTCGAACTCGGTGATGTCGGCGCCGGCACAGAAGTTCCCCGCCGCACCGCTGACGACGACCACTCGGAGCGCGATTTCGTCGTCGTTTTGCTCTTCTAGCAGTCGAAGGCTTTCGACGATGTCCTCGCGGAGTTGTCCGCTCAGCGCGTTGAGCGCGTCCGGTCGGTTCAACGTTACTCGTCCAACGCCGGTGTCTTCGTCGAATTCCACTGTCGTGGTGTCAAATGATTCCTGCATACACGCTCAGGTTCACATGAGAATACATAACTATGGCGGTGGGTGACACACGTATACCTTTATACGACTCGTCTACGACCATACTGTCGTATGACAGAACGAGACGTCTTTCTGCCAGTCGGCGCACAGCCGACGCTCGATGCGCTCGTCGATCAGGCGATCACCGCGGAAGCGCTTGGATACGACCGAGCGTGGTTTCCGGAATCGTGGGGTCGAGACGCCGTGACGGCGATCGCCACGACCGCAGAACGAACCGACGAGATCGGCCTCGGAACGAGTATCGTCAACGTCTACTCGCGCTCGCCGGCACTGCTGGGCCAGACTGCAGCGACGTTGCAGGAGGCCACTGACGGTCGATTCCGCCTCGGCGTTGGCCCGAGCGGGCCGATCGTCATCGAGAACTGGCATGGACAGGAGTTCGGGAATCCGCTCAGGCGAACACGGGAGACGATCGACATCGTCAAGCAGGTTCTGACCGGCGAACCCGTGCAGTACGACGGCGAGTACTTCGATCTGAACGGGTTCAGACTGCGGTGTGACGCGCCCGACCCGGCCCCGCCGATCGACGCAGCGGCGCTCGGCCCGAAAGCGGTCGAACTGGTCGGACGCTTCGCCGACGGCTGGCACGCGGTCAACTACACCAGAGGCGGTGTCGAAGAGCGACTCGAGGACCTCGAACGCGGTGCCGAACTGGGTGATCGCGATCCGGAGGACATTCGTGTTACGCTGTCGGTCGGGTGCTGTGCACTCGAGGACCCCGAGCGGGCGAACGAACTCGTCTCACAGCATATCGCCTTCTACATCGGCGGCATGGGGACGTTCTACCGGGACAACCTCGTTCGGCAAGGCTACGAGGACCTCGCTCACGAAATCCACGACGCCTGGCAAGAAGACGAACGCGACCACGCGGTCGACCTCGTCCAGTCCGAACTTCGCGAGCAGATGGGGGCTGCCGGCACGCCGGCGGACGCTCGAGACCAACTCGAGAGGTTCGAGTCGATCGACGGCGTCGACGCGGTTTACGTTTCGTTCCCGCGTGGTGCGACGACGGACGAAATTCACGAGACGATGACAGCACTCGCACCGTAGCGGGACATGGCTCGTGGTGTCATGCCAACAGTGCTATAGCTAGCAGTGATCTTTATATGGGTATTTCGACAATAGTGTAGCTGGTAATGGCGAAATCAGTAGATAGTAATCCGGGTGTCTCTTTCGGAGTAGCCCAGGAAACGGAACTCATCTTGCAGAGTATCGATGACTTCATCGAACAAGAGGTGCAGCCGATCGCCGACGACTTGGGCGAAACGGTGACCAACCCACGTCTCGGCCACGAACCGAACGGTCGCTTAACTGACGAGGTCGTCGAAGCTCACCAGGAAATACGGCGCAAGAGCGCGGAGGCTGGGTTCTACGCGATGAATATGCCCACGGACGTCGGCGGAGAGGATGTCTCTGCGATTACCTGGTATCGAGCGAACAAACACGTCGCGAAATCCGACGTCCCGCTATCGACGAACGTACTCGCCGGGCCGGAAGGGCCGAAGCCACTGCTGGCTCAGGCCGAGGGCGAACAGGTCGAGAAGTACCTCAAACCGGCAATGCGCGGCGAGAAGTCGACGGCGTTTGGACAGACCGAACCGGGCGTGGGATCTGACTCGCCGAACATGGAAACTCGCGCCGAGAAAGACGGCGACGAGTGGGTACTCAATGGGACGAAACAATGGATCACGAACGCGCCCTACGCCGACTTTATCCAAGTGTTCGCACGGACCTCCCCACAGGAGGAAGCCGGCAGGCACGGAGGCATCACGTGCTTTATCGTCGAACCTGACGAGTACGATATCGGATCGCTAAACAACGCCGTCGGGGCGGAAGGAGTGCAGGCTGAAGTTCACTTCGACGACGTTCGACTCTCCGAAGACCGCGTGCTCGGCAACGTCGATTCTGCCTTCTACGACGCCATGTCGTTTCTGGGCCTCGGTCGGGTGGAGATCGGCGCAACGGCGGTCGGCCACGCCGAGTGGCTGCTCGACAAGGCAACGGAGTACGCCAACAGTCGAGAGGCCTTCGACGAAAACATCGGCAAGTACCAAGCCGTCTCACACAAGATCGCCCGCGGACGAGCAAACGCGTTCGCAGCCGATACTGTCGGCCTCAAGTGCGCGTGGATGCTCGATCAGGGTGAGCAGGCGATTTCCGAGTCGTCGATCCTCAAGTGGTTCGCGACCAATACCGTCTGGGACATCGCCGACGACGTGGTTCAGATTCACGGAGCCAACGGACTGGCCGAGGAGAACCCGTACATGGACCACCTCCATCGTGCTCGCATCCAGCGGATCGTCGAGGGAACCGACGAAATTCAGCTCAACACGATTGCAAAGCAATACGGCGTAGAAACGTAATCAGGACTCCCAGCCAACCATCTCGCCCGCTTCATCCTCGAGAGGCGCTTTGAGCACTTTTCCGGTCGGATTTCGCGGTAACGACTCGAGAAATACGAACTCTCTCGGTTTTTTGTAATCCGCGAGTCGCTCGCCAACGTAGCGCTGTAGTTCGTCGGCCGAGGGCTCCCCTCCGTCGATGGGGACGATTGCGGCCTTGATGCGTTCCCCCCACGTATCGTCCGGTGTCCCGACGATCGCTACCTCGTCGACGGCCGGATGTTCGTGAAGCGTCTCTTCGATTTCGGCCGGGTAGACGTTCTCGCCGCCGGTAATGATCATGTTATCGGCGCGGCCGACGAACTCGACGAACCCGTCTTCGTCCTGTCGGACCAGATCGCCCGAGACGAAAAATCCCTCGTCGTCGAAGGTTTCCTCGGTCCGCTCTGGCATTCCGTAGTAGCCGTTGAACATCGTCGGGCCGCGATAGCAGACCTGCCCGATCTCACCGGGTTCGACTTCTTCGCGAGTTTTCGGATCGATTACCTTGAAGAGGACGTTGAGAACCGGTTTGCCGACGCTGTCCGGATGGTCGAGCGCCTGACTCGGCTGGAGAAGCGTCGTCGTCGGTGCCATCTCGGTCTGTCCGAACGCCTCCTGTAAGTCGGCGTCGAAGGCCTCCGAGATCGTCTCTTTGAGTTCTCTCCCCGACGGTGCAGCGCCGATTCCAAACTCTTCGAACGCCGAAAGGTCGTAGTCTTCGAACCCGTCGACTGCCAACAGCGCTCGAGCCATCATCGGGACGAAGAAACCGGCGGTCACCGCCTCCTCCTCGATCACGTCCATGACTCGGTTCGGTTCGAACCCGTCCATCAGGACGGTCGTCGCACCCGCGTAGTAGTTGTTGACGAACATTCCGAATGCGGCGATGTGAAACAGCGGCGTTACGATCAGGCCGCGTCCGTCGACGTTGACGTCGCGTCCCTCGAGGGCCTTCTCGACGATCCCGTTGACCGTCATCTGGATGATGTTGTCGTGGGTGAGCAGACAGCCCTTCGGGTCGCCGGTCGTCCCCGAGGTGTACATCAACATCGCCTCGTCGACTCGAGAGGAGACGATTTCGATGGAGTTGGTGCCGGACTGTTCACGGAAGTCGACGTAATCGTCGGCGTAGTCGGGTCGGTCTTTCCCGTAGAACAGCGTCTCATCCGGCATCGCTGGGTCGGTTGAAATTTCGTCGACGATGTCTACAGCGTGATCGTCGAAGAAGAGCAACTCCGCGTTGGAGTCTTCGAGGACGTACCGTACCTCGTCGGCCTGAAACCGGTGGTTGATGGGCACCGGCAACGCGCCGATTCGCATGGCACCGAGGTACATCTCGAGCGTCGGGATCGAGTTCACCGTGTAGACGGCGACGTTGTCGCCTCGTTCGATGCCGCGTCGTCGCAGCCCGTTTGCGACCTGATTGATCCGTTTGTCGAACGTGGCGTTTGTGATGGCAGTTCGACCCCCCTCGACGGGTGTCAGTACGATCGCTTCCTTTTCGGGGAACTTGTACGCGTTTCGCTCCGCGAGCCAGCTCAGCGTCAACCCTTGCATGGTACTTCCAAACACGGGTTTCATCATAGGCATTACGGTCAATACAACGCGCTCGAGTCGACCGCTGGAAGGCGTTCAGGAACCGTCCTATCCGTCGGTCCGAGCGAGAGGACGATCGCTGGCGGTTTCGCGATATCGGTCCGCGCGGGCCTGCGTTCGCTGCTCGCGTTTCCGACAGGCGTCTTCGGACATCATGTCCTGGCTCCACTCGATTCCCGAGTCAGTCTCGAGCGTGACGGACTCGACGCCCTCGAGTGAGCCGACTCGATCCTCGACTTCGTCGATAAAAAACGGGATCTGCATGCAAAACGGCGTCGTCAGGTGCATCGAGACGGTGACGTGGCCACCGTCGATATCGATTTCCTCGATTAGTCCCATCGAGACGATGCTCAGATCGGTTCCGTTAGCCGCGCTGCACGGGTCGACGATCTCGTCGAGTCGCTCGAGAATCCGATCGTCGTCCATCAGGCCACCTCCTCGGGGACGGCCGTCGTCGAGTACGGGTCGGCGAGTCCGTTGTCGGCTCGATACCGAGCGAACTCGTCGTCCGTGATCCGCGACTTCGCCTCGTCGATATCCAGTCCGATGAGGTCGGCGTAGTTCTCTCCCAGAATCTTTCGTTTGTGCTCGTCGGTAATCTGTGGAAGTTCGCCCATCGCACTCGTGTTCTTCCGAACGTCGTCCGGGAACTCGAAGTCACGAAACGCCTCGAGTTGCGGTTTCGGGTGAACGGACATCGCACCTGAACTCCAGAACAGTCGATCCATCCCGTCCTCGCCGAGCATGCTGATCAGTTCGGCAAGTATTTCGGCGAATCGGCGCTCGTTGCCGAGCAAGATCGGCGGTATTCCCTCCAGATTGACGTAGACGTTCGGGAATCGTGCCAGTTGCCAGGCGGTTTCCTCGGTAAACGCGAACCCGCCGTGGACGATGCTGAACGTGAGGTCCGGAAAACTCTCGGCGGCGACGTCGACGTCCCGCGGGTGGTACGGTCCGCGAGGCACCGGGCCGAACGGAATCGCCTTGTGGATGTCGATGAGGTCGATACCGAGGTCGGCCGCCTTTTCGAATACCGGAAACGCCACGTCGGGGTCGCCCATGCTCCACCCCTCGTGATGGTCCGCACTCCAGTGGGAGGGATAGAGTTTGACGCCGATCGGATCGAAGGCGTCGACTTGCTCCTCGAGCGTCTCCTCCCACCCGTCTCGGAGCGGGTCGACGGCGGCGTACGATCGGAATCGGTCGGGCCACCGGTCGACGACGGTACCGGCTTTCTCGTTGGCGACGAGGCCGTCGTGAAACGCGTACATCGGGACGGGATGAAACGTCGACATATCCGTATAGCTCTCCCGGAACAGCATGTTCGCCGTCTCCTCGACGCCCCAGTCCCGAACGAACGCCTCGGGCTCGAGACGGTACTCCTCGGTCATGATCCCGTCGACGGTGCCGTAGAGCATCTCCGTGATGCCTTCGGCGTGTTGCTCGTTCCGATAGTTCGAGGGGGCCATGTTGTAGGCGTGCGTAATGGAGTCGTAGATGAACGTCTCCTCGAGGTCTAGCATAGCCACACCTCCAATTCGTTGCGTCCATTCCGTTCGATCGGCACTCCAACAGAACCATTGTTATTAGTTACCATACAACACCACCCACCACGTCGCCCGTCAAAAATCTGTTGTCTAGTTGTAACTAGTACCAATGGCCTGTCGACTAGGCCATATCTGCTCGCTCGACAACCGTTCGGTAGTAGCAGTACAGTCCCTCCCTTCGAAGCCACCGCAACTCGAGAAAAGCGGATTCGATTCGCTCATTATCCACCAGAAATACGCAATTAGGGGTGATGACGGCGAATGGATTTATGTACTACTGCGTGATGTACTACGGACATATGGCGGATGATAGCGATTCACAAACAGTGTCACGACGAGACGTATTACGAACGGGAACGATCGCGAGCACGGCCATCCTCGCGGGGTGTATCGGTGGTGGCGGAGACACGCTCTCGTATATCAGTCGCGGTGGAATCACCCAGGAGTCAGAACGTGAAGTCATGGAGGAGTGGTCCGAAGAGAGCGGAGTCGACGTTACACACCAGGAGGTGAGCGACGATAGTGAGATCCTCGAACTCATCGCAGCGAGTCCGGAGGAGTTCGACTTCACCAATCTCGTGCCCGCGGCCTTCTCCGAACATCGTCTCGAGTACGACGGCGAACTGTTCGCTACAATCGACTACGGAGAGATTCCGAACTACGACAATATCAAAGATTCCTGGCAAGACGCACCGTTTCTCGAGGGGCACGACCTCGGAACGTTCTACTACAATAACTCACAGGGAATCGCGTACAGTACCGAACACGCTGAACCGACGTCGTGGGAAGACATCATGGAACCCGAACACGAGGGCACGGTGACGTTACACGACAACGCGGTTACCAGATTCGCGAATACCAGTGCACTCCTCGATATCGATCCGGCCGAGGCGGTCAACGACGACGATCTCTGGGACGAGGTTGCAAGCGAGATGGAGGAGTTCCACCAAAACACCTTCAATTACTGGGTGGCGGGCGACGAGTGGATGCGTCTGCTTCGCGAAGAGCAGGCGCATCTGGTCGAAGGTTGGGGTGGCCGTACCGAAAACCTCGTCGAGGAGGGACACCCCGTCGATTACGTTATCCCCGAAGAGGGTTGTTTGACCTATTCGACCGCCTTCACTGTCGTCGATGAAAGTGAGATGAAAGAGGACGTCTACGACCTTCTCAACTTCCTCTACGAACGCGAGAACGCCGTCGAATTAACGCTCGGTCATCGGTATCCGGTGCAACTCGAGGATCCGCCCGACGAGATTACCGAGCGCCACGATTATACGGATCACCCGGACGACGTGTTGTGGTTCGACTGGGACGAAATCGTTCCAGTACAAGCAGAACTCGAATCGCTTCACGCGGAAATCAAATCCATCTGATCGAGTTGCCCAGAGCGAGACCTAACAGCGACGAAATGTGGTTGATTTATTGATGGGTGCGGTGAATACCGTGTATGCCGACCCGCAAAACTGACATTCACGAGTTGATCCGTAACTCAGTCCAGGACCTCGCCGCTGATTTCGATCCGACGTACTGGCGCGAACACGTCGAAGAAAAACGATTCCCCGAGGAGTACTGGGAGGCACTCGCGGGCAACGGATGGCTCGGCGTGGCGATCGACGAGGAGTACGGCGGCGAGGGAATGGGGATGCACGAAATGGCCATCGTCATCGAAGAGTTGGCGCGCGGCGGCGGGCAGGGTGGTATCATCTTCATCCTCACGCCGGTATTCGGCGGGATCAGCATCCAACGCCACGGGACGGACGAACAGAAGTCGACGTACCTCCCCCAGATCGTCGACGGCGATATGAAATTCTGTATGGGGCTGACCGAGGCGAACGCGGGAACGAATACCCTCTCGATCGAGACGACCGCCGAGCGCGATGGAGACGAGTTCGTCATCCACGGCGAAAAGACGTTCATCAGTAGCGTCGAAACCGCGGACGAGATGTTGTTGGTCGCCCGGACGTCACCGTTCGATCCATCGAACCCGGCCCACGGCGGTACGCTGTTTCTGATCTCGGAACCCGCCGAACGTGACGCGGTTTCGCTGTCGACGCTCGACACGGCGGTGCCGTGGTTCGAACACCAGTATCAGGTCTCTATCGACGGCCTCCGCGTACACGAAGACGACATTCTCGGAACCGTCGACGACGGGTTCAAACTCATGTTCGACACCCTCAATACCGAACGCATCGCCGGTGCAGCAAGCGCGCTCGGGGGCGGACTGCGCGCGATCGACCTCGCAGTCGAATACGCGAACGACCGTGACGTCTTCGGACAACCCATCGGTTCCCACCAGTCGATCCAACACCCACTCGCCGAGTCCTACGCCAAACTCCTGGCCGCTCGAGAACTCACCTATAGCGCCGCCTCGAAGTGGGATTCCGGCGAGGACTGCAGCGTAGAGACCAACGCCGCGAAACTCCTGACGAGTGAGTTCAGCACCGAAGCGGCGTCTCGAGCGATTCAGACCCACGGCGGGAACGGATTCACGAAAGAGTACGAGGTGTACAAAATCTGGCAAAATTCGCGTCTCACACAGACCGTGCCAGTGTCGAACGAGATGGCGAAAAACCACATCGCAGAGCATCGTCTCGGACTTCCTCGATCGTACTAGATCGACGAGATCAATCGGGAGAACTGTTTTATCACCTGTCGTGTTATCCGCTAGATCATGTTAGACGGTAACATTACACGCCGAGGCGCACTCGGAGGGATCGGTGTTGCTGGAGCAGGTCTCGTCGCCGGGTGCGTCGGCGGCTCCGACGACGACGAACTGCACATACTCACCGACCTCTCGAGCGACGAATGGCAGGAGTATTGGGAGAACAACCTCATTCCCGGCTACGAGGAGGAGTACGGGCTCCCCGTCGAACACGAGTACACGGGTCTCGACGAAGTCGGGCGACAGCGACTCGCGACGTTGATGCAGGCACAGGATCCACCGGGAATCTTCCACGCGAGCCTCCCCGAAATCGGCGACCTGGTCAATCAGGGACAACTCGCCGACGTCGACGACGTGCTCGAGGACCTCGAAGACGAGTGGGGCGAGCCGGTGTTCAAATACCTCCTCGAGCCGATCGACGACCAGATCGTAAATATTCCACACGGCCCGTACATCGGGTGTCTACAGTATCGTGAAGACCTGTACGACGAACTCGATCTCGAGGTTCCCGAAACGTGGGACGACCTCCTCGAGAACGCCCAAGCGATAGACGAGATGGACAACGACGTCCGCGGATTCGGGCTCTCAGCCGGTCCGGAAGGAAAACCGGACGCCGACTTTTCGTGTTGGCTCGTGAACGCCGGTGGCGACCGGTTTCGATGGAATAGTGACGACGAAGTCGAGTTAGTCTACGAGGAAGACGACGTCCTGGCCGTTTTCGAGTTGCTCCAGGAACTCGAACAGTACTCGCCGGACCCGGCGAGTCTGGATTATGGCACGACGATCGAGTACTGGGCAAGCGGCCGTCTCGGCCAGTGTATCATGCTCAACGCGTGGGTCTGTTCGGCGGCCTACGAAGCCGGTGCAGAGGAGGTTGCGCTCAACACGAAACAAGAAGTCGTGCCCCACCGAGAGGGCGTCGATCCGGACGTTCGCGGCTTCGTAACGATGACCGGTGCGCCGGTACTCGAGGGCGCGACCCACACCGACGGGGCGAAAGACTTCAATCGGTACATGTACGGTCCCGACCGACACATCGAAGTCAGTTTGATGGAGCCGATGCGATTCCTGCCACCGTACGAATCGATTCTCGAGCACGAGGAGTACCGCAGTGCCGACGTGTTCCAGATCGACGATGGCTACTTCCTCGAGCGCAACGAGTATCTCCTCCAGGAGATTGCACCGCAGGTATCGGATCCGGAGAGTCCGACGACGCCGGAGACGCTCGGATTGCTCTCGTTCGACATCGACGCCCAGATGATCAACCGACTCATCGTCGAAGAAGAGGATCCTGAGGACGTCTACGAGTGGGGGATGGACGAACTCGAGCGACGGTTCGAAGACGTCAAAGCGGCTGCGAATTACTGAGATCCGATGACTCGACTGAATCATCCCGACGACGATCGTGTTGAACAAAAACTCTATACCGATAGACAGGTAATTGTCAACGTATGCCATTCAAGGATGCATACGAAGCGGTAGCCACTCTGTACGACGACGAAGCCGGTTGGGAGGAACACGCACACGTTGGCGACCGGCAGTCGTTCAACATTGGGACCGAAGCGCTCGGCCGCCACAGTGAGTCGGACGAGGTCGGCCTCCGAATCCGTGACTTCGAGAGCGGCGAGACGGAGACGTACACGTTCGCCGAACTCGACGCCGCTGCAAACCGGGTTGCGAACTACTTGCTCGAACACACGGACAGCGGTGCCCGAATTGGCGCGAAACTCCCCACCCAGTTCGAGCTGTACGCAGTCGTCTTCGGGACGATCAAAGCCGGCAGAATCTACCTTCCGTTGGCTCCCGTCTTCGGACCGGACGCGCTGAACTATCGGCTCGAGGACTCGCGAGCGTCGGTCCTGTTTACGACCGAGAGCGGCTGTGAAATCGTCGATTCTGACTTGCCTGCACTCGATCGGATCGTCACCGTAGACGGTGGATCCGTCGACGGTTCGGTAGCCGTCGACAGCTACGACGTCGTTCGGAATCACGACGACGACTTCGACGCCGTCGAGACACACCCAGACGACCCGTTCACCCTCACGTACACCTCCGGAACGACGGGTTCGCCGAAGGGCGTGCTCAGTCCACACCGAGGGCCCGTCGAACTCTATGCATACACCGAGTACGTCGTCAACTTGCGTCCCGACGACGTCTACCTCGTTGCCGCATCGCCCTCGTGGTCGTACGGGCTCAACATGGGCACGATCATGTCCGGAATCCGCGGGACGGCGATCGGTTGCTATCGCGGACAGTTCAACCCTCACACGTTCTTCGAGACCCTCGAGCAGTGGGGCGTCGACAACGCGATGATTCCGCCGACGGCACTCCGCCAGTCTCGAGCCGCCGGGATCGATCTGAGCGAGTACGATATCGATCTCCGGGTGTTGATCTCGGCGGGGGAGGCACTCGATCAGGACACCGTCGACTGGTGTGAGGAGGGACTCGGCGCGCCGCCACAGGACTCCTACGGTCTCACGGAGGGCGGGATGGTCGTCTGTAACTACGCGTTCGACGATTGGGAGGTCAAACCTGGCAGCATGGGAAGAGTCCTTCCCGGCGCGGAGGTTACGCTACTGGACGAAGACGGGAACGAAGTCGAACAGGGAGAGGTCGGCGAGATCGCGATCAAACGCACCGAATCCCCGACCGGGTCGTACTGGGGGCGTCCCGAGAAGACCCTCGAAACGTTTACCGGCCAGTGGCTTCGAACCGGCGATCTCGCCAGACGAGACGAAGACGACTACTTCTGGTACGTGAGTCGCGCTGACAACGTCATTATCTCCTCGGGCTATCGCATCGGTCCCGAAGAAGTCGAGGAGACGCTGTTGAACCACCCCGCGGTAGAGGAAGCCGCAGTCGTCGGCAAGGACGACGAAACCCGCGGCAAACTCGTCGCAGCGTACGTGACCCTCGTCGGCGAGTACGAGCCGTCGCTAGAACTCGAGGACGAACTCAGCAACTTCGCCAGAGAAGAACTCTCGAAACACGAGTATCCACGCGAAATCGAATTCATCGGTGAACTCCCGAAAACAGCGAGCGGGAAGATCAAACGCGCCGAACTCTCGGACTGACCGGCCTGCGAACCGAAACTCGTTTGGCTTCTTTTCTCGAGGATCGAGGTACGATCACCGATGCAGATCGACCCACGCGATGGCACCCACTCGATGTACCGAACCCTGACCGGGCTCGTCGTTCCCCGCCCAATCGGCTGGATCAGTACCCGCAGCCACGCAGGCGTCGACAACCTCGCCCCCTACAGCTTCTTCAACGCCGTCAGCGTCGATCCGCCGATCCTCATGTTCTCCCCGATCGACAGACCTGACGGCCTCACGGATACGACGGTCAACGTCCGAGAAACCGAAGAGTTCGTCGTCAATCTCGTCACCAACGAGTTCGCCGACGCGATGAATCAGACGAGCGTCGAACTGCCGTCGTCCGAGAGCGAGTTCGACGACGCGGATCTCGAGCGAGAAGCCGCTGCGGTCGTCGAGCCGCCTCGAGTCGCGGGGGTGGCCGCCGCCTTCGAATGCGAATTACACGACGTTCTCGACGTCGGCTCGAGTTCGCTCGTCTTGGGAGAAGTCGTTTCGGTCTACGTCCGCGACGACGTCACCACGAACGGAAAAGTCGACACGTCGAAACTCGACATCGTCGGTCGACTCTCCGGTGGATCCTACGACAGGATCGACAATCGATTCGAGATGGAGCGACCGGACTAATCCTCGCTCGAGGCCGCGGACTTGGCCAGAATCGCCGCGATGAGCCGTCGGCCGAATCCGACCCCAGAATGCAAAGAGTGAACTATTATCGTGATAACAATTACATATGACTGGGTCGAACGGAATCGACGAGGGAGCGCACGGAACGGAGCGCGTCAACGACGTTTCGATACACTACGTAACCGCCGGGTCGGGCCCGCCGCTAGTCTTGCTCCACGGCTGGCCCCAGACCTGGTACGAGTGGCGGGAGGTCATTCCGGCGTTCGCCAGCGAATACACCGTGATTGCGCCCGATCTTCGTGGGATGGGTGATTCAACGACGCCGCTGTCAGGGTACGACAAGGACACCGTCGCGACGGATATTCGGGAACTCGTCCACGCACTCGGGCACGGTGACGAACGGATCGCGCTCGTCGGGCACGACTGGGGGATGCCGACGGCCTACGCGTACGCGGCCCAGTATCGAGACGAAGTCGCGGCGCTGTGCGTCCTCGAGGCGGGGCTGCCGGGCATCCGCGAAGACGAAAAGCGTCACTTCTGGCACACGCGTTTTCACGGCGTTCGGGACTTACCGGAGCGACTCGTCGCCGGTCGGGAACGGCTGTACCTCGAGTGGTTCTACAAGAAGGGCGCGTACGACCCCGCCGCGATCGATTCCGACGCCCGAGACGAGTACGTTCGCTGTTACTCCCAACCCGGCGGACTTCGCGGGGGCTTCGAATACTACCGTGCGTACGACGACGACGTCGAGAACAACGCAGCTCACGCCGAAACGCCCCTCGAGATGCCCGTGCTCGCACTCGGCGGTGAGGCGTCGTTTCGCAGCCTTCCGATCGAGGACATGAACGCGGTCGCGACCGACGTCGAGGGGGAGGTCCTCGAGAATGCCGGTCACTGGATTCCTGAGGAGCGTCCGGAGTACTTCGTCGAACGAGTACAGTCGTTTCTCGAGACCGCGACAACATAG
The DNA here is from genome assembly GCF_001971705.1 of Natronorubrum daqingense. Lineage (NCBI taxonomy): Archaea > Methanobacteriati > Methanobacteriota > Halobacteria > Halobacteriales > Natrialbaceae > Natronorubrum > Natronorubrum daqingense. The sequence continues at coordinate 2,389,479 of NZ_CP019327.1, forward strand.
GTCAGGGCAAAGACGACACGGAAAGCGGAGTCGCGCCGACTACCGCTCCAGAACGTTCACACAGGACACCGCTCCGGTCGCGTTGCGACCGATCCCGATGTTGTGCTGGAGGCCGACCTCGGCGTCGGGGACCTGCACGTCGCCAGCGTCGCCCCGAAGCTGTTCGAAGATTTCGGCAATCTGTGCGACGCCGGTTGCACCGATCGGATGGCCCTTCGAGAGGAGGCCGCCGGAGGGGTTCACCGGCTTTTCGCCGTCGAGATGTGGAATGCCCTCGTCGATGAAGGCACCCGCCTCCCCCTGCTCGCAGAACCCGAGGTCCTCGTAGGTGATCAGTTCGGTGATCGAGAAGCAGTCGTGGACCTCGGCGACGTCGACATCGTCGGGGCCGTAGCCCGACCGCTCGTAGGCCATACTCGAGGCCTGCCTCGAGGCCGGGAAGTTCGTCAGCGCCAGGTCGTCGCCGCGCATGAACGAGTCCGTCGAGAAGCCGTAGCCGGCGACTCGAACCGGCGCGTCGGTAAACTCGCGGGAACGCTCGTCGTTGGTCACGAGCACCGCACACGCGCCGTCGGTCACGGGACAGCAGTCGTAGAGGTTGAGCGGGTACGACACTGTCGCTGATTCCATAACGTCGTCGACCGAGCACTCGAACTGCTGGTGGGCGTGGGGGTATTTCGTTCCGTTCTCGTGGTTCTTGACGGACACCTCCGCGATTTGCTCGCGGGTGGTGTCGTACTGCTCCATGTGCCGAGTCGCTCGCATGCCGAAAAACGCCGGCATCGTCACGCCCCGCCCGCGCCAGAGGCGCTCGAGGGCGGCGCCGCCGATGAGTCCCTCCGTCGAATCGAGCATCTTCTCCGCGCCGATGACGAGTGCAACCTCGATGTCGCCGGCCTTGACGGCCTGGACGGCGTTCCGGAACGCGTCGCTGCCGGTCGCACAGGCGTTGACGATCTGGGTCGCCGGCTTCTCGAAGAGGCCGGTTGCGTGGGCAACGGCCGCGCCCGAGGATCCCTCGTTCGCGATATCGAGGGTGCCGTACCAGATCGCGTCGATGTCGGCCGTCGGGTTGATACCGTGATCGACGCTTTCGACGAGATCGAGGTACGCCCCCTCGAGGAGATCGTCGAACGACCACTCGTACTTCTCGCCGAAGTCGACGATACCCGATCCCACGACGTGTGCGTCGGTCATCGTTTCACCTCGCGAGGGACCGAGAACTTGAAGGAGTTGATCGGCCGCTCGCCGTCGTCGAACAGTTCACGGAACCGGGCGACGACCTCGGTCCCGACCGACAGTTCCTCGAGTTCCGTTTCGGTCAACAACCCGTAGACGCGAGCGGATTCGCCCGAGCCGTCCGCCTGTGGCAGGTCGACGATCGCCAGCGGTTGTGGCACTTCGATGTCGTCGGGGAGGTACTCCTGGACGACGAAGGTCTGTATTTCGCCTCGTTCGGCAAGCTGTACCTCCTCGAAGGTCGCCGGTGCGTCGCCACAGCGTTTGCACGTCCGTTTTTCGTCGGGAAACGAGACGTAGTCACACGACTGGCACTCGAAGGCCACCAGTCGCTGGTCCTGTCGTCTGGTTCGATTATATCGTGGTCCGCTCATGCGTTTGGCACTCCCTGGTAGTCGTATCGCTCGCGGTATTCGAGATGCTTGACGTACGGAACGTACTCCTTGGCCTCGAGTTGCTCCGCGACGGTCAACCCGTCGAGGTTGCTCGCGCCATCTGCAACCGAAACGACGAACGCGTCGGCACCGCCTTGCCCGTAGGCGACCGCACCGATCGTCGAACCGGCGTCGACGGACTCGATCGCGTGACACAGATCGAGCAACAGCGTCGCCGTTCCCGCGTACCCGACTTCGTTCCACGTCGAGACGCGTTCGGCGTCGATCGGCTCGAGCGCCGCTCGAGCGAGTCGGAACCCGGGTGCGCTGGCAACGCCGTACTCGAGTTCTCCGTCGGTGTCGACTCGATCGAATGCCGTCGAGACCGCCGGCGTGACTCCTTTGCGCCGCTCGAATCGAGCATCGCCGGCAGTGGCCGACTCGCCGTGTTCACGATGGCGCTCGAGAAAGCCCGTCGTCGCCTGGCCGACCGCGTCGATCGTCGCCATCGGGTCGTCACTATCTGGTCGGAGAACGAGTGCGCCAGCGCCGGCGCCCATCGTCGATTCATCGTCCCCGCCGGGTTCGACTGGCATGACGTCGACCGCCGCGACGACGACGGGGGCGCCGGTCGCGCGAACGTACTCGGTTGCCGTCGCCAGCGCGTCGGCCGCCGCACGGCCGCTAGCTTGGAAATCCCCGGTTCGTACGTCGCTCGACAGACCGGCCCTGTACGCGATCTGGGCAGCGATACCGTGTTCGGCGAATCGGTCGCTGACACTGGCCGTGAACACAGCTGTGACGTCGTCGGCCGTCGCCGCCGATCGGTCGAGCGCAGTCGTCATCGCCTCACTCGCCATCGTCACGTGGTTTTCGTCGCGAGCGGGAACCGCGCTCTCGCCGCGACCGCGACCGCCGTGTTGGTCGGCAATATCGCGACGATCGATTCGGTACAGCGGAACGTACCCGCCAGTACCGTCAATTACAACCATCGGATCGACACCTCTGTTGAGAGAGCATGGGACAGTTAGCAAGTGGTGTGTCGACAACCGACATGATAAGTGTACGGGTGGTCGAAAGCTCAACTTCGTGGTCGTATTTCGACAGATCGCTTCCGGTTCGAAAATCCGCGCCGAGAGAGTCGATGTCGGAGTGAGTCGGCGGATTCGGTAGTCGGAGAGAGCCGTTCACCGTTTCAGTGTCGCAAACGCGACCAGTGTCGTTGTCGGCCGTCGAAACACGTCCTCCGGCCGAGAGAAACGCAACACCAATGAGTCATGTTCACATGCGACAGTAACAGAACCGCACTCATGAATAACGCCCTTAGGGTGTTAATCAAGGGGACGAGTTAGGCGGATTAGGTGTGAGAGAAAAGGCGCAGGTAGCCATATTGTATAACGAAACGTGATGGTTCGATTCGGTTATCGAGCAGGCGATTGAGTCAGCAGGTCGCACTCTCGTAGCCACTACACGTCAGTGCACCCCTGGTCACCAGACAGTTCGGCGATCAGTGTGTACCCGTTTCAGTTGTTACGATAGACTGAGAATGTACGGTCGTGCCAGCACCATTCCGGGCGGAACCGTGGTCTCGAACTGGAGGGACCGTCGACACGATACTGTAAAGAAGTACCACCCTGCCGAAGGAAGCGATGGACGCATCGATGCCAACAGTAGATTCGTGGACGAATCGTCTTTCCGACCTCGATTGTCGCCGACGTTCCAGAGAACGTACCGCTCCGAAGCAGGTTTACAGCGGTTCCTCGCCCGTTCTGATTCGGTCGGCACGGTCGGCGAGTCGTGGTACTCGCTCTTCCATCAGCGGATAGGTCTCGTTATCGGCGTTTCCATCGAGATACCGTCGGTACATCATCTCGCAGGCACTGGCCATTTTGAACACGCCGAACGTTCGGTAGAATCGGTGATGGTCGAACGTCCGGCCGGTCCGGTCTTCGTACTGTTCGACGAGTTCTCGTCGCGTCGGGTATCCCTCTCGAACCAGAAACTGAGGCAACAGCGAGTCCTCGACCGCCGGATCACCCGGATCGGGCCAGTAAACCAGCATCCAGCCGAGATCCATCGCGGGGTCACCGCGGGTACAGAGTTCCCAGTCGAAGACGGCTTCGATCGCTGGCGACTGCTCGTGGGCGTCGCCCGCTCGCCCGTTCGTGGGCGCGTCGTGGCCCCCGCCCGGCGCGAACATGACGTTGTCGAGTTTGTAATCACCGTGGACCAGCGTGTGGTCGTACTCGTCGGGAACGTTCTCCGCGAGCCAATCGGCGACGTCGCGTAGCAACGGCACGGAACGCTCTTCTTCCGTCCGTTCGAACGCCCACTCGAGTTGCTCAGTCCACCGGTCGACCTGCCGTTCGGTGTACCCATCCGGATGACCGAGTTCACCGAGACCGACCGCGTCGGGGGCAGTTTCGTGAATATCGGCGATTGTCTCGATGAAACGTTCCGAAAGCAACCGTCGGGAGCGCGGGTGTGCGAATCGATTCGGTTCTTCGTCTCTGAGTACGTCGCCGCGACAGCGCTCCATCAGGTAAAACTCGGCACCGATGATGTCGTGATCGTCACAGCCCGCAATCGGCTGTGGAACCGGCACAGCAGCGTCTCGAAGCGCCTCGAGGACGCGGTACTCCCGGAGCACGTCGTGTGCGGAGTCGGCCGTCGCTCCGGCAGGCGGGCGTCGGAGCACGAGGTCGTACTCGTCCCACTGAAGGAAGAGGGTCTCGTTCGATTGGCCCTCCGGATGGTAGGAAAATTCGAGGTTGTCGGCGGGGCCGAGCGTCGCCGTCAGGTACTCGGAGAGGGCATCTCGCTCGATCAGTCGGTCGAGGTAGTCGGCGTTATCTGAACGTGTCATGGTAAGACAACAGTGAGTGGATGGACCGTCCGTTCTTCGAGCCCCCGAGTTGCTCGCTCGAGCACTTGGAGCGTTCGCCACGAGCGCTCTGTCCGTGCGCGATCGTAACACCGTCACCGGCATTCTCGCCGAACCCATCCAACAGCGGCGTTTCGGAACGTATCATGGCACTGTGTAACAGCAAGCACACATATAACGCTATGGACTGACGAGTTGCTGTTTCAGTGGGGGAAACCGGAAGAACGAGACCGGGACGTACCGACCGCCCGGAGAGAGCCACTGGACGAATCGAAAGCGCCGATCGAATCCCTCGAGTGGTGGGCCGTGCTTACCGGTTCCGTTCGGTCGCGAGCCGTGCGTCGATGAGTCGGTCTCGGTTTGCTTCGGGGGAACCGAGGAAGTTTCGCCAGCTCTTGGCCTGTTTCAGGTAGATGTGGGCGTCGTGGTCCCAGGTGAACCCCATCCCGCCGTGATTCCAGATATCGTCGCCGAAGACGCGGTGCAAGCGGTCGGCCGCGAAGGATTTCGTTGCGGCGGCAGCGCGTGCGGCGTCCGGTTCGTCTCCGTCGAGAGCCCACGCGGCGTAGTAGACCAGCGAGCGGGCACCCTGCATGTCAACCCACATATCGGCCGTTCGGTGTTTGACCGCCTGGAACCGGCCGATCGGCTGCCCGTACTGTTCGCGCTCGGTGCCGTATTCGGCGGAAAGCTCGACTGCCCTGTCGGCGGCTCCGACGAGCATCGCGGTGCCGGCGACGGAAAACCGATCCATCGCGGTTACGAGCGCGCTTCCGCCGCCGTGGAGCGGGCCGATCAGCGCCTCCTCGTCGACGGTGAGTCCGTCGATCGAAAACTCGTACATCGGCCGGGCCCAATCGAGGCTGTCCATCCGGGTCGTCTCGACGGCATCGTGATCGGTTTCGACCGCGAACAGCGAGACGCCGTCGTATCCCTGGCTCTCTCTGGTTCGGGTCGCGACGATCACCACGTCGGTTTCCCCAGCGTACGGGACCAGGGTCTTCGTCCCCTCGAGCCGGAACTCGGCCGTCTCCGCTTCACCGAGACGCTCGGCTCCCATCTGAATACTGCCCGGGAGAGGTTCGGTTTCGTCGTCGTACACGGCGAGGCTCAGACGTAGGTCGCCATCGGCGACCGACGGGAGGTACGTCGACCGTTGGTCGTCGGTACCGAGATCCCTGATCAACGGCACGGCGACGGCCGCCGTCTCGGGGAGCGGCCCGGGCAGTGCGTACCGACCCGCAGCCTCGAGCAGTGCCGCCAGGTACACCATCCCCTCGCCGAATCCGCCGTACTCGAGCGGAACGGTGATCGCTGTATAGTCGAGACCGGCGAGTTCGTCCCACAGGTCGTCGACGACGTTCTCGCCGTCTGCCTGTCGTCTCGCGAGGTCGGTTCCGCCCTCGGATTCGATAAACTCCCGTGCAGTCTCCTGTACGCGCTCGTGTTCCTCGGTTAGTCTCGCATCCATCGTTACTCACTCCGGTGGCTCGTTTTGCTCTTGTTGTCCTTCGGCAAGCCGAGCACCCGCTCGCCGATGATGTTTCGCTGGATGTCGCCCGTTCCGGCGGCGATCCACGCGCCGTACGATCGGATGTAGCCGGACGTCTCGTCGAAGGCGTTGTGGCCGTTCTCCCACAGGGCCGCAGCCGGCCCCTGGACGTTCACCGCGAAGTTGAGCAGATCGTGTCTGAGTTCGTCGCTGATGAGGAGGTCCATCGAGCCCTCCGGCCCGGGGGTTCCTGACTCCGCCTGTTTACTGACGTTTCTGTAGTGGGTGGCCTTTGCCGCCTGAATTCGTGCGTCGAAATCTGCCAGTTGCTGACGGATCCGGTCCCGTTCGACCAACGGCGTGCCGTTTCGCGTCTCGGTCCGACAGTACTCGAGAAGGGCTAAATACCGTTGTTCGATCGAATAGATCGACGTCGAACCGTGTTCGAACGCCGAAAGCGTCATGACGACATCCCAGCCCCGATCGATCTCGCCGACGACGAGATCCGCAGATGCGACCGCATCGTCGAAGTAGACCTGATTGAACGTCCGATCGTCGTGTGGCTGGTGGATCGGTTCCGTGCTGATTCCGTCCTGATCCATTTCGACGAGGAACACGGTGAGCCCCTCGTGTTTCTTTCCGGAATCGTCGGTCCGCGTAACGAGGAAACACCAATCGGCGACGTGCGCGTAACTGGTCCAGATCTTCTGGCCGTTGACGAGCCACTCGCCGTCGCCGTTCGCCTCGGCGTTCGTCGTGAGGCTCGCGACGTCCGACCCCGCTTCCGGCTCGGAGTACCCCTGACACCAGATCTCCTCCGCGCTGAGAATTTTCGGCAGGAATCGTTGTTTCTGCGCTTCGGTTCCGACTTCGATCAGCGTCGGCGCGATGAGATTGATCCCGATGAGGTTGATCTGTGGCGGTGCGTTGATCCGCGCCATCTCTTCGCGATAGATCGTCTGCTCGACCAACGACGCACCGCGACCGCCGTACTCCTCGGGCCAATGGACGCCCGCCCACCCGTCGTCGGCCAACGTTCGTTGCCAGTCTCGAAGGAATTCGACGCGTTCGGCGTCGTCATCGGGTAGTTCCGGGTCCTCGAGCCAACCCTCCGGCGCGTTCTCCTCGAGCCACGCGCGCAACTCGTGACGAAACGTCTCCTGTTCGTCCGTATAGCTAAAGTCCATGGTGGTACTCTTCGTCTCCGATCGGATGGTAACACGTCAGTTCATATAATCTAATCCCTATTCGTCTACCTGTTCCGACGAGAAACTGTCCTAGATTCGAACCGTACTCCGGAACGCTCGTCCCCGATTACGCTGTCGTCGGGGGCTCGAGCGCTTCGATTACGTCGTCGACGTAGCGATCGAGACGCTCGCCGGGTATGGGATTGCCGTGAATGGGAGCGACGTACGTCACGTCGAGGGTGTCGAAGAGCGTTTCGAAGGCGTTACCGAGTCGCTCGCGGTCGAGGTAGTCGACGAACGGAATCTTATCGAGGTAGAACGCGTCGACGTGATCCGCTGACGGGCCGCCGTCCATTTCGGCCGTCGTCAGGTCACAGTTTCCTGGGTCGTGGTAGTGTCCGAACGCCTCCGCCGTGAACAGGACGCCCGATTCGTGGTCGTAGACCCACTGAGAGACCGTTACGTCGGTGAGTAGGGGATGCATGCACGTAAACGGTCGGCCGGCGAACTCGACTGGCGCGTTGAGTTGTCGGGCCTCCGCGTCCGGCAGACCGACGATTTCGGGAAAACGCCCCGTCGCAGCGATCGTCTTGATCTCTCCCCACTCCGATTCGAACGCGGGAACGTTCTCGGTGTGAGGGAGCGTCGAATGGGTGAGCAGTATGACGTCCGGCCCGTTTCCGTCGGTGAGCTGATTAATTTCTGCAATGATCTCGTCGCGATAGTGGCTCGAGCCGGAATCGACGAGTACGGTGCCGTTTTCGCCTCGAATCAGGTACTCGGACATGTGCATGTGATACTCGTCGTCCGGGTGGCAACTCGAGATCCAGTGGACGTCGTCAGTGAGTTTCGTCGTCATCGATCTACCTCCGGCGGGCGCAGTATGTACTCGAGTTTGCTCTCCATATTGCTCGGTTCACCTTCTCGCGACAGCGCCTCGACGGCCTCGAGGAAGCGATCCAGATAGGTATCCAACCCGTCGGTCATAACCATCCCGTGGGCCGGCGCGATGACGTCGGGGTCGAGTCTGTCTCTAACGTCGTCGACGGCGCGTTCGATCGCATCGAGGTCGGCAAAGCGCATCCAGGGAAACGCCAGTGCGTGAAATCGGAACACCTGTTCGACCGCGACGTCGCGGTCGAGGTCGCTCGCGAGCGTCACGCAGTTCGAACTCTGATGGAGAAATCCCATCCAGTCGACCGTAAACAGGGTGTTCGTCGTTCGTTCGCTCATCCACAGCGTAAACGAGTGATCGGGGAACAACGGCGCTTCGAACTCGACCGTGTGCGTCCCCAGATCGATCGTCTCTCCGGGTTCGACGTACCGGATCTCGTTTGGTACCTGATCGACGTCCGCTGGCGTGTCGGACGCGATGTGATAGAGTTCGTGTTCGGCTCCGTGTCCGCTTCCGTAGCCAGCCGCTTCGCCGGGGACCAAAAGCGTCGCGTCGGGATACGCGTCGAGAATGGTGAAGGTGTTGCCCGCGTGATTGGCCTCCGGGTGCGAGATGACGAGGTAGTCGAGGGATTCCCCCTCGAGCAGGTCGTCGATCAGTTCGACGACGTCATCGCCGTTTGGCTGGGTGAGCGTATCGAACAGCAGATTTCGCTCGTCGGAGAGGAGATACGCGTTCTGACAGCCATGGACGTCCTCGTCAGCTTCGACCCATTCCTCGAGATCGAACTGCCCTAGTTCGGTGAGCGTGCCCAGTGGAAGACACTCCTGGGTCCAGTAGAGCCCGTCGCTGAGCTCTCGATGTTTCGGCGTAGACACGGTTTCAGTCATGCTATAACGTCCCACACACTCTGTACTAGCATAGTTCTTGGTGTATCGACGGGGAATCGACGGCGATTGTCGCGAGCGTCGACAGCGGTTCGTGTCGTGGCTTCTCGAGGATGCTGTTCCCGACCCACACTTCGAAATCCGGTTGTTCTCGCCTCGAGGCGAGCTACAGCAAGTCGGCCAGTGTCGTCATCGTCGTGTCCTTTTCGGCGTCGGTCATCCCGCCGACGAAGCCGGCGCGAACCGCATCGACGCCGTCGACGGCGGCGTATCGAGTGACGTGCGAGCGAACTTCCTCGGGCGTCCCCGCAGCCGCGAACTCGTCGAGGACCTCGTCGGAGAGCGCTGCGGACATCCCTGCACGGTCGCCGTCGTTCCACGCCGCTCGTATCGCTTCGACGACGTCCTCGTACCCCTGTGAAGCTACCGAATCACCGTAGTACGGTCCGTAGGCACCGATCAGGAACGCGAGCATCGACCGGGCCTTCGAGCGAGCCTGCTCGCGATCTTCGCTCGCGATACACCGTAGGATCGGACTAACGCGGACGTCGCTCGCGTCGCGCCCTCCGAGTTCGACTCCTCGCTCGAGATCCGCCAGTCGGTCTTCGAGCCCGTCCGTCGAGAACAGTTGCGGAACCCAGCCGTCCGCGAATCGGCCGGTTAGTTCCGTAGCTTTCGGCCCGAGCGTCGCGAGATCGATCCGGGGCGGCGTCTCGGGAACGTCTCGGTCGTAGGACAGCCCCCGTTGATCGAAAATTTGGCCCTCGTAGGCCGAGGTCCCGTCGGTACAGATCGTCCGGATTACCTCGAGCGTTTCGCGAAGTCGTCCCAACGGACGGTCGAACGACGTTCCGTGCCACTGCTCGGTCAGCGCGGGCGAACTCGGTCCGAGTCCCAGTCGGTACCGGCCGTCCGAGAGGTCGTGCAGGGCGAGGGCCGTCTGAGCGAGCACCGCCGGCGACCGGCCGTACGGCGAGAAAACGTCGTTCGAAATGCCGATCTCGTCGGTCTGAGCGGCGATCAGTGAGAGCGTCGGGACGATACTCCACCCCGTCGCTTCCCCCATCGAGACGCGACTGTATCCGAGCGCCTCCGCTCGACGAACGCGATCGACGATCGACTCGTGCGTGTCGTGATCACCCGTCATGACGACCAGATCGAGGGCTTCGTTCATTCGATGACACCACCGGTGAGATTCGTTTCGAACCGATACATCACCCGTAGTTCCAGTCGATCGAGTATAAATTTACAGGCTCACGGGTCTGCCCGTCCGTCGTCCTCCGATTCCATTCGACGAGGGGGTGGCTGCAGTATGCGATCGGCCGACGATTGGGATCTCCGACGTAAAAGCTAACACGTCGATCCCGAAACGTAGTGGTATGGATTATCTCCCCACACTACCGGAGACGCTGTCGCGGACGACGCGAAAGTACCCGGATCGAGAGGCGATCGTCTATCCTCGCAAGGACCTCCGACTCACCTACGCCGAACTCGACGAGCGAGTCGACCGGTTCGCGAACGTGCTTCGAGATCGCGGCGTCGAAACGGGTGATCGAGTCTCGCTGTTGCTCCACAACTCCGCCGAATTCGTGGTCGCACTGTTCGGACTCCTGCGCGCCGGTGCCGTCTTCAACCCCATCAACTATCGACTCGCGCCCAGCGAAGTGGGGTACATCCTCGAGGACTCCGAGTCGACAGTCCTCGTCTTCGAAGCGGCGACGCGAGAGACGGTCGAGAACGGCCGCGGTGAGTTCTCTACGGTCGAGGAATACGTCTACGTCGACGACGACGTCGAAGAAACGCCGGCGTACGCGGTCGGGTTCCACGACCTCCTCGAGAAGTCGGATACTACCGCGCCGTCGGTCTCGATCGATTCGACGGACCAGTACGCGATCATGTACACGAGCGGGACGACCGGTCGGCCAAAGGGCGTCGTCCACTCCCACCGGGACGCGACCTACCACAACATGCTTTATGCCGGCCAGATGGGGCTCGACTTCACGGACGTCGGCATCTCGGCGATGCCGTTGTATCACAACGCGGAACTCAACTGCGGACTCCTCGCGCGAATTAACCTCGGCGCGAAGACGGTGATCCTCCACGATTTCGACGCCCGACGCGCCCTCGAGGTCGTCGACGAGGAACGCGCGACCCACCTCTTCGTTGCCTCGCGGATCTGGCGACAGCTCCTCGAGACGTCACGCGAACTCGACTCGTTCGACGGGTCGTCGCTTTCTCTCGGCGTCTACGGCGCGGCACCGATGCCGCCGTCGCTGCTCGAGGAGTGTATCGAGACGTTCACGGAGGACTACGCCACGGCCTACGGAATGACCGAGATGGGGCCGTGCGCGACGTTCATCCTTCCCTTCGAGGTCCGCGAGCATCTGGAAAGCGTCGGTCGCGCCGCGCCGAACCACGAGGTTCGCATCGTCGAGCCAACCGAGGACGAGGATCCGAACGACCCCGTCAATCCCGACGATACCGTCGAAACGGGTGAGACGGGCGAGATCATCCTCCAGGGGCCGCCGATGATGGAAGAGTACTGGAACGAACCGGAGAAGACCGCGGACGCGATTCGCGACGGCTGGTTCTTCACGGGTGACGCGGGGTATCTCAACGAGGACGGCTACCTCTTCTTAGTCGACCGGATCGACGACATGATCATTAGCGGCGGCGAGAATATTTACCCGACCGAAATCGAGAACGTCCTCTACCAATACGACGGCGTCGCCGAGGCCGCAGTGATCGGCGAAGCGGACGACGACTGGGGTGAACGTGTCGTCGCGTACATCGTTCCAGACGGTGAGCTGACCGCGAACAAACTCGAGATATTTTGCCGCGAGAGCGACGACCTCGCCGAGTTCAAGCGCCCGCGCCACTACGAGTTCCGCGAGGAACTCCCGCGAAACCCCAGCGGGAAAATTCAGAAGTACAAGCTCCGAAACGAGAACTGATCGCGGGAAGCTGATCCGTTACGGCGGTTCCGGTCGCCCCGTGGATTCGGAGGCCCCGCTCGAGGAGACCCGTCTTTCACGAATTGAAGCGGAACGCACGGAACCACTTCGCCGAACAGCAGCTATATATCGCCGGCTGTGCCAGGCACTGTGTATGCGCGCCGCAGCGTTTACCGGAATCGGTAGTCCAGAGCACGTCGAAGTCGAACCGTTCGCCGATCCCGAGGCGAACCCCGGAGAGGCGGTCCTCGAGGTCGAGGCCTGTTCGATCAACCACCACGACCTGTGGATCCTCCGCGATGGCTTCCGGGTTGAGGAAGACCAGTTGCCGTACGTCGCGGGGATGGACGTTGCCGGCACCGTTTCGGCGGTCGGCGACGACGTCGAGAGCGTCGAACCGGGCGACCGCGTTCTGCTCTGTCCAAATCAGACCTGTGGCTCCTGTCGGTACTGCCGTGACGGGCCGGAAACTCACTGTGAACGATTCGATCTCTACCACGGCGGCCTCGCGGAGTACGCGGCGGTCGACGCCGATCGGCTTATTCGGCTCCCGGATACCGTCGACTCCGTGGACGCGGCAGCGATCCCCGTGGCGTACATGACTGCGTTCCGTATGCTCGAGGAAGCCGACGTCGGCCCCGGTGACCTCGTGTTCGTCCCGGGTGCGACCGGTGGCGTCGGTGTCGCCACCGTCCAACTCGCCGACGTTCTCGGCGCTCGGACGATCGGAACGTCGACCTCTCGAGAGAAACTCGACCGGCTCGAGACGCTCGGCGCCGATTACGTCATCGAATCCGGCGGTCCCGACGAGATTCGCGATGCGGTCCTCGAGATTGGCCGCGTCGACGTGACGATAAACCACCTCGGTGGCCCGTACACCGAGGTCGGACAAAACGTCCTGCGACGCGGCGGACGCATGGCGATCTGCGGACAGACGGCGGGACCGACCTCGACGCTCACGATGGGCGATCTCTTCTTGAATCACAAGCGGATCATCGGGAGCACGATGGGAACACAGTCGGATCTCGAGCGTCTCGTCGATCTGGTTGCCGACGGCCGACTCGATCCGGTCGTGGACGAACGCTATTCGCTCGACGACACCGATCAGGCGTTCGCCGATATGGACGATCGAAACGCGCTCGGTAAACTCGTCGTCGAGCCCTGAGTCTTTGCCACGTCGTTCGACTCGAGCGGGGGCGAATTTCCGCGCCCTCGTGACCCGGCGTCGAACGCGGCAGTTTCCGTCTCTCGACTCGCATCAGATCGACATCGGTTCGCTCGCTCGTCGCCCAACCAGTGGTGTCACCTCAGTCGTCTTCTGTCGACACATACGGGCATCGGACTCCGTCCCGATTCGGTCGATTCGTGGCGATCGAATTGGCCGAGTACGGCTTCGTCTCGACGTCGTCTACCCGATCCGATCGAGACGGCGAAAAGAGAATCGGCGCGTTAGACGCGCTCGATGATCGTCGCGATACCCTGGCCGAAGCCGATGCACATGGTCGAAAGCGCTCGGTCTTGTCCCGTGCGCTCGAGTTCGTGGGCGAGTTTCGTGGTGAGCATCGCCCCGGTCGCCCCGAGTGGGTGGCCGTGAGCGATCGCGCCGCCGTTGACGTTGACCTGCTCCCAGGACGCGCCCGTCTCCTCGAGCCAGGCACCGACGACGGAGGCGAAGGCCTCGTTGACCTCGAAGAGGTCGATGTCCGAAATATCCAGGTCGGCCTGCTCGAGGACTTGCTTCGTCGCCGGAATGGGACCTTTCAACATCGTCACGGGGTCGACGCCGACGACCTCCGTCTGGACGACGCGAGCCATCGGCTCCCAGCCGTGTGCTTGGGCCGCCTCTGCACTGGCGATCAGGAGCGCCGACGAACCGTCGACGATACCGGAGGAGTTTCCGGGATGGTGGAATCCATCCCCCTCTTCGCGGAACGCCAACGGCAGGTTCGAGAGCGTCTCGAGGTCGGTCCCGGGACGCGGGTGCTCGTCCTGTTCGATAACGATCTCTTCTCCCTCGAGTTCGGTCTCGACGGGAACGACCTGGTCGTCGTACCGGCCATCTTCCCACGCCTCGCCCCAGCGGCGCTGGGAATCGACGGCGATTTCGTCGAGTTCCTCACGTGAGAGGTCGTACTCCTCGGCGATGCGTTCGGCACCCTCGCCCTGATGGGTTCGTTCGTCGAAATGGTCGAAGTACGTGTCCGTGAGCCCACTTCCCTCGCCGCCGTCCGATCCCATCGGCACCCGAGTCATGTGCTCGACCCCGCCCGCGATCAGCACGTCGTGTTGGTCTGCCATGACGTTCGCCGCGGCGAAATTGAGCGCCTGCTGGCCCGAGCCACACATTCGATTGAGTTGCACACCCGGAACGATATCGCCCCAACCGGCGACCATCGGCGCGAGACGGCCGACGTTGAGTCCCTGTTCGCCGATCGGCGAGACACAGCCGTAAATGACGTCTTCGATCGTCTCTGGCTCGAATCCGTTACGTTCTCGAAGCGCCTTCAGTGGCTCTGCCGCGAGGTCCTGTGGGTGTGTATCTCGAAACGATCCGTCCCGCTTTCCGAACGGGGTCCGTACTGCATCGACAATCACTGCTTCTTTCATTGATGCGTGTGCCAATACCACCCGCGGTAGTAATAGGTTTTGTTTGTATTCGTCATGCGACAGGTCGCACGCTGAACAATCAGCTCAGAGAGCGTTAAACCGATTGGATCGACCGAAATTCGTGTGTAAACGAGTCGCAATTCGTGTCGAAGGGGCGTGTTCGGCGTTCGCGTTCGCAGGTTTCTCAGGTACCACACACTGATCGCAAGATGCGTTCGAACTGTCCCGAGGTCACGTCCGTGTTACCACTCGAGGCAGTGAGACAACGGTCGAAAACGGTTGGCAGACGGCGGTAGCACGGTGATAATTGAGGAAGAATTCTTCAAACACCTCATATAAAAAGGAGGGAATTGACCATTTGTGCGACGATAACAGACAATTCCGCTGGGGAAACATACAAACGGTCGGAGCGCATCACCTTGACTCACGCAGCCATGGTAGAGAAAATCACACTCACTCCCGTGGACGGAATACCGCCGGATTCGAGAGTGTACCATTACGACGAACTCCCGGAACGTGCGAAGGAACGGTTCCCTCGGCTAATCAAAACTGACGGGCGAGATGTGGCTACCCCTGAACAGATTTGCAACACGTTCGAGTCGGACGATATCATCAAGTTCACCAACTACTATCGGATCACGGTTCGTCAAGAGTCGCCTCGAGCGTGACGTCCTGCTCACGAGTCGCGGTACCGGCCACGATGACCACGGTGGGACGTTCGTAGCCCGATACGCATCTCGAGTCAGCGTTAGAAACCGGGTTCTGCGACTCATCTCCGTCGTTGTGAGAACGGCGAGGATGAGTTGTGTGTCGCCTCTCTCTGGGACGGAAGAGATTGCATCGACTCAACCGGAACGTGGGATTCCTGCGAACTCAGTCGGTAGATACCAAGGTCGTAACGATTGCCCCAGACGTCTCCCCTGTTCGAACGTCGTCACAACTACTATTACGCTACTACTGAGAACACGAACATGGACGGGCTGACTCTCGGAGACCTCGCAGAGACGAATGCGCGCAAGTATCCCGACGACGACTGCCTCGTTTCGCTCGTCGACGGAACTCGAGACTCGATCACGTTCCGCGAGTTCGACGACCGAGTGAATCAGGTCGCTCGAGTGCTCGCTGACCGCGGAGTCACGGAGGACGACCGAGTCGCCGTTTACATGCAAAATCATCCGGAGACGATCTACTCCTACTACGCTGCGATGAAACTCGGGGCCCTGCCGGTACCGATCAACCACCGGTTCAAAGACGAGGAAGTGGGCTACGTTCTCGAGGATAGCGGCGCGTCGGTGTGCTTCTTCGACTCCGAGTCGAGGGAAACGATTTCGACGGTCGCTGGGAGCGACGACGTACAGATCGGTGAATACCTGTACCACGGAGCGGACGCTCCCGCCTTTGCCGACGGTCTCGATGCTGCCCGCGACGGTGTTTCCACCGATCGCGTCGACGTCGTGCCGACTCGACTCGACGCCGCCGCGCTCATGTACACGAGCGGGACAACGGGGAAACCGAAAGGCTGCGTCCTCACTCACGACAACGTCATCCAGAACTCCGTGAATACCGTCTACAGCTGTCATCTCGAGGAGGAAGAAGATCGATTTCTCGTCGTTACCCCGCTGTTTCACATCGCGGCGTTCGCACTGTTCAATAACACCTTCTACTGCGGATCGACGACGTATCTGATGAACGAATTCGATCCCGCTCGCGTGATGGAAGTCATCGAAACCGAACGCATTACTGGCTCGTTTTTCGTCCCGACGATGAGTCGAAGGCTACTCACCGTCGACGAGTTCGAAGACTACGATCTCTCCGCCTTCGATCACTACATGACCGGTGGCGCACCGTCCGGCGACGCACTCAAAACAGCGATTATCGAATCGTTCGACACGAATCTCTACGAGGTGTTCGGCCAGACCGAAACGTCCCCCGTCACCTGTCTGCTCGGTCCAGAACACGCACTCGAGAAGCCAGACAGCATCGGGAGGGAGATCGTCAACGTCGCCGTCAAGATCGTCGACGACGACGGGGACGAAGTGGACCGCGGCGATATCGGTCGAATCGCGTACCGCGGGCCGACCGTGTTCGAAGGGTATCTCGGAATGCCCGAAAAGACCGATGAGGTGTTCGACGACGAGGGGTACTTCGTCTCTTCTGACCTCGTCCGGCGGGACGAAGACGGATTCCTCCACTTCGTCGGGCGATACGATGATATGATCATCTCTGGCGGAGAGAACATTCACCCCGCCGAAATCGAGGAGGTCTTGCACGAACACGAGCGAATTTCGGAGGTCGCCGTTGTCGGCGTTCCCGACGAAGCGTGGACCGAGCGCGTGAAAGCGGCCGTCGTACTCCACGATGGTGAGTCGCTGACCGATGCGGAGGTCAGCGAGTACGTCGGGAGCCATATTGCCGACTTTAAGAAACCCCGTGAGGTCGAGTTCCACGAGGCACTGCCGCGAAATCCGACCGGGAAGATCCTCAAGGATGAACTGAAATGAGACGCCGTTGCGTCTCGATACCGTAGAGTAGGGGTACATGTGGTCAGGAGAGCATCTACCGGTACGTCACGAGACGAAATTTGTTGACCGCTATTCACTCACAGGTGATTTCGTGCTAACTGCACGCAGAAGGCAACTGAGAATGCTGGAGAGGACAACACCGTCCCAATATCAAAACGGTGATTGAGTTTGTTCTAGTGCATCGAGGGGGAACGTATCACCGGCAATCGTCTAGCGATTTTAAGGCTTGGTAGCAAGAGTGTTCAACCATGACTGATCGCTCCGACGATACCGTTCTCGAAATCGACGAGATCGACCGACGAATCCTCGAGATCCTTGCGAACGATCCTCGAAGTCCGTACGCGGATATTTCGGACGAACTGGCTCACCACGGAATTGAACTCAGTAGCGAAGGGGTCCGTCGACGCGTGACGACGTTACTCGACGACATGACGAGTTTCTTTCTCCCTCGTCCGGAACGCAACAGTTGGGAAATCGTTCTCGTCACGGTCAAAACCGAGAACTGTGAGAACTCGAAGCGAGCTGCGTTCGAGGCGATGGCAGACATGGATTTCTGGTTCGTCGCCGAAGGATTCGGAACTATCGACCTCTACGGAATCATGACTGCGAAATCGAATTCGGAAATTGGAGACCTGCTCGTTCGTCTGGAGGCCCTCGACTCGGTGAGAGAGATCGATCACTTCATCGAAACGGATCGAGCCGTGAACATTAGAAACTACTTGCCAGTTTACTAATGGACGACACAGTAAGGTGAATTTAGACTGGTGGTTCGAACGTGATCGTTTCGAACGCGGTATCGACCGTGGATTCCGGGTGTACCGTCGCCAGCAGATACTCCGTCTCGTCGGCGAAGTAATCCACGAGACGGCGTGTTCGTTCGGCGTCGAACGCACCGAGCGAATCGAGGACCAGTACTGGTGTGACTTCGTCGACATCGTACGTGATAAACCCAGCCAACGCGAGAACGAGACCGATCATTTCACGCTCGCTCTCTGCGAGGTGCTCAATCGAGTCGGATCGAACCTGGCCGTCGACTTCTCGAGCAATGACGAGTTCGAATTTGCCGTCGAGCCAGACGCGCTCGATTCGATCGAACTCGAGGACATCGAGCAGATCGTCCATCGTGTCGTTGAACACCGTTTTGAGTTCGTTCTCGAGATTTTCGATCCGGTCAGTTAGCGCCGTGATTTCTTCGGAGAGTTCGTCGACCACCTCTCGCTTTTGTTGGAGCGCAATACGTTTGTCACGGAGCGATTCACAGGTCTCTTCGAGTCGCTCGATTTCTCGGCGAAGCGTCTGGATTTCGACCCTCGTCTCCTCGATCTCGTCGGTCAGTTCCGATCGTTCAGAGCGCTGGTCAGCAGCCTGTTCAGCGATCTCGTCGTCGAGTTCGTCGAGTTGTTCTCGGATTGACTGGCGACGCTCGCGTTGCTCCTCGAGGGAATCACGACGACTCTCGAGTTTCTGTTCGACGTCTCGTTTTTCCGTCTCGAGCCGTTGTATTTCTGACTCGGAGCGTTGGACCTGCTCGATCTGCTCGGTGAGTTCTTCGATCTCCGGTTCACGGTCTCGTTTTCGTCGTTTGTCTGCTTCGACGAGTTCCGTCAACTCGGTAACGGTCTCTTCGATATCGTCGACGGGTGACGATCGTCCACACGTCCAACAGGTCACTTCATCTCCCATTAGCCCCGAATCGCGACCGAGAACGCCGGTAAACTCGGAGTTGAGCATTTCTCGGTTGGTGGTGAGCGCCGATTGGAGGACGTCAAGGCGCTCACGGACCTCATCGAGTTCAGATCGGGCGTTCTCGCGTTCTGCTTTGAGTGTCTCGACGTCGGTTTCTTCGACAGCCTCGCGGGCATCTTCGAGATTTTCTCCGATTCCGGTTGTGCGCTGTTCAAGGCGGTCGACAGCGGCCTCGAGCTGTTCGATCTGGGAGTCACAGTCGGCTTCGTCAGATCGTAAGTCCGCACGCTCCTCTCGTAATTCCTGGAGGGTGTCGTCGGTATCAGTCGTTTCCTGTTTCGCGTACAACGTTTCGAGCGTCGATTCGAGTTCGTCGAGTCGGTCGCGTTTGTCCGTGAGTTCCTGTTCCGTGTTATCGAGACGGGTATCGATATCGCTAGTCGACTCAATCTCGTCGGTAAGCTCTCGCTTTCGGCTTATTTTCGTCGACCGCTCCGCTTCGAGCGCTTCGATGTTTATCGGCTCTTTGAGCAGCGACTCGACGTCGTCGTTACGGGTGACAGCGCTCCTGAGCGAATTAGTTTCGAGTAACCCTGCAAACCGCTTGAGAAGGGTGGCGTCGTCGGAATCGGTAACCCACGCCTCTCCATTCGTCTCGATACCGGCCGTCGTTCGCTTCGCAACTCGCTCGACTTGCCTATCACCGACTGATAACTGCACGCGAGCTTCATCCGCGCCGCTTCGGATCGGAACCGACCTCCCTCCGAGTGCGAAGAGGAGTCCCTTCAGGAACGAACTCTTGTTCGCTGCGTTCGGTCCCTGAATGAAGGTTGCTCCCGCAGGAATAGAGATTTCTTTTCGTTCGATACCCCCAATATTTTCTAGTTCAATTTGAAGTGTGTGATCAGACATGGTTAGTCATCGCAATCGCAGACGTATTCCCGACGGATCGCTCGATCTGCGGGAACGCGTGTGTGACAGTTTTCGCATTCGAGTTCGACGTTCACAGAAACCGTAATCTCACTACCCGCGCTCAGTTTCTCTTTATTTTGAAGCGAACGAATAGCTTCCTCGATTTTCGTTGTCGCGTGATCTTGGGATATTTCAATCGCTTCCCGTTCCCATTCGCCACTCGAGAGTTCGACATCGGAATCAAGACAATCCTTTAGATGGGTTCGAATGACACCGTAGGAAACGAAGTCCTTTCGCAACTGCTCGGTCGGAACTCCTGCGTTCGATAACTCAGTCGCAACTTCCTCGGCAATCGCTTTCTCTGACTGCAGTCGCTCGTATTTCGATTCGGCTTCATCGCCGAGAGTCGAAAGACCCGCACGGTCCATTTCACGACGTAACATCAGCGTGTTGAACCAGTCCGCAAGTTGCCTATAGCCTTTTCGCTGAGATTGATCGGCTTGCCACTGCTGAAGCAATTGTTTTTCGTATCGCTCCATACCATATTCGTCTAATATTCGACAAACTTTACACCCATACCCGCTCATCACTCGTGTTTTTCACCCATTCTAGATAAGCACGTCGATTCAAACCATCACACCACTGATTTGAGTTTACCATCACTGTCGCTGGTGAATCGCTAGAGCGTGTCGACTTCGACCGATCGAACGAGGAAGAGACAACGGGAAACCGCCGATGCCGCTGTCGGGTATTGTACACTTCACGAAGAACGCAGCCACGGTGGCGACAAATGCTGTTGGTGGTCGAAGCGAAGCCGCTCCCTAGGGCAATAGCGGCTTCACCGACTATGCAGTTGTTTCGCTCCACTGCCTGCGGATTTACCCGGCTAATTCCGACCGCGAGTCGCTCGACCTGGTGTGCGAGATGCCACAAATGCTCACGGATATCGGACTCAACGCGGCCGATATGCCGCATCATTCGACGCTAGTACAGGCGTTGAGAGGATCAAGATCGCTGTTTGGCGAGTACGATAGTCGAGTGGCGATGGTCTCGACGTTTTTCAACCGTGAAACCGCGAGCATCCACTACTGTTGGAGGACACAGTACCGTGTCTACCCGCTCAACGCAACTGCCCTCGTTGGCACCGCTACGCAAGCGGTTCCCGACGTTCATTGGACGACGAAGAAACGTCACAACGCCCATGTGGGCTGCTGACAACGGATACAACTTAGAACGAGACGAGAGAAATTGAGAGATAAAGGGCGTCAGACCACTGATCAAACAGCGGGAGTTGCGCCCCATCAGTCGCGGGCATACCGCACGGATCTTCTCGAAGAGGCGAGCGACCGTACCACCACCTCGCAGATGAGGAAGAAGGGTTGTTTACAGACCTCGAGGCGGCAGTGTAGAGTCAGTAAGAAAGTGTTCGCTGGTCTCTGAGGCCTCAGACACGAGTCGGCACATGCCCGGTCATCTGGGGCCGTCCACTACGAATATCTTCGTGACACCCCCATAGAGCAGATTCGGAAGAGATACCGAGCGCTGTAGATCACCTATTGGAGGTGACAGAAGTCACAAATTTCTTTCAGACCGGCACCGCCGATAGTAGCCGATAGAACTTTCTACTCAATAAACACCTCTTTGTAATGGATCATATCGACGCAATCTTTGTCGGAAATTGCAACAGACCCTCCGACAACGTGGAGAGAAGCCAATACAACGGCTCTTAGCTGCAATAACGTACAAGAACGGCGTTACATCGACTGAGATACCCGAATAGTACGACGGTTAACAACGAACGATCGACAGTCGGCTCAAGCGACTCATCGGTATGGAATCGCTTGAGCAGGCCGTTACTGATATATCCACAGTCTGGGAGAAAGCGCAAAACAAATTCGCAGAAACGGTCCACGAACCACCAGAAAGAGTCGAGATTGATCGCCAACGTGGACGCCGATACTCATTCAACAATATCTTGGTAAAATACACGGACTCGAGATCAAGACGTTGGAGAGGGTTCGATCGTCGTGCTATAGAGATCGCACATTCAGGCATCGGCCGTCACAGGCCGTTGAGCCTGTAATGGCCTCGATTTCGTTACGTTACCAGTGGCCGTTCCCGAACTACATTCGGTTACAGAGTGCTGGAGACAACTACAGACGGCACCCACCAATCGATTCCCTAAGCCACTTGCTGAACTTATAACAGTGTACGACAGCGCCCGTTCCCCACCCCCAGTTTTGTGCATGAGTAATTAATTATAGTATCCACTATAGTCACCACCTCCGCTGACATCCGTGTGGTAGGTGATTGATCGATGCGCTGTGTATTATAGTAGTGGACAAACTGTCCAAATCATTCTCTAGTTACCCTAATTGCCTCCCCACAAGTTGAGAAGGCGGTTACGCTCCATCTTGACCCACCGACATAACGCGGAGAACGCCAAATGTCCGTCTCGTGCCAAAAGTACCGTCCAACGATATACGCGATAGCTTCCGACTCGAGTTCGCGTTTCGAGCACTCTCCCACCATTGACAGCACTGTGCAAGAACGCGTGGGCGTACTTGTGGACGAGCGTCGTAGTGATGGCTACGCTGTTTTCACGATTCAATACGTCGATCAGTGGTCGGTTTCCAGAAGTACGATACTGACAGCTGCCCACAGCACCACCGTAAATCCACGCTGGCGTGGAGATAACCCCTGAACCAATTTTAAGCCCAACAGACCACTCGAGACGCGCTGACACCAGTTCGTCGGCATTGCCGGTTGCTTCTGTCTCGAGTTCGAGAAGTGACTCTCCCTTCGGTGGGCGAGAGAATGCGGAGGGGAGAGCGAAACGTTCGAATACAATGATTCGAGTTTCGTCACAAATTCCCGACTCACGAAATTGTTCGCCGGAAGGAGAGTGGGCCAACTCGGATTTGAACCGAAGGAAGACAGTCCTGCTCGCTTCGCTGCGCGGGCTGTGACTTCCAGGGTTCAAATTCGAGTGAGATCCAATACACGTGGCTCGCGAACTTGCTCGCCACGAGAATATGGGCCAACTCGGATTTGAACCGAGAGCCTCCACCTTATCAGAGTGGCGCTCAACCTGATTGAGCTATTGGCCCGCGTCGCAATCAGTAGTTGCCGGGTGGTACGTTTAAGCGTTTCTTTCTTGGAAGGCTGTGAGAACTGCTACCGAGTTGGCTCTTCCCCGTCGTCGTCGGTCGATTCTCCCGACGCGTCCGACGTGCGTTCGTCACCCAGATCGACCGTGTAGGATTGCTGACCACCAGCGTCGACGGAGTAGTCGTCGGCACCGAGATCGACCGTTCCATCACCACTCGAGCCAGTTTGGGTCTCCTGAGCCATCTCTTCGTCGGGGAAGCCAAACGTCCAGACGTTCCCACTCGCGAAGCCGCCGGTTTTCTTGTCCGCGTAGGGGACGATCACGAAGCGCTTGAGGCCGGCTCGAATCGGGATCCGGGTTAGCGGTAAGACGAGCAAAAAGCCGAGGAGGTCCGTGACTAATCCGGGGGTGAGCAGGAAGGCACCGGCTGCGATCAGGAGGCCACCGTCTAAGAGTTGGTTCGTCGGCGGCTCTCCCTGAATCATCGAGCGCTGCATCTTCCGGATGGTTCGACGACCCTCGGCACGGACGAACACCATGCCGACGAGCCCGGTCAAAACGACGAGTAGCACCATCCCAACCCAGCCGAGGTACGTCGTCTGGCTGACGACGACTGCCAGGATCACCGCATCCAAAAACGGGATGAGCATCAACGCGAAGAGCCACCGGAGCATGCCACGATATAGCCGGTGGAGGGTGAAAACGCTTTACTCTCGTGTCTCACTCGGCGAGGCGGCTGCTCGGCTCGTTGCCAAACCGCCTCTCGGCGACTTGGCAGCTCAGCAACTCGTCGGTCCGTTCCCAAAACCGGGCGACGCAGCCGGTTCGAACGAAGGGCTTACGCGTGCGACACTCGAGGCTCCTGTATGGACGATCCGACACGCGTCGAGTGGCGCGAGTGGGGACGGGAGGCCTTCGACGAAGCGGCTGACGCCGACGTTCCGCTCTTGCTCTCGCTCACGGCGACGTGGTGTGACCACTGTCACGAGATGGACGCAGAAACCTACGCGGAGCCCCGGATCGCGGCACACGTCAACGACAGTTTCGTGCCGATTCGGGTCGATGTCGACAGGTATCCACGCGTTCGCGATCGGTACAACATGGGCGGTTTTCCCTCGACGGTTTTTCTCGCACCCGACGGCTCGGTGCTCACCGGCGCGGGGTACCTCGGGCCCGACGGCATGCGACAGGTACTCGACAGCGTTCGGACGATGTGGGACACCAAGGGAAGCGGCGCTGGACGGATCCCGCGTCCGCTTCGCGAGGACAACCCGCCCGCGGGTGAGCTTTCTGGCGACGTCGAGGTCGCGATGCTGGGCCAGCTCACGGAGGCGTACGACGAAACTGCCGGTGGCTGGGGTCAACAACCGAAGTTCCCGCTTCCGGATGCCCTCGAGTTCGCGCTCAAACGCGACCAGCAGATGGCGTTGCGTTCGTTCGACGCGGTGAGTGCGAATCTGTTAGACGAGTACGACGGCGGCTTCTATCGATTCGCGACCGACCGAGACTGGACCGGCTTGCAACACGAGAAGCTGCTCGATTCGAACGGTGCGCTCGTTCGTGCGTTCGCGAACGCCTACCTCCACACGGGGAAAGACGAGTATCGCCAGCCTGCCGAACGGACGATCGAGTACCTTACGACGACGCTGTGGAACGACGACGTCGACGCCTTCGCGAACAGCCAGGCTCCCGGTGACGACGATGCGCACGGACTCGACGCGACCGACCGAGCCGACGCGGACGAACCGCCGGTCGACGACGGCGTCTTCGCCGGGTCGAACGCGCTAGCTATCGAAGGACTACTGACGTACTACGCCTACACCGACAACGAACGAGCGCGACGGTACGCCGAGCGTGCCCTCGAGACCCTGCGGTCCGATCTCGTCGACGACGGCGTCGTTTCCCACGCGCTCGAGCGCCCCGACATCGACGACGGAACCGACGCAGCACCGTTGCTCATCGATCAGGCGCGCACGCTGTCGGCGCTGACGACCGTCACGAGCACGCTCGATACCAACGTTCTCGAGGAGGCGACGGGCGTTGCGGACGTGACGATCGAGGAACTCCACGACGGGGAGTCGTTCCTCGACGGCCCGACGACGGCCGTCGGATTGCTCGATCGACCGCTGCGACCGCTCGACGCGAACGTCACGTTCGCGGGCGCACTCCTCGAATTGTCGGTGCTGACCGGCGAAGATCGGTATCGCGAGTACGCTCGCGAGACGCTCGAGGCCTTCGGCGGCGCGAGCGACCGATTCGGCGTCCAGATCGCCCGCTACGCGACGACCACGGCGCGCCTACTCGAGGGGCCGCTGGTGATTCGCGTCGGAACCGACCCCGGGACCGACCTCCATCGAGCCGCGCTTCGACTCGCCGACCACGAGAAAATCGTCGTTCCGAACGCCGACGACCTCGAGGCAGGGAGCGCCCGAGTCGAACTGGGTGACGACGTTTCGGACGCCGCACAAACGCCCCAGGCGTTGAGCGAACGGGTGCAGTCCCTTCTCGAGTGAGTGGGCGGGTAGAAGCGGGCGATTAGGGGGCGAGAGCAAACCACCACAGCGTTTATACTCCTTCGGTCGGTCAGTCAGCATATGGCCAGTCTCAGGGATCTTGGACTCTCGGAATACGAGGCTCGGGCGTATCGGTCACTTCTCAGTACCGGCCCCACAACAGCAAAGGAGTTGTCACGGGCGAGTGACGTCCCGATGGGGCGGATTTACGACGTTCTCAACAGCATCGAGCAGTACAATCTCGTCCGCAGCCAGACCGCGAGTCGCCCGAAGAAGTACGTCGCCGTCGAGCCGTCGACGGCGTTAGATCGGCTTCTCGACGACAAGAAACGCGAACTCGAGGAGAAGGCAGACCAGTACGAGTCGATCGTCGACGACCTCGCGGACGAACTCGATGCCGCCGAACCGGTCGAAGATCAGTTCTGGACGGCGGCCGTCGGTCCCGACGAAACGGTCGACCTCTTTCTCGAGCGACTGGCAGCCGCGGACGACCACATCGTGATGGTGTCGGCGGATTCGGCCCCCCAATGGGATCTAGAGACGGTAAGTGAGGAAGTCAGCGCCCAACTCGAGGACGCCCTCGACCGAGGCGTGTCGATAGACGTACTGATGACCCGCGAGATGGTGGGCTCACTCTCCGAAGCGGTCGGTCGACGCTATCGGGAGGCGCTCCAGCACCGAGACGACTTCGACGTTCGGACGAACGACGACATCACCGGTTCGTTCAACATCATCGACGGCGTGGAAGTCTGCATTCAGGTTCCGAACCCCCTCTCCTCGAGCGACGCGTTCGGAATGATCGACCTCAAAGATCCAGAGTTCGCTGCGAACGTCCACGAGGAGTTCGTTCCGCGATGGAGCGAGGCCGAACCGCTCGAGTTCTAACGACCGTCGTTCCCGCCGTCGCCGATTTTACTCGTCGAGTTCGCGAGCGCGGTCGCTTCGAACACGAGAAAGAGCGAGAGCGGTAAATTCTGCGTTGCGTTAGTAGGAGCCGTCGACTTCCTCGCGCAGCGTCTCCATCTCGACCTTTCGCTCGGCGTGGGCGTTGTGCTGGTGGATCGACTCGTCGTTGGACTGCTTCATCGTAATCACGGCATCGTCCGCGAGGTGGTCGAACTCGTCGACGACGCCCTCGGCGAGTGCGCGAACGCAGTCTTCGACGAACTTCGCGTCGGAGTGAGCCGCGTAGGTCATGTGATCTTCGTCGGGTCGCTTCGCGAGATTGTAGATGCGAGCGCTCATGGCGTCGCGGGCGATGTCGATGACGTCGTTGAGGTCGACCGCCGGATCACCGTTCGCTTCGACGGTCAGCGTCGCGTGTCCGCGCTGGGAGTGACCCGGCTGTGGGACTTCCTCCAGGAATTCCGTGATCGTCTCCTCCTCGACGCCGAGGTTCTCGAGCGTCTGTTTCGCGCGCGCGGCGGACATGCCCTGTGAGCACGGACAGACGGTCATTCCCGTCACTTCCGCACCGATTTCCTCGCGAGTGCCGTCGTCGGTCGCCGTCGCCGACGCGATGATGTCGACCGTATGCTGGGTCTCGCGGTCGCTCGCGGGCGTCTGTTCGCGGCGCATGAACTCCGCTTCCATCGAGACCTTCGCCGTCGAGGTGTAATCGTGTTTCTCGAGTAGTCGTTCGGCGGCGTCGCCACAGACCTCCTCCACGCGGTAGGCCTCCTCGCGGGTGGCTTCCTCGAGGATTTCGTCGATGACCTCCATGTTGCGGCTCATATCCGCGCCCTTTCGCCACGCGGGGAGATCGACGAAGACCTCGAATTCGGCGGTCAGCACGATCGGTCGTTTGCCCTCGCGGGCGATCTTGACGAGTTTGTCGACGCCGGTGACGCCAACCTGACTCAGACCGACGGTCACGTCGGGCGACGTCGCCTGTACGTCCGGAAGCTGGTGACTCATTGTCAGCATTCGGGGCAGGATGCGATTCAAGCTTTCGGAACGGGTGGGTATGGAAAGCCTTCGGAACGGATGGGGACGGCAATCCGATTCTCCGAATCGCTCGAGGAAGAGCGAGTCGACGAGAGCCGAGTCGTCCGAAGCCCCGATTTTCTTTAAGTGCTTCTGGTCACAAGGTGTAGATACGACGGACGAACGGTTCTCCTCGCGGTGTCGATCGATCCGAAACGGAGCAACTCGAATCGACCAGCCGGAACTCCCGAGGACGGGTCGTCGAAACTCGCGTCGGAGCCGAACGCCCTTTAAGTGCTTCTGGTCACAAGGTAAAGCTACGAAGGGCATTTTGGGCCGGTCGGACCGCCCCGCGAACTCACGCCCTCGAGCGACAGCTATGGCTACCGTTCCGGCTCACGTCTTCGACGCCGTCGATCGGCTGTTGAGCGCGCTCGAGCGAGAGCACGACATCGAAATTTCGCTGGCGGTCGCTCGCGGCAGTCACGCGTGGGGCGGAGCGAGTTCGGCGAGCGACTACGACGTCGGCTTCGTGTTCGTCCCGAGGGATTTGCGCCGGTACGCCCACCTCGAGGACCCACCCACGGCGATTCACGCGAGTGGGGACGAGATCGAAAGCGGACGACGGGACGCGGAGAGCGAACCGCAGGGACGACGGGACGCGGAGATCGACCTCCAAGGTTGGGACGTCCGAACGTTCGCGCGGTTGCTCGCCGAGTCGAACGACGGCGCGATCGACCTCCTCAGAAGTCCGGTTCGCTACCGCGAGGAGTACGATCCGGCGGACCTCGCCGCGTACGTCGAGCGAACGTACAACCCGATGGCCCTCTATCACGCGTGGCGGGGAATCGCGACCAACAACTACCGCAAGTACCTTTCACACCACCTGGTGCGGTCCGACGATACCCTCCTTCCGATCGTCGAAGTGAGCGCGGACGGCGACGCGTACGTCGTCGAGACCGACGACGGAACGACGACCGTTTCGGCCGACGACGAGCGATTCAGCGAAACGCAGACCAAACCGACGGTCAAGCGAAACCTGCTGATCTACCGGGCCGCGATGGCCGCTCGCTACCTCGAGGCGACCGGCGAGCGAGGCGACCACGAGTTGCCGGCCCTCGAGTTCGAGACGTTCCTCACCGAGCAGGCATCTGCCGTCTTCACTGACGAGCGAATCGAACGCGCCCGCGAGTTACTCGAGCGAAAGCGAGCGGGAGACGGGGACGTAGCGATCGGTGACGCTGTCGGGCGGGGGTTTGCCCACCCTTCCAGTGATATCGATCCGGCCGTGCACGCTCGAAACGGCCCCGAACGCGAGCGGTTAGACCGATTCGTCGACGACTACATCGAGACGACTCACCCATCGTTCGCTCTTTAAGTGCTTCTGGTCACAAGGTGAAGCTACGAGGAGCTTTTCGCGGACGGTCTCTACTCGAGCAGTTGCGGGTATCGCTCGAGAGAATCCCGTATGGGACGGTTCGACACGGGCCGTAGACGGCCGTCCTCGAGTCAGTCATCAATCGACCGTCCTCGTGAGTCGGGCGGACGGTGTCAGCGAGTCACACCGTCGAGCGAGCCTTTTTCTGTCTGCCTGTCCGAGCGGGAGGTAATGAGAGACGACGGGACCGACCCCGGTTCGGGCGTCGATCAGCCACGAGCCGTCGGTGACAACTCACGGCGCGAGTTCGCCCAAGAGCGCCGCCTCGAGACCCGCCCCGGGTCCGGCGCGCTGTCTCGCGCGGACGTCCAACGCGATTCGACGGTCCGCCAGTGGGGCGTCGTCACGCCGAGTGCGACGGTTATCGGCCGTGCGGAAACCCCCGACTCGGACCTCTCCGAACGCATCCGCCGCCTCCACGACGAACAACACGGAGCGACACCGGGCTACAGCGAGCGCGCCCACAGGCTCGATCGACTGCGAACCACGCAGGCGCTGTGTAACGCCCTCGAGGTGACGCCGTGGCAACGCGACCTCGCGCTCGGCGTTATGGACGAGATCGATCTCACGGAGTTCGGGAGCCAGCGAGCGATTCCGAAGGTCGCGCTCGTCGTGATCCGTCACGTCGTCGACGAGGATCGAAAACGGTACTTCGGGCTCGACGACATCGACGCGCAGTCGCTGTCGGCCGATCGGATGGACGAGCTATTCGGCCAGTACCGAGCGCACGACATCACCGACGAAGAGACGTTCAAGCGCCTCGCCGCGGAGTACGGCCTCGAGACGACGAACCTGAATCGGCTCCGGCGCGTCCTCAGGTCCCAACTCGACGAGGAGTTGCCAGCCTACGGTCGAAACCCCTACCGAGACCCCAATCTACCGGCCGTGACGGGGACGAACGATGCGGGAAGCGATGGTGCGAGCGCGACTGCGGGCGGAGACGCGAATACGGAGTGAGGCTTTTTATCGCTCACGCGGCCCTCGGGCGACGTTGCGACGTTTAGCGACCACGTACGCGACAGACGTTACCCAGAGCGCTCCGAAGTAGGCGTATATCCCCCAGCCAGCCGGGTAGCCGAACGACTGGATGGCCGTGATCGCGTACGCCAGGCCGTATACGGCGATCGGGACCCCGACGTACGTCCAGACGGCCGGCGTCCAGTCGGTGTCACCACCTCGAGGCGCGGTGACGTCGATAAACAACGCGACGAGCGTGAGGACGGACAGGGGGACGAAAAGGAACATCGCGACCCACGAGAGGACGAACGCAGCGCCGTGTTCGGATTGGACCACGAACCCGGAGCCCACGATCAGCGGTGCTGTGACGACGTAGAACGGGACGAGGTGCCACCAACGGAGGGTGCCGTCGGACGTGCCGTCAGTGGCCGACGCATCCGTCGGGTGGTGTTCGCGCCAGACTCGAGTCGCGATCCACGCGCCGACGAGCGCACCGATCATCGCGGCCAGGACGGCGATTCCGACGCTGAGCGCGACGACGAGCGGCAACGCGACGGCCGAAGCGACGACCATCCACTCGGGAGACCCGCCGATCGTCGTCGCCGTGTTGAGGAGGGTAACGAGAACCATGGCGAGCGAACCCGTCAGCCCGGTCCACAGGCCGGCGCGACGGGTCGGTGTCGTTCGGTTCCGATAGTAGACGCCGACGAGCAGGCTGGTCGCGAGCAGGGGTCCCGCCGAAACCGAGCCACCGACCGTGACGACCTCGGTCGGGACGGGACGCCAGGTGAGGGCGAACGTAACCGGAACCGACGCGAGTCCGGCGAGGATCGCCACCCGCAGGGATTCCTCGGAGAGGTCTTCACGGAGGTCGCGACGGGAAACCATCGGTCGACCGAACCTAACGTGTCTGTTGTATTAACTGTATAGGTGATGACGTGCGCACCGGGGCGAGGTTGCCTCGCTTCCCGTTCTCACTCGAGGGCTGCCTCGACGGCGTCCATCGCGCGATCGACCTTTTCTGTGTCGGCGTTGTACCCCATGTGGCCGAGTCGAAGGATGTCGTCGGCCAACTCGCCCAGTCCCGTCGAGAGCACGATTCCGGCCTCGTCGGCGACGTGCTGTTGTACGCGCGTCGCCTCTCCGGGGAGGTGAAACGCCGTCACGGTGGGCGATGCGCGCTCGGGGTCGGGATACAACTCGAGGCCGAGTTCGTCGCCGCGCGCTCGACACCGGGCGGCGGCTTCCTCGTGGCGCTCGTAGACGGCCTCGAGTCCCTCCTCGAGGACCAGATCGAGGGCTGTATCGAGTGCGCTCACGTTCGCGGTGAGGTGCGTGTAGGGGAATCCGTCGGAGACGTCCCGCCAGAGCAAGAGGTTCGTGTAGCGCGAGGAGAGGTCGCGGGCTGCCATCTGCTCCCACGCCCGGTCGCTGACCGCTGCGGTCGTCAGCCCCGAGGGTGCGCTGAAACACTTCTGGGAGGCCCCGAGACAGACATCGATTCGATCGGTCGGCACCGGGGTTCCCCCGAGCGACGAGACGGCGTCGACGACGCTGAGCACGTCGTGTTCCTCGAGCAAATCCAGCACGGGGCTCATGTCGTTGAGCGTTCCCGTCGGCGTCTCGCAGTGAACCATCGTCGCCACGGTGAACGGTTCCCCGGCAGCGTCGGCCTCCTCGAGCGTCGTTGCGATCGCCTCGAGGTCGTAGCCCTCGTCGTAGGGAGCAGAGACCAGTTCAGCCTGGCCATCGTAGGAGTCGACGAAGTCCGCGAAGCCGTCACCGTAGAGGCCGTTCGAAATGCACAACACTCGGTCGCCGGGTTCGATCAGCGAGGCGATTGCTGACTCGAGGCCGAGGATCCCCTCGCCGCCGGGAACGACCACGTCGTGAGAGGTGTCGTAGACGGTCTCGAGTTTCCGACAGACCGCGTCGTATCGCTCGGCGAACGCGGGATCGACGTTCGGGTTCGGTTGTGGCTCGGCCATCGCCTCCCTGACCGCGGGCGGGATCGTCGTCGGCCCTGGCGTGAACTTCATGCATCGTCGTGGGACGCGGTGACATTAGCCCGTTGTGATTCGGACGCTGACGGCGTCGAATCGGGTTGGGGAACAGCCCGTAGCGAATCGCTCGCCGGTTGCCGTCGACTTTTCAGGCGCAGGTCCCTACGGTGTGGTATGTCCGATTCAGCCGATCGGCTCGTCCTCTACGCCGATTACGTCTGCCCGTTCTGTTATCTCGGTACGCGCTCGCTCGAGCGATACCGAGAGAGCCGCGAGAAGCCGCTGGAAGTCGACTGGCGGCCGTTCGACCTTCGCCGCGGGAAACGAACTCCCGACGGGTCGATCGACCACGAAGTCGACGACGGCAAGGACGAGGAGTACTTCGAACAGGCGAAACAGAACGTGCGTCGCCTGCAGGAGGAGTACGGCGTCGAGATGGCTCAGGAACTCGCGATCGATGTCGATTCGCTGCCCGCCCAGCAGGCGTCGTGGTGCGTAAAACAAGAACACCGCGCGCAGTGGGCCGCCTTCGACGAGGCCGTCTACGAGGCGCTCTGGCTCGAGGAACGCGACATCGGCGACCCGGACGTACTGATCGACATCGCCGAGGACGTCGACGTGTCGTCCGACGATATTCGAGACGCGCTCGCAGACGACGAACGCCGAGCGGAACTCGAGGAGGAGTTCGACGCGTCGCGGCGGCGCGGAATCTCCGGCGTCCCGGCGTTCGTCGCCGACGGCCGACTCGCGCGCGGGGCGGTTCCGCCCGAACGCCTCGAGCAACTATTCGCTGGCGCGGGCGCGAGCAACGCGAGTCGGTGAGCGATCACTCGAGTTTCTCGAGACCGTCGACGAACGATCCCTGCGGGCCGACGAGCGTGATCGGGTCGTTCGCGAGCGAGACGGTAACGGTCACCGGCGGCTCGAGTCGCTGACGATTCCGTCCGTCGCTGATCACGTAGGCGGTTTCGGCCCCCGAAACGGTGACCTCGAGGGGCGTCTCGGGATCGACGACCAGTGGCGGCATCGCGTCCGCCGCGGCCATCTGCGTGACGACGAGCGCGTCCGTCGACGGCTGGACGATGGGGCCGCCCTCGCTCAAATTGTACGCGGTCGAGCCCGTCGGCGTCGCTACGAGCACGCCGTCGGCGTGGCTCTCGACGTAGCGACGACCGTCGACGCGAACGTCGATCGTCGCCCCGCCGCCGTGTCCCCGACGGGGGCCGTGGATGACGATTTCGTTGAGCGCCGGCTCGAGTTCCCAGTCGCCGTCGGCCTCGGTTGCAGTGAGGCGAGACAGCGTCCGCCCCTCGAGTGAGTCGGCTTCTGTGGCCGCTGTCACGAGGTCGGTGACGGCGTCGACGGCGTCCGCCGGTGAGACGGCGTTGAGGAAGCCGACTTCGCCGAGGTTGACGCCCAGAATCGGTGTCGGTCCGACTTCGCGGGCGACGAACAACAGCGTGCCGTCGCCGCCGATACTGACGACGAAGTCTCGGTCGTGCATCCGGTCGACGGAGACGCCGGCGTCGTCGATCGCCTCACCAGTGAGCTCGTCGACGACGATGTCGACGGACGCGGATTGGACCTCCTCGAGCGTCGTTTTGATCTCCCTCGCGAGGGCTTGTGCACGTTCGTTGTCGCGTTGAGCGACGAGACCGACGGCGACCTCCATTGCCCGCGAGTACCCGCTCCGTCGGCAAAAACCCACGCGATGGGAACAACTTGTTGGGCCAAGAACCACTCTCTCACCATCACCGTAAATTGATATACAGTCACTCGATATACTCTATAGAATGCGTCGATCGCTGGTCATCGCCGCCGTGCTACTCGTCTTCGCCGTGCTCTTCGTCGGCGGCCCCTCGCTCTTGTTTTCGCCCTCCACCGACGACATCGATTCCGACGAGACGGAGGAGACCCCCGAACTGGTGACGATGGAAGACTCCCAGAGCGAGTTCTGGAAGTACCTCAGTCCGGAAGAGGAGTTTCAAGAGCGGAGTCCGCTCAACGTGATCGTCCGCGGTGAGACGGAAGAGATCATCGCCGCGATGACAGAACAGGGCGACGGAGACTGGGAAGAGATCGAAGAGCTAGCAGAAGAGGACGAGGACAACGAGACGATTCTACAAGAGCAGTCGTACCTCGAGGACCACGACCGTCACGCGACGGGTGTTCAGTGGGGCGACGCCGACGGAACGACCCGGTACGCCTGGGTCGACCCAGGTCCCGACGAATCGGGCTACTGGACCGAGGAGTCCGGCCAGCTCGAGGAGGGCGACTACTACGGCCAGCGCTATCACATCCGACTCTACGAGAGTCCGAACCAGGACGACGAGTGGGTCACCATGCAAGCGCACACGGAGCACTTCGACTGGTTCACCCTCAGACACCGCGTCGACGGCGTCGAAGCAGCCCAGTCGAAGGTCGAGCGGGACTTCATGGACCTGCCACAGGTCAACACCGAAGAGGACGTCCAGCGAATCTACCTCGGTAACGACCAGTCCTCGGACTCGAACGGCTGGGCGACCGTCGTCGACCTCGCGGGGATGGTCGTCGCCCCCGCGGGACTCGGCGTCGCAGCAGCCAAGCGTACCCGATCGACCGGGCTCGAACGCGAGAACGAGACGGCCGCAGAACGCGTCTCCGAGCACACGCCAGAGCCCATCGACGATCGCCTAACCGACGTCGACCGGCGTCGCATCGCCGCCGCCTACGACCGTCTCGAGGGCGGACACCTCATCTTAGTGTTTACCATCCTCGCCCTGTTCCTCGGGGTTCGACTGGGTGGGATCGCACTCGAGCGCAACCTCGAGTTCCTGACGCCCCACATGATCGCGGCGATGTTGTACCCGCTCATCGCCGTCGGGATCCCGGTCGCGACCTACCTGATCGCAGGGACGCTGACGCGTCGGTTAGACGCTGCCATCGTCGCGTCGGGATCGCTCGTCGTCGCGATCTGGCTCGATTACGGCCTGCTCGGTATCGACTCGATTCCGATCGACGTCGTCTTCCAGCGGGTGCTCGTCGTGATCGCGCTCGGCTTGATCGCCGCCGGTGCGGCCAAACGCGCAACTCGAGAAACCAGGTTCAACGATCTGGTGGTCGCCGGCAGCGTGATGTGGGTCCTCGTCCTCGGCGGAACGCTATTTGGCTACATCTGAGTGAGTCGAATCGCGAATTGTGCATCAAGACGCGTCGAAATTGCGATTTTTGGTGGAGCGAGGGGGATCGGCCGGTGGTCCCTGACACAGTATCAGTATTTGTGTATAAACGCGATTTCGGCGAGGCCTTAAGGTCCTGCACCACGATACCTACAGTAAATGGCACGTTCTACCCGCCAGCGCCAACGTGATTCTGAGACTAACGAACAGACCCAGGAAGCAGAGCAGCGGCGGGTATGTGATGAGTGTTCTGCGGGGACGCTCGTCAAAAGTGAGGATCAGGGCGAACTGGTGTGTGATCAATGTGGCCTCATCGTCGAGAGCGCAAACATCGACCGCGGGCCCGAGTGGCGCGCGTTCAATCACTCCGAGCGCCAGAACAAGTCCCGCGTCGGCGCACCGACGACGCAGACGATGCACGACAAGGGACTGACGACGTCCATCGACTGGAAGAACCAGGACGCCTACGGGCGCTCGCTCAGTTCGGATAAGCGCAGCCAGATGCGCCGCCTGCGAAAGTGGCAAGAACGCATCCGAACCAAAGACGCCGGCGAGCGAAACCTGCAGTTCGCTCTTTCGGAGACCGACCGAATGGCGTCCTCGCTGGCGATCCCACGATCCGTTCGCGAGGTCGCCTGCGTCATGTACCGACGCGCGCTCGACGAAGATCTCATCCGCGGGCGCTCGATCGAAGGCGTCGCGACCAGCACCCTCTACGCCGCCTGTCGCATGGAAGGCATTCCGCGCTCGCTCGAGGAAGTGTCCGCCGTCTCCCGAGTCGACCGAAAGGAGATCGGCCGAACCTATCGCTACGTCGCCCAGGAACTCGGCCTCGAGATGGAGCCGGTCAACCCCAAAAAGTACGTCCCGCGGTTTTGCTCCGAACTCGAGTTGTCCGAGGAGGTACAGGCGAAAGCCAACGAGATTATCGATACGACGACCGAGAAGGGACTGCTCTCGGGGAAGTCGCCGACGGGCTACGCCGCCGCGGCCATCTACGCGTCGTCGTTGCTCTGTAACGAGAAGAAGACCCAGCGCGAGGTCGCGGCCGTCTCGCAGGTGACCGAAGTGACAATTCGCAACCGGTATCAAGAGCAGATCGAAGCGATGGGAATCCACGAGTAGCTGGCAGAGTCACATTTCTCTCGTTTTGGCCGACTCGAACGTGTTCCAATGTGACACGTGTCCACTTTTTGCCAGTGAAGCGAGGCTATTAGGACGAGCCACTCGTATCCGACCCTATGATCGACCTTCGCTTTTCGGAGGCGGAACTGGCGCAACGACGCGACCACATTACGGCGTTCATTCGCGAGCAAGTCGACGCTGCCGGTGTCGAGGAAGTAGTTCTCGGATTATCGGGGGGAATCGATAGCACCATCACGGCGTACCTCGCCGTCGATGCGCTCGGCGCAGAGAACGTCCACGGACTCGTCCTCCCGGCGACCGTCAGCAGCGGCGAGAACATGAGCGACGCCGAACGAGTCGCACAAGACCTCGAGATGAGTTACGACGTGATCGAAATCGAGCCGATCGTCGACTCGCTGCTCGCGGCCTACCCCGAAGCCGAGGGCGACCACGAGGCCGTCGGCAACGCTCGAGCGCGCGTTCGCGCCGTGTTGAACTACCTCGTCGCGAATCACGATGGACGGCTGGTGTTGGGCACCGGAAACCGAAGCGAGGCTGCCGTGGGCTACTTCACGAAATACGGCGACGGTGCCGTCGACTGCCACCCGATCGCGAACCTCTATAAGGCACAGGTTCGCCAGCTCGCGCGCCACGTCGGCGTTCCCGAGGATCTCGCCGAGAAGACGCCGACGGCCGAGTTGTGGGCCGATCAGACCGACGAGGACGAACTGGGAATCAGCTACGACACGCTCGATTCGATCCTCGCGACGCACGTCGACGGCCCCCTCTCGGTCGCCGCGACCAGCCGCGAACTCGAGGTCGAGGAAGCGACCGTCGAGGAGGTCCGCGAGATGTACGAGCGAAGCGCGCACAAGCGACAGGTTCCACCCGGGCCGGAACCGCTGAACTAATCCTGCCGAAATCCGAATCGACCTCGCTCACTCGTCTCGCGAGCGCCACTCGTCCTCGAGCAGGCCGTACCAGTAGGTATCGTGGTACTCGCCGTCGACGAATATTTCGTCGCGGTGGACGCCCTCTTTCGTGAAGCCGACCGACTCGAGGAGTCGCTGTGAGGCCTCGTTGAAGGCGAAGACGCGGGCGTCGACTTTGTGCAAGCCGAGTTGGTCGAACCCGTAGGAGACGAGACGCTCCGTCGCGGCGCTACCGTACCCCTGGTCGTGGTGGTCGGGTGCGATCCAGTATCCGATTTCCGCGCGTTGGGCCCCCCACTCGATCGAATTGAAGCTAATCGTTCCCACCGGCGTCGACTCGGCGACGATCAGGAGATTGACCGTGTCGTCACCACAGACGACGTTCTCGAAGAAGTCCTGTTCCTGTGTGCGGTTAACCGGTCTCGAGGCACCGATCGCCCGCCAGATTCGGGGATCGTTGATCTGGTGGAGGAACTCGAGGTCGTCCTCCTCGATCGGTCGGAGGTCGACGCGGTCGCCGGGCAGAAACGCTGCGTCTGGCATGCCCTGTCGTTTCGTTGGGGTGACGAAAAAGGTGTGGACGCGACGGAAATGCGCTCCCGGCGGGCGTTACTCGAGGACCGAATCGATATCGTCGGCGTGGGTCTCGACGAGCGTTCCGAACGCCTCGGCCTCGAGTCGCTCCTGCGTCGCGCGCTCGCGGTCGTCACGAATGCGACGCTTCAACGCGGTGAGCGCGTCGTCCGCATTGGAAGCGATTTGCTCAACGACCGCACGGGGGTCGTCCTCGAGTCGCGAGATCAGACCCATCCGCAGGGCTTCCTCGGCGTCCACCGTGCGTCCGGAGAGCGCGAACTCGAGGGCGTGGCCCTCCCCGATTACGCGCGGAAGGCGGACCGTCCCGCCCCACGCGCCGAAGAGCCCGAACGTGACGCCGGGTTCGCCGTAGGTCGACTCGGGCGTTCCGACACGGACGTCACACGCGAGCGCGAGTTCGAGACCGCCACCGCGTGCGGGGCCGTCGATCTCAGCCACGACGACGGCCGGCGACTCTTCGATCGCTCTCGCCACGCGCTGGCCCAGGCGTGCGAACTCGGCTGCGCGTTCGGAATCTCCCTCGAGATCGCCGACCGTGGCGAGGTCTGCGCCGGCACAGAACGCCGGACCGGCACCGCGGAGGGAGACGACCGATTCGTCGGCGTTCTCGATGGCCGTCTCCAGCCCCTCGAGGGCCTCGATCGTCAGGGCGTTTCGGGCGGCGGGACGGTCGATCGTCACCGTTCGGATAGACGGGGTGGCGCCGTCCTCGACTTCGATCATGTCCCAAGTCTACCGGACGTTTCCAAAGGTCTTTGGCTCCGCCGTCGTTACCTTCTGCTGATGGAAACGGCCGACAATTGTCGGCGTGGTGCCTTCGAAGCCGTCTCGGACGTGGAGCCACCCGCGTTACGCGAGTACATCGAGACCACGCTCGAGGAGGCGTCGATGGTCCCCGGCGTCCTCACGATCGAGAGCGCCGCTGCGACAGCACCCGACGGACACAGCCACCTCGACGCCACCAGCCAGCCGATGCCACCCACCGATCGCGACGTCGACTCCTCCCTCGAGTTCGCCGAGGATATCGCAGACACCGACGGCATCAGAAATCGCGCCGCGGGGGTGCAACTCATCTACGAAGGGCTGCGCCTCACGCGCTCGCTCGCCCACGAAGAGCCTTGGAACGACCGCGAGGACGAGTCCGACGCGAGGACCGGCGACGCCCACCGCGGCGACCTCGAGATTCTCGCCGCGGACATCCTCGTCGCCCGCGGATTCTACCTGCTCGCACGGACGAACGCCGCCGAAACGGCCGTCCAAACGGTACAGGCGTTCGGTCGCGACCAAGCCCAGCGTCGCGAGCAGGCACCGAAAGCCGTCGACGCGAGCACGGTCGACGCCAATCTCGAACGCGACATTCTCGAACTCGCCGTCCGCACCGGCAGCGGTGCCGTCGGGGAAACGCCCACCGCCCGACTGCGCTCGAGCGTCGAGTCGCTCGCAGACGGCATCGAGATTCCCTTCCCGCCAGCCGCGGTCTGTCTCGCCGACCTCGAGACGCCACCCTCAGAGCGCTCACCCGAGGACCACCGCGCGACCTCGGCGACCGATCCCTGACGCGACTGCCCCTCCGCAGCGAGTCAGACCAACCCACGCCCTGCGGCGAATCGAAACCCATAAAGACGACTCGAGACAACAACCGTATGCGTGCCTGGGTAGCTTAGCGGTAAAGCGCGTCCTTGGTAAGGACGAGAGCCCGGATTCAAATTCCGGCCTAGGCTTCGGCTGTTATCCTACTCATCGTGTCACTTTGCGGTTCCGAAGCCCGGCTATCGATGCTCCAGTCCACGTAATCCATATACCGTAGTGTATTCATTTGACGTTGAGGACACCATATTCTATGATGAGCTTCAGCGTTCAAATAGAAAGGAACAGCCGTTGGTCCTAAATTACCAGCCCCCCGAAAACTCACACTCCAAATCTACCTTCGCTGGCAGTTCCGAGATGTACCGCTTCTTGTTATCTGCATTTAAGTTCGTAAGCAAATAGTAACCACCAGACACCTCCTGTTGCCCTCTCATTTCTGAACCGTTCGGATGTTCAGGCTTCTTGTTGAGAAGCGCACGAGTTCCCCGTCCGGTTCCCGGAATGTATGGGATTTCGATTTCCTCTAAAAGGCCCTCTTCCTTAATGAGGAAATCCACAAGCGAACCCGCCGCTTCCGATTGTACATCCTCGGCTACCCGATAGATTTCTCGTCCACTCCGAGTTACACGGATCACGAATTTCCCATTCTCTATTTCCCCGTCGCCCTCGAGTGGATCTCGAATAACAGTCTTCCGGTGTGCCTGCTTCTCCAATGACTCGATCAAATTATCGACGAATTCTTTCGCTTCATCCTCAACTTGCTGTGATACTGCATTCCCGGAGACCTCCGTAACCACACCCGTCACATCCTCTGCAAGATCTTCTTTATTCTTCCGAAGGGATGTGACTGAGTTCTGGACCGCTTCGATCTTTTCTGCGATCTGACGAGACTCTCCGGAATCGATAGACTCACGCGAAAGGGCTTTCAACGGATGTTCGTTATCCGGTACGTCCCCGATAGAAAACTCTGCGAGAGATATTTCGTTTGGCCGATCGCTAGAAACGTCACGGCGAAAGATTTCGAACTGTCGTCCATTCGAAAGGAGACCCCAATCAACTCCGACTTGCCGCATATAGCTTTTTAGCTGATTTTGGTGACTCTGTTCGAGTGATGTATCACAACCTTTCGCCTCCACAAATACGATTGGCGTTCCCTCTTGCTTGAGCGCATAGTCTACTTTCTTGGTACCTGATCCCATCTGGATGGAGTACTCGAGCTCAACCTCCGAAGAAAGAATGTTCCACCCAAGCAGGTCAATCAGCGGTTCGATGATTTTTCGCTTGGTGTTTTCCTCGTCCATCTGTGGAGAATTCTCTATAAGATCAGCAGACCGTTCCGCATATTCAGCTATCCCCTCATGAAGCATCATTTAAAGTGGCTTTTTCGGGGAGTCAAATAAAGATATGGAGAATCAGAGCATGCTAAGTGTCTCTTCGACGACCCTCTGGCCCCTATTAGTTCGGTGGAATAAGTCTACACGATTCTCCCTTTCTCAAGTGAATTCCACAGTGTATCTGAAACCGGTTCGAAGACGATCAGAACCGAGGTAACTACTCTACGGTCGGCACGGGAACGCCCTCGAGAATCGTCTCGATCACGTCCGCCTTGTCGACGGCGTCGATGGACGCCTCGGGGGTCAACACGAGGCGGTGAGCCAACACCGGTCGAGCCATTCGCTTGACGTCGTCGGGCGTCACGTACTCCCGGCCGGAGAGGGCCGCGTAGGCTCGAGTCGCCTCGTAGAGGCGCTGGGTGCCACGCGGGGAGACCCCCACCTCGACGTCGCGTCGAGTTCGCGTCTCTCGAGTGACGGCCACGATGTACTCGAGGAGGTCGTCGTCGACGCGAACTGATTCGGCGACCTGCCGGAGCGCGTCCACGTCCTCGGCGTCGACGATGGATTCGACGTCGGGGGTCGACGCCAGACGATCACCGCGTCGGCGAAGCAGTTCGACCTCGCCCTCGGCGTCCGGATAGCCGATCGACGTTTTGACGAGGAACCGGTCGAGTTGGGCCTCCGGAAGCGGGAACGTCCCGTCTTGTTCGACCGGGTTTTGCGTCGCGATGACGAAAAACGGCGACGGGAGCTGACGCGTCTCGCCGTCGACGGTGACCTGTCCCTCCTCCATGGCCTCGAGTAGCGCCGACTGGGTCTTCGGTGGGGCGCGGTTGATCTCGTCCGCGAGGACGATGTTCGCGAAGATCGGACCCTCGCGGAACTCGAACGTCTGCTCGCGCTCGTCGTAGACGTGCGTGCCAGTGACGTCCGATGGCAGCAAATCGGGGGTGAACTGAATTCGCGAAAACGAGAGGCCGAGTGCGGTCGCAAGACTCTGGGCGGTGAGCGTCTTCCCGGTTCCCGGCACGTCCTCTAAGAGGACGTGACCGCGTCCGAGGACGCCGACGAGGATAGTCTCGAGGACCGACCGGTCACAGATGATCGCATCCTCGATCGTCTCGAAAACGGCCGCACACTCCTCGTTCGCTCGCGTAACGTCCATACGTAGTTGGGACAGTCCGGGTAAAAATCAGTTGTGTTCGGTTCCACCCGTAGCCGACGCCACTCACTCGGGAATCTCGATCGACAGGAGGTCCCGCGGCCCGAATGCGATCGCCAGCAGTCCTGCAGCGAGCAGGAGGAACACGATCGAAATGAGGGGCTGTGGCTGCGTCGGCAGCGTCGAAGCGACGGACGCGACGGCGACGATACCCGAACCGACGAGGGCGCTCGAGGCGATGTGAGTCAACTCCGCCCGCGTCGTTTCCGCCTCGGAACCGAGTTGGTTTCCGAGACTAATGGCGTGCTGGCCGATGTCCCACGCGAGTATCGTCGCAGTGGTTCCGACGAGCACGAGGAGCGGCGGGGCCCCGTCGCCGGCGGCGAGGAGAATGGCCAGGAGGAGGCCGCTCGAGCCGGGCGAGAGCAGCAGACGCTCGCCCTGCCAGAGCGAGATCGCCACGAAGATGACGCCGAGTACGCCGATGACGGACCCCTGAATCGTGTAGGGGACGGTTACGCTCCAGGCGAAGACGCCACACCAGACGGCGATCCACGCGCTCAGCGTCGCCGGTGACCGGTCCAGTTCGGTCGCGTCGGTCATCGCTCTCCCACCACCGTGCGTTCGAACGAGTCGTCCCAGGCCCAGTCGACGACCCGAACGCCGATCGAACGGAGGGTGCGAATTCGCTCGAGTCGCTCCAGACGAGCGACCGAGCCCGCCGGATCGTCGGCGACGGCAGGGTCGATCGCGAGAACCGTGACCGAAACGCCCCGCGAGCGAAGCGTTCGGAGCGCCGCGACGATCTCGTCGTCACAGAGCGGCGTGAACAGCGTCACGTGCGTTCGTTCCGGCGAGAGTCGTTCGAACTGCTCGAGCGAGTGGGCGTCAGATTCCGGCGGCGTCGGCGAGAGGGAATCGTGCGTTCCGAGCAAGAGACGCGCACGCTCGAGGTGGTCGCCCCCGGTCCCGGGCGCGAGCCAGCCCGGGTCGGGTGCGATCGCCGTGAGACCGACGTCGTGGCCCGCGTCCTCGAGGGTGGCGAAGAGCGTCGCAGCCGCCTCGACGGATCGATCGACGGCTGAATCTGCTGTCGAAGCGTCTGGCGAAACGTACGCATCCCGCCTGGCGTCGATGGCGATCACGTCGGTCCGCGAGCGCTCGGCTCGATAGGAGACCGTCGAGAGCGACTGCGTCCGAGCGTATCGGTTCCAGTCGACGCGCGAGGGCGGGTCGCCGCTTCGATACTCCCTGACGGAGTGGAACTCGAGGCCGGGGCCCGGATCGGCGGTGGCCACGGAGCCCGCGCGGTGTGCGCCGCGTCTGTGACCGAGCGGCGAGCCGTTGAGCGGCGTCATCGACGGCAGACTGATTAGCGTCGTCTCCGCGGCCACGGCGATCTCGGATTCGACGGAGCCGTTGACGTTCCGGACGAGTACCTGCGTCGGTTCGAACTCGTGGGAGCCCCGACGAGCCGTGACGTCGTAGGTCCACGACACCGACTCGCCCGGCGAGAGCGACGTCGCCCGGCGAGGCGTGCCGGAGTCGACGGCGAGCGCGGGCGGAACACCGTCGACGATCCGCACGTCTCGAAGCGAGTCGGCTCCGTCGTTTCGAACGGATATCGTCACCTCGACGGCGTCGCCGGGTTCCGGTCGGTGCTCGCTCACGATTCGCTCGACGCTCACCTCGAGATCCGGTACCGTCTCGAGGTGGGCGTACGCCGCGAAGCCGAGCCCAACAGCCGCCAGCAACAACACCGACGGCTGCTCGTAGGCGAAACCGACGACGATCCCGAGCAAGGCGACGGCGCTCACGCCGTGCCAGTGACGCGTTTCGCGTCGAATCACGCTCGAGACGGGCGACGAGGCGGAATCGCCGTCCGCGGCGTCGAGCGAGGGACGAGCGGGTTCACCACCGGTCGAGTCGACGCGTCGTCCGCTCCGGTCGACGGACCGGGAGCCGCCCGCCGACTCGACGCGTGCGATCGCACCCATCGTCCGGCGGAGTTCGGATTGCACGACGACGTCAGACATCCCGAAGAGACCGAGGAAACGCGTTCGGATCGAGTGGCCGGGTCGGTCGGTCCCGGGTCGGAGGACGTCCGCTGCGACCTCGTCGTCGGTCCACGATCCGTCGTCGATCGCTCGAGTCGCCCGCTCCTCGGTCTCGTACTCCTCGGCGCTGAGGAGGGTAACGGCTCGGCGTCGCAAGCGCGTTCGTAGCGCGTCGTAAGCCGGATCCGAGCGGCTGGTGATCGAGTCGACCCACCGGGAGAGGTCGTCTCCCGGAACGGCGTGCTCGAGCGAGCGTTCTCGGTCGGGCGTGGGCGTGTCGGTGACTGGAGTGTCGATACGAGCGTACGCGATCCGGCAGAGTTGGATCACGAACGCGAAGAGCGCGATCCCCAACACGAGCTGAAACGCTTCCAATACGACGATCGCCTCGAACGGAAGCAACGCGACAATGGGACCTGACGCGACGAACACGACGCCGCCGACCGCGAGCGTGACGAACGCGGCTGCCAACACGATGAGGCGAACGACCCTACTCATCGGCGTTCACCGCCGTCGTGTCGTCGCTCGTCGATTGGGTCGTGCTATCCTCGTCGACCGTGCTACCGTCCTCGCCATCGGCCTCGATGTCGCCCTCGAGTGAGAGTCGCCGTGCAAGGGTTCTCGCCGTCTGTTCTCGCTCCGCCGTCGGCCCCCGAGCACCGTAGCGGGTATCCTCGAACAGGCGAGTGAGTTCGTCGACGGTTTCGGGGTCGTAGCCGCACTCGAGGGCGGCGTCTCGGATCTCGCCGGGCGTCATCGTATCCGTATCCGTACCCGTATTCGTGCCTTCGTTCGCCTCGAGCGAGTCGACCACCGACAGCCACGCCCGGTAGATTTCGTTCTCGGACGCCGTGACCGTGTTGGGGAGGGTCGGCCTCGAATCGGTGGGTGACGCGTCAACTGACGGGAGTTCGTCCGACTCGGCTGGCGACGTGACGGGATCTGCCGGATCCCCGCCGTCGCCGGATCGATCGGTGAGGAAGAACGCACCGAGGAGTCCGGAAACGATCGAAACCGCCGCAACGAGGACCGGGAACGATGCCGGGATATCGATGTGGTCCGACTCGAGCCCACCGCTCTGGGCCGTGAGCCAGAGGAGGCCGCCGAGGACCCCGAGGATCGCGATAGCGCCGACGACTATCGCGCCCGTCTGTCCGGGGTACTGTATGCCCAGACGAGCGAGCGCGAGCAGGCTCACGAGGGCCGCACCGACGACGAACCACTCGACTGGGAACACGCTCTCACCCTGTGGGGGCTCGTCGCCACCGTGTTCCTCGAGCAGCTCTTCCTCGTCCTCGTCCAAATCGGGCGGTTCGATTTCCTCGTCTTCGATGACCGATTCCGCGGTCGGAAGCGTCGGGGCTGCGAGAGAAAGGGCGGTAATTCCACA
Source organism: Natronorubrum daqingense (assembly GCF_001971705.1). Taxonomy (NCBI): domain Archaea; kingdom Methanobacteriati; phylum Methanobacteriota; class Halobacteria; order Halobacteriales; family Natrialbaceae; genus Natronorubrum; species Natronorubrum daqingense. The sequence goes on from NZ_CP019327.1 coordinate 2,434,412, forward strand.
GAGCGCGAGCGCAGTTACCAACAGAACTCGTCTATCCACGCGTATTCATACCATTCGGCAAGGTGTGGAAATACGTTACTCTCTCGACCTGCCGTAACGCCCTCAACAAGCGCGTTTCTGGCAAATTTCCGATTACTCACCGGGCGAACGGGGATCACGTGGCGTCCGAAGCGAACTCGTTCGACCACCCGGCTCACCGGTTCTGGCCCGCTCTCGCCGACGGTCGACGTCGGGGCGCGTCCGTCTCGTTTCGCGCGACCAACGTCACCCGGGGTTGCCCGTCCGCTCGATACTCGGCGTAGTACATAATCGATAGCGACGAACACGCCGCCAGCAGTTCGTTCGAGTCGAACCGATACTGCGCACCCGGTCCGGACTCGACGTCGGGTGCCGTCAGGTAGTGTTCGTACCAGAGGACGCCGCCGGGGGCGAGCGCCTCGAGCACCGCTGGAAGTCGATCTCGAGCGTCGAAAAACCGTATCGTGATCAGATCGTACGTACGCGGCCGGAAACAGTAGCTGTCCACGTCGGCTACAATCCAGTGGACGGTACCCGACATCGACCGCTCAGCCGCGTTAGTGCGCGCTCGATCCAGTTGCGCTCGCGAGATGTCGAGCGCGTCGACGGTCCAGCCGGTGGCTGCGAGTGCCAGCGCGTTCCGTCCAGTTCCGGTCGCAACGTCGAGTGCGCGTCCCGGTGGCTCGTCCTCGAGGATCTCCCGTCGAATGGAAAACCGACCGTCGCCGGATCGAAGGTGGTCGGGTTCGCTAGCTCTCCTCGTCCGCGACTGTTCGTCGTCGCTCACAACCGACAACTCGCGTGCGCGCACCTTAGTTCTCTCAGTTCGAGCCAGCTACGACGCGTACAGCGAGTACGCGATAACCAGAAAGCCCACGAGCATGAGCGTGCTCTCGAGGAGGATCCCCGTGGTCAACGAGACGCCGAGAATCTCGTAGAGCAATCCGGCGAGGACGAGACCCAGCGTGACGAGACCGAAGCCGGCGGCGAGTAACCCGAGCGCGCGCTGGTGGGTCCGCTTGTAGGCTTTGTACGCGAAGAAGGTGATGACACCACCCACGAGCAGGATGAGCGTCTTGACGATAGTGAGCGCGATCGCGATCGACAGTCCTGCATCGTGGAAACTCATATCGATCCGTACGTGGAAAATTACAAACCGGAACCAAGTAGCTTGCGTTCACGTCGATTTCAGCCACCGGCGGAACGTCCGGAGTACGAACGGTCAGCGGTCGAAAACGGGTCCCGAGCGACGTGAGAGCCGATCACCAGGTCTCGATCCGCCCGTCGTAGACGTCTTCGACACAGCCCTCGCAGTCGGGGTGCGTGGCTTCGTAACACGCCGGTCGGTACTCGTCGTCGAGTTTCGCCGCTCGTTGTTCGGCGTAACGTCGGCAGACGATCTTCACCCGACCCGCATCGTCCGAGGGCAAACTGCTGGCGTTCTTCGCCGCCTGATAGGCCTCGCGGGCGTCTGAGAGTTGCTCGTTCGTCGAGCCGCGAGCCTGCTCGTAGCGTTCACCCGCGCCTCGAACCGTCGAGCGCAAGAACTGCTCGAGTCGGTTACGATCCGCCATTGACCCATCTTTGGCCCCCAGAACACATAGGTTCGTCGCCAGTTGCGAGCGCCCACACATACGATTTTTCAAGCAAGCGGTAGTCGCCTTTCCGATGCGAGACCGGCCCTCCGAGAGACGGTTCGTACCGCAGGCGTGCGCTTTGCGTCCGTAGCGTTCACTTTCACTCCGGCGCCGGCACTTTAAATACTATCGGGCACGAAGTGGCGTATGCCTCCCAGTGAAACGAAAGAGGAGGCGTGACACAATGAGCGACGTACGACAGCACGCGGACGACATACACGAGCAGTTTTCGGACCACATCGACGTAAGCGTCGACGACGTCGAAGAGCGACTCGCAACGCTCGTCGATGAATACAAAGTACCGATCGACGAGGCACGCCGGAGCGTGACCAACCACTACCTCGAGGAAGCCGGACTCGAGCGCGAAGACATCTCTCGCGGCGGCAGTGAGGCCGTCAACGTCGAGGACGTCGACGAACCCGAGGAGTGGATCGATCTCACCGCAAAAGTCATCGAACTCTGGGACCCACGAAGCGACTCGGTCGCACAGGTCGGCTTGCTCGGCGATCCGACAGGCACGATCAAGTTCACCAAGTGGGCCAAATCGGACCTCCCCGCACTCGAGGAAGGTGGCGTCTACGACCTTCGAAACGTCGTCACCGACGAGTACCAGGGCCGGTACTCGGTCAAACTCAACTCGACGACGGTGATCGAAGAACGCGACGAAGAGATCGAAGTCGGCGACGACACGAGCGAGATCGAAGGCGCGCTCGTCGACATGCAAAGTGGCAGCGGTCTCATCAAGCGCTGTCCGAAGGAGGACTGTACGCGCGTCCTCCAGAATGGACGCTGTAACGAACACGGCGAGGTCGAAGGCGAGTTCGACCTCCGCATCAAGGCCGTCGTCGACGACGGACTGGACGCCCACGAGGTCATCTTCGACAAGGAAGCCACCGAGGACCTGACGGGACTCTCCCTCGAGGAGGCCAAAGAGATGGCGATGGACGCCCTCGATACGACCATCGTCGCCGACGAAATCTTGGACGATATCGTCGGGACCTACTACCGAATTGAGGGGCCGACGTTCGGCCGATACGTCCTCGCGGACGACGTCTCCGAACTCGACGGGCCGACAGATGCCGAGGAACTGCTGATCAAAGCGAGGTCGATGTAACATGAGCCAGTCAGAACTCACCCGCGAAGTCGCACGTCGCGTCTTCGCCTCCGAATTCAACGATTCGACGTACACCTTCAAAGAGAGCGACGACGAGCGCGCGCCCAACTACGCGCTCTTGCCGACCGGTGACCGCGCGAACCGCGTGTTCATCGTCGGCACGCTCACCGAGACCGAAGACGTCGGCGACGAAAGCGAGTACTGGCGCGGCCGCGTCGTCGACCCGACCGGCACGTTCTTCGTCTACGCTGGCCAGTATCAGCCCGAAGCGGCCGCCGTGCTTCGCGACACGGAGCCGCCGGCGTACGTCGCAATCGTCGGAAAGCCACGCACCTACGAGACCGACGACGGCAGCGTCAACGTCTCCGTCCGACCCGAATCGATCGCAGTCGTCGACGACGCGACGCGCGACCGCTGGGTCGTCGAATGCGCCGAACGGACGATCGATCGAATCGAATCGTTCGAGGCGTGGGAAGCCGAGCAAGAGGCTCCCGAGAGCGGGTCGACGGCACCCACCAACGAGTACGCCCAGATGGCACGCGAACGTTACGACTCGCCGGTCGTCAACTACCGCAACGACGTGATTCAGGCACTCGAGCAACTCGAGGACGCCGACACAGAAGACGCCGAAGCACCGGCCTAATCGGCCGGCCACGGAACCATTTTCCCGACGTATTTCGCCGTCTGCAAGCCGCCAGCACAGCCATTACCCTTCTCGAGCGACTAGACGGGTGTATGACGGAGACAGACGATTCCACCGACGACGGCGACGACCGCGCACGACTCGTCGGAACGAACCACGTCGCACTCGAGGTCGGCGACATCGACGCAGCCCTCGAGTTCTACGAGTCGGTGTTCGCGTTCGACCTCAGAAGCCGCGGCGAGACGAAGGCGTTCATCGACATGGGAGATCAGTTCATCGCGCTGGCCGAGACCGATGGTGCAAGCGAGACGAGCGATGACGCCCGTCACTTCGGCCTCGTCGTCGACGATGCGGACCGAGTCGCTGCTCGGGTCGACGCGCTCGATATCGAGTTGCTGGACGTACCGGGTCTCGAGTTCCACGATCCGTGGGGGAATCGGATACAGATCGTCGACTACGAGGAGATCCAGTTCACGAAAGCAGACCACGTCCTCGAGGGGATGGACCTCGACGACCTCGAGAAGACCGACGGTGCGATCGACGAGCTCGCGGAGAAAGGACTCAGTCCCGACGACGGGTGAGTGACAGGGTCGGGTTTCGAGCGCCCGTTATCGAGTCAGCCCTCGAGTTAGCACTACGACACCGTCTGACGAAGCGTTAAGTGTCATGAGCGACGAATAGGTGACAATGGGCAACAAGAACAAGACCATCTCGTTTCGGGTGAACGAGGACGCGTTCGCAGCGCTCCAGGATATCGCCGAGGAGCGCGACATCTCGTTGTCCGCGGTCTTCCGGGATTACGTCGACTTGCTCGTCGAGCACGACGGTCAGGTCGTCGTCGTCCCCGAGGACGAACTCAAGGCGAGGGCCGCGACCGAAACCGACGGCGAGGACGGCGACCGAACGTTCCCGCCGAGCGTCGAGGTTCCAAAGAGTTTCATCCGCGAACACGAGCGCCTCGAACTCGAGGCCGACCACCTCCGCGAACAACTCGACGAGTACAAATCCTACGTCACGGAGCTTCAGGACCGACTCGAGGAGGAAGAAGACGAAGTGCTCTTGCTCGACGAGTTAGACGACGAAGACGAGTCTTACCAGTTGCGCTAACATCGACTTACACTCACGCTAACGTCGATTTACTGCACGTATTGTCACCGGAAAGCCGGATCGGAGCCGAAGTTAGCGGGTGAGATTCCGTTTCTCGCGTCGAATGTCGTCGTGTGCCTCGTCTGCACCTTCGACCCGGGCGAGTCCCTCCGCGGCCTCGAGCGTCCGGACGCCATTGTCGAGAAACGAGAGGACGTCGCCGGGATAGGCGTAAACCATGTAGTCGTCGGTCATCACGTCGACGATGGCGTCGGGACCTAATCCTTGCGCGCGTAACTCGAGGAGGTACTGGATGAACTTTCGCTCCGGGCACCCACAGTAGGGATTGTTGTCACAGCCACAGTCGAGGAAGTCCTCGGTGAAATCGAGTACGCGATCACGGGTCGCGTCGTCGAGTTTCTCGAGGCCCTGGCCCTGGAAGAGCATATCCAGCGTCGCTCCTTTGAACGCCCCCTTCGGAATGTTCGTCTCGAGCTGAGAGCTCAGCTGTCGGTGGTTCTTGACGTAGATTTTGTCGGTGATGGCCACGCGTTGGCGTTGCTATGACCTGTGTGCCGAAAAACGTCCCGATCAGAAGCGGTTGAATCGGAGAACTACGGGTGAAATCGCGGTACGGACTCGCACGAATGTCCCCTCGAGTCGTAACGTATTTTAGTCTAACCGCTCCTAAATCAGTCTGCACACGTGTCCGGGTTGGGGTAGTGGTTATCCTTCAGCCTTGTGGAGGCTGAGACGCGGGTTCGATTCTCGCACCCGGACTTTTTCGCGACGAACGAAGTGAAGAGCGGAAAAGCCGGACGGCGAGATCGAACCAGAGAGTAAAGCGAACGAAGTGAGCGGAACGACCGCGGTTCGATTCTCGCACCCGGACTTTCTGCGGCGAACAAATACGTGAGCCACAGGAATCCGCAGAGAATCGAACGAGACGAGTCGTGCGCAGCGCCAGCGAGGACGTCTCGGCATTGTTCGATTCTCGCACCCGGACAGTAAGTGCGACATATACTCGAGTTAACGAACCGATCAGCGTCAGCGACCAACCCCACCCAGCCGAGACCGAGAAGCCAATATCACTACCGTCGTCCGAGCGAGTAATGACACAAACGGAGGGACCGTTCACCTGCGAGATGTGCGACGCGACGGTGACGATGCGGGACGCCCGTCGGAGCAAACCGATGGGCGACCTCGATCCGATGGCGTGGCAGACGCTGTGTTGTCCTCACTGCGGCTCGAGGCTGCGAACGGTCTACGTCGGCGGGTAATCACTCGCCGGCCTCGGTCAGTCGCTGTACGTCTTCGTCCGCGAGCGAGAGTTGTGAGGCTTCGACGTTCGACTCGAGGTGCTCCGGATCCGACGTTCCCGGAATCGGGAGGATAACGTCGGAGCGCTCGAGGAGCCACGCCAGTCCGATCTGGCGTCGGGTCGCGTCGTAGTCGTCGGCGATCTCGTCCACGAGGTCGCCGTGTTCGTCCAAATCCTCGGCGTCGATCGGTGCCCACGGAATGAACCCGATGTCGTTGTCTTCGCAGACCTCGAGTACGTCCGCGTTCGATCGGTCGTCCAGGTTGAACCGGTTCTGAACGGTGGCAACGTCGACGTGCTCGCGGGCCGTCTCGAGTTGGTCGACAGAGACGTTGCTGACGCCGACCTGATCGACGAGGCCCTCGTCCTGGAGTTCGGCGAACGTCTGGATCGAGTCCTCGAACGACGTGTCGGGGTCGGGTCGGTGGAACTGATAGAGATCGATGGTGTCCGTTCGGAGTCGATCGAGGGACGCGAGCACCTGATTACGAATGTAGTCTGGCTCGCCGTGGGGGATCCAGTCGCTCTCGCGATTTCGGAGGAGGCCGGCTTTCGTCGCCACCAGCACGTCGTCTGGATCACCGATCGTCTCCCCGATGAGGCGTTCGCTGACCCCCGGCCCGTAGGAATCTGCGGTGTCGATGAAGTCGATTCCGCACTCGAGTGCCCGCTCGAGGACCGTGCGAGCAGTGGCTTCGTCCTCGGGCGGGCCGATGATCTCTTCGCCACAGAGGCGCATCGCGCCGAATCCCAGTCGGTGGATCGTGGTGTCGCCGATGTCGAAGGTGTCGCTCTCGTTCGTAATCGACTCGCTACTCATGGACGATACGACTGGGAGGGAACGCATAACCGTTGGGCGTTCAGCTGCAGCCACGGTCGTCACAGCGGGCTCTCGAGCAGAAACTTAGATGGATGTGAAGGCGAATTCACCGAAGTGAGAAACGGTCGATACGGACGGAATCACGTGACGAAGGGGCTGGCTCGCTGCAATCCAGTCCAGATCACAGCCGTCAAACCACCCGTAATGAGGAGCGAGTATCCGGCGTAGAGCCCGAACAGACCGGTAATGGCACAGGTCGTACCTGTACACGTCCGGTCGAACGCAGGCCATATCCACCCGATGGGAGCGACGAATAACTCGAGTGACGAGAGCGGATACACCAGAAACGAGAGAATGGGGCCGAGGAACACCACACCGAAGATCGCCGCGAATAACACCGGCTTCCCGATCGATGGTGCTCCCTTCGATTCAGTCCCACCGAAATCGCTCATAGACAGTTCTAGTTATTCTTCTCACAAGTGCTTTCTGTAATTGCCGACGTGTCTCAGTTCGAAGCCGTCGGTGGCTAGAGAACAGTACCGACGATAATCGGGTGGGTCGTGTTTCGCTCGAGTGTTTTCGCCGGATGGAAGTCGCGTGAAAAAGCCATACCGCCTCCCGGATTTGAACCGAAGGAAGACAGTCCTGCTCGCTTCGCTGTGCGGGCTGTGACTTCCAGGGTTCAAATCCGATCAGATGGATTTCTCTCGCTCACGGGTTGTTCGCGAGAGAAATGCCGCCTCCCGGATTTGAACCGGGGACAGCTCGATCTTCAGTCGAGTGCTCTCCCAGTCTGAGCTAAGGCGGCTCACTCTCACATCCGTCGATCGTATAAAAAAGGATTTCGAATCGGAGATCCAAATCGTGTGAGGAAGTACCATCCAAAAAGTGTGGAGGAACTTCGCGAGTAAGCGTTTGTATCGGACAGAAACGTAGACCATACTATCACATTCATCAGCTATTCACCGTAGTCTGTTGGATTTCAGGATATTCAAGACACCCTTTTCAGGTCTGGTGGGTAATACTATGTTATGGATGCACTTACCTCGAGTCAGGGGGAGCAAGAACTCTCTGCAGACACCATCCTCGAGTTGCTGGCTAACCGCCGGCGACGGTACCTCCTCTACGCGCTGCGGGGCCAGGAACATCCGATCGAGTTGTCGACGTTAGCCGAGCAGGTCGCTGGGTGGGAACACGACGTGCCGCCGGAGGAGGTCGCAAAAAACGAGTACAAGAGCGTCTACGTCTCGTCGGTACAGTGTCACGTCCCGAAACTGGCCGACGCAGGCGTCGTCGACCACGACGAAGAGAATCACACCGTGGTGCTCGCAAGCAATTTCACGCAACTCGAGCCCTACCTCCGCGTCGTCATCAAGGACGAACCAGAAAATTCGATGTTACACGCCGCACTCGAGCAAGAATCCGGTGAGGGCTTGCTGGGCCAGATTCGAGAGAACGTGGCTCGATTGAAGCATTAACGACCGAATGAGCAGATCGGAGACGGAATCGACACCGGATGACTCGAGGGGTAGTGGGGGGCTGGTTTTCGGAAGCGTTCGCGGTTGAGTTCCTCACACATCGGATACGTATCGAACGCTAAAGGACGTGTCTGCGAGTCGAAGAACCGCCGTTCGTAGTCTCGAGTTACTTCGAGTGAATAGTATCACGACTGGACGAACTGATCTACACTGACGTGGACGTGATTGAACTCGTCGCTCAGCCATCAATACTCGGACTAGCCAGTTGCACTTTCGGACACTATCACTGGTTACCCCGGAGAGCGAATCGTTCGGGTGTGCGTAACTAACCACGCCCGCCATCACAGAATCGACGAGAACGATGCTGGAGTCTCGAGACGACGATCGGTTTCGTCCGACGCCCGTCCAGGAGGAGTGGAACCCACAGTCGATGGACGGAGTCGTCGGCGTGCGAATCGAGGCAGATCCGAATGGCGAATCGTCGTCCACAGAGTGGCTCTGGTCTTCGCGGTGGCTCGACGCCGTCGCAAAACGATAGCGGACGTGGTCTACGTTGCGTGGACGGCGATTGTGATCCTCGAGTGACTATTCGCCGTGATCTTCGGTGTGCTTGTCTCACGGTACGGGCAGGTCGAACGGTTTCTGAAGCCTCTCGAGTTCGGTGCAGATTCTCGAGAATCGGTTCCTCAAGAGCGCGAGCGAGGTTGTTCGCCATCAAAATAGGCTCGGGCGGGTTCGCACCGAAATCAGACGTGCTCGCGACGCTGCGCGCGACTGATAGGGTTCGAACCGCCCTTACGACAGATTTCTGCCGCTCACGAATTGTTCGCGGCAGAAATATGGGCTCGGGCGGGTTCGAACCACGGTCGGAGCAAGCTCCTCCCTGATTTGAACCCGGCACTCGCATACATTTCTCTGGTTCACTGGTTGTTCGCCGGAGAAATGGGCTCGGGCGGGTTCGAACCACCGACCTCGGCCTTGTAAAGGCCGCGTCATGACCAGCTAGACCACGAGCCCGTACTCGAAGGGTATTCCCCCGGGCGAATAACCTTTACTTTCTCGCGTGAAGCTACCGGTATGGTCCTCGAGTCCGTCTGGAAGGCGCTACTGGTCGTCGTGGCCGTCTCGCTGCTCGGGTTTGTCTCCCTCCAGCTCGGATTTCTCGACGCCCCGTGGCACGAAGATCGAGCCGACGTGCAACTCATCGACGGCGACGACGGCGACGAACTGGCGACCGTCGACGCCGAAGTCGCGGACACCGCCTCGGAGCGCTACACGGGGCTGAGCGATCACGACTCGCTCGAGGACGATTCGGGAATGCTCTTCGTTCACTCCGACGAGGGCGAGCGGACGTACGTCATGCGAGACATGGACTTCGGCATCGACATCATCTTCGTCGATGCCGACGGCGAGATCACGTCGATCGAAACGGCACCCGAACCCGAAGCCGATGAAGCCGGCGAGGATCACGAGTACACCGGCCACGCCCAGTGGGTCCTCGAGGTACCGGAGGGGTACGCCGACGAACACGGCATCGAGGCCGGTGACGAAATCGAAATCGAGTACGAGTAAGCCGTCCGTCTGCCTCGAAATTCGGACGGTGGGCCGTCGAAAACCCTTATTGGCGGCGGTCCCGGAGTCGAATGCAATGGCGGATGTCGACTGGGAGGAAGACGACCCCTTCGAGGAACAACGAGAACACGTCGAGAGCCCGATGCGCCGGTTGCTCTTCGAGTACGGCCGCCCCTACTGGTTCTCCGTAAGCGTCGGCCTCCTCTCGAGCGTCTTCGCCCGCGCGCTGGACCTGTTGCCGGCGCTCTTGCTCGCAGTTGCCATTGACGCGATATTCGGTGATGCCGTCTTTGCGGAGCAAGTCCCACTCGTCGTCCTGCCCGACGCGTGGTTGCCGACGACGCCGGAGGGGCAGTTCGCGTTCGTCACCATCGCAATCGCGGGCTCGTTCGCCCTCGGAGCGATCTTCCACTGGCTGCGAAACTGGGGGTTCAACGCCTTCTCGCAGGACATTCAACACGACGTCCGGACCGCGACCTACGACAAGATGCAGCGACTGGACATGGAGTTCTTCGCCTCGAAGCAAACCGGTGAGATGATGTCCGTCCTGAGCAACGACGTCAACCAACTCGAACGCTTTCTCAACGAGGGGATGAACTCGGCGACGCGGCTGATCGTGATGGTCTTCGGGATCGGGTTCTTGCTGTTCTGGCTCAACCCGCAACTCGCGCTGGTTTCGCTCGCACCGGTTCCGCTGATCGCGATATTTACCTACATCTTCGTCAAGAAGATCCAGCCCAAATACGCCGCGGTCCGCTCGTCGGTCGGCAAGGTCAACTCGAGACTCGAGAACAACCTCGGCGGCATCGGCGTCATCAAGTCCTCGAACACCGAGGGCTACGAATCCGATCGCGTCGAAGGTGTTTCGAAGAAGTACTACAACACGAACTGGGAGGCGATTTGGCTTCGGATCCGCTTCTTCCCGGGTCTCCAACTCATCTCGGGAATCGGCTTCGTGCTCACGTTCGTCGTCGGCGGTTACTGGGTCCTCATGGGTACGGCTCCGGGACCGTTCACTGGCACGCTCCAGACCGGGACGTTCGTCGCGTTCATCCTCTACACCCAGCAACTCGTTTGGCCGATGGCCCAATTCGGGCAGGTCATCAACATGTACCAGCGCGCTGAGGCCTCGAGCGAGCGTATCTTCGGGTTGATGGACGAAGAGGGACGAATCGAGCGCGATCTGGACGCACCCGATCTCGAGGTGAGCGACGGTCGCGTCGAGTACGAGGACGTTACGTTCAGCTACGAACAAAACGAGCGGATCATCGACGACGTCTCCTTCGAGGTCGAGGGCGGCGAGACGGTCGCACTCGTCGGGCCGACCGGCGCGGGGAAGTCGACCGTTCTCAAACTCCTCTTGCGGCTGTACGACGTCGACGACGGGGCGATCAGCGTCGACGAGCAGGACATCCGTGACGTCTCGCTGGCGAGTCTGCGCCAGTCGATGGGCTACGTCGGCCAGGAGTCGTTCCTGTTCTACGGCACCGTCGAGGAGAACATCACGTACGGTACGTTCGATGCGAGTCGAGAGGAGATCGTCGAGGCGGCGAAGGCCGCTGAGGCCCACGACTTCATCCAGAACCTCCCCGACGGCTACGACACGATGGTCGGCGAACGCGGAGTCAAACTTTCAGGCGGCCAACGTCAGCGCGTCGCCATCGCTCGCGCGGTGCTCAAAGATCCCGACGTCTTGGTGTTAGACGAAGCCACGAGCGACGTCGACACCGAGACCGAGATGCTCATCCAGCGATCGATCGACGACCTGACCGTGGACAGAACGACGTTCGCCATCGCACACCGACTCTCGACGATCAAGGACGCCGATCAGATCCTCGTCCTCGAGGACGGCGCAATCGTCGAGCGCGGCACGCACGGCGAGTTGCTGGAAAACGGAGGGCTCTACTCACACCTCTGGGGCGTCCAGGCCGGTGAGATCGAAGAGTTGCCACAGGAGTTCATCGAACGCGCACAGCGCCGACAGGCGCGGACGGAAGCCAGTACCGATGACGACGACTGAGCGTTGACTCGGGTTGGGAGCGTCGTGCAAACATCGTGAGCCGGGACCGTGAGCCACCGACACCTTAGAACGACTCTTGGCCTTCCTGATCGTCCTGATCCGGCGCACCCTCGTCCTGGCGCTGCTCGCCCGCGGCAGGGGGCGTTCGGTCGCTGTAGTTCTTCCGCCCGATCGCCTCGTCGCCGACCATGTTCATGATCGCCTGCTCGACTTCGCCGTAGTCTCGGTACTCGTCTTCGTTGAGCGGCCCGATCAGTTCCTCGAGCGTCGCCGTCTCGCCTTCCATGTCGATTTCCTCGTCGCCGTACTCCTCGAGCAGTTCGTCCTCGCTCAGGGGGTAGTCCGCGGACTCGAGTTCGTCGCCGAGTTCCCCGAGTTCGACGCCGAGTTGGCGATTGTCGTCGGTCATAGTCGAAGTGAACGGATCGTGGCGGAAACCAGTTGGCCCTGCGCTAGCCACAGCGGGGCTCAGACGGTCCGTCGACGCGGAAGGACGACCGCCGGAGCAACGACGATCGCACCGAGCGCGCCGGCCCACGCAACCGTGAGCGCGTCACTGACGACGGTGAGACCGACGAGAATTGCGAGCACGAGCGTCCCAGAGCCGACGTGATACGCGCGTCGAGGTGTCGATTCACGCTTGCCGAGCGCGTCTGGACGACCGATCGACCAGCCCACGAGCGCACCGCCCGCGAGCGCCGCGTACGTCACCGACCGGCCCGCACCACCGCTGACGGCGATTGCGACGAGTGCGAGTCCGAGCGCGGTGGCGAACGCCGTCGTCGGCCGATCGACCGGCGAGCGCTCGAGGAGCCACCAGACGGCCGCGAGATAGCTCACGCCGACGACCATCCCGGCGACGATGTCGCCCGGGTAGTGAACGACGAGTACGACTCGCGAGAGGCTGATCGCGACGATGGCGACACCGGCGACGGCGAATCTGGTTCGGCGAGCCCCCCACGGAATCGCCATCGCGAGTGCCCCGTAAGCCACGGTGGCCCCGAAGGCGTGCCCGCTCGGAAAGGCGTAGCCGCCGACGGTCACCGTCGAGATGTACGTCGACTCGAGCGCAGCGGGTAAGAGAGCGGGAGTCGGCGCGAGCAGATCGGGGCGTGGCAACAGGAAGGTGTACTTGAGCGCAGTCATCGCGGCCAATCCGCCGACGACGACGCCAACGAGCCAGACGGCAGACGGGACAACTCCGCCCTCCGCCGACGTCGTGTCGTTGCCTGTCGACGCCGTATCGCTATTCGTCGACGCCGTGTCGCTATTCGTCGACGACGTGCCGGCAGTTCTGTCTCTCGCTCGAGCAGGGCCGACCGAGACGTTCTTCCACGTCAGGAGCCACGACGCGAGAATCGTCATCGAGACGAGAACCCAGACATCGCCGAATCGAGTCACGAACGCGGCGAGAATCAATAGCCACTCCGGGAGCGAGCCGTGGAACGCCTCGAGGAGATCGCCACCGCGATACATAGCAACCGATACGACCGACGGATAAAGGACAGTGACCACACGCACCTGCAAGTGATTTACCAACGAGCGCGCGAAAGCGCCGGTGAGTCGACGGCGCAGGCAGACGAGTGCGTCAATCAGGTCGCTTCGAGAAAGTCGATTCCGGTGATTTCGACGCGAGTTCCACCCTCTCGGCCCTCCTCGAGCGAGAACGACCAGTCGTGTGCGGTGACGATTGCACGGACGATTGCAAGGCCAATCCCGTCTATGCTCGCCTCTGCTCCCGCCTCGTTCGCCTGTAATTTCTCGCGCTGGGACGCAGGAATTCCGGGTCCGTCGTCTTCGACGTATACACCATCGTCCGTCGTCCCAACCCAAATTGTAACTCCTTGACCGCCGTGTTCGACGGCGTTTCGAAACAGGTTTTCGAACACTTGGTGGAGGAGAGATTCGTCGGCGAGGAACGGACGCGACGAGTGGCACTGTCTAGTTTAGCACCTCCGCTGGCGTCTGTCCGTTGAGTGATTGATGTGGTCGTTGTGTGTTGTAGTAGTGTACAAACTGTTCAAGCCATTCTCTGACGCTCGCCCGACTGCCCACCCACGAGTTATGGAAGCGGTCAACTCTCATCTTCAAGGTGTGAAACCACTTTTCGATCAGGTTTCGATCAACGTAGTCGAGCTGACCGCTCAATCCTAATCGAGAGAGGGCAGTCAGATATCCATAGCCATCAGCGAGAAACACGGTATTGGATAGATCGTGTTTCTCGGTCAACCGATGCAGAAACGCAGCAGCTGGATCGGTGCCTCGACGTCCGAACACTGCGACATCGAGAATTAGTTTTGAGTCCAAGTCTATTGCAGCGTATACCCAAGACCAGTCTCCGTTAATCCTGACAGCGGTTTCATCAATGGCGACCCGCGACGGCTTCGCCGTCGGCGGGTCTGGAACGCTGTCAGCCAGCCGATGTACCCAGTTCCAGATCGCTTGATGAGAGCGTTCCACACCGATCAAGCGAAGAATTGCTTGTGTCTCTCGAAGAGAACAACCGGTCGCGTGGAGACGGACTGCGAACACCCTGACGGGCGTCGCCGTCCGCTCACGCTCCCAACATTCATCAAATTCCGCCGCGTAGCTCTCGCTGAGCAGGTCTACGAGCATTGTTCCAAACTAACTCTACGACCTGCTCACTTCTCAAACTGGCCTAACTAGACACTGCCCAAACTCGGAAACGGTCGCTGAATCGGTGACTTCGATCCGTTTCGCCGCGGCGGTTGGACGTGGACGTTTTACCGACGGCGTTCGTACGGAGCGCTATGGGATATGCGTGTCCGGTTTGTGAAGCGGAACAAGCAGACGCCGTCCACCTCGCGAATCATCTCGCGATTACGGCTTCACTCGGTCGGGAGGGTCATGGCGAGTGGCTCGAGGAGTACGCACCGGAGTGGAGCGAGTGTTCTCCCGAGGAGTTAGGCGAACGCGTCGCGCCTCACGCCGAGGAGATCGAGACGCCGGAGTTCGAGGGGACGAGCCACGGCCACGACCACGGTCGTCCGGGTGGTCTCGAGCAAGGTCTCGCTCAGCAGAGTCGCCAGCCCGGGCGCGGATCGCTGTCGACTGCGGCCGAAAGTGCATTGCAGGAAGCACAGGAGATGACGCGACGGATGCACGACGACTCTGCGGAGAGCGACTCTGAGGAGGTCGCCGACGAGGAGACGGCCGAGACGGACGACGGGTCGACCGAGCGCGAAAACGAAAACGCGTAACTGTCTCTCTCTCGTTCGCTCCGGTATGCACACGGTGGGAACGTTCACCTTCGAGACGGCTGTAGACGCCCGCGAACGCTACGACGAGGTCGGTCCGGCAGCCCAGACCGTCGTTCGGGAGGTCGCAAAGTCGATGTCGTTCGACCGCGAGGAGTACGACGAGCGGGTCACGGGCGACGTCGTCGAGACGACTCGAGATGCGCTGTTCGCGAGTTTGCTCACGGTTCGCGTCGGAACGAAAGCTGAGTTCGAAGAGTGGCGTGCATCCTACGAGGGTGAGGTGACCGTCGCCGGCCACGAGGCGGTCGACAACGTCGTCTGGCACGTTGGGCCCGAGGACGAGGCCGTCGCCGCGACCTTCCAGAACGAGGAAGATGCGGCGATCGCGACGCTTCGCCGACAGGCGTTCGGTCGATTGTATCGGGAACTCGTCTGAATAGCGAGTCATTTTATTTTCCACACCGAAGCGCGTCGGGACGGAACGCCGGATTCTGCCCGTGACCTGGAAACGGCACCTATTACCAACTCGAGGTCGAGACGTTCGCCCGATGACGACACCCGACGAGTGGGAGCGCCTCGAGACGGTGACGGAGTACGAAACCGGCTGGTACGACGGCGGCTACGATCGCCTCGAGCAACCGGACGGCACCGAGAAACGATACTACTGGGCGGATCTGCCGGCGGCGGTCGTCGTCGTGGCTCGCGTCGACGGCGACCTCGTCGCGTCCGTCGAGGGGAGCGACGCGCCAGACGGCGATCACCTGCTGTTCGTCGAGCAGTATCGGCCGGCGATTCGCGAAACGCACCTCGAGTTACCCGCCGGAATCGTCGAAGATGGCGAGTCCTACACGCGTGCCGCCGAGCGAGAACTCGAGGAGGAGACGGGATTCGTCCCCTCGAGTACGGCCCTCGTTCAGGAGTTCGCCGTCGCGACGGGCGTGCTTCGCCACGATCGGGGGATCGTCTTCGCGGAGGGGCTCGAGCCGGGCGAGCGAGCGCTCGATACGAACGAGTTCCTCGAGGTGCGGACGGTTCCGGTCGAGGATGCGCTCGAGCGTGCACGCGAGCACCCGGCGAACGATTCGACGATCACGGCGTTGTTGTTGGCGTTCGAAGACGGATTGCTCTCGAGCTCCAATACAATTTGATTGACATGTAGCTGTGGAGAGTATACGTGTTGTGTGGTGAAGAATGAGACGCCTCTTCTCGAAGTGAGTTGGTAGTATCTGGTCAAAATTGGTGCAGGGGTTGGTGATCACTTCGTTCTCCCTTAGACGGCCTTTCGCTCAGCGAGTCCGGTCCGCATGCATAAATAAACATGACTAATCATTCGGCCGAAACAATAATCGTCTGCCAACGGCTAAGGTGTCGTAGGAATGGACGTCTTTCAGGCGATTCCGTGGATATTAGCTTTCGGAGGGGTTCTTGCAACACTTCTCGTTTATCCATACGTTGGAACTGCAATCTCGTATCGCCGGAGCGATAATGGACTCGCATTTATTCTCCTCGTCATCGGCATCGGTGTCTGGAATGGAATGTTCGCAGCGCAGTTGTTGGACCCGGACCCGGTCGTGAAGAACTTCTTCTTCTCGTTGAGTGCAGTCGGTGCGACGCTAGCCGCCCTGGGGTGGTTCCTGTTTGCGGCTACTGCGAGTAGTACCAGAAGGGTTCCCCGTGGAAAGTCGGTCTACGGCGGCGCTGCACTTCTCGTCGGAGTCGATATTGCGATGATCATCACGGCACCCGCCCATAACTTCTACTGGTCGGTCCTGGCCGGACCCGGGACGTTTTCGGAGTTCACGGCGGTCGCGCCGTCGTTCGGATACTGGTTGCACACGCAGTTACACGTCGTATTGTTCGGTGCCGGTACAGTCTTGTTCGCGTTGGCGTGGGAAGACGGGGTCACGGTCCGATTCACGCGGCGGTACACGGTCGCCGGCGTCGTCACGATCGCCGCCGTGATCGTGAGCAATGCGGTTTTCGTCGGTGGCGTATCCTTCGCTCCACTCGCCGCCGTCGGTCTCATGACCATCGGGTGGGTGCAAGCAGACGACGGACGCACGATCAATCGGGTGCAACCGTATCTCCCATCGACCTGAACGCTCGTTCTCACGCGGTGGTGGCTCGAACGTCTCTCCTCGAGTGACTCGATCGTCGACGCGAACCATGGGCTTATTCCGTCTGACTCCCAACTCGTGAGCAAATGGACGGTGAAATCACCACCGACGAGGTCAACGAACTCCTCGAGGACGACGAAGACATCTGTATCGTCGACATTCGAAGTCCACAGGAGTTCACGCACAGTCACATTCCGGACAGCGAGAACGTCCCGTTTCACGAACTCTCGAGTCGCGTCGAGGAATTAGAGGACGAAGACCACATCGTGACCGTCTGTCCACACGGCAAAGCCAGCGTGCAGGCGGCGAAACTCATCGGCACCTACGAGGGGACGGCCGACGCGCGTATCGAGAGTATGGAAGGCGGACTCGAGAAGTACGGGATGAAGTTCGGACTCGTTCGCGACCGGGACGACGAAGACGAGGCGGAACAGCCCGAATCGCCGTTCTAACGCCTCCGTATCGGCCAGACGACGCTCAGAACCTGTGTGGCGTGTCGAAGTGCTAGCGGCGTCGCTCGCGGGTGTGGAAAATCGAAAATTGTTTGGAAGCGATACGGAGACGGCCGTGGTTCGGAAGTCGTCTCAGATCATCGCGGGTATCAAGCGACGTTAAAGCCGCGGTCCCGAAGGAACTCCTCGATGCGGCCGGTGTGATTACCCTGGAGTTCGATCTGGCCGTCCTCGACAGTCCCACCACAAGCGAATTTGGACTTGAGGTCCGACGAGAGACTGTCTAAGTCGACGTCCTTCGGATCGAATCCTTCGACGATCGTTACCTCTTTACCGTATCTGCGCTCGTCAATGCGGATGTTGAGTTGCTGTTGTCCCTTGGCTACGTCCTCACAGACGCAGAGTTCCTCGGGCAGCCCGCACGTCGAGCAGACTTCCGACATTACGTTCCATGATACGAAACGGCCATATTAAACACTATCGGGACCCACATGCCCTCGCGTGGTTCTTTTTGAGCGTCCACCCCGTTTTCCCGGGCGTTATCTGCCCGGAAGGCGTTCGCGAGCCAGTTCGTCGACGGTTTCGATCGCCTCGTCGGCTTCGGTCCGACTGACTCCGCCGCCGTACACTGCCCGTTCGTATCGCTCGAGGACGATCTCACATCGCGAATCGAGCGTCTGATTGGAAGTCGTGCCGGGGGACTCGAGGGATCGGATGTACGTTCGGGCAGACTCCGACGGCTTCCGTGGGCGGTATTCGCGTGCGAGGAGTTCTTCGAGGCGGCGGAACGCTCGTTCGGCATCTCGGTCGGGGTCGCCTCGCCGTCGCTGCCAGTAGAGGCCGAGCGTCCGGCCGAGACGCGCCCTCGCGTCGACTCGGTACGCACTCGCGAGCACGCCGACGAGCGCGACGAGTGCAACTGCGGCCGTCTCTCGAGAGACGGCGAGCAGCGAGACGACGGTCTGAAGAATGCTCTCGTCATCGCCGTCGCTCGAGTCGCCCTCCTCGCTCGGTTCGGAGATGGTGTCGTCGTCGGTCTGATCCGAGTCGGACCCGTTCTCGTCGGGGTCGGTTTCGTTGGCCGCTGGATCGTCGTCGGATCCGGGATCGGTCTCGTTCCAATCGTCTCCGTCGTCGCTGCCGTCGTCGTCACCGTGATCTGGCTCGCTCGAGTCGTCGCCCGACTCCTCGTCATCGTCGGTGATCGGTTCGTCCTCGCTCGAGTCGGTGTCGACGCCGCTGGCGCCGTCGGAGCGGGCCTGTTCGACGCTGTCAGTGTGTTCGTCCGCACGGTCTGCCGGCGGCGTCGGCTCGAAGGCGACCCAGCCGTGATCCGGGAAGTAGACCTCGACCCAGGCGTGTGCGTCCGTGCCGCGGACGACGTGTTCGTCGTCGTCGACTTCCTGCCCGCTCGTGTAGCCGGTGACGTAGCGCGTCGGCACGTCTTCGGCGCGCAGCAGTTGGGTCATCGTCGTGGCGAAGTAGACGCAGTAGCCTTCGTTCATCTCGAAGAGGAACGCTTCGGCGACGTTACCGCTGGGCTGGTCGACGTCGAGGGAGTACTCCTTCGAGGTTCGCAGGTACTCCTCGATGGCGACCGCCTTCTCGTAGGGAGTATCGGCGTCTTCGGTGAGTTCGGCTGCCCGATCTTCAAATTCGCTCGAGGTGCCTTCGGGCGTCTGGACGTAGTCGCTTTCGGCGATTTCGTCGGGGTAGTCGGTTCCCGCGTTCTCGAGTTCACTCGAGTCCGGATCGACGATGGCGCTCTCGACGGCGTAGCTATCGCCCTCGAGGACGCCCGAGGTCGGTTGCACGTGCCCGTGTGAACTGACTTCCGCGTGATCTGTGAGGTCGCCGTCGAGGGAGAGCGGTTGGCCTGCGGCCGGCATGACGCCGAGGTCCGTCTCGGCGGTGACGACCTGCTCGACCTCGTCGTACTCGCCGGGTGGGTCCTCGAGCACGTCGTCGTTGTACTCGCTGCTCTCGCCGGTTCTGACCCACTCGTCGCCCGTGAAGCGATCGTAGACGCCGGTTCGCCAGTAGGCTGATTCCTCGGATTCGACGGTGAAGCGGACCTCCGGCGAGAGGTCGACTGCGCCGCTGATTCCGGAGCGATCGGAGGAGTAGTCGATCGTTCCCTCGAGCGAGCCGTCCTCGCCGCTTCCGGGGTGAGCCGGGCCGCTCGGGCCGCCGGGGACGAACGAAACCGACAGCGAGAGGACCATGATGAGCGCAAAACTGATCGCCAGCAGGTCGGCCTGGGCGATCGAACCATCGCGGCGCTCGAGTTCGCCGAAGGCGAGTGCGCCGAGTGCGCCGCTCGTGCCGAGAGCGGTGACGACCGTTCCCGCGTCGCCGGTGAGCACGAGGAAGAAGAGCGCGAAGCCCCCGGGGAGCACGGCGAGTCCATAGCGCCCGCGCACGGCGAGATACCACGAGAGGAAGATCGGAGCGGGGGCGAACGCGAGCGTCCAGACGCCCGCCTCGACCATTCGGAGCAACGGCAATCCGGTGGCGAGTGCGATCGTATCCGCGACGATCGCATCCTGTGCCGAGAACACGACGGCGACGCCGACACCGCTGACCTCGAGGTAGTACGCGAAGCCGAGCGCGCCGGCGACGAGCGCGCCGACGACGGCCGTTCGCGGGCGGATCGTCCACGCGAGTACCGTCGCGCCGACGAGGACGGCTCCGACGAGGAGGTCGAGCGATCGCGTGCCGCCGACGACCAGTGTCACGTCCCGGAGGACGCTCACGTACGACGCCGTCAACACCAGCACGCATCCCAGCGCGAGCAGCCGGAACGTCCCGGGCCCGAACGCGCCGGTCGCGTCGAATCCGAGCGTCCGGTTGCCCGCGTGCGAGCGCGAATCCGTGCTCATGACGTCCCCTCCGAACGACCGTCGTCGGTGCCGACGCCGATGTCGACTCGCTCGTTCACTGGGTGGTCTCCGGTGTCGCCTCCGCGGTTACCACCGATGAGGTCCACGAACTGGATCGTTCGGTCGTCGGTGGCGACGACCGTGCCGTCGCTGCCCGAGCGAATCCGGACGTCGGCTTCACGTCGATGGTCGTCGTCGATCGATCCCGGCTCGAGGAGGGCGAACGCCGTCAGCAACTCGCGTTGATGAGACGCGCTCGACCCCGGTTCGTACGAGCCGTCTGGAACCGTAACCCCGACGCGACTGTCCTCCTCGATGACGTGCATCGCGAGGCTCGCGAGCGCCGTCGCGAGCGTGTCGTCGGAACCGGGCTCACACTCCGCGGCGATGGTGATCGCCCCGTTCGCCTCACCCGTAGCGTACTCCGTGACGACGAGGTCGTCGCCGGGACGTTTCGCGGCGGATTTCCAGTGGACGTCCCGGAGCGAATCGCCGCGTTGGTACTCTCGGAGGTGGTCGAACTCCGTTCGGTCGGTGTACTCGCGCTCGACGACCCCCGCGAGCGCGTCGCCGGTTCCACGGCGAAGGTCGTGGACGCGGGGATAGACGAGCGTCTTCCCCGTCTCGCCGACCGTGAACCGCTGTCTGAACAGGCCGAAGACGTCGGTGACGACCACCTCGAGCGGGCCGAGCGTGGCTTCCCCTCGATCCGTGAATCGGACCTCGTAGCAAAATCGGTCGGTGCCTTCGAGCGTCGTCGTCGCCGCAACGGGGGTGTCGTCCTCGAGGTCGACCTCGAGCGAACCGGTCTCGACACCGTCGGTGGCGACGACTCGTTCGCCGAGTACGTCGCGGACGGTCGCCGAGACGGCCCGCTCGGTCTCGAGTTCGATCTCGACGGTCCGCTCGTCGTCAACGAATCCGTTGGAAATCGGTGCGCGGGTGACTTCGGGCGGCGAGGTCCGCACGACGGTCACTGCGGCGATCGCGAAAACGACGAGTAGCGGTGTGACGATCGCGTTCAGGGCTCGCGGGCCGTAGCGCCAGGACAGACCGAACGCGACGACGAGGACGGCGAGTGCGCTCCAGGCGCGGATCGTCGGTCGCATTGTCACTCGACCGGAACGTCCTCGAGTGCCGCGTCGACGACAGACTCGCCGTCGCGGTCACGCCCGTTCGTTTTGATTCGATGCGGGAGGACGACCGGCGCTTCGTACTGGAGGTCGTCCGGAACGACGTAATCCCGGCCGTTCACGGCGGCTCGAGCCTGTCCGGCGCGGAGGAGTGAGATCGTGGCGCGCGGACTGACGCCGATGTGTGCGTGTTCGCGGGTGTAGTTCGCCAGTCGCGTCGCGTACGCTCGAACGGGCTCCTCGACGCGCGTCCGCGCGACGGTCGCGCGAGCGGCGACGAGCGTCTCGAGGTCGGTCACCGCCTCGAGGTCGTCGATGGGGTGGTTGCCGACCGTGCGGCCGAGCAGTTCGGTTTCCGCCTCGGGGTCGGGGTAGCCCAATCGGAGTTTCTTCGTGAACCGATCGACTTCGGCGAACGGCAGGTCGTACGTGCGATTCGGCTCGACGGCGTTCTGGGTCGCGATGACGGTGAACGGATCGGGCAGGTCGCGCGTCTCGCCGTCGACGGTGACCTGAACCTCTTCCATGGCCTCGAGCAGCGCGGATTGGGTCTTCGGCGGGGCGCGGTTGATCTCGTCGCCGAGGACGATATTTCCGAAGACGGGACCGGGCTGGAACTCGAACTCTCGGGTCTTCTGATTGAAGACGTTGACGCCGGTCACGTCGGCGGGAAGGAGGTCGGGCGTGAACTGAACCCGGCGGAACGTACAGTCGACGGAGGTCGCGATCGAACGGGCGAGCATCGTTTTGCCGACGCCGGGCACGTCGTCCAGCAGGACGTGTCCGCGTGCGAGCATCGTCGTCACGACGTGTTCGATTGCCGCTTCGTGGCCGACGATCACGTCGCCGACGTTCGACTCGATGTCCGCACAGAGCTCGGCGACTGCCTCGACCTCGAGCGTCTCGGTACTCGTCGATTGTTCGATCTGTGGTGGCGGGCTGGCGTCAGTCATCGGTGGCGCAGACAGAAACGGGGGCCCTCTCTCCTCTCATCAATACGTCATTTGGGGTTCCGGGACATATGCTTTGCGTCGGGTTACTCGTCTCTCGGCGGAGACGGGTCTACCGTTCGTGAGCGCGTGAAAATGTGGTTGCGGTGCTAGGCACCTGACACTCAGAGAACGATACCACTACCGAGTCTCGTCTTACAGACGTTCGACGTTCGTCGCTCGCGGGCCTTTCTCGGCCTCGACGATTTCGAACTCGAGTTCCTGGCCCTCTTCGAGGTCAGGACCGCCGATGTCTTCCATGTGGAAGAACACGTCCTCGTCTGCGTCGTCAGTTTCGATGAATCCGTAGCCGCCGGTGTCGTTGAAGAAGTCGACCGTACCTTGCGCCATTGCACGTGGATGTACTCGCGAAGGAAATATAAGTTTTCGGGGGTAGCCACCGTCCACGTCCGAGATGAGCCGGGAGAACGTCTTTCCGTCCGACGATTACCAGGGCTTACAAGCCGGACAGACGAACTCGCCGTCGACGCGCCAGGCCCGTTCCGTCGCCGCCTCACAGTGGCCACAGGTGTACGACCCCCAGGCGAACGTCGTCCGTGGCGCTTCGACGGTATGCTGTGGTTCTTCGATGGTATCGCGCTCGAGTTCGTCGTCGGTTTGCTCATCTGCTCGAGTAGGTGCCTTGCTGGATTCGCTGGATTCGTCGGACTCGCCGCTCGTGTCAGACTCGTCGGCCTCGGTGCCGGCGTCGGAACCGGGCGAACTGAAATCCGAAAGCGTCGCGTCGTCGGTCACGGCCTGACGTACGGAGACGACAGGCTTAGGTTCTGTGCCCGATAGCTCGCCCGCCCCGCCGATTCGTCGAAACCCGACTACGGACCGGCACCGCCAAGTATGATCGGTGACAACCCCTCCGTATGGATACTGTGACACCGATGAACGTGATCGTCGACAACATCGTCGAGATGAACGAATACTTCGCCGACGTCGCGATGGGCGAGGGAATCGCTCCGCTGCTCGTCCTGGTTGGGACGCTCATGATCGTCTTCTCGCTCGGTGTCTTCGGCATCCTCACGCTCGGCGCGATCGGCAGCCTCTTCTCGTCGTCCTCGAGTTAATCGGGTTTCGGCTTCGACGCCCGTTCAGCGTTATCTGTCCGCCGTCGCGATGGACAGCGCCTCGCTCGCACGCTCGATTGCGTCCTCGAGGTCCGGCCCCAGCGGCGAGCCGACGACGATGCCGTCGACGTGCTCGAGGGCGGCCTCGAATCTGTCTGCGACGGTGTCGGTCGTCCCGGCGATGCAGAACGCGTCGATCATCGCGGGCGTGACGCGACCGAACGCTTCGGTCAGTTCGCCCCGCTCTAAGGCGTCGCTCACTGCTCCTGCCGCCTCGCGATCGATGCCGTGGCGCTCGAGAACTGGTTCGGCCGCCCCGCCGACGATGAACGCGACTGGCGGCCGTGCGGCCTCCCGCGCCGCGTCTTCGTCGCCGGCGACGCTGACGCTGGCGAACGCGAGCGACTCGAAGGGGCCGTACTCGTCCGGTCGCTCGTCCAGACCCTGCTCGAGTTGGCCCGCTGCCCACTCGAGATCTCGCGGATGGGCGGCGTTGATCAACACGCCGTCCGCGTGTTTCGCGCTCATCCGAAGCATGTGCGGGCCCTGCGCGCCGACGTAGGTCGGAATCTTCTCAGAGGGGGGATCGAGGTTTAACGAGGCGTCTCTGGCCGTTACGACGCCCTCGCGCGTCACCGTCTCGCCGTCCCAGAGGTCCGCTGCGAGTGTGAACGTCTCGAGGACCCGCCGAAGCGGCTTTTCCCGCTCGATGCCGAGATTCGCCAGCGTGGAGCGGTCGCCGGCCCCGACGCCGAAGACGGCCCGTCCGTCGCTGATCTCGTCGATCGTTGCCGTCTGGGCGGCGAGTTTCACCGGATGCGTTTCGTAGGGGTTGACGACGCCCGGCCCGAGTCGAATGTCGTCGGTCGCCGCGGCCATCTGCGAGAGCGTCACGAACGGGTCGCGATTGAAGTAGTGACTGCTCGCCAGGGCCACGTCGAAGCCCTCGTCCTCGGCGAGAGAAGCCAGCGAGGCGACCTTTTCTGGCGGATGCTCCGGCGTAAGTTCGATCCCCCACGTCACATCGTTTGCGTCGTTCGCGTCCGTTGCGTCCGTCGTGTCGTCGGTATCGTTCGTGTCGTTCACGTTGTTGGTGTCGTTCGCGTCGTCCGTCGCCCGCGTTTCAGTCGGTGTCTCAGCTGTCATTCGTCGAACCTCCAGTTTCGGAGCGCGTCCCGAACGAGGTCGTCTTCGACCGCTCTGAACAGTTCGTCGCTGCCCTCGAGGTCGCCGAACTCCCAGTCGCGGACGACGACGACGGGCGTGCCGTCGGCTCCCTCGCCGGTCACGAGATTCGCGGCCGAGGCGAGTTCGTCGACGACGGACTGGACCGTCACGCCGAGTTCGTGGCCGTCGCGGTCGAGTTCGCCGCGCCAGTCTCGACTCGCGGGCATGCCGGCCCACCCGATCGCGACGCCGCGCTGGCCGTGTCGGAACGGGCGACCGCACGTGTCGGTGACGATCACGGCGACGTCCTCGAGTCCGCGTTTCTCGAGGCCCGATCGAATTCGCTCGGCGCTCTCGCTCGGTTTCTTCGGTAACAAGAGGAGGTCGTGATCCGGCACGTTCGACTGGTCGATCCCTGCGTTCGGGCAGATGTGTCCGAATCGGGTCTCAGTCAACAAGAACGGTGCCTCGATCAGCACCTCCGAACTCTCGTCGAGGATCGCCTGTGCGAATCGTGGGTCTTTCTCTTCGCCCGTCACCGCCTCGAGTCGCTTGGCGATCTCGCGCGCCCGGCCGCTGACGGGGTAGTCCGCGAAGTCCGCCGTTCGCCCCTCGGCTTTCGAGACGATCGTGCTCGCGACGGTGAGCACGTCGCCGGGCTCGAGGCTCGCCCGATCCGCGACGAGTTCGGCGATATCGTCACCGGGACGGACCTCGGGCAGATCCATCACTGGGGTACATTCCATACCGGTGAGAGGGCTAGCGTCGCCAAAAACGCACCGTCACCGGATAATCGAGCCAGTGTCGGCAGTGTCTGGGACTATCGAACGAGCGGTGTGGCTGTCGACCGGCAGTCGAGACCCCGAAACAGCCGCCACTCAGGAAGCTGATTCGACCTCGAGTCCGGCCGCTCTCCCCTCGAGATAGGCCTCGATTCCACGAAACAGCACCTGATACGAGAACCACAGTCCGAGGATTCCGACGACACTGACAGCGACGGTACCGAGCGGCGCAAACAAGTCGACAGCGTATATCGCTCCGAAGAAGGTGAAAACGAGAATCAGCAGCGACCGAGTGAAGACCCAGTTTGCAATCTCCGCAGGTGAATGAGTTGGTTCCGGTTCGAACGCTTTCATACAATCAATTGATGGTTCTGGTATAACTGAGCTGGGAATTATGAATTCCACTCGAGAGACGATACTCCGCCCGAGCAGGATACTCCGCCCTAACGGACGGAACGCTGCTCGAGGATCCCGCCGTCTGGCGCGGGAAACGAGCGAGACGGCGAGACGTAAAATCGGTATTTACCACCGCGTTAGCCGAGGATGGGGAATTTCGGCACGTTTCGACCGGCCGTTCGCTGTCGACTCGCAGGTCCTCGAGTTCGACGTCGAACCCGGGTCAGTGAAGCAGGCTGTCGGTGGTGCAGGCGGAGGAGTCGGTGTTCATCGATCAGCCACTCCTCTCCGCGTTCTCGTTCGAGTCGGTTCGTTTGCCGGCCGAGCGGTCGGCCTCGAGCGCTGCTTCATCACGTTCGTCCGGCTCGCCGTGTCCGCCCCCGCCGGGCGTCCTGACGGACACCCTCGTCCCGGCGGCGACGTCGACGGTCGTCTTCGCGGGCACCGACTCGCCGTCGATCAGGTTCTCGCCGGTGTCGCCGTTCCGCCCGCCGGCGACGCCCTTCGGCGCGTGGCGACGGCGTTCGGTCAGCAGCGACACCGTCGCGTCCGCCTCGACGGTGACGGTGCGCTCGAGTCCCAGTCCGCCCCGGAATCGCCCCTCCCCGCCGCTATCCGGACGCAACGCGTAGCGTTCGACCCGGAGCGGGTACTCGGTCTCGAGGGATTCGATGGGCGTGTTCAACGTGTTCGTCATCCCCACTTGCACGCCGTCCATCCCGTCGCGGCCCGCTCGAGCGCCGAAGCCGCCGCCGATGGTCTCGTAGTAGGTGAACGAGCCGTCGCGCGCACCGATGGTCAGGTTGTTCATCGTCCCCTGTCCCTGGGCGGGCACGCGCTCGGGTGCGGCCCCAGCGAGCGCGGTGAAGACGACGTCCGTGACGCGCTGGCTGGTCTCGACGTTGCCGCCGACCACGGCAGCGGGAGAGTTCGGATTCAACAGCGAGCCCTCGGGTGCGTGGACGCTCACGGGCTCGTAGCAGCCGTGATTCGGCGGGATCTCGGGATCGGTGAGACAGCGCACGACGAAGTAAACCGCGCTCTTCGCGACCGCGATGGGGGCGTTGAGGTTGCCCTCGAGTTGCCCCGCGGTTCCCGAAAAGTCAACGTCGATCACGTCGCCGTCGACCGTCACGGAGACGCGGATTTCGATATCTTCGTCGGTGATGCCGTCACCCTCGAGGAGGTCGGTCGCCTCGTAGGTGCCGTCGGGGAGGGCCCTGATTTCCTCGGCGATCCGCTCGCGCGAGTAGTCGATGACGGCGTCGAACCCCGACACAACCGTATCCCGTCCGTGCTCGTCGAAGAGCGCCGCGAGCCGCGTTTCGGCGCGTTCGTTCGCCGCCAGTTGCGCCCGGAGGTCGGCCCGTCGCTCGGTCGGATTGCGGACGTTCGCGAGGATCAGCGACTGCACCTCCTCGCGGCGCTCGCCGCCCTCGACGAGCCGGGTCGGCGGGAGCCGCAGGCCTTCCTGGTAGATCTCCTGTGCCCCGGCGGGCATGCTGCCGGGGGTCATCCCGCCGACGTCGGCGTGGTGGGCGCGTGAGACGGCGAAGCCGACGATTTCGGGTTCCTCGATGGCCTCCTCTCGGTCCCCGTTCCCCTCGGGGGCGATCGGCGACACCATCGTCACGTCCGGCAGGTGCGTCCCGCCCGTGAACGGATCGTTGAGCACGAAGACGTCGCCCGGTTTCGGGTCGTACTCGAGCACCGCGTCGACGGCCGCGGGCATCGCGCCCAGGTGGACCGGAATGTGTTCGGCCTGGGCGATCATCCGCCCCTCGGCGTCGAACAGGGCCGTCGAGCAGTCCCGGCGCTCCTTGATGTTCGGCGAGTAGGCCCCGCGGATCAGCGTCTGGCCCATCTCCTCGGCGACGCTCTCGAGTTGGTTGCGCAGCACCTCGAGGGTCACCGGATCGATACCGTCGTCGGAATCGCTTTCGGCGTCGGTCGTGTCTCTCGTCATCGCTCGCTCACCTCCGTTTCGTCCGCCGCTCGAGTCATCACCAGCGTGCCGTCCGCGAGGATCTCGCCGCCCCAGTTCGGCGGGACGACGGTCGTGCTCTCGGCCTGCTCGAGGATCGCCGGGCCCGAAATCGATGCGCCGGACGCGAGCCGATCTCGGTCGTAGACAGTCGTCTCTCGGGGTTCGACGCCGGTTCCGGGGAAGTGTGCGTCCCGCGAGCCGAGACGGGCGTCTCCCGTCCCCTCGTGGCGGACGGTCGGTTCCGTTCCCGGAACCGTCGCGGTCGCGCGGAGGGTGACGACCTCGAGCGATTCGTCCATCGCGTAGCCGTAGGCTTGCTCGTGGGCTTCGTGGAAGCGCTCCGCGACCGTCGCCGCCTCGAACGACTCGTCGACGGGAACGGTCAACTCGAAGCTCTGTCCCGCGTAGCGACAGTCGGCGGCGCGTTCGACCTCCGCGGCGTCCCGATCGGACGCATCCGCAAGCACGTCCGCGACGAGGTCGTCGTAGACGGACTCGAGGTCGGCCGGCTCCGCCCGATTTAGGCCGACGCCCACCGTCCGAACGGCGTCGTAGCTCTCGTCGGCCGCGAGGAGGCCGAACGCGGAGAGGACGCCACTCGGTCGCGGGACGACGACCCGATCGACCTCGAGCGAGTCGGCCAGCGCGACGGCGTGCATCGGTCCCGCGCCGCCGAAGGCGACGACGGCGAACTCGCGGGGGTCGTGGCCTCGTTCGACCGTCACCGCGCGGATCGTCCGCGTCATCGTCGCGTTCGCGACGCGGTAGACGCCCCGTGCGGCCTCGAGCGCGCTCTCGAGACCCGCTTCGTCTGCGAGTCGCTCGAGAGCGTCGTGAGCGGCCTCGACGTCGAGGGTCATCTCGCCGCCGAGTGCAGTCTCGGGGCCGATGTAGCCGAGGACGACGGTGGCGTCAGTGACCGTCGGCTCGGTCCCGCCGCGGCCGTAGCAGGCGGGGCCGGGTTCTGCGCCCGCCGAGCGCGGGCCGACGCGCAGCGCGCCGCCGGAATCGACCCATGCGATCGAGCCACCACCTGCACCGACGGTGTTCACGTCGACCATCGGCGTTCGGATCGGGAGCCCGGCGATCTCGGCGTCGGTCGTCCGCTCGGCTTGTCCGTCCCGAACGAGGCTCACGTCGCTCGAGGTGCCGCCCATGTCGAAGGTGACCAGTCCCTCGACGTCGTTGTCGTCGACGGTCGCCGCGGCACCGACGACACCTGCGGCGGGACCCGAAAGCGTCGTCGTCACCGCGTGCTCTCGAACGGTTTCGGGATCGGCGATGCCGCCGTTGGCCTGCATGATCCGTGGTGCCGGGATTCCGGCGTTCTCGCTCTCCTCGACCAGCCGACCGACGTAGCGGTCGATCGCCGGCCGAACGTAGGCGTCGACGGTCGTCGTCGACGTCCGTTCGAACTCGCGGAACTCCGCGAGTACCTCGTGGGAGGCCGAGACCGGGATCGCGAGTTCCTCGCGCAGGACCTCGGTGACGAGTCGCTCGTTCTCCGAGTCGGCGTAGGCGTGGAGCAGACAGACGGCGACGGCTTCGACGTCCGACTCCCGCAGGATCGCCGCGAGATCTTGAATTTCGTCGGGATCGACCGGTTGCTCGACGCCCTCGGTCGTCGTCCGCTCCGCGACCTCGTACCGCCGCTGACGCGGAACGAGGGGGTCCGGCTTCTCAGCCTCGAGATCGTACAAATCCGGACGGTTCTGACGGCCGATCTCGAGGATGTCCCGAAACCCCTCGGTCGTGACGAGCGCGGTCGCCGCGCCGCCGCGCTCGAGGAGGGCGTTGACCGAGACGGTCATCGCGTGGGCGAACGCGTCGATCTCGCTGGGATCGACGCTCGCTCGCTCGCAGGCCTTTCGGATCCCCTCGAGCACGCCGAGTTGTTGGGGATCGGTCGTCGGCACCTTCGCGGTGACGAGGCGGTCGTCGACGGTGAGTGCGACATCGGTGAAGGTGCCGCCGACGTCGACGCCGATCCGAGCGTCCGTTCCGGACTCAGTAGCCGTTCGTTCGGGAGTTCCCATCGATATTCTCGGATTGTGTTGTCGACGATTTATAGTTCGTCCACTGCTCGCGACCGAGAGTTCCAGTCACGTTCGCTGAGACGGATTGCTGTACCGATGCACCGGCGCGACCGCAGGACGACTCGCGGTCGGGCCGGAAGTGGCTTACAGTAAACCGTCTGAGACGGCCCACCCTATCCAGTTCGATGCTCGACCGAGAGGGTTCCGTCGTCGACGGTGGCGACGAACATCGTCTCGAACGTCGTGGGTGCAGCGCCGGTAGCGCTCCCCGGGTTGAGCAGCCGGATGCGACTGACGGGTCGGTCCTCGCCGTCGGCTCGGTGGGGGTCGTCGAACGTGACGGTCGTATCGACCACCTGGTGGGTGTGGCCGGCGACGGCGACGAGCGTCGTCTCGGCGTCCGCGCCCGATTCCTCGCGGGCCGTCTCGAGGACGCGTTCGCGCCAGCTTCCCGACGAGCCGTCGCCGTGAGTGACGACGAACGTCACGCCGTCGATCTCGAGGGTGGCCGTCCGCGCCACGTCGAGCGTCGCCGGGTCCACGTTGCCGAGAACGGCGGTCAGTTCGCCGTCCGTCAGGTCGACGATCTGGTCGTACGCCCCGATCGACTCGAAATCGCCGGCGTGGATGGTGTGATCGGCCCGCTCGATCTCGGCGACGACCCACTCGGGAATGTCGGGTTCTCGAGTGGGCACGTGCGTGTCGGAAATGATCGCGATGCGGGTCATAGTGTTCGTTTGCCGGCCAGTCTCGAAAACTGTTCGTCTCTCCCCACACCGTTCGTCGTCGACGCCGAAACGCGTTCGTCAGCGGACGATCCCCGGTCGCCGGTCTCGTTCACTCGAGGTCGTGCCAAGGGCAGCTGCCGTCCTCGAGAGACGCGTTCGGCCGCGAGGACGACCGACCGGGACGGCGAGTCGCTGTCGAAAGCGACACCACTCCGGCCCCCGTCGGGACGAGTATGTGCGCCGACGCTTCCGATGGAACGCACGTCGTCACCGCCTTTCTCAGACACCGGGGCGACATCCTCGTCTTGCGCCGCAGTGACGCCGTCGGCACCTACGCGGGCCAGTGGGGCGGCGTCTCCGGCTTCGCGGAGGGCGACCCCGACGAGCAGGTTCGGACGGAGATTCGCGAGGAGACCGGACTCGATCCCGGTAATTCCGTCACGTTCGTTCGCGACGGGCGACCGGTCACGGTCGACGATCCGGATCTCGGACGCGAGTGGATCGTCCACCCATACTTGTTCGACGCCGACCACCGCGAGGTCGACCTGAGCGAGGAACACGACGCCCTCGAGTGGGTGTCGCCGACCGAACTGCTCGGTGGGTTCGGGGAAACCGAATCGGACGAAGACGCCTTCGAGACGGTCCCGGAACTCTGGAGCGCCTACGAGCGCGTCGCACCAACCGTTCGATCGATCGCGGCCGACGACGAACACGGCGCGGCGGCCCTCTCCGTTCGCGCGCTCGAGGTGGTGCGCGACCGAGCGGGCCTGCTCGTCGCGGAACGAGCCGATTACGGGGACGATCCCGAGGAAGAGCGGGACGAACTCGCCGAACTCGCCGGGCGGCTGCTCGAGGCCCGCCCCTCGATGGCCGTCCTCAGAAATCGGGTGAACCGGGCGATGACCGACGCTGACGAACACGCGGTCGACGGCGCGGTCGGCGCACCGCACGTGCTCGAGGCCGCACTCGCCGGAATCGATCGCGCGCTCGAGGCCGACGACGCCGCGGCGGCGACCGCGGCCGAGCGCATCGACGGGACCGTCATGACGCTCTCGCGCTCGGGAACCGTCCTCGAGGCGATCCGCGAGGGGGAGCCGTCGCGACTCTTCGTCGCCGAATCCAGGCCCGCGCGAGAGGGCGTCGCCGTCGCCGAGGAGTTGGCCGCCGACGAGGCTCTCGAGTGTCCGATCACGGTTCACACCGACGCGGCCGCGGCCCACCTGCTCTCGAGGGAGGCCGTCGATCGGGTGGTCGTGGGCGCGGACACGATTCTCCACGACGGCTCCGTGGTGAACAAGGCGGGAACGCGAGGGATCGCGCTCGCAGCCGAGCGCGAGGGCGTCCCCGTTTCGGTCGTCGCCGCGACGGACAAGGTGTCGACCCGCGAGGAGATCAACCTCGAGTCAGGCGATCGCTCGGCCGTCTACGACGGCGACGCGTCACTCGACGTGGCGAATCCGACGTTCGACGTGACGCCCGCCGACTGCATCGAGGAGTACGTAACCGAACGCGGTGCACTCGAGGACGAGGACGTCGGCGACATCGTGGCGGAACTGCGCGACCTCGAAGCGTGGCGCGAGTGAGTCGAGAAGCGATAGACGGAAACGACTCGAGTGCGGAGTGAGAGTGGCGGCAGTGACGAAGTGTTACCCCCACCGAGCCCCGTGTGACGAGGGTTTTTCCTGAGCCGCCACTTCCAGTTCTCGGAGTGACAACACCCGTCAGTAGTTCCCGTCCGTCAGTCGATCCAGTCCGTCAATCGGTGACGATTCGCCGAGTGCACTCACGATGACGGGTTTTGCTCGGCTTGATCTACAGGCGGAGCAGGCCGAGGCAGTTCACTGGTCTAAATCCGTTTCTCCGCCGTCGTTCGTTTCGGCGTCTTCGGTGTCCTCCGCGTCCTCCATTACGACCGCGTCGGTGCTCATAATCTGGAGCGTCTCGTTCCCGCACGTACACTTGGGACCGTGTCCAGTTCCTATCGGCTGTATCTCTCCGTCAGGACCGAGACGAACCGCGTGTGCCGTTCCACAACTCTCACACACCGCTGCTGCCCGTTGAGCCTCGTCGCGCTCGGTCATTTTGTCAACTATGGTTTGGTATAGGTTAACACTTCCCTCATGGGGCTGCGATGGTCGCGAAACGATTGGTTGGCGCGTCTGCCACGTTTCGACGACGGATACTGCCGGAGCAAGTCGTCGAATACCGGGGTCGGGAAAGGTTCATCTCTGATTCGTCCAAACACCGACCCATGCACTTCGATCTCGAGCGACTCGGCGTTCACGACTCGGTCGCGTCGGTGTTCCCGCCGGCGGAACTGACCGATTTTCTGGCTGACCTTTCCGTCCCGGTCGACGTGATCGGCGACGACGAGATACCCGACTGCGACGCCGTCATCACCATCGAGCACCGCGACGCCTTCCTCGAGTGCGACTGGATCCACTCCATTCAGGCCGGTGTGGACCGGTTCCCCTTCGACGAGTTCGAGGAACACGACGTGATCCTCACCAACAGCACCGGAATTCACGACCGCACGGTCGGCGAGACCGTCGCGGGCTACCTGCTCTCGTTCTCGAGGCGACTCCACGGCTACGCGGCTAATCAGCAAGATCGGCGCTGGGTTCGCCCCGAGTGGGACGAGGCGTTCACGCTCCCCGGAACGACGGCCTGCGTCGTCGGAACGGGCACGCTCGGACGCGGCGTCGCGGAGACGCTCGGCTCGCTGGGCGTTCAGGTTACTGGCGTGCGCCGTTCCGAGGAATCGGTTCCCGGCTTCGACGAAATCCACCCGAACGAGGACCTTCACACCGCTATCGCCGACGCCGAGTTCGTGATCGTGACGGTGCCCTTGACCGACGAGACCCACCACCTCTTCGACGCCGACGCGTTCGAAACCATGCGCGAGGACGCCTACTTCGTCAACGTCGCCCGCGGCTCTGTCGTCAACCAGCCCGCGCTGATCGACGCCCTCGAGTCGGGGGCCATCCGGGGAGCAGCGCTCGACGTCTTCGAAGAAGAACCGCTTCCCGAGGAGTCGCCGCTGTGGGAGATGGACGAGGTCATCGTCACGCCCCACAGTGCGGCCCTGACGCGAGACTACTTCCGCGACGTCGGCGAACTCGTCGAGACGAACGTCGGGAGGCTCGAGGCTGACGAGGCGTTCACGAACCGAGTCGTCTGAGCCGATATCGAGTCGTGGCTCGTGCTCGCGTTACAGTCGCCCGTCGTCGCCTGACTGCGTGAATCGTCGGTAGGCGGCGGTACCGGCGAGGCCGAGGGCCGCGAGCGCGCCCGTTCCGGCCAGCAGTGGCGTCCGATTCTCTCGGACCGTCGCCCCGAACGCGTCGTCCGTTTCTGCGGACGTTTCGTCGTCGCTTTCGTCCTCGGGACCGGTTCCGTTTTCGTCGTCACCAGCTTCGCCCTCGCTGTCAGCGCCGCCGGTTTCGCCCTCCCACACGTCGAGGTCGATCAGTGCCTCGCGAAGCGTCACGATCTCGAGATCGCGATCTTTCGCGGCCTGAATCGCGAAGCGGACGCGTTCGGGCGTCGTCTCGTCGAACTGGCTGTGGCCGACGACGATTCCGAGGTACTCACCGTCTGCGACATCGTCGTAGTAGGCTTCGATATCCAACTCACTCGCCGACTCCCCGTCGATACTCGAGCGCCCGAGTTCGTACGGATCGAGGTCCTCGAGGGCGTTCAGAGCGCTGTCGTCGCCGTTTGGAAACGCGCCGTAGTGGTCCCGAACGAGGTCGTCAGCGAGCCCCTCGCTGCGACCGAAGGGGGCGACGAACGCGTCGACCTCGACGCCGTACTCCTCGAGCGCTTCCTTCGAGCCGACGACCTCGTCGTGGATTCGGTCGTCGTCGAATCTGGCGAACGCCGTCTCGGCCTCGAACGACTCGCCGACGGGTTCTGCGAGCTCGAGGTAGATTCCGTCCTCGTCCTCTCCGCCGCCAGCGACGGCGTTCTCGACGGTTCGGTCGCCGTCGCTGACGACGATTTCATCCCCTTCGTAGTCGCCGAGAAAGCTGCCGTCGAGGGAGAGCCGTTCGTCCCCGGGTTCGGCGGGTTCGGTCAGAGAGAGGTTTCCGACGGCGACGTGGCTCGTAGAGTGGGACATGATTTCCCAGCCTTCGTCTTCCATCTCGCGCAGGTGCTCCGGAAGCAGTCCCCAGGAGGTGTCGATATAGTCTGGAACGGCTGCACAGCAGGCCGGGACGCCTTCGTCCTGATGAACTGGGTACGTGTCGGCCCAGTCTTCCCGCCAGCTATCGTCGTAGATGAACACGACTCGGCCGTTCGTTCCCGATTCCACAGACCCGACGACTGCACCGGCTCCGACACCACTCCCCACGCCAGCGAGCGCGAGCGCCCCGGCCGTCCCGATCCGACAAACATCTCGCCGCCCCATGCCATCGATCGATTTCGACGAACTGTCGTCCATACTCTCGCCACCGTGTTATCTCCCCCTTATTATCTCGCGAGTAAGCGAATTTGTGCTACAGCGTACTGTTCAGTGCGCGGACTCGAGGCTGAAATCGACAGCAGCGACGGGTAACCTGACGGCCGAAGCGGTGGCCGGGAACGCGGCTCGAGCAACGCGAGAGTCGCGTTCCCCGGGGAAGGGCAGGCTGAAACACAAACCCCGACCGCGAGCGAACGCAGTGAGCGAGCGGGCCGACGACTGATGCGGCGGGTCACGACGTGACCCGGAGCGGAAGGAGGAGTGCTTTTGATCGAAATTTTACCGAGAGCCGACGCGCTGTGCGGCAGCGTAGCTGCCGTCAGCGCGAAACAAACGCAGCGTAAAATTTCGTTAGAAGAATTTGAACAAATCGTCGCGCTGTTGTTCGTGGAGGTGCCCGCGGACGGCCTCGTTCAGGGCGTCGATCTGGCCCCGTTTGGCGGTGATGGGGGCGATAGTTTCTTGCCATTGTTTCCACGGCGGGAGGAGGCCGAGGCGATCACAGAGGTCGTTCAGGCGCTCGTCGCGGTCGTCGACCTTGTCCATCTTGTTGACGGCGACGACGGTGGGGACGTCCAGTTCGCGCAGGAAGTGGAACATCTCGACGTCGTAGGGAATCTCGTCCGGGCCCGAGTGACGGTCGATGATGTCGATAACGCTCTTGCCGTCGACCACTAACACGGCGACGAGGATGTTGTCGGCGTTCTCCTCGAGATAGTGGACGATGTCGGTCTTGATCTGCTCGCGGTGGTCCTCGTGGACGCCGCTCATGAAGCCGAAGCCGGGCAGGTCGGTGATGACGAAGTCCTCGGCGTTCCAGTCGTAGTGGTTGGGCTCGCGGGTGACGCCGGGTTTGCCGCCGGTGTCGAAGCTGTGACCGGTCAGTTCTCGCATCAGCGTCGACTTGCCCACGTTGGAGCGACCGACGAGGGCTACTTCGGCCTCGCGGTCGGGTCGCGTCTCGAACATACACCGCCGTAGGGTCGTGATGGGTTTATACGTGGTGCGTTCGCCTCGCTCGAGGCATGGCTCCGATGAGGGGCGCTATTGACCACCGACCCGACCAAGTAGCGCGCTCGAGGCGAGTATCCCATCTCAGCCTGCAGTAATACACTGGAGTTAACCCACACGAGGTGGTTACACGGACCTGTGCGGTTGGTACAGTTGACGGTTCCGACGGGGAAGCGCCAGACGGCCCTCGAGACGCTCGATGATCGGGAAATCGACTACGTCGTGACGGACGAAGATAGCGACCGAGAGTACACGGCGGTCGTCTACTTTCCGCTGCCGTCGCCGGCGGTCGAACCCGTCCTCGACGATCTCAACGAGGCGGGGATCGACGACGACGCCTACACGGTCGTCGTCGACGCCGAGACGGTCGTCTCCCGTCGGTTCGAGGAGTTACGCGAGGAGTACGAGAAGGGTGATGTCGGTTCGGATCGGATCTCGAGACAGGAGCTACAGGCCGAGGCTAACTCGCTGACGCCGACGTTCGGCATCTACGCGACGATGACGATCGTGAGCGCGGTCGTCGCGACGGCCGGACTGTTGCTCGACTCGCCCGCCGTGGTCGTCGGTTCGATGGTGATCGCGCCGCTGATCGGGCCGGCGCTGGGTGCGAGCGTCGGGTCGGTGATCGACGACGAAGATCTCTTTCTCGAGAGCATTCTCTACCAGATACTGGGTGTCATCCTCGCGATCGCGGCCGCGGCGATCTTCGCGTGGATGGTTCGCGTGACGAACATCGTTCCGCCGGGGCTCGAGATCGCGAACGTCGACGAGATTTCGGAGCGACTCGCGCCGGATCTGCTATCGCTCGCGGTTGCCCTCGGAGCCGGCGTGGCGGGGATCGTAAGCATCGCGACAGGGATCTCGGTCGCGTTGGTCGGCGTCATGATCGCGGCGGCGTTGATCCCGCCCGCGGCAGCCGCGGGAATCGCGATGGCGTGGGGAGATCCGGCGGCGGCCATCGGCTCGACGGTGCTCGTGTTGGTCAACGTCCTCTCGGTGAATCTCGCGGGGCTTCTCACGCTGTGGTACGTCGGCTACCGGCCGGAAAACCTGTTCTCGCTCGATAAGACCGAACAGCGCGTGCGCAGGCGAATCGTCGGGCTGGTCGTCATCGTGCTCGTCTTCGCGCTCTTTCTCGGGGCGATCACGTACTCCTCGTACACCGCCTCGACGTTCGAGGAGAACGCCCAGACGGAAGCCGAAGTAGTGCTCAGCGACGAGGCATTCGAGGAGTATCAACTGCTCGAGTCCGAGGTCGTGATGGACGACGACTATCCGTTCATCGGCCCCGAACGGGTGGTCGTCACCGTGGGCGGCCCGCCGGGTGAGTTGCCGCCGGAACTCGCCGACGAGTTACACGAACGGATCGAAGAACACACTGACGAAGACGTCGGCGTCGAGGTTCGGGCCGTCGGCATCGACGAGCGGTGAGTCTGTCCTCGTATCGACGAGCGCTAAGTCTGCCTCCGATCTCACTGTCGAAATCGGTCGAAGAACGTCCCGTTGCTATCGCTTTCATCCGCTGTCGGCTCGTCGCTCTCGCTCGAGTCGCCGCGTCCGAGTCGGCGACGGATCCACGTTCGCGGGCCGCCGATCCGGTTGAGGAAGTACGTCGGGAAGTACAGCGCGACCGCTCCGAGTGCGAAAAAGCCGACGCCGGATAGTGTCCGGCCGGTTCGGAAAAACTCGAAGCCGACGACGAACATGGGTGCTGCCATCGAGAGTCCGGCGGCAGTCTGGAGCATCCAGAAGAGACCCGGTCCTTTCATCAGTACGGACGTTCGCGGTGATCGCCGGTAGGGTTGTCGGTTCGCTGCTCGCGGTTCTCGAGTCGACGGTTCGTCGCTCGCCTTACTCCTCGAACGGCAGTTTCGGTTCGTGATCGATGGCCTCGACGGCCGCCTCGAGCACGGTTTCGACGTCCTCGCCGGTTTCGACGCTCATGGAGTAGTCGGCGTTCAGCTCGTCCGCGTGGCGGTCGTCCCAGACCTCCTTTCGGTCGACCTTGTTCGCGATCGTGAGGACGGGAACGTCCTCGAATTGGGCCGCGATTGCGTCGCGAAGCTCGAGTTGGGAGTTGAGCGGGTAGCCACACTCGGCGCTCGGATCGATCATCACGAGCATGCAGTCGGCGAGGTGCTCGATGGCGCTGACGGCCTGCGATTCGATCTCGTTTCGCTCCGCAGGCGGCCGGTCGAGCAGGCCGGGAGTGTCGACGATCTGGTAGCGAACGTGTTCGCGTTCGAAGTGACCGAGGCCGATCCCTCTCGTCGTGAAGGGATACGATGCCGTCTCGCCGCGAGCGTTCGTGATGTCGTTGACGAACGAGGATTTGCCGACGTTTGGGTAGCCGGCGACGACGATGGTGGGCTCGTCGGGGTTGATCTCGGGGAGGTCGCGTAGGTCGTTTCGAGACTTGTTGATGTACAGCAGTTCGTCGTCGACTTGCTCGACGATGTCGGCGAGGCGGGCGAAGGCCTGCTTACGATGTTTGCGGGCCGTGTCGACGTCCGTCTTGCGCAGGCGCGGTTGGTACTCCTCGTGGATCTCTCGAGCCTTTCGACTCGCCCACATCACCTCAGAGAGGCTCTGTCGGAGTTTGTCCACGTCGACGATGGCGTCGGCGAGTTCGTAGTAAAACGGGTGGACGTCGTCCTCGTAGGCGAAATCCGGCCACGCCGTGACGACGTTCTCTAAGTTGTCCGAGATGATGTTCGCCGCCACCTGGAGCATCGACTGCTGGGCCTCGAGGCCCTGTTTGGCGTTCCCCGACCGCGCCGCCCGCGAAAATGCTTTGTCGATCAGCTCTTCCGACGTGGGCGTCGTCGGAAGGTCTTCGAAAATCATAGCGGTACGTAGGATTCGCGGTCTTAAAAGGTCGTTCGTTACGAGCGGCGATCTTTTCCTCGCGGAGCGCCTCCCTTCTGGCATGACGAACTGGCGTGCAGTCATCATCGGCTTCCTCGTCGCGACCGTCCTCGGAATCCTCGGGCTGGCGATCCCCGGAGTGGGCCAGCTCGCGGCAGGACTGATCGGCGGCTTCGTCGCGGGCTACGTCGCCGGCGGCGGTCTCCTCAGGGGCTTCTGGCACGGCCTGCTCGCGGGTGCACTCGGCGGACTCGTCGGCGGCCTCCTGATCGCGGTGTTCGTCGGCCTCGCCGGCTGGACGCTCGGCCCGGCCGGCGCAATGATCTCCGGCGCGGCGGGACTCGGAATCCTGGCCCTCGCGATTTTCGTCTCGTTCGTGATGGCCCTCGAGAGCGCGATCGCCGGGGCGCTCGGCGGCCTCCTCAACCCGGATCGGCCCGACTACCGGGGGTACGACGCTCCGCGCTACTGACGTCCGGCGGAGAACGCGTGGAACCGGTAGAAATGCATCGTCCGTTACTGGCTCGTCCTTATTCGAGTCCGAGCACGTCCTCGAGGAACGGCGTGACGGCCGTCGCGTCGACGGTCTCGTCCTCGAGGCCGCTCGCGGCCGGGCCGCCGAGGCCGAAACAGCCGTAGGTGGAGTCGTCGACGCGGCCGTGGGAGCCGCCCACCTTCGTCGGATCCAGCGAGACCAGCCCGTCCTCGCCGAAGAACAGCTCGCAGGGATCGAAGCCGGGCTTCTTGTGGATGTCCATGTCGGTCGCGTACGGCGGGGCGTCGGCGCGGTCGTCCCACCAGTAGTACTGGAACCACGCGGTTTCCTCCGCGACGAGGACGAGGTCGCCTGCGTTCGGGTGGTCGATCCCGTAGTCGGACTTTTCCCCCTCGTCGAGGATTTCGTCGACACCCTCGAGTCCCGAAACGGCGTCTCGAGCCTCCGCCTGGACGTCCTCGTCGGCGTAGACGTGGGCGATCTGGTGGTCGACCATGGCGAAGGCGTCCGACGTCGGGATGTCGACGTCGCCGTCGTCGGCCGTCTCGAGCAGCCCCGCCTCGCGAAGCGCGCGGTTCGGGAACACCGGCTGATCGACGCCGTGGAAGCCGTACTCGCTGACGAGCGTGAGGAGGGTGTCATCCCAGCGGTCGGTCTCGGCGAGGAAGTCGAGGAACGAGGAGAGGAGGCCGTCGACGGTCTCGAGTTCGGCCTCGAAGGCGTCGTATTCCGGTCCGTCGCTCTGGCCGACGTAGTCGAGGTGGGGGACGTACACCCAGAGCAGGTCGGGATCGAAGCGCTCGACGGCCTCGCGTGCGGCGGTGAGGATCCACTCGCTGCTCTCGGCGCTGGCTCCGGGGCCCCAGTAGCTGTGAAGCGGGAAGTGGCCGTACGCCTCGCGGAGGTCGTCGTAGAAGCCGTCGGGGTTCGTCCAGCAGTTCATCTCGAGGATGTTGTTGTCCTCGTCCTCGATGGGCGAGGGGGTGAGCGCGACGTCGGCGCTCGTCCCGATCAGGTGCTGGAAGTTCAGGACGCCGGTCGTCAGCCCCGCCTCGTCGCTGGCGTACTCCCAGATTCGGTTTCGATCCGCCCGGTCGCGCTCCCACAACTCGGCGACGTCCCGCTCGCGGTCGTACTCGCCGCTCGAGACGTCCCCGTGGTCTCGAGGGAGCGTCCCGGTTGCGAGCGTCGTCTGGGCCGGGACCGTGAGGGCCGGAAACGGCGGGCGGAGATCCGTCATCTGATCTGTTGGAAATTGTTCGGCGAGCGCCGGCGTACGGTCGTCGTCGACGTGATGGGGCTGAAGCCCGACGACGTCGAGGACGACGATACGGTCTGCGTCGATCGATTCGTGTGGAACGGGTGGCGTCGGTGAGGTGGGGGTGTGTTCGGTCATGGTCGCGTCGGAATGACGGTTCGAATGTATGGAGTGACGGGGTAGGTCGGGTCGAAAGACGTGTTTGGTCGCGTGAAAGACGTGCTTGACCGCATGGAATGACGGGTTACCTGTGGCGCTCGGCGTACTCTGCGAGCCCCTCGAGTTGCCTCGAGAAGTCGTGTTCGTCGACGCCAAGTGGGGCCTTGAAGAACGACGAGAGCTGGGGCTGGAGGCCGCCTTCGTCGTGCTCGTCCGCGTGGGCGATCAGCCGAACGAGGTCGAGCACGAGGGGCGCGGCCAGCGCGGAGTCCGAGCCCTCCCAGGTGAACTGCATCTTCATCTCGGTGTCGAGAAAGCCCTCGAAGTGGATGTAGTCCCAGGCAGTCTTCCAGTCTGCGAGCGAGGGCGTGTAGTCGATCCGGACCCGATTGTGGCCGATGTCGGGCAGGATCGACTCGAGCAGTTCGCCCTTGCTCGAGAGCTTGCCCGCGGCGTTGGCCTCGTCCTCGAGCACCAGCCCGTCCTTGTTGCCGAGGATGTTGTGGCCCTCCCAGGCGAGCACCTGCAGGTTCCGGCCGGCGAACATCGGCGCGAGCGCGGACTTCACCAGCGTTTCGCCCGTTTTCGCGTCGCGGCCCATGTGCGGGACGTTCTCCTCGACGGCGAGTTCCTGAACTCCACCCAGCGCGTTGCCCGTACTCGGCGTGAAGTTGACGAAGGGGTGGCCGTCGACGACGGCGGCGTAGGCGTAGAGCACGCTGGCCGGCAGGTCGGCGTCGTCCTCGTCGATCGCTCGCTCGAGGGCCTCACGATCGTTGTAGCCGTCGGCATCGTCGAGTTCCGGCTCCGTCGAGGCGACGTTGACGACGACGAGTCGCTCGAGGCCGTGTTCCTCGCGAAAGGCTCGGTAGTCGGATCGAATCTGCTCGACGACGGAGCCAACCGTCAGCTCCGGGTCGAGGTGCTGGCTCTCCGCGGAGACCGCAGCCCCGCAGTTGCGGGCCGTTCCGACCTCGATTCGCTCGTCGATTCGGTCGAGGTCGTCTTCGACCGCCGAGAGCATCTCACCGTCCGGAACGCCGTTTCGCTCGGACTGGCGGGCGGCCTGTTCGCGGAGCGATTCGCGCTCGATGTCGTGGCCGCCGAAGACGAATCCCGAGACGGGGGGAAGCTCGAGTCTCGAGACAGGGTCTCGTTCCGTGACCATGCCGGTGGTTCCGGTCAGCCCGCGGGCGATCGCTCTCGCCCCGACGATGGCCGTCGTCGCGACGTTCCCGCGAGCACCGACGAGCCAGACGCCGAGTCGCTCGTCAGTCTCGGGAGGTTCGGGGGGTGTGCTCGCACTCATCGTAGATCACGTCGGTCCGTTCGGACCGGTCCCGTGGCCGTCGCGTGGTGCAGCCGCGATTCCCTCTTCGTGCGTTCGGTGCGCAGCATCCTCCGAAAGTCGGGGACGAGCGGTGTTTGTTATGGCGCGCGTAGAGTGCGTAATCGACCGTTGGCCGCTCGGTGCCTCGACTCGAGCGTCGCGACCGGTCGTTTCAGCGGCCGTAATCTGAGCTTTGTGGCCTGAACAGTCCGTTCATCCAAAACGGCCACCCGACGGAGACGGCGTATGCGGATTATCGACCCTCACATGCACATGATTTCGCGCTCCGCGGACGATTACGAGCGAGCGCGGCGGGCCGGCATCGAGTGTTGTATCGAACCGGCGTTCTGGAGCGGACAGGACAAACACAACGCGGGTTCGTTCTTCGATTACTTCGAACAGATCATCGAACACGAGACCGACCGGGCCGAGCGGACGGCCAACGTGGACCACTACGTCACGATCGGGCTCGAGCCCAAGGAGGCCAACTACCGCGAGATGGCCGAGGAGGTCGTAGAGCGCGTTCCGGAGTACCTCGATCGCGACCCCGTCGTCGGCGTCGGCGAGATCGGCTTCGACCAGGTCACCGACGACGAGGAGTGGGCCTTCCGCGAGCAACTCGAGTTGGCAGAGGAGCGCGAACTCCCCGTCATGATCCACACGCCCCACACCGACAAGCCGGCCGGCACGGAGCGGATCGTCGAGATCATCGAGGAGATGGGACTCACGGAGGAGCGAATCGTCATCGATCACAATACGGAGAACACGATCGACATCTCCACGCGAACCGACTGTTGGATCGGCTTCACGCTCTACCCCGGCAAGATCGAAGCCGGCGCGGCGATCGACCTGCTCGAAGAGTACGGCACCGACCGGATGCTGTTCAACAGCGCGGCCGACTGGGACCCCTCGGACCCGCTCGCGGTGCCGAAGGCGCGAGACGAGATGCTCGATCGGGGCTGGGAGCGCGAGGAGGTCAGGAAGGTCGTCTTCGACAACCCCTACGAGTTTTTCGATCAGTCGCCGAACTTCGACTACGAGCCCTGAACCATGCAGTTTGGCTTCTCCACCAACGCGTTTCGCGAGTACGATCTCGCGGAGTCGATCGAAGCCATCGCCGACGCGGGCTACGACGGCGTGGAACTGCTCTTCGACGAGCCACACCTCTATCCCCCCGACGCGAGCGAGGACGACTACGACGCTGTCCGGCGGGCGCTCGAGGAAAGCGATATCGCGATCAGCAACGGTAACGCGTTCATGCTGACGGCCATCGAGGACTTCCACCACCCATCCTACGTCGAACCCGATCCCGAGTACCGCCGCGAACGGATCGACTACACCCTCGCGGCCCTCGAGACGGCGGCCGAACTCGAGATTCCCTACATCTCGATCGAACCCGGCGGGCCGATCCCCGAGGGCAAGTCCCGCGAGTGGGCGATGGACCGCTTCGTCGACGCCCTCGAGGAGGTGGCTGATCGGGCCGAAGACGTGGGTGTCGACCTCCTCGTCGAACCCGAACCCGACCTGCTGATCGAAACCTCCGGGGAGTTCCTCGACCTGCTCGAGCGCGTCGACTCCGGGCGAGTGAAGTGTAACTTCGACGCGGGCCACTTCTACTGCGTCGGCGAGGACCCGGCCGAACTGGTCGACCCGCTCTGGGAGTACACCGATCACTACCACCTCGAGGACATCCCCGCCGACCGAACTCACGAACACACCCAACTCGGCGACGGCGCGATGGACATCGACGCCTTCCTCGGCGAACTCGAGGGCCGAGGGTACGAGGGCTACGTCACCGTCGAACTCTACCCCTACGAGGAGACGGCGATCCAGACGGCGAACGAGGCGATGGACTACCTCGAAGAACGCGGGTGGACGTAGGTGGTCGGGGGTGGGGAGGGATCCGTCGTGATCGCCGCCGAGCGAAGGGGGGTTCGGGCGACGCTCGGAACGTACGCCGAACTCGTTCGCGTGCCGAACCTCTTCACCGCGCCGCCGGACGTGATCCTCGGCGCAGCACTCGTTTCTGCTGCTGGCGCAGGCGTCGATGTCGTCCCGATGAGAATTGTGGGC
Source organism: Natronorubrum daqingense (assembly GCF_001971705.1). NCBI lineage: Archaea > Methanobacteriati > Methanobacteriota > Halobacteria > Halobacteriales > Natrialbaceae > Natronorubrum > Natronorubrum daqingense. The sequence continues at coordinate 2,478,753 of NZ_CP019327.1, forward strand.
CTCGCAATCGCCTCGACGTTCCTCTACGCCGGCGGAACGACGCTCAACGACGCGTTCGACGCGCCGGAGGACGAACACGAGCGTCCCGATCGCCCGATCCCCTCGGGTCGGGTTTCCCGTCGAACGGCGTTCGCACTCGGCACCTCGCTGCTCGCACTCGGGTTCGTCGTCGCGTTCGTCGCGACGGGCGTCTCAGGCGGCCTCGTCGCGGGGCTTCTCGCCGCCGCCATCGTGGTCTACGACGGATGGGCGAAAGGAACCGCCGCCGGCTTCCTGACGATGGGCGCGACTCGCGGACTGAACGTCGTCCTGGGAACGACTGCGGGGGCCGTCTCCCTGCTCTCGCTCCCCGCGTCCGCGCTTCTCGTTCCGCTCGTCGTCGCGGGCTACATCGCCGCCGTGACCGGGATGGCTGCCAGCGAAACCGTCGGCGGGAATCGCGGCGCAGTACTCCTCGCGATCGGCGCCGTCCTCGGAAGCGTCCTCGCCGTCGGCGGTTTTCACGTCTCCGCTGGGTCGGGGACGCTCGAGACGGCGACTGGCCTCGCCTTCGCCGTCGCCTTCCTGTGGTGGGTCGGCCGGCCGTTACGCGCGGCCGTCTCGGATCCGACTCCCGCGACCGTCGGCCCGGCGGTGGGTGCCTGCGTCCTCGGTCTCGTCCTGCTCAACGCCGCGTTCGCGGCTGCGGGTGGCGTCTCGTGGGCGCTCGCAGCTGGCGTGTTTTTGGTCCCGGCTCGAGGACTCTCGCGGGTGTTCGACGTGACCTGAGCCGACAGCGTAGATAGATCAGACGGACGGACCCGAACGGATCCGCAAAGACGTCCCGGCGCGGACTGGGTGCCAGCTTCGAGACCTCCTGAGCTACCGACCGGGGTAGTCGTCGTGCCACGGGTTCACCCGCTCGTAGGCGGCGCTCGCCGCGACGACGGATCGATCGTCGTGAACCGGACCGACGAGTTGGAGGCCCACCGGCTTACCGTTCTCGGTGAGCCCTGCGGGGATCGACGCCGCCGGGTGGCCGGTCATGTTGTTGACCGTCGTGATCAGCCAGCCGACGATCGGGTGCGTCTCGACGCCGTCGACCTCGGTCGGGCCGAGTTCGTCGTTCGGAAACGGCGGCACCGACAGCGTCGGCGTCGCGATGAGGTCGTACTGCTCGAGCGCCGACTGGAGTCCCGAATACGCCCGCGAACGCGCGTCGATCGTCGTCTCGAGCGCGTCCTCGAGCAGTTCGCCATCCTCGTTGAGATACTCGTATCCGGTCTCGACGATCTCCACGAACTCGTCGGGGAAGCGTTCGCGGTCGTCGCCGAGCACGTCGACGCCGTCTTCCTCCTCGAATTCCGCCGCCAGCGTCGCGTAGGAGGTCGTCCAGACGATCCAGACCGCGTCGATGAACTCCTCGTAGCACTGGTCGAGGTCGACCGTCGTCTCCTCGACGGTCGCACCCTCCTCGGTGATCGCCTCGACGTTCTCGGAAACGACGTTCCGGACGCGCTCGTCCACCGGGTAGGTGTCCAGCCCCGGGCTGTACCCGATCGAGAGCCCTTCGACGTCGTCGTCGAGCGCGGCCAGATAATCGGTCGTCCCCTCGTCGTCTCGGTCCATCACCGAGAGCGTAAAGGCCGTCTCCTCGACGGTTCGCGTCTGGACGCCCGGCTGGAAGTACGTCTCGCCGGTTCCGAACTCGCCGGGATCGTCGACGCTCGGGAACAGGCCGTACGTCCCGGTGAACGAGGCGGGTATGCGGATCGAACCTGCTCCGTCGGTCCCCGTCGTGAACGGGAGCATTCCCTCGGCGACCGCGGCCGCGCTGCCGCCCGAGGAGCCGCCCGCGTTCTTCTCGAGGGCGAACGGCGTCGGTGTCGGGCCGACGATCAGGTTGTCCGTCTTACCCATGTACCCTCCCTCGGGCGTGTTCGTCTTTCCGACCGGAATCGCCCCCGCGTCGAGAAACGCCTGCACCTCGGGATCGGTCTCCTCGGCGATCTGGTCCTCGAACGCGAGAAAGCCGTCCGTGAACCGCTCCCCCTCGAGGCGCTGGCGATCCTTGATCGCGAAGGGAATTCCGTGGAGTGAGCCGAGATCGTCACCGTTTTCGACGGCGCGCTCGGCCTCGCGTGCCTCCTCGCGCGCCCGTTCCGGAAAGAGCGTGAGAAACGCGTTGATCTCCGGTTCGCGCTCCTCGATTCGGCCGAGAAACGTTTCGACTACCTCGACCGGCGAGAGTTCACCGTCCCGAATCCTCTCAGCGAGCACCGTCGTCGACGTGAAACAGATTCCATCGTCGGGTTCGCCATCCTCAGCATCGGCGTGAGCGGTTCCGACGCCGCCGAGACCGAGTGCCATCGCCCCACCCGTGAACAGTCTCTGCAGGTGATCGCGGCGGGTCTGTGAGAACTGCGCCTCTGATTGAGTGGTATTGTCTACCATCTAATGTAATATCGCCGACTCCGGTGGTAAATATAATCCACGACCATTGAAACGATCATCTCTATCAGTTATCGGCAAAAAACACTTCGCCACAGAGGGAAACTGAAACGCGACATATAACGCCTACACGAAGCCGCTCTCGAGTGAGTTGACTCGAGAACGGCTTCGGCGATCCGCTTCGCTTCGGTCTCAGTAGTCGTCGTTGTCGTCTTCGTCCATCATTCCGTCATCGTGCATCCCATCGCCGTTCATGCCGTCGCCGTTCATTCCGTTTCCGTCCATCCCATCGCCATCCATGCCGTTACCGTTCATCCCGTCTCCGTTCATGCCCTCGTCGTCATCGTCGTCGGGAAACGCCTCGTCTTCCTCGTCGTCGTCAGGCGCTTCCTCCTCCGGATCTTCTTCCTCTTCCATCTCCTCTTCGTCGACGACGAAGGGGTCCTCCGGCTCAGGGACGTCCTCGCCTTCGTCGGCGGGGACGATCTTGTAGATTTCACCCGTCTCCTCCTGCGGTCGGAAGTCGGTGTTCGCGAGGACGTAGAGTTCGCCTTCTTCGTCGCGCTCGACGCCGTAGACGTAGCGGTTGATCGACTCGTCGTCCGCGCCCTCGAACTGAAGTTCCTCGAGTTCCCAGCGCTCGTCGACCTCGACAAGATCAGTCTCGCCGTCGTCGTTCACGTCGTTGTCGTCTTCGTCCGCGTCGAGATCGTTTTCGTCCTCGAGTTCGTCGTCATCGAGCTCCTCGTCGTCTTCGTCCTCGACATCGCCGTTGGTGGCAGGGTCGATCGCCGCGATGATCTCTCCATTCGCTTCGGCGACGCCCTGGCTGCTCCAGTTGCCGAAGACGAACGCGTCCTCGAGTTCGGGAATGTCCTCGCCCGCGTACCGGTGGCCGCCGACGACGACCGAACTGTCGATGAACGCCTCCGAAATCCGAGTGTGCTGGTACTCCGCGATCGGATCTCGGAGCGGTTCGCCCTCGCGAGCCTCGCCGGCTCCCTCGCCGACCTCGTCGGGGCAGTCCTCCGGGGGCTCGAGGGGCGAGTCGGGACTGAAGCAGAACGAGCCTTCCTTCACGTTCCAGCTGTAGTTGCCGCCCTCTTCGACGGCGTAGATCGATTCGACGGCGTGCTGGCCGGCGTCGGAGACGAACACCTGCCCGTCGTCGTTGATCGACATGCCCCAGGGGTTGCGAAAGCCCCAGGCCCAGTACTCGCCTAAGTCCTCCTCGGAGTCGACGAGCGGGTTGTCGTCGGGGATGCCGTACTCGCCGAACTCGGCCTCGGCTGCGTCGTCGTCGAGATCGTCATCATCGTCGAGATCATCATCGTCATCGTCGAGATCGTCGTCGGCGCCATTTTCGTCCTCGAGTTCGCCGTTCTCGTCATCCTCGTCGTCATCGCCGTTGTCGCCATCGTCGTCGACATCCTCACCGTTCGCATCGACGTCGATCCGGTGAATTCCGCCGAGTAAGTTCTCGCGGGTGTCCTGGGCGTTGCCGCCCTCGTTCTCGTCGTACCAGTCCTCGACGTGGCCGACGCCGATGTCGTGGACGTTGCCGCCGTCGCCGACCGACGTGTAGAGGTAGCCGTCGGGACCGAAGGCGAGTCGCCCGCCGTTGTGGTTGTCCTGGGGCTGTTGGATCTCCATGACTGTCCGCTCGGAATCGGGATCGACGCTGAGTTCGTCGCCGTCCGCCTCGGCCTCGAACTCCGCGAGCACGTCGGTGTGGTTGTATCCCAGTCCCTCGCGTTCGGGGGCGCTGTACCTGACGTAGAACAGGCCGTTGTCCGAAAAGTCGGGGTGGAACGCGATTCCGAGCAGCCCGCGCTCGTCGTACCCGCCGAGTTCGCCGATACCGAGGCTGACCAATTGGTCCTCGATGTCGAGGAAGAGGTCCATATCGTCGGCCGTCAGCGCGTCCTCGGGAACGTCGTCGTCGACCTCGTCGGGGTCGTCGGGGTCTTCCTCCTCGACCTGGATGCTCCCGACCATCGTCCCCGGATGGACCTCGCAGACGTACCGATCCATCTCCTCGGTCGCCTCGAACTCGAGCGTCTGGGTCTCGCCCGCCTCTCGGATGATCTCCGTCCGCTCGAGGATGTCGTCGTTGGCGTCGAGGATGACGACGTTGTGCGGGTCGCCGTCGCCGTTCTCCCAGGTAAACTCGTAGGTTTCGCCCGCGGTCAACTCGAGGGTCGGATTCTCCTCGCCGTCGATCTCGCTCGGCTCCGTGCCGAACCAGGCGGGAATGACGCCGTTGAAGACGAACTCGGTCGGTTCGCCGTCGTCCTCGTCGATATCTTCGGCCGCCTCGTCGTCGACGTCGTCAGCCTCATCAGCCTCGTCGTCCGTCTCTTGGAGGAAACTCCCCGTTTCCTCGTCAGCTGGCTCTCCGTCGTCTTCGTCGAGATCGTCCGCTGGATCGTCGTCGTCCTCGAGGTCGGGGTCGTCCTCGAGGTCGTCCTCGTCGTCTTCCGGTTCCGCTGCGTCTTCGTCGTCGAGTTCGTCGACCGCGTCTTCGAAGTTCGTGGCGAATACCTGGCCCGTCTGCGTGACGATGAAGTGATACACCTCGCCGTTTACCTCGACGTAATCGAAGTCGGTCGGGGCGGGAATGTTCGCGGCCATCAACTGGAGGCCGACCGTTTCCCCTTCCGGGAACTCCCCCGCGACGGGAATGTCGCCGAACTCCTCGTCGTCAGCCTCCTCGACGTCCTCGTCCGGGTCGTCCTCGTCTTCCTGTGCCTGCACGCCTGCGACGCCACCGAGTGCCGTCGCAGACCCTGTCGCTGCGAGTGCGCGGAGGACCGTCCGTCGTGATTGTCGCGTGATCCGACCGTCGTGAATACCGTCTGCTGGCTTGTCTGGATAACTCATAGTATCTCTCGTGAACTGCCTTCCTGTGGTGTGGACGACGTTCGAACGCAGCGTCCTCCTCTCAGCTTCTCCGCCGAAATCGGCGCTGAGAGGAGTACCCAGCGCTCGCTGTGACTCGCCCTACCACGGAAGGGTCGCTCCGCCGAATAAATCGCGCAAATCGTTCCACGCACAATCGCGCTCTGGCCGGCCGTTTCACGCGCTAATCTCGAGTTGCCGCCCCTCTCCGCGTCTCGTCTTCCCGGCAGTCCCTCACTCGGCGGTGTCGGAGTCGAATTCCTGGCCAACGGATTAGTACCTCGTCGGAATAGGCTCGCTATGGTCGACCTCGCTTTCTCCACGAACGCGTACACGCGCCACTCGCTGCCGACCGCGATTCGACGCATCGCCGACCACGGCTACGCCGGCGTCGAACTCCTCGGCGACGACCCCCACGCCTACTTCCCCGAATTTACCGAGACGGACCGCGAGAACCTCCTCGAGGCGCTCGAGGAGACCGACCTCGCCGTCTCGAACGTCAACGCGAACACGGCGATGGGGTACTACGACGACGCCCCGCCCTCGGCGTTTTTCGAACCGAGCATCATCCGCGCCGACGCGGACGCCCGCGAGTGGCGAGTCGAGTACACGAAACGTGCGATCGACCTCGCGGACACGGTCGACGCCCCCGCGGTCTGTCTGGCCACCGGTCGGCCACTCCCCGGAACGATGCCCGAAGTGGCCCGCGAGCACCTCCTCGAGTCGCTCTCGTCGATCCTCGACTACGCCGACGCTCGCGGAGTCGCGGTCGGCATCGAGTACGAACCCGAACTCCTGATCGAGAACACGGACGAAGTCCTCGACCTGCTCGAGGAAGTCGACCGCGAGCGGCTCGGGATCAACCTGGACGTGGGCCACGCGGCGGTCTACGGCGAGGACGTGGCCGAGAGCATCCGCCACAGCGCCGGCTCGATCACCGGCATTCACCTCGAGGATATCGTCGGTGGGCGGCGGGGCAAGCACTACCACCGAATCCCCGGCAAGGGCGACCTCGACTTTCGAGCGATTTTCGACGCGCTCGACGACGTCGGCTACGACGGCTTTGCCACCCTCGAGTTGTACACCTACCCCGACGAGCCGGATCGTGCGGCTCGAGACGCTTACGAGGCGCTCGAGGCGTACGTGTAGTCGGCAGTCGAAGGGATTTTCCAGTCGGATTTGGAGGCCGTCGATGGTCCGACCCGGCGAATCGCTGATAGTCGAAAATCCACGGGTAATGGTCCGCTACCCGATCGTTATATCAGAATAATCGTACAAATATTCGCAACGGCCCTGCTTGCCTTTCTCACCCCTCCTCGATAGCGTAGGCAGACGATGACTGACAATCGAGAGACACCTGACCCAGCAGCCGACGACTCCCGACCACCGGCCGACGAGGAATCGGTACCCGGCGATGAACCGACAGCCGACGAGGAATCGACAGCCGAGCAATCGCCCGACTCGAGTCCCTCCGGCCCCCACTCGAAGCCGTCCAGACGCCGCTTCATGCAGGCGACGGCGGCCGCGAGTGCCGTCGTCGGGTTCACTGGCGCGGCGAGCGCGCAGGACGAGGACGACGACGAAGACGACGAGAACGGTGACAACGAGTTCGAACTCGGCGGGGCGAGTGACGCGTGGGTCGGCGAAGCACCCGAAGACATCGAAGGCGAGGACAACCCGACGCTCGTCCTCGAGGAAGGCGAGAGTTACGAGGTGACGTGGGAGAACTTAGACGGCGTCGAGCACAACTTCGTCATCATCGACGAGGAGGGAGACCAAATCGTCGAGTCCGAACTCATCGGTGAAGAGGGCGAAACGCAGACGGTGGAGTTTGAGGCCGAGGAGGAGATGTCGGAGTACTACTGCGAACCGCATCCCCAGACGATGCGGGGAGACATCTCCTTCGACGAGGAGGAAGAAGAGGAAGAAGAAGAGGACGTCCGATACTTCCCCGAAGGGCCGACGGTCGGTGTCAACACCGTCGCCGAAGGGATGATTGCCCCGACTGACTTCCACGACCCCGAAGGGTCGGACTATCAGTACGTCTCGGACCAGACCGGTGAAATCTACCTCATCGGCGACGACGGCATCGAAGACGAACCGTTCCTCGACATCGGCGACGAGATGGTCGCCGTCGGCGAGGAGTTCGAGGGCCAGTACGCAGATCCAGAGGGTGACTACGACGAGCGCGGCCTACTCGGCCTCGAGTTCCACCCCGAGTACGAGGACAACGGGCTGTTCTACGTCAGCTACAGCGCCCCGCCGGACGACGAGACGCCCGACGACTGGTCGCACGTCCAGATCCTCTCGGAGTTCGAGGCCGACGACGACGAGAGCGCCGACCCCGACTCCGAACGCCGCGTCCTCGAGATCCAACATCCGCAGTTCAACCACAACAGCGGTCCGATGGCCTTCGGGCCGGACGGCTACCTCTACGTCCCGATGGGCGACGGCGGCGGCGGAGACGACGCCGACTACGGCCACGTCGAGGACTGGTACGACGAGAACGAGGGCGGCAACGGACAGGATACGGAGGACAACCCCCTCGGGGGCGTCCTCCGGATCGACGTCGACGAGCAGGAAGACCAGGATTACGGCGAGTACGGCATCCCGGACGACAACCCGTTCATGGAGGGCGAAGACCTCGAGGGTGAGGGACTCGAGGAGTACTACGCGTGGGGCCTGCGCAACCCCTTCGGAATCACCTTCAGCGAAGACGAGGACCGCTGTATCGTCGCTGACGCCGGACAACTGCTGTACGAAGCAGCCTATCAGGTCGAAGCGGGAGAAAACTACGGCTGGAACGTTAGAGAGGGCTCACACTGCTTCAGTACGGATTCACCTGCGACGCCCCCCGAAGAGTGCCCGACCGAGACGCCCGACGACGTTCGCGGCGGCGAACCGCTGATCGATCCCGTCGTCGAGTACCCGCAGGTCTACGAAGGCGAGGGGGTCGGCATCGTCATCATCGGCGGCCACACCTACGAGGACGACGCAATCGAGGAACTCGAAGGACAGTACATCTTCGGCGACTGGACGATTGACCAGGGCCGACAGCAGCCATTGGGTCGCGTCTTCGCCGCCGAGCCGGAAGATCTGGACCTCGAGCCGACCGACGACCGAGACGAGTACGGTGGTCGCCCACAGGAGGAGCTGTGGGACATGGAGGAAGTGATGTTCGAGGGCAACGAGGAGGGCGAACTCTACCACTTCGTTCGCCAGTTCGGCCGCGGGGCCGACGGCGAGGTGTACATCCTCGCGAACCAGGTCGGCGTCCCGCAGGGTGACACCGGCGTCGTCCTCGAGATGGTCCCCGAGGGCGAGGGCGAAGAGATCGAAGAACCGGACGACATCGAGGACCCCGACGACGAGGAAGAAGACCCTGCGGAAGACGATGAGGATCCGGAGGACCCCGACGAGGCCGAAGACGAAGACCCCGAGGACGAGGACGAGCATCCGGGTGATATAGACGAAGATCCCGAAGACGACGAAGCGAACGACGAAAACGGAGAGAACGACGAAGACGACGAAAACGGAACGGACGACGACGAGTAACCCTCACTCGAGGGGACGCGACGAACGCTCTCGTCCGCCGACGATCGCGACTGGTTCGTCGCGACTCTCTCGCTTTTAATCGGTGCAATAAGACGGATACGGAGTCGACTCAGCGCCTTTCCTCCCGTTTCAGACCATCAGGCTGAGGCCATCTCTCGACAGCTTTCTGCACACTCGGGCAGGATCTCTGCACAAGCCTGACAGTGGTCGTGATCGTGTTGGGCACACTCTTCGGCGCACTCCTCACAGATGTCGGCACAGAGTTCGCCGAGTTCCCGATGATACCCCGAATTGCGGGCCATGAATCGCGCGTGAAGCGAGGCGACGTCTGCCACGTCCCGACAGAGACGGATGCACCGCGCCATTCCCTCCCCCTCGCCTGCACAGGCGTCGGCACACCACTCACAGACCTGTGCGGCCTCGAGGCAGTTGTCGATACACTCCTGCATGTGCTCGTCCGCGTGCTCGAGTTGCTGTAATGCCATCGTCAGCATCGACTCGAGCACCGGGGATCAAGCTAACGCGAGCAAACGCAAGCAATTGTACTCTCGACACTATCACGAAATAATTACTTTTCACTCGGCGTACAAACTTCGACTGTGTGTGATAATGTTTAACAACCATTTTATGTCACAGTAAGGTCCCACCGACAATGGGTACTGAGAACAGTTCACGAGCGTCGATCGTTGTGGGCGCGTTAGCAGGCATAGCGGCGTGGATACTGGGCTACCTCGTCACCTACGCCGGTGCGATCGGCGAAATCCGGTCGGACGAGCAAGCCGAAGCGTTGGAGCTAGCGGTCGAAGAGTCGGTCGACCTCGAAATGGTCGGCCTGTTGTTCTACAACGCACACAACGTCGACGCCGACGTGCCCCAGTACAGCGTATTGCAAGCACTCGAAGAGAATCACAATTTCGTTCTCGCCGACGGGGGGAGTACCCTTCTCCTGTACGTCGTTCCGGTGGTTTCCCTGGTCGTTGCTGGCGCGCTGGTTGCCTCGTACACCGCGACAGACCTCGAGGCGTCGACCGACGCCGCGCTCGCTGGCGCGGCAATCGTCGTCGGCTACTTTCCGCTCGTCGTCCTCGGGCTGTTCGTTTTCACCGTCGACCCGGGCGAAGGTGCGATGCGTCCCGATCCACTGTTCGCAGTCGCAATCGCCGGACTGGTGTATCCCCTCGTATTTGGCTCCCTCGGCGGCGTACTCGCTGGCTTCGCTTCGAATGTACTGGAGTAACATCGACATCGGTCGCTGGGAAGATCGCTGCCGTTCGTTGGCACTCAGAAGCCACCGCCAAAACGATTCGTCCGTTGGGACGCGAACGGAGAGCGATTCCCGGACACCGTTTCGTCGTCCGTGGTCGGATACCGGACGGAGATCGACCGATTCGAACGGTCGTCGGCACGCATCCCGAGGGACTCCGTCCGTCCTTGGGACCCCCTCGAATGCGCCCCGACGAGCCCACCCCGTTCAGCAACTCCCGCGACTGGTACGGCCGTCGACTCGAGTTCGACAGTACCGCTGTGGGCTCGAGTCACCTCGATCCGCCTCGATTCGACCCTCGACTAGTCCGGATCTCGAGCGGAACACACGTTTCATCGCTTTCGAAGCCATTAGTTGGGCCTCTTCGAGTCGCCCGCACCCACCGATGGTCGCTGCGAGGCGTTCCCCTCTGCGATCGAGCGGCGAAAATCACGCTCTCGGGCGGCGTCGTTCTCGTGAAATTCTCGCCATAAAAGGCAACGACGTTCGCTGTCGCCACAAGTATAATGATTATCCCAACAGTTGCTAAACTCGCAACTGGATTATTGTTGTGAGATATGTAAACTTTGAACGGTTCCTGGGTTTAATACAGAACTCTCTCGATGACTCTTTCGTCTTCGAAGATGGCAACCCGCCACCGAAGACGGTAACCACATGTCACGGATAACACGAAACCAGGTATCTGCACTGATCGTTGCTGTCCTTATGGTGTCAGCCGCATTCGCTGGCGGCGCATCGGTCGTAGGGGCTCAAGACAACGCTGACGAAGAGGTCGACGAAATTAACGCGCTCATCGCAGACATCAACGAACAACTCGAGAACGTAGACGACGTCGAAACGGTCGACGAGGTCGACGATGATACTGCCGACGAGGTCCAAGATGACATCTTCACACAAGTTGTCGCTGAGATAAACACGCAATCTCAGGACATGCTCGGTGAAGACATCGCAGACGATGTCGACACCCCTGAAGAAGCACAAGAAGAAGCTGACGAGATCGAAGACGAGTACGGCATTGCTGCTCAAGAAGCAGTCGACGGACTGAACAACGCCGCGGACAGCGTTGAGGAGATCCAGGAGATCGCCGAACAAGTCGAAGACGCGGACGATGACGAGGCTGACGACGAAGACGCGGATGACGACGAAGCAGATGACGACGAGGCAGACGATGACGACGCGGATGACGACGAGGCAGACGATGACGACGCGGATGACGACGAGGCAGACGATGACGACGCGGATGACGACGAGGCAGACGATGACGACGCGGATGACGACGAGGCAGACGATGACGACGCGGATGACGACGAAGCAGACGATGACGAAGCAGACGATGACGAAGCAGACGATGACGAAGCAGATGACGACGGCGCGGATGACGACGAGGCAGATGACGACGAGGCAGATGACGACGAAGCCGGTGACGATGTGGCCGACGACATCAACGCGCTCATCGACGATATCAACGAACAACTCGAGAACGTAGACGACGTCGAAACGGTCGACGAAGTCGACGATGACACTGCGGACGAAGTTCAGGACGACATCTTCACGCAGGTCGTTGACGAGATAAACACGCAATCTCAGGACATGCTCGGTGAAGACATCGCAGACGATGTCGACACCCCTGAAGAAGCACAAGAAGAAGCTGACGAGATCGAAGAGGAGTACGGCGCTGCTGCGCAAGAAGCAGTTGACGGACTGAACAACGCCGCGGATAGCGTTGAGGAGATCCAGGAACTCGCCGAACAAGTCGACGACGAAGCAGATGACGACGAAGCAGACGATGACGACGCGGATGACGACGAAGCAGATGACGACGAAGCCGACGACGATGAGGCTGACGACGAAGCCGATGAAGGTGACGAACTCGATGACGTTGAAGAGCTCATCGTCGAAGAGCTGAACATCGAAGAACTCACCGTCGAAGAGCTGAACATTGAGGAACTCAACATCGAAGAACTCACCATCGAGGAGCTGAACATTGAGGAGTTGAACGTTGACGAACTCCCTCTCGATGATGACGATGTCGACTCTGACGAGGACGACGAGAACGACAAGGTCGACGACGATGACGACGACACCGACGCAGACTGCTGAGTAACTACTCAGCGCGAATCGGTCAGTACGATCAATACTTCTCTTTTGTACACTGCTCGCCGTTAGCGACCGGTTGTAACCATTCCAAAAGGGAGTCACGCGTCGACCGAAGTGGCGAACGACGTGAGCAACGCAGCCGACACGTGCCCCGTCCGTTCTCACCAACGGGTATTCTTATCGACTCGAGCGAGTCGTTGTTATCCTCCGCACAGAAGCGCGAAACGACCCGACCGTACTCTGTCGGGGACGGTCTTCGCGTAGACCTGTGTCGAGAATCATCACAGCCGACCACAGCCGAAATTCATCAAACGAGACCGTCGAAGGGACAGTAGTCGGTTGTACTCCACCTCTACTGAGACCGCCACTGACCCGAAGTGCTTCGTCGACTACTCTCCACATCACTCGCGTCGGGGTCGTATGACCCGTACGGTATAGACCAACCGTGTACCACCGTGACGGTGCGTATCCCATCGTGGAGGACGAAGCACCTATGTCCATTCCTTTCAGAAACTCCACTTTCGTTTCGACGCCGATAGGGGTGTCCACCTCGAGGCGAAATTACACTCGATGTCCGCCGCTGAGAACGGGTTTTTGCTGACCAAAAGGTACCTTTGAGTGCAATCTATGGGTGCTCGGCCCCGTCCGAACTGTTTCGAATACCTACACAGTTTATAATAATTATAATAAATGATGGTGGTTGTGTGTTAGCAGTTGTGATGAGCAACAATCACGTTTCCCGTCGTACGGCTATCAAAGTATCCGGTGCTGCCGTTATGGTCGGATTGAGCGGCTGTGCTGACGATACCGGTCAAGAAGGTGAAACGGATGACGACCCAGACGAAACCGACGACAACGGGGAGTCCGACGTCGACCCGATCGATGGCTCGGCCGAGAGCGTCGAGGAAACGGTCGAGGAGGTTAACAGCGGCCCGATCGCCGAAACTAACGAGAACGTCGAGAGCGTCAACGCTGAATTAGAGAACGTCGACGAAGTCGAAGGGATCGACGAAGTCGCGGCCGAAACCGCCGACGAGGCCCAAGACGAAGCGGATCGCCTCGAGAGCGAGGTCGATCGACTCCAGGACGACATCTTCACGCAGGTTGTCGACGAGATCAACGCCCAATCAGAGGAACTCCTCGGTGAGGAAATCGCCGATCCAGTCGAAACCCCTGATGAAGCTCGGGACGAAGCCCAAGAAATCGACGACGAATTCGGCAATGCGGCCGAGGAAGCGGTCGAGGCACTGAACGACGCTGCGGACAACGTCGAGGAAAATCAAACGCACCTGAACGGCGCAGTCGATGCGCTAGAGGACGTCGAGGAGGACGAAGACGAGTAACGACGACCTCATCCGAGTCCCACTGGAAACGAGCGTCTGTTCACACTCGAGCAATCTCGTTGGCGGGAGTGTCGAGTTTCGCGACCAGCTATCGACTCGTTGTCGTTAGTTCTCGCTTCGAAGACGAACCCACCTTCCGTCAGCGGAGTGTCCCGGAATCGGCCCGCCCGGATTACCGTCGTGCCTCGAGTTCGGCCTCGAGGTCCTCGAGGCTCATCTCTTTCATCGAGAGCAACACCAGCAGGTGGTAGACGATGTCGGCCGCCTCGTAGGCGACCTCGTCGTGGTCGTCGTCTTTGGCCGCCAGAACGAGTTCCGTGGATTCCTCGCCGAGCTTTTCCAACACCGCGTTCTCGCCCTTTTCGTGCGTGAACAGCGACGCGGTGTAGGAGTCCTCCGGGAGCGTTTCCTTCCGATCTTCGATGACGGCGAACAACTCTTCGAGCGTGTCGTCCATCTACATCTCACCCGTGACGGTGCGAATATCCTCGAGTTGCTCGAACGTTTCGCTCTCGTCGCGTCCGTCCTCGAAGACGTCTTCGGTAATCTCGATCGGCACGTTCGTCCGCGCCGCGAGCGCGAGCGAGTCGCTCGGTCGACAGTCGATGACCGTCTCGCCGCGTGGCGTCTGCACGTGGAGGTCGGCGATGTAGGTGCCACCCCGGCCGTCCGAACGCTCTTTGATCTCGTTGACGACGACGCGATCGACACGACTCCCTAACTCCTCCATGACGTCGAGCAAGAGGTCGTGGGTCAGCGGCCGGCCGATGTCTTCGGCCTCGAGTCCGCGCGCGATACTCGTCGCCTCGTTGAATCCGATGAAAATCGGCACGACGTCGTCTTCGTCGGCGACCTCGAGAACGACCACTGGAACCGGACCCTGTGGCGTCCCCGCGACGCGAACCGCGTCGATGGATGCCTGCATATCGCTATCCTTGCGTGCGAGAGAGAAAACATGTCCGGTCGCGAATGCATGCCCGACGAACGTGGCGAGAACCTACCGCCGCCGGACGACCGCTACTGCGACGACCGCTGCTGGGGCGAAGAGGAGTTGGAGCGTCGTCGTTGGGGCAACCATCGCCGCCGCGCCGAGCGTTCCCACGACGCCGCGCGCGAGCCACCGAGTCCCTCGGGACAACGGAATCGGCGCGTTGCTCGCGTAGACGACGGCAAGCCCTCCCACGAGCGTCAACAGCCCGACGGAGAGGCTTTCGAGCGTCGGCGACGGCGAGACGAGTTCGGGCCGAGAGACGAACGCGAACGGGAGGACGTACAGCGGCGCGAGCAGTCGCAATGCGACGGACGAGACGGCCCAGGTCTCGACTGTATCGGTTCGAGCGGTTCGCGCCGCCGCGACGGCGACGGGTGGGAGCAGTGCGGCCCCCGCGACCACGTAGAGCGTGACGAAAAACGGGGACAGATCCGTCGGTTCCTGCCCACCTCCGACGACGACCAGCGAACCGACGAAGGCCGTACCCACGGCCGTCGGGAGCCCGGGCGTTCCCAGCGCGGCGACGATCATCGCGAACACAACGAGGGCCAGGGGCCACGCCTCGAGCGCCGTACTGGCGTTCAGGAATAGCCCCGTCGCTTCGGTAACGAGGAGAAGTTCCGTGACGATGCCGATCGCAGCGACGACGATCACCACCGGTGCAAGCACGAGCGCACCCAGGCGTAGCCCGCGAGCGGTGTCTCCGAGCGCCGTTCCAAACGCAGTGGTCGGTCGGTGGTACGACGGTTCGGTCGCCCGCGGCCTGTAGACGCTCTGGGCGACGGGGACGACGATACCCAGGAACACCGCCAGAAGGATCGCCCACACCATCGCCTGAGACACCGTGACGGCGATATCGCCGTAGTACAACCCGACGAACGCGACGATCGGAAGCACGAATCGAACGCCACATATCGCGAGTTCACCCCTCGCGTGAGTCGGCTCCGGGCTTCGAGGGGCCGTCGTTCCCTCACCCGACTGACTCGAGGCCCCGTCCTCGCCTCGATCTGCTTCGTCGATGACGAATCGCAACGCGACGAGAAAGCAGATCACCGCGATCGCCGCCGGGAACAGGCCTGCGACGACGACGTTCGTGAGCGTGAGCTCGGGAACGAGCGTCGCGCCGAGAATGCCGGCGACGAAGACGGTCGGCGGCAACACCTGCCCGACCGTCGACGCGGCCGCTTCAATTCCGGCGGCGGTCCGCTCACGCAGCCCTCGCTCGCTCAACGCCGGAACCGAGCGGGACCGCAACAGATCAGCGTTCGCCAGGTACGAGCCGCTGACCGACGCGAGGAGCGCCGACCCGAGTGCCCACGCTCGGGCAGCCCCGAGCCGGGAAGAGGTGTACGTCGCAGCCGACCGAAGCACCTCGGCCCCACCAGTGGTGACCACGAGTGCCGCGTACAACACGACGAGCGCGATTTCGAGACCTGTCGTCTGAACGAACGAGCCGTGAACGCCGCTGCCGATCGCCAGCTGCAACACCACCGTGTCGACTTCGAGTCCGCCGTGACCGATCGGATCGGGAAGCGACGAGCCCACCGCGGCGTACGCGAGCGCGAGGCCGACTAATCCGGCGGGAACGACGCCGATTTCTCGCCAGACGGAGTACCAGACGACGACGAAGAGGGCGAGAGCAGCGGCCGTTCCAGCCAGCGTCAGTTCCGACCGTCCAACGAGTTCGATGCCGTTTCGGTAGACGTACCCGCTTCCGAGGAAAACTGCTCCGAACGCGACGCCAAGGGCGGCCGCTTCCAGTTGGTTGTCCGCCGCGAGTGCCCGGCGACAGGACTCGAGCGCGTAGACGGCGAGGACGCCGCCGAGAACGATGGTCGCCACCGTCATCCGAGAGACCGACTCTTGGCCGAGCGGGACCAGTTCCGGATGTAACGCGTACAGCATTGCCGCCCAAAAGCAGACGGCTGCGGCGGTAACCACCGTTGTTCCGAGCGAACGCGGATCGTTCCGTCGTGCCGGTCGCTGGTACTCGGCACCGCTCGAACCCGTCACGGCCGCCCCTCCTTCGCACCCGGCGTGTGCCGTGTCCGAATCGGAACACTCGAACGGATCCCGGTCCGCCAGTTCGTTCCGGAACGTCGACCTGTCCTCATAGTTGTCATGTACTGCGAGCTATAATAAGCGTTCTGTAAGTTATGTCGGTAATTTCAGTATCCAATTTGGCGGCCATTCATCTTACCATACATGGCGGCCAATCCGTCGCCACCGCTCGAGGCTGACGAACGGATGGTCTGCGCAGAGAAAAAGTTCGACCGGCTTAGGTCGACTCCGTCAACGTGGGCACGCTCGCGTCTTCGTTCTCGAAAAACGCCAGTTCGTGAATGCGACTGTCCGGCGTCAGTTCGGGGTGGAACGCGGTGGCGACGACGGGGCCGTCTCGAACGGCGACCGGTCGTCCGTCCCACGACGCCAGCACCTCGACGGTCTCGCCGACGTCGTCGATTGCGGGTGCGCGGATGAACACTGCCGGATACGGTTCGTCGTCGGCCAACCCGTCGACCGCGAGTGGCGCTTCGAAGCTGTCTTTTTGGCGACCGAAGGCGTTTCGTTCGATGGTTACGTCGACGAGGCCGAGTTCCTCGACCCGGTCGTCGTTCGCGTCGCTCGAGGCGACGATCAATCCGGCACACGTCACGAACAGCGGTTTGTTGGCGGCGACGTGATCGCGGAGTTCCGGTGCGATACCCTCGCTGTGGACGAACCGGGAGATGGTCGTCGATTCGCCGCCGGGCATGGCGAGCAGGTCGCACTCGGGAACTACTCCTGACTCACGGATTTCGTGGACGGTGACCTCGCGTCCGTGGGCGCTCACTGCGCGTTCGATAGCCGTCGCGTGCTCTTCGACGTCGCCCTGAACGGCGACGACGCCAGCGGTCAGTGACATGACCGCGGATAGGCGGAGGGGTATCAAAAAGGCCGCGTCCCTATTTCGACTCGACCGCGAATCGAACTGTCGTGCCATCGGGGTCGCTGACGGCGATTCCGTCGTCTCGGTCGTCGATAGCGTGTCCGTCGGCCTCGAGTCGCGTTCGAATTTCCTCGAGTGCGTCACTCGAGGACACGAGGAGTTCGAACCACGCCAATCCCCGTTCGTCTGGCGATCTCGTTTTCGAACGCCGATTCCAGGTGTTGATCCCGAGGTGGTGGTGGTAGCCGCCCGCCGCCAAAAAGACCGCAGACGGTGCCGTATCCATCACGTCGAATCCCAGGGTGTCCGCGTAGAACGCCCGTGACTCCTCGAGCGAGGAAACCTCGAGGTGGACGTGTCCGATGGTCGTGTCAGGTGGCACCGTCTCCGCTGGCGCTGCGCTCGGGCCGTCCACCTCCGCCGTGGGCCTCGTCGCTTCTTCTAGTTCCTCGAGATCCAGCGGCCACGAGCCGATCTGTAGACTGCCGTCGTCGTCGCGGGGCCACTCCGACTCGGGACGGTCGACGTACACCTCGACGCCGTTTCCCTCCGGATCTCGGCAGTAGAGTGCCTTGCTGACGCCGTGATCCGACGCCCCGCTGAGCGTCCAGCGCTCGCTGATTCGAGCGAGCACAGTCGCTACCGCTGCGTCGCTGGGAACGCGAATCGCCACGTGGAACAATCCGGCCGACGCCTCGTCTCGAGGGCTGGCGTCCGGATCGGCGTCTATCTCGAGCAGTGGCGTCCCATCGACGCCGAGCACCGCCGGGTCTCGGTTCACGACCTCGAGACCGATCACCTTTCGGTAAAACTCGGTGACCGCCGACTCGTCGCTGACGGTCAGTGCGCATCGACCGAGTCGCGTCGACGCCGGCCGTTGCAGGTCGGGACTGGTCATACGCCGAATACGTGCTCCTCGCCTATATACTGTCGAACGGTGTTTCCTCTCGGTCTGCGGTGTTCGTCGAAACGTTGTGTTTTGCGTACGACTGGAAGTGCGTCGGGCGTCGCCACTCGAGGATATTGTGAAAGGGAAAGTTGGGGTGGGGGGATTGGGGGTGGCGATAGACTATCGCAGATCGCCATCTGTGGGTACGATTCGATGCAGCGTAAGTATACTTGCTAATTATGTCGTTATCTCTTGAACCAGATACTAATTATCTAGAAACGCCGTCGAACACGAGGGAAACGAGCTTTCGCTCGGCCGCTCGCAAGTGGTACTGATACGTCGGTGAGGAAATATCGAGTGCCGCCGCAAGATCCTCACCAGTGCTGTCACGTGGCCACTCGAAAAAGCCGCTGTAGTGGGCCGCTTGCAGGGCTTCGAACTGCTTCGTCGTCAATCGCTCCTCGAGGTGCGTCTCGAGCTGTCGGACCGACCGTGTCGTCGTCTCCCGTCGCGCCTCGAGTTCGACGTCGGCGTAGTGGTCCTGAATCGCCTCGACGAGTGATCTGGTCTGGACCTGTTGGGGCACCTCGAGGGCGAGCGTCGTCGTTCCATCCGCCGCCGTCGCTCGCTGTACGTGCACGTCGTACGTTCGTAGTACGTTCAAAATCGGTGACGACGTAACCGTGAGTTCGAACAACGTCTGTTCGTCCCCCTCCGAGACGACCGACACCGTCTCGATGGATGCCCATTGCGCTACTGATGGGAGCGTGGACGTCGGTGCACTGACGAAGACGACGTACGAATCGCTCTCTCGGCTGATGACGCCTTCGACCGTAATCGCCCCGTTCACTCGCTTTGCAACGCGATTGAGCAGCAACCGAGAGTCGTGACACGCGACCTCGATCTCGAGTCGGTTGTCGGTTACCATCGCGTGCGTGCGCTCGACCGACCGAATTGCGTGTCCGATCGTCTCGCCGAGTTCACCGAGGACGTCCCGTTCGCGCTCCCCAACCGAGTCCGCACCCCTAACGTGGACGAGCAAGACCCCGTAGTGGCGGTCCATATCGGTAAGTGGTACCGCCAGGACCGTCTGATAGCCGTACGTCAGGGCTTCCTTTCGTCGCTGGCTCCACCCGTCTTCCTCGAGGACGTTTCTGACGACGCGTACGTCTCCGTCCTCGAGGGTCTCATCGATCAGTTCGAACTCCGGCGTTCGATCACCGTCGTCACGAACTCGATCGATAAACGCCGTATCGACGCCAGCCCAGGCGGTCGGTTCCACCGGATCGTCGCCGTCGGCGATCCAGGCGAAACAGTAGCGGTCGGTGTCGGCTAACCGATCACAGACCGTCGTCTCGATTTCCGAGCGCGTCGACGCCTGTGTCACACCGTGGGTAATCTCCCTGACGATCTCGTTCGTGTGATTGAGCCGTGTCAACTCCTCGTTCTGGCGCGTGAGCGTCCGATCGTGCTCTCGAAGGAGCTGTTCTCGTTCGGCACGGTCGAGGGCCGCCTCGGTGTTCGCTGCCAACGTGTGAAACAGCTCCTGCATCGTCTCGTCGAACCCGTCGATACGTTTCGTTCCCGCAATCAACACGCCGTGCGTTCCGAGTGGCACGAGTAACTCACTTCGATTCGGTGGCGTCGCATTCAGCGCCCCCGAATTTTGACTCACCTGCTCGTAGTAGGCACTTTCCCCCTCTGAAAAGACGGACCAGAGGTTCCCATCTTCGCGCGTGATGGATTCGTCCGGATCGATGATTCCGTCCGATTTGGCAGACGCCGCTGCCGGCTCGAGTCGTCCTTCACCTGGATCGAACGCGTACGCTGCAGCGACCGAGACGTCTAAAATGTCACTCGCAGTTTCGACGGCAACCTCGTAGATCTCGGCTTTCGTCCCCGCTCGCATGAGGTCCCGGGTCGCCTCGTGTAACGCCGTCACCGTCCGCTGGTAGCGCCGTTTACTTTCGTGTAACGCCGTCTCAGTTCGATACTGCGAGACGGCGTTCGTAATCTGATTCGCGAGCAGCGCGTACTGATCCGATCCGGAATCTTTCTGTAAATACTGGGTCACTCCCGCCGCAATCGCCTCGCTCGCCACCGTCTCCGATCCTCGACCCGTAAACAGAATAAACGGTAGTTCGGGATCACTTTCACGAACGCGATCGAGCAATTCGAGGCCCGTCAGCGTCGGCATCTCGTAGTCGCTCACGATACAATCGATCGGCTGCTCGTCGAGACACTCGAGCGCCTCACAGGCGCCCGTCGCCGTTTTTGTCACGATCGCGTCTCGCTCGCGCTCGAGCATTTCACCGGCGAGTTCGGCAAATCCGGGTTCGTTATCGACTACGAGGACGGTGATCGGTTGCGTCATTGATTTCGATTCGGTCTGCCGTGGGGACAGTCTCTGATTGCGAACACTCGATTGAGTACTAAATAAGTAGCTCTTGAAGGTTATCCGGTCCGATCGTGGCTGTGTTTGGGGCGACAGTTTTCAGGAATCGTTCCGTCGAATTCGTAGGAGTCTGCCCAATTTATCGATGGATGATCGATACGTGAATCGAATCGTAACTCCATCTTTTGGGTCGTTGCATCCACCTCGTTGACCCAGTACAGTGTGTCAGTCGCGGGGTAGTACACGACGAACGCATCGATTGCATCACCATACGTGTGCTCGTAGTACTCTCCATCTTTCGTCGTTTGTGAGTGCGTATTGAAACGTATCGTTTCGGCCTTGTTCTTCCACGCTGTCTTGCACTGAATTCGGTAGAGATCCCCGCTATCACCGACGACGAAATCGTACTTGTCGTTGTCTCCAAATGGAATTGAAACGTTGTACCCATACTCGATCAGTGTCGCAAGTACTTTCGACTCAGTCCGATCTCCAACGTCCTTCGAATTAGATATACCGTGATTGCCTTTACTTTCCGATAAAAATATGCGGATTCGAGAACACTTTCGCCTTTTGACAGCTGTTAGCCGATCAAAAAGCTCCCGGAGCGGGGTTTGAACCACGGTCGTTTCGCTGGCTGTGTTCGCTTCACTCCTTGATTCAAATCCCTATCGAGGGTTTTCACAGACAAGCGACTCGCTTTACTCGTCGTGTTCGTTTGTAAAAACGGCCGGAGTGGGATTTGAACCCCCTGAACGTCGCTCACTTCGTTCGCTCGTTCCGTCGTTCAAATCTCTATTGAGTTTCTCTCGATTTCAGTCCTCGCTCGTCGCTACGCTCCTCACTCGAGAGTTGAAATCAAGAGAACGCCCGGAGCGGGATTTGAACCGAAGCCAGACGTGCTCGCTCCCGCTGGTCGCTGTGCGCGACTGGCAGGGTTCAAATCCCTCTTTTCGTCTTTCCCGCTCACGAAGAGCGAGCACACGCTCCGCGGTGCTCGTCGGAGTTGTTCGCGAAAGAAGACGCCCGGAGCGGGATTTGAACCCGCGTCACAACCGTGACAGGGTTGTATGATGGGCCACTACACCATCCGGGCTTACAACACATCGTTTCCCGGTGACACTCTTAAGGGTTGTGCTCTGGAGATTGGCTGACTCACTTCCCTCACTGTCTTGACGGAATTTTCTATTACGGAAGTGAGTATGGAAACCGCTTTTCGAGCCGTGGTTCACTCGCGAATCGACGTCGATAGAAAGCACCCGGTGCGGGATTTGAACCACGGTCGTTTCGCTCTACTCCCGATTCAAATTCCGCTTCGTGTCGTCTATTCCGCTCACGGATGACGAGCACACGCTACGCGGTGCTCGATGGAATTGTTCGCGGAAGAAGACGCCTGGGGCGGGATTTGAACCCCCTGAACGTCGCTCACTTCGTTCGCTCGTTCCGTCGTTCAAATCTCTATTGAGTTTCTCTCGATTTCAGTCCTCGCTCGTCGCTACGCTCCTCACTCGAGAGTTGAAATCGAAGAAGCGCCCGGAGCGGGATTTGAACCCGCGTCACAACCGTGACAGGGTTGTATGATGGGCCACTACACCATCCGGGCTTACAACACATCGTTTCCCGGTGACGGTATTAAGGCTTTCCAATCGTGTGGCGTATGGTACGGGGAATCGGGACACGACGCCGGCACATCGACGAACTTTGTCACCGTCACACATGCTCCACAAGGAATTTAACTGATACTGGGATAGTAGCAGATGTGATCGGCACCTTCGATCAGGGTTGCCCGGTCGGCTAGCTACTGCTTCCGCTCGAGTTAGAAACCGTTAAATGCGTCCCGCCGGTATCTTCCTGTAGTATCCCGTGACAGCCGTTTCTCTCCCGATAGCCCACATGCACATCAACCTCAACACATGGTAGACGTAAGCCAACACGAACTCGTACCGGAGCACACTGTGCTCGATGAGGACGTCCTCGAGGGTGTCCTGACCGAGTACGACATCGACCGTACAGACTTACCGAAAATCAAACGCACCGATTCAGCCTTACCGGACGAAGCGGAGGTCGGAGACGTCATCAAAATCGTTCGGGACTCACGGACAACTGACCAGGCAGTCGTATATCGACTTGTGGTGGAATAATGGCAACTGAACTGAACAGATCAAAACGACGCGACATTTCACGCGAATACTTCTCGAAGGAACGACTCGCAGAACACCACTACCGTTCGTTCAACTCCTTCCTCAACCGGGGGATGCAACGGGTGGTCGACGAGAAGGAGACGATCGATACGGACATTGGCGATAAAGAGGGCGAAGAACCGGTTCACGTCAAACTCGGCGACGTTCGCGTCGTCACGCCTCGAGTTCGGGAAGCAGACGGCTCCGAAGAGTTGCTCTACCCGCAAGAGGCCAGACTCCGCAACATCACGTACTCCGCGCCGGTCTTCATGGAGATGTCGATCGTCAAGGGCGAGGAAGGTGACGAGCGGGTCGTCGACTCCACGGAGACGAAGATCGGTCGGATGCCGATCATGGTCGGCTCCGATAAGTGTAACATCGCCGGTTTCTCCGACGAGGAACTGATCGAGATCGGCGAAGACCCCGCTGATCCGGGTGGCTACTTCATCGTCAACGGCTCCGAGCGCGTGCTGATGACGAGCGAGGACCTCGCGCCGAACAAGATCCTCGCAGAGTACGATACGAAGTACGGCGACGAGATTCAGGTCGCCAAGACCTTCTCCCAGCGCCGTGGCTATCGAGCCCTCGTGCTCTGTGAACGAACGCGAGACGGGCTGCTCGAGGTCTCGTTCCCGTCCGTCTCGGGTTCGATCAACTTCGTCACGCTCGTTCGTGCTCTCGGACTCGAGAGCGACGAAGAGATCGTCCACAAGGTCTCGAACGACCCCGAGGTCGTCAAGTACATGCTCGAGAACCTCGAGGAAGCGGAGGTTCAGACCGAAGAAGAAGCGATCGAGGAACTCGGTAAACGCGTCGCCTCCGGCCAGGGGAAGAACTACCAGCTCAAACGTGCGAACTACGTCATCGATCGGTACCTTCTGCCGCACCTCCACGAGGACGGCGTCGAGGAAGAAGACGTTCGGATCAACAAAGCGCACTATCTCTGTCGGATGGCCGAAGCCTGTTTCGAACTCGCCTTGGGCCGTCGCGATTCGGACGACAAAGACCACTACGCGAACAAGCGACTGAAGGTCAGTGGCGACCTGATGAAGGATCTGTTCCGGACGGCGCTGAACAAACTCGCACGGGACGTGAAGTACCAACTCGAGCGAGCGAACATGCGAAACCGGAACCTCTCCGTTTCGACGGTGGTTCGCTCGGACGTGCTCACGGAGCGCCTCGAGCACCCGATCGCGACGGGCAACTGGGTCGGCGGCCGATCCGGCGTGTCTCAGCTGGTCGATCGAACGGACTTCATGGGCGTGCTCAGTCACCTTCGCCGTCTGCGATCGCCGCTGTCCCGTTCACAGCCACACTTCGAGGCGCGGGACTTACACGCGACTCAGTGGGGTCGAATCTGTCCCTCCGAGACGCCTGAGGGACCGAACTGTGGGCTGGTGAAGAACTTCGCGCAGGCGATGGAACTCTCCCAGAACGTCGAGGACGAACAGGAACTCAAACGAGAACTGGCATCGATGGGCGTCGAGGGCATTCCGGGCCTCGAGGGCATCGAGCGATCGACCGCAGACGACTAATCAACTATGAGCAGCCAAGAGCGAGAAGCGAAAGTCTACGTCAACGGATCGCTGGTGGGGACCCACCCAGATCCACACGAACTGGCCGAACAGATTCGCGAATCACGACGCATCGGTGACGTCAGCGAGATGGTCAACGTCTCCGTGAAAGAGCGGACGCGTGAAGTGATCGTCAACGCAGACGCCGGCCGAGCACGCCGACCACTGCTGGTCGTCGAAGACGGCGAGCCACGGATCTCCCAACAGGAGATCGAGGCACTTCAGGACGACGACCTCGAGTTCGAGGACTTAGTCGAGCACGGCTACATCGAGTTCATCGACGCCGAGGAAGAAGAGGACATCTACGTCGCCGTCAGCGAAGACGATCTGACCGAGAAACACACGCACCTCGAGATCGATCCGCAACTCATCTTCGGGATCGGTGCGGGGATGATTCCGTACCCAGAACACAACGCCTCCCCGCGTATTACGATGGGGGCGGGGATGGTCAAACAGTCGCTGGGACTACCGAGTGCGAACTACCGAATTCGCCCGGACACGCGCCAGCACTTGCTGCACTATCCGCAGCTTTCGATGGTCAAGACGCAGACGACCGAACAGATCGGGTTCGACGACCGGCCCGCCGCCCAGAACTTCGTCGTCGCCGTGATGAGCTACGAGGGGTTCAACATCGAGGACGCGCTGGTCATGAACAAAGCCAGCGTCGAGCGTGCACTCGCGCGTTCGCACTTCTTCCGGACCTACGAGGGCGAGGAACGACGCTACCCTGGTGGGCAGGAGGATCGCTTCGAAATCCCGAGCCAGGACGTCCGTGGCGCACGCGGTGAGGAAGCCTACGCCCACTTGGACGAGGACGGCCTCGTGAATCCGGAAACGACCGTCGACGAGAACTCCGTGCTACTCGGCAAGACCTCTCCGCCGCGATTCCTGGAAGAGCCCGACGACATGGGCGGCCTCTCGCCACAGAAGCGTCGGGAGACCAGTGTCACGATGCGCTCGGGAGAGAGCGGCGTCGTCGACACGGTCACCTTGATGGAAGGCGAGGACGGCTCGAAGCTCTCGAAGGTCTCCGTGCGCGACGAGCGAATCCCCGAACTCGGGGACAAGTTCGCGTCCCGTCACGGACAGAAGGGCGTCGTCGGCCACCTCGCGCCACAGGAGGACATGCCGTTTACCGAGGAGGGAGTCGTTCCCGACCTCGTCCTCAATCCACACGCGTTGCCATCGCGGATGACTGTCGGGCACATCCTCGAGATGATCGGCGGGAAACTCGGTGCGATGGAAGGCCGCCGTGTCGACGGGACGCCGTTCCTCGGCGAGGACGAGGACGAACTCCGCGATGGACTCGAGGAGAACGGCTTCAACTCCGCGGGGAAGGAGACGATGTACTCCGGCGTGACGGGAGAGAAGATTGAAGCCGAAATCTTCGTCGGGATCATCTTCTACCAGAAACTCTACCACATGGTCTCGAACAAACTGCACGCCCGTTCGCGCGGTCCCGTGCAAGTTCTCACTCGCCAGCCAACGGAGGGTCGCGCCCGCGAAGGTGGACTCCGTATCGGTGAGATGGAACGGGACGTCTTCATCGGTCACGGTGCCGCGATGACGCTCAAGGAACGACTGCTCGACGAATCCGACCGCGAGTTCATCAACGTCTGTGGCCAGTGTGGGATGAGCGCGGTCGAGAACGTCGAACAACGACGTGTTTACTGTCCGAACTGCGACGAGGAGACCGACATCCACGAGATCGAGATGAGCTACGCGTTCAAGCTTCTCTTAGACGAGATGAAGGCACTGGGTATCGCGCCACGACTGGAACTGGCAGACGCCGTTTAAACAATGCAACACAGCACACCAAAAGATATCGGATCGATCAACTTCGGGCTGATGGAGCCCGAGGAGTACCGGGAGATGAGCGCGACGAAGATCATCACCGCCGACACCTACGACGACGACGGGTTCCCCATCGACATGGGGTTGATGGACCCGCGTCTCGGCGTGATCGATCCCGGCCTCGAGTGTAAGACCTGCGGGAAACACTCCGGTTCCTGTAACGGCCACTTCGGCCA
This sequence comes from Natronorubrum daqingense, assembly GCF_001971705.1. Taxonomy (NCBI): domain Archaea; kingdom Methanobacteriati; phylum Methanobacteriota; class Halobacteria; order Halobacteriales; family Natrialbaceae; genus Natronorubrum; species Natronorubrum daqingense. The sequence goes on from NZ_CP019327.1 coordinate 2,505,328, forward strand.
CATCGAACTGGCCGCGCCGGTCATCCACGTCGGCTTTACGAAGCTCATTCGACGACTCCTGCGAGGGACTTGCCGAGAGTGTTCGAAGCTCCTGCTCACCGAGGACGAACGAGAGGAGTTCCGAGCGGACATCACGGAGTCTCGAAAGCTCGGTCGTGACCTCAACGACGTCACCAAAGCCGCGATCCGACAGGCTCGAAAGAAAGATCGCTGTCCGTTCTGTGGCGAGGTCCAGTACGATATCGACCACGAGAAGCCAACGACCTACTACGAGGTCCAACAGGTTCTGACGAGCGAGTACTCCCAGCGCATCGCTGGTGCGATGCAGGGCGACGAGGAGGAAGGCATCGAGCGAACGACGCCGGACGAACTTGCCGAGAAGACAGAGATCGAACTCACGCGGGTCAACGAGATTCTCTCGGGATCGTTCCGTCCACGCGAGAGCCAGCGAAAGGCAATCGAGAAGGCACTCGACATCGACCTCACGGAAGAGGACACGAACAAACTGATGCCGAGTGACATCCGGGATTGGTTCGAAGCGATTCCGGACGAGGATATTCAGGTACTCGGCATCGACGCCGATCGTTCCCGGCCGGAGTGGATGATCCTGACGGTCCTCCCAGTTCCGCCGGTTACCGCACGGCCGTCGATCACGCTCGACAACGGCCAGCGATCCGAGGACGACCTCACCCACAAGCTGGTCGACATTATCCGAATCAACCAGCGGTTCATGGAGAACCGTGAGGCAGGAGCACCACAGCTGATCATCGAGGACCTCTGGGAACTCCTGCAGTACCACGTCACCACGTTCATGGACAACGAGATTTCGGGAACGCCGCCGGCACGACACCGCTCCGGACGCCCGCTCAAGACGCTCTCCCAGCGTCTGAAGGGCAAGGAAGGTCGCTTCCGTGGCTCCCTGTCCGGAAAGCGTGTCAACTTCTCGGCTCGTACCGTCATCTCGCCGGACCCGACCCTCTCGCTGAACGAAGTCGGGGTTCCAGACCGCGTCGCGAAGGAGATGACCCAGACGATGAACGTCACCGAGCGCAATCTCGAGGATGCCCGTCGGTTCGTCTCCAATGGTCCCGAGGGCCACCCTGGCGCGAATTACGTCCGTCGGCCGGACGGGCGACGACTGAAGGTGACCGAGAAGAACTGCGAGCAACTCGCAGAGAAGGTCGAAGCCGGGTGGGAGGTCAACCGACACCTCATCGACGGCGACATCGTCATCTTCAACCGCCAGCCGTCGCTCCACCGGATGTCGATCATGGCCCACGAGGTCGTGGTTATGCCGTACAAGACGTTCCGACTCAACACCGTCGTCTGTCCGCCGTACAACGCCGACTTCGACGGGGACGAGATGAACATGCACGCCCTGCAGAACGAGGAGGCCCGCGCCGAAGCGCGCGTCCTCATGCGCGTGCAAGAACAGATCCTGAGCCCACGCTTCGGTGAGAACATCATCGGTGCAATTCAGGACCACATCTCCGGAACGTACCTGCTCACGCACGACAACCCGCGGTTCAACGAGACACAGGCACTCGACTTGCTTCGGGCGACCCGAATCGACGAACTGCCGGAGCCGAGCGGAATCGACGACGAAGACGAACCGTTCTGGACCGGCCACGACGTCTTCTCCGAACTCTTGCCCGACGATCTCGACCTCGAGTTCACCGGCACTGTCGGCGATCAGGTCGTCGTCGAAGACGGGCAGTTGCTCGAGGGAACGATCGCCGAGGACGAAGTCGGCGAGTTCGGCGGCGAAATTGTCGACACGATCACGAAAGAGTACGGCAACACCCGCTCGCGGATCTTCATCAACGAGATTTCGACGCTCGCAATGCGTGCGATCATGCACTTCGGGTTCTCGATCGGGATCGACGACGAGACCATCCCGGAGGAAGCACAGTCTCGAATCGACGAGACGATCGAGGACGCGAACGACCGCGTCGAGGAACTCATCGATGCCTACGAGAACAACGACCTCGAGAGTCTCCCCGGTCGAACGATCGACGAGACCCTCGAGATGAAGATCATGCAGACGCTCTCGCGTGCGCGTGACAATGCGGGGAACATCGCCGACGAGCACTTCCAGGACGACAACCCGGCGGTCGTTATGGCGAACTCCGGTGCGCGTGGGTCGATGCTCAACCTGACGCAGATGGCCGGCGCAGTCGGTCAGCAGGCAGTTCGCGGGGAGCGAATCAACCGCGGCTACGAGGATCGGACCCTGAGCCACTACGAGCCAAACGACCTTTCCGCGGAGGCACACGGATTCGTCGAGAACTCCTACACCAGCGGCCTGACGCCCCGGGAGTTCTTCTTCCACGCGATGGGTGGCCGCGAGGGCCTGGTCGACACGGCAGTCCGAACCTCGAAGTCCGGCTACCTCCAGCGTCGGCTGATCAACGCCCTCTCCGAACTCGAGACTCAATACGACGGGACGGTCCGAGACACCTCGGACACCATCGTCCAATTCGAGTTTGGTGAGGACGGCACCTCGCCGGTTCGCGTCTCCTCTGGAACGGACAACACCATCGATGTCGACGACATCGCGACTCGCGTGCTCGATTCGGAGTTCGACTCCGAGGCCGATCGAGACGACTTCCTCGGTACGAAGCCACAACTGACGAACCTCTCGGAGCACGCGGATGATCGCCTCGAGGGAACGGAGGTGACCTCCGATGACTGAGGTCGACTACGACGTGAGCGACGACACGATCGCCGTCGTCGAGGACGCCGACCTTCCGCGACGACTCAAAGACGAGGTCTACGAGACGATCGAATCGCGAGACGACGCAACGGTCGAAGACGCCGACGAACTCGCGAAAGCCGTCGAAACGCGCTACGTCGATACGCGCGTCGACCCACTCGATCCCGTCGGAACCGTCTCGGCACAGTCGATCGGCGAACCCGGAACGCAGCTGACGATGAACACGTTCCACTACGCCGGTGTCGCGGAGATCGACGTTACCCAGGGGCTTCCACGCCTCATCGAACTCGTCGACGCGCGGAAGACTCCGGATACGCCGATGATGACGGTCTATCTGGAAGACGAGTACGCAACCGAACGCGAGAACGCCCACGAAGTCGTCTGGAAACTCGAGGCGACGAAGATCCTCGCACTCGGTGACGTCTCGACGAACGTCGCCGACATGCGGGTTCAGATCTCGCTCAACGAGGACACGCTAGAAGAGCGCATGATCACGCCCGACGAGGTTGCCGAGATCATCGAGGACAACCTCGACGTGAGCACGGTTCAGCAGGGGACCGAGATTCAGTTCGGTCCGGAAGAACCGTCGTACCGAGACCTCCTGCAGTTAGTCGAAGAACTGCGCGACATCACGTTCAAGGGAATCGAAGAGATTTCCCGCGTCGTGATCCGTCGCGAAGAACTCGAGGACGGCGAGGAGTTCGTCCTCTATACGGAAGGATCGGCCTTCGGTGACGCTCTCGAAATCGAGGGTGTCGACGCCTCGAGAACGACGTGTAACAACATCCACGAGATCCACCGAAATCTGGGTATCGAGGCCGCCCGCGAAGCGATCATCGAGGAGACGAACAACACGCTGGCCGAGCAGGGTCTCGACGACGTGAACGTTCGCCACCTGATGCTCGTCGCCGACATGATGACCAACGAGGGGACGATCGAGTCGATCGGTCGCCACGGCATTTCCGGATCGAAAGACTCCGTCCTCGCACGTGCGGCATTCGAGGTCACGGTCAACCACCTCCTGAACGCGGCGATCCACGGCGAGATCGACGAACTTGACGGCGTTACCGAGAACGTCATCGTCGGCAAACCGATCAAACTCGGAACCGGGGACGTCGACCTGCGGATGGGATCGACCGGGCCGAGTAGTCAAGCCGACTGATGGGCGTCACCCTCGAGGACGAGGCACGCCGGTACCTCGCGGCCTTCGAAGACGTGACGGAGACGACGGGACGGGATTGTCTCGTCGACGATGAGACGCTACTAATCGTCGTAAACAGCGGCGAGATGGGTGAGGCGATCGGTCCGGGCGGCCAGAACGTTACGCAGTTCGAGGATCGAGTCGACAAATCGGTTCGGCTCGTCGAAGGCGCGGACGATCCCGAAACGTTCGTCGCGAACGCGCTCGCGCCCGCCGCGGTGTACAACGTAACCGTCAGCGAAAACGACGATCTCGTCGCCTACGTCGAGGTCGCGGACGAAGACCGCGGCGTCGCGATCGGTTCGGGCGGCGAGACGATCGAGCGGGCGCGTACCCTCGCGGATCGCCACTTCGGGTTCGACGACGTGCAGTTGATCTGAGTCGGTCTGCGCACGTCCTTTTGTTTTGAACCGTACTTTGCCTCGAGAGGCGTAAAAACCGCTATTCGGCTTTTCAGCGTCGGAACTTGTCGCTTACGAGTATCCGTACAAGCGTGTCGAGTCGCCCGATCCCGGCCCCGAGGATGATCATCCACGCCGCCGTCGGCGGAACCGACAGCGCGTACAGGAAGCGTTCGGTCGCGATTCCGGGGGACGTCTCGAGGCTCATTCTGAGGCCGACGAAGATGACGATAAAGGGGAGTTGAAAGATGATCAGTAGCCATTCGACCATCGGATACTGATTTGCCGCGGCCACCATCGAGACGGAGATTGCAACGACGATGCTGAGACCGATCAGTGTCCTATTGTCCGGTTCGACGAGGATTTTACCGACGGGACGGGTTCGTGCTGGCTCGAGGACTTCCTCAGGAGTTGCCCGCGCCAACCCCATGGCGGCGAGATACGAAACGGCGCCCAACCCGAGGGCCGTATGAATCGTACGCGACGTTACCGTCACGAAGAGAACCGTGAGAAGGAGAAGGGTTAGGAGGGGAAACGTCCCCCGTCTCGTTGGCTGGAACACGCCAAATGCATGATAACTGTCTGAAATGAGTTGGCTACGTAAACAGATTTTCGTTTGTCGTGAGCGGTGGGCAGAGAGGAGAGCGTGACCGATGACCAGCGTTGGGGCCGATAGGAGAATCGGCTCACCCTCTTCGGAAACCTCCGCCCCGCCGAGGCGCGCTACGCCGTGCTCTGTCCGTAACTCGAGTCGTTCTGAAACGCGCTCAGATTCCTCGAGGGGGGTACCTCAAGCGTTCTCGAGGCGTAACGCCCGACTCCAAAAGGGGACGCTTAAGTGCCTCCGTCGGATACCGACGTGCATGGCAAACGGCAAATACGCCGCGCGCAAGCTCAAGAAGGACCGCCAGAATCAGCGGTGGTCCGACTCTGACTACGCGCGCCGTGCACGTGGACTTCGAGAGAAGTCGGACCCGCTCGAGGGTGCCCCGCAGGCTCGCGGTATCGTCCTCGAAAAGGTTGGCATCGAAGCGAAACAGCCCAACTCGGCGATTCGAAAGTGCGTCCGAGTGCAGCTCATCAAGAACGGAAAGCAAGTCACCGCGTTCTGTCCCGGTGACGGTGCCATTTCGTTCATCGACGAACACGACGAAGTCACCATCGCCGGTATCGGTGGGGCGAAGGGTCGTGCGATGGGTGACCTTTCCGGTGTCAACTACAAGGTCGACAAGGTCAACGGCGTCGCGCTGAAAGAACTCGTTCGCGGAAACGCAGAGAAACCGGTGCGATAATCATGGCGACAGAAGATCAACCAGATCCAGACGCCCCTGCTGGCGGCGCAGACGTGGGCGCACAGTTGTTCGGCACGTGGGATATCGGCGAAATCGCGTACGAAGATCCCTCGACCGAACGCTACATCACGGTTACGCCAGTCGCTCACACCGCCGGTCGACACGCCGGTAAACAGTTCAAGAAGTCCCAGGTCTCCATCGTCGAGCGCTTCATCAACCGACTGATGCAGACCGAGGAGAACACGGGGAAGAAACAACAGACGCTCAATCACGTCCGCGATGCGTTCGAACTCATCAACGAGCGGACCGACGAAAACCCGATTCAGGTACTTGTCACCGCCGTCGAGAACGCCGCTCCGCGTGAGGAGACCGTCCGCCTGAAATACGGTGGTATCTCCGTTCCGAAAGCCGTCGACGTCGCACCTCAGCGACGAGTCGATCAGGCGCTCAAGTTCCTCGCAGAGGGTGTCTACAACGACTCGTTCAAAACGCCGACGCCGGCTGCAGAGGCAATCGCGAGTCAGCTCATCGGTGCCTCTAACTACGACGTCCAGACGTACGCTGTGAGTCAGAAAGAAGAAAAAGAGCGCGTTGCAGCAGCAGCACGCTAACTCCGACGCGATATTTTCTCTCTCGACGCCAGCTCTTCTCGAGAGAAATCTCTCGATGCCGTCGGTACGGAGATCGCCTCGTCGAACATCCTCGTGAACACAACTGACTGTGTTCTTGATACAACTCGAGAGAATGGTTCCACTCTGGTTTTACTTGTGAGAATTTTTCAGAAAAATTTATTCCGGCTCGGGACGATGTATCTGTTGCACCATGTCCGAACTTACCACACACTTAAAGAACCACCCACGAATGATCGGTATTCTGTTCGCAATATTGCTCGCCCTCTCACAGGCGGGAACCGCTGCTGCGAACATGGAATTTTACCCGGGACCGTAACTGAGTGCTAGAGTCGCTCAGTTACGTCGTCACTCCAGCGTATTTCATCGTCGACCAGAAGCGGTGTCTCTTTCAATCGGAGAAAGTCCTCGAGTTGTTGGGGTGTCGCGGAGACCGATTCGATTCGTTTAGGGTGCAAGTAGTACGACGTGATAGGCTCTAAATGGGATGTAACGACACTCCCCTTTTTCGTCCCAGCGCCTTCGTAGGTTTCGAGTGAAACGGTGAATTCGTCAGCACTGACGGGATCGGTTATCCCGTCGTGAAACACGCACAGCGCTGGTACGCCGGTCGTTGGCTGAGCGATCGTCGTCGTTCCGTCGCCGACGATCTGATACTGGCCCGCGACGGTGCTTTCCTTTCGTGCGAGATTGAGTGCAGCGTAGAGTGAGAATCCGTGGTTCAAGAGGCGTGCGACAACGCCGCCGACGTTGATGGCTCCGTTGTTGACGACATCGCCCCGGGTCGTGATGCCACCGACACTCCCCGATTCGATCAAGTGGATCCCCTGTTCGTGGGATTGACAGGCGTTGAGGATGAACGCTTTTACACCGACTTCGTCGACGGTCTCTGCGCTCAGGACGCCATCTGTACACTGGAACCCACCGGTGTCGATGTGTCCGATATAGTGAAAGAAGTCACCGTTGCTCGAGAGGATCTCCTCGAGTTCAGCCACGGTGACGTCGTAGGAGACGGTCACGTCGAAGGGAAGTTCCTCGTGCGTTCCGTAGACGCCGTTTACGGTCTCGAGTTCGTCTGACATCCGCTCGTCGGTACAGACGACGTCGATCTCGATTGGATCCGCTCCAGGTCGTCGATCGACGTTGTTGTAGAATGCCGAGAGTGGTGTCGTACTTCGGAGCGTACTCTCGCTTGCGCGCTGCCACACCTGCTGTACTGTCTTCCCCGTCGTCGGAATACTCTCACTCGAGGACTCGTTTCCACTACGTTCGTGGCGGTTTTCGGTAGTACCCGACCGAGTGAAGTCAGCAACTGCTCGTCGCTGTTGGGTCGACGTAGATTGGTGTGTGGTGTTGCTATCGGTCGTCTGCACGATTGCGAGGTCGTTCGCGATAAACGGGAGGAACGGGGCCCGATCTGGAGTTGGACGACAGTGGACCTCGAGGCGCCACTCGGGAATGTGGTCTGCGATCACCGAATGCGGGACCTCGAGGTAGCGTTCGAGTTGCACCGCCAGTGGTTCGTCGTAGAGTGCGTCGATATCGAACGGGAGATGGGATTCGACGGCCGGCCGCTCGGCGAGGGGCAGCGGTGTAATTCCCGCCGTCCGAACGATGCAATCGAGGAAGAACACGTGCTTCAACACCCGCCCGACCGTTCGTTCGAAGGATTCCCCTGTATCGAGTGGATACTCGAATCCGCGGTCGGTAGTGAGTTGTGGGCTGGGACCTGGGACGACTGATGCGCCGAGATAGTATGCCAGTGAAACCACTGGGAACAGCTGTCGGTGTGTCGGCTGTATCGTAATTTCCACGCCCGTGTCCGGTGTGTCGAGCGAGTCTGGAATCGCTACTTCGTCACCGATCTTCAGTGAGGGCGGATGTCCACGAAGGGTTGGATACGATCGATCGGCCTCGAGCGTCTTCAGTGCGGACCCGAACGCGGAGACGGCCGTCATGACGTCCGTCGGCGCTGTCGTCGTCGTGATCTGTTGGGCCGGGCGCGTGTGGTACGACCGGGCACCGACGACGACGCGCGTTTCGTCGCCAAAGGCGATGTGTGTTTGATCCGCGTCGAAGTAGACGTACGCACTCCCCGTTGCCTCGAGGTAGATTTTCAGGGAGGCGGAGAGTTCGAGCGTGTACTGTCCGGCCGGCATCGACGTCGGGTTCGGCGGTTTCGCCTCGGCGACCATCGCGCCACTCTCGTCTCGGATGTAGACGTGCTTGTTCGTCGGGAGCGTGATCGTGTTCGTCGATATCTCGACCGCTGCATCGACTGGATACTCGAGACGAGCAGTGCGTACGGGTGTTGGCGACACCGTCGTCTGTGTTATGAGTCGATAGCGATGTCGCTCGATCGGATCGATAATGACGATTCCATCGTTGGTCCGTTTGAACTTCGGTTTCATGGCGAGGACGATTCGGGCTGGCGTCGTGCTAGTGCACAGTAGACGACTCGGGCGGTGGGTCGGCGACTACTCGCGCGAGATCCAACCGGAACTGCGGTTACCCTCGTTGATCGACCACTGTTCTTGGAACTCCCCGTCTCGTTCGCGAAGTTCGACGACGATGTCGAAGAGGGGTTCGAGAAGGGAGACGGCGTCTGCGTCGCGCTCGAGTGGGAGGTGATAGTGGATCATGCCGCTTGAATCCTGTACTTTGCCGGTGGTCAGATGCACGAACTTGAAAACACGTTCGACGCCGTATTCCTCGAGCAGTGGCACCAGTGAGTCGACACCGACGCGGAGTGCTGCGGGTTCGAATCCGTCGTTGCTCGCCTCGAGCGTGTCGACTGCCCTCGATATTTCGACGGCGAGGTCGGTGAGTGACGTCGTTCTCGCGGGTGTTTGCTCGAGGGCTGTCGACGAGCGTTCCACGAACGTGGACCCGTTGTTGTCGGTACTGACGCTCCGGGCGTGTGTTTCGTAGCTGATGAGTTCGAGGGGGTCGGACGACAGTTGCGCTGCGTCGAGAACGTCAGTGGTTCGGTACGGTCGACCGAGGGTAGATACCAGCACACGATGGCGTGAGCGGGCAGCCGATTGGCCCAGGAGACGGTGACAAATATCTCGGCGGTAGTCAGTGTCGACGGCACCGACGACGAGGACGCTCGCACCCGAGCGCTTCAGTTGTGACAACGTTTTGGTAAACTGCCCCTCGCTGGTCGTCTCACCCCAGCTGTCTCGCGAACTCATCGATATATTCCACACATCGACGGGTAAAACATTAAATGTTCGGGCTCGTTGGGACAGTGTGTCCGTTTGTGAGTCTGTCTCGATCGTTTCGGAGCGTTCGCGAAACATGACGTCTTGTCGAACAGACGGAAATACGGAGCGGTTGTGACGGACGGGAAACGGTCTCGGTCGGAGGAGTGTCACTTCTGGCAGGCACGAAACGACGGTTACTCTCCCGTAGCTCCACCGTCATCGACGTATGCGCGAGTCGCGTCGACGAGCATCTGTCGATACGTACTCGAGTCCGGATTCGCGACGAGTTCGCGAAAGCGGCGTTTGAACCCCTCGAAGTCGACGCTCGGCGCGTCCATCGCGGCAGCGTACGCGAGGTCGTACAGTCGGTGGTCGTCCTCGACGAGGTCGTGACGTTCGGCCAGTGCGAGCGCGAACGCGGCGTTGACGGCGGTGATATCCGGATCTGCACTCGCAGAGCGGCGCGTGAGTCCTGACCGAGACGGCGTCTCGGGTCGGTCGGCGACGGCCATCGCGAGGCTGGACTCGAGGAACGACAGGAGTTTTTCGCCGGGACCGACGGTGAGCGTGATATCGTCGGCGTAGATGTCCTTCATGTGATTTGCGATCTGGTAGCAGTGCGAGAGCTTTCGGCGCTCGACGCTCTTGCCGGCCAGTCCGAGGTAGAGAACCTCTTCTGTCGATTGGGTGTGGGAAGGATGGGCCTGCTCGTACCTGGCCATATGGGAGAACTCGTGAAGGGCGAGTTCGCGAGCCATCGCGCTCGAGGCGGCTTGTTTCGAGATGTTCAGGACGTGTCGGTCGTCGTAGTGTCCGGCCCAGGTTCGTTCGTCCGGGTCGTCTCGGAGGTGGACGTGGACGGGCAACGAGAGATCGTGTTCCGTTTCGAAGAGGTCACGGGCCCCGAGGAACGGAGAAGTCGGCCCTGCACCCTGTACGCGGAGATCCATGGGTATCTGTATCACGTCCTGCCGCCCTATGTCTTTTGCGCTCGTCCTCTCTGATTACTGATGGGTAATCGGTCGTTCCTCGAGGTTGTATTCACGCGTCCGAGTCCCGCCGTTTTGTCTTTACAGGCTGCATGTTATTCACTCACTCAGATTGGAAATTATGGCGTAACGTGCGCGAATCCGACGGATTCGAGCGACGACGAAACACTACCCTTTTGACCCCGCTACCGATAATAGGTGGTATATGGGCCGACGCAAGAAAATCGTCCAAGAGTGTGAACGGTTGATGGACGAACCGGAGAACATCCGGAACATCGCCATCGCCGCTCACGTCGATCACGGAAAAACAACCCTTTCTGACAATCTCCTCGCTGGTGCCGGCATGATCTCCGACGAGACTGCCGGCGAACAGCTCGCGATGGACACGGAAGAAGACGAACAAGAACGCGGGATCACCATCGACGCGGCGAACGTTTCGATGACGCACGAGTACGAGGACACCAACCACCTCATCAACCTCATCGACACGCCCGGCCACGTCGACTTCGGTGGCGACGTGACCCGTGCGATGCGCGCCGTCGACGGTGCGCTCGTCGTCGTCGACGCCGTCGAGGGAGCCATGCCACAGACCGAAACGGTTCTGCGACAAGCACTCCGCGAGGGCGTCAAGCCGACCCTGTTCATCAACAAGGTCGACCGTCTGATCTCCGAACTGCAGGAAGGTCCCGAGGAGATGCAACAGCGACTCGTCTCGGTCATCAACGACGTCAACGAACTCATTCGTGGCATGACCGAGGAGATGGACGACATCGACGACTGGACCGTCTCCGTCGAGGACGGCACCGTCGGCTTCGGTTCCGCACTGTACAAGTGGGGCGTCTCGATGCCGTCGATGCAGGCCACCGGCATGGACTTCGCCGAGATCATGGAACTCGAGCGCGCCGACAAGCGCCAGGAACTCCACGAGAAGACGCCGCTTTCGGACGTCGTACTCGACATGGTCTGTGAGCACTTCCCGAACCCCGTCGACGCACAGCCGATGCGTATCCCGCGTATCTGGCGCGGTGACGACGAATCCGACCTGGCAGAGGGAATGCGCCTCGTCGACGAATCCGGCGAGGTCGTCTTCATGGTCACCGACATCGGGATGGACCCACACGCCGGCGAAATCGCCTCCGGTCGTGTCTTCTCGGGAACGCTCGAGAAGGGCCAGGAACTGTACGTCTCCGGGACCGCGGGCAAGAACCGCGTCCAGTCCGTCGGGATCTACATGGGTGGCGAGCGCGAGGAAGTCGACAACGTTCCCGCGGGGAACATCGCGGCCGTCACCGGCCTGCGAGACGCCATCGCGGGCTCGACGGTCTCTTCCGTCGAGATGACGCCGTTCGAGTCGATCGAGCACATCTCGGAACCGGTCATTACGAAGAGCGTCGAGGCCCAGACGATGGACGACCTGCCAAAGCTCATCGAGACGCTGCGCCAGGTCTCCAAGGAGGACCCGACGATCCAGATTACGATCAACGAGGACACCGGCGAGCACCTGATCTCCGGACAGGGTGAACTTCACCTCGAGGTCATCACCCAGCGTATCGAGAAGAACCAGGGCATTCCGGTCAACACCGGTGAACCGATCGTCGTCTACCGCGAGCAGTCCCAGCGGCCGAGCGACGAGATCGAAGGTATCTCGCCGAACCGCCACAACCGCTTCTACGTCTCCGTCGAGCCGATGTCGGACGAACTCGTCGAGACGATCAAGCTGGGCGAGGCGTCGATGGACATGCCAGAGCAGGAGCGTCGAGAGGCCTTACAAGAGGCCGGCATGGACAAAGACGACTCCCAGGAAGTCGAACACATCCACGGGACGAACATCCTCATCGACGATACGAAGGGGATCCAGCACCTGAACGAGACGATGGAACTCGTGATCGAGGGATTCGAGGACGCCCTCGACAACGGGCCGCTCGCGAACGAACCGGTCCAGGGGACGCTCATCCGACTGCACGACGCCCGACTCCACGAGGACACCATCCACCGCGGCCCGGCACAGGTCATCCCGGCAACCCGAAACGCGCTCCACAAGGCGCTGATCGACGGGAAGATCAAGCTGCTCGAGCCGATGCAGGACGCTCGTATCGACGTGCCAAACGACCACATGGGTGCCGCATCCGGCGAGATCCAGGGCCGACGTGGCCGCGTCGACGACATGTATCAGGAGGGTGACCTCATGGTCGTCGAGGGTATCGCACCCGTCGACGAGATGATCGGCTTCGCGAGCGACATTCGCTCCGCGACCGAGGGTCGCGCCGCCTGGAACACCGAGAACGCCGGCTTCGAGGTCATGTCCGACTCGCTCCAGCGCGAGAAGATCATGGAGATCCGCGAGCGCAAGGGCATGAAACTCGAGCTTCCGCCAAGCATCGACTACATCTAAGCGCCGGTTTACTCCTCGAGTGCGCTTCGCGCACCGTTTCTTTGTTTGCGAACGGCTCGAGACTGTTCTCGAGCACAGTGCTCATGTTCACCTACAGTCGGTCGGGACCGTTCAGTAACAGTGCCGACTCGACGCTCGCGGTGGATCGGACGGTTTGGTCGTCCCCGAACGCTGATCCGAGCCGGACGGGCTGTTAGTTAGATGTAGCGGGTGTGGGTTAACCAAACCGTCTCATTACGGTCGCGTAGTTCACGTTCAATTTGAGTCGAGCACGTCGAGTACGTCGGGGGCTTCGTACACTTTGCCGCGCTGTTTTCCGGTCGTTTCCCGAACGATGCCCTCGCGTTCGAGTGCGCTGATCGCCTCGTAGACCGAGGGTTTCGACCGACCGATCGCCTCAATAGCTCGCGGGCCGGTGAGGTAGGGCTGTTCGAAGACGTAATCGACGAGTTCTCGAGCTGTCGGATGGCTCGGGAACCGCTCTCGGTACGCTCGACGAAGGTCAGTCAGTTCGACGCCGCAGTCGTAGGCGTCGATGGCCTGTTCGGCGATGGCGTCCAGGACGAACGTCGTCCACTCCTCGTAGGCTCCCTCGGTGCTGACGGCTAGCAGCTTTTCGCGGTAGTCCCCGCCGAACCGCTTGAAGTACGCGCTGAGGTAGAGATACGGGCCAGGGAGCAAGCCGGCATCGTAGAGCTGGAGCATGATCAGCAACCGGCCGAGTCGGCCGTTACCGTCTCGGAATGGATGGATCGCCTCGAACTGGTAGTGGATGAGTGCGGTGTCGATCAGCGGCGGGTACTCACCACGCTGTGCGTACGAGAAGAGTTGATCTAACAGGAGCTCGACCAGGTCGGGGTTCGCGGGAATGAACGAGGCGTTTTTCGGCCCGCCGTCCGGGGAGCCAATGTACACGGGGATATCTCGGAGTTCGCCCGGGCGTTGCTCTTCGCCGCGGACGCCTCCGAGGAGAATATCGTGAAGGTCGCAGGTAAACTCTTGATCGATGTCCCCGCCGTCGTCGAGGTGCTCGAAGCCGTACGTGACCGCGTCGACGTAGTTGTACGCTTCGCGGACGTCGTCGCGCTCGGCGGCGGATCGCTCAGGTGTCGAACCGAGTTCGTGGGCGTAAATATCGGAAATCGTTACGTTCGTCCCCTCGACCTGGGAACTCATCGCCGCCTCGCGGTGGACGAACGGCGCGATCAGCAGGTTCGGGTTCTCGAGATCGCGCTCGAGCGTCGCCAGCCGACCCAGCGCGTAGTTCGCGTCGCCGTAGACGGCGAGTAAGTCGTCAGTATACTCGAGGTCGGGTGGGAGGCTGGCCGGCGTGTGACACGGGAGGTCGTCGTATTCGTCGATTCGGCCGGGGCCGTCCGTGAAGTCCGCCGAGTCCATCGTACTACGCGAGACTCTGGCAGCCAGCAAGTTAGTTGTTCTGGCGTTGGGTTAACTTATGGACGAACGAGCGTCGTGGGCGTTACTCGAGTGGCAGTAGCCATAACGAAGTAGGGGTGTATGGCCGTTCGGCGTTCGGGTGATTACTCCCGTTCGCCCGCACCGAGCGCAGCCTCTCCAACCTTCTCGTGGCCTTCGATAACCTCCTGTCCATCCATGTACGGCCGCAGCGGTTCAGGAATCGTCACCGTGCCGTCGTCGTTCTGGTAGTACTCGAGGATGGCCACCATAACCCGCGGCAGCGCCAGTCCCGAGGCGTTCAGGGTGTGGAGGTACTCGGCCGACTCGTGGCGCTCGGGGCGATAGCGCAGGCCGGCGCGTCGGGCCTGAAAGTCCTCGAAGTTCGAGGCGCTCGAGACCTCGAGCCAGCGCCCGCCCTCCTCGGGGCCGTCGTCCATGTCGTCGCCGGGAGCCCAGATTTCGATGTCGTAGGTCTTCGCGCTCGCGAAGGTCAGATCGCCGGTACAGAGTTCGAGAATGCGGTACGGAAGTTCCAGTCGGCGCAGGACTTCCTCGGCTTCCGAGAGCAGGCCCTCGAGTCGGTCGTGGCTCTCCTCGGGTTCGACGAAGTTGACGAGTTCGACCTTGTTGAACTGGTGGACGCGGACGATGCCGCGCGTCTCGGTGCCGTGCTCGCCGGCCTCGCGGCGAAAGTTCGGCGTGTAGGCCTGGTGTTTGAGCGGGAGGTCGTCCGTGAGGAGGATCTCTTCGCTGTACATGTTGGTGACGGGCACCTCCGCGGTCGGACAGAGCCAGAGGTCGTCGTCGTCGTAGTCTTCCTCGTTGCTTCCCCCGAGTCGGTAGGCGTCGTCCGCAAACTTCGGGAGCTGGCCGGTGCCGCGCATCGATTCGCTCGAGACGGGAATCGGCGGGAAGAGATCGACGTAGTCCTGTTCGCGGTGAACGTCCATCATGAACTGGACGAGGGCGTGCTCGAGTCGTGCGCCGTCGCCTTTGAGGAAGTAAAAGCCAGAGCCCGTCGTCTTCGCGCCGCGTGCCTCGTCGATGATGTCGAGATCCTCGCCGAGTTCGTAGTGGGGTGTAATTTCGTCGGCGTCGACGCGGAGGTTCTCGAAGCCCCAGCGTCGGTCCTCGACGTTGTGGCGCTCGTCGACACCCTTCGGGACGCTTTCGTGTGGGAGTTGGGGAACCTCGAGCATTCGCTCGTCCAGTTCCTCGCGCAACTCGGTGGCTTCGTCTTCGACGTCTTCGATTTCGGCTTTCAGCTCCTTCGACTGGGAGATCGCCTCGTCCTTTTCGTCTTGTTTGCCGTCGGCGACTAATTCGCCGATTCGTTGGGTAACCTGATTGCGCTCGTGACGCAGTTCGTCGCCGCGAGCTTTCAGTTCTCGCCACCGTTCGTCGATCTCGAGGAGGTCGTCGAGGTCGACGTCGGCGCCGCGGGCCTCGAGCGCGTCGCGTACCTCCTGGGGGTTCTCGCGAAGATAAGTCCGGTCGAGCATGCTCGTGGCTTCTTCGTGGCGGGGCAAAACCGTGTCGGAAGCAGCCCTCGTGGCGATTGTCGCAGTTGGTGAGAATGCGAGGCGAATATGGCGAGTCGCGGGAAACGCTTTTTTCGGTACGGGACGGGGTTTCGCGTATGGACCCGCTCGAGGGCGAAGCGTCGTCGGCATCGGTCGAGTACGAGCCCGTCAGCGTCAAGGACGTCCTCGTCGAGATGAAAGACACCGCGGAGTTGCTGATCGACCTCTCGTATTCGGCCGTCCTTCACCGAAACGCGGACCTCGCACACGAAGTGTTGCGCTTAGAAGAGCGAATGAACGTCCTCGAGCTTCGCGCGCGGATGAGCCTCATGATGGCCGTTCGGAAGCCGGCCGACGCGGAGGAACTCGCGCCGGTGTTAGGAATCGTCGCCGCAGCCGACACGATCAGCGACGCGGCCGGCGACATCGCGAAGATCGTCTTAGAGGAGATGGGACTGCCCGACGCGATGCGAGCGGCGCTTCCGGAAGCCGCGGAGACCCTCGTTCGCGGTGTCGTCGACCCGAACTCCGCGTACGCCGGCCGAACGCTCGCGGATATCGACCTCGAGTCCGAAACCGGCGTTCGCGTGATCGCCCTCCGTCGCGGAGACGAGTGGCTGCTCAACCCTGGCCCGGAGACATCCATCGAGGGGGATGACGTGGCGCTCCTTCGCGGCCCCGACCCGGCGATCGGCGAGGTTTGTACGGAACTCACCGGGGAGACGTTCGAGCCGCCGACGATCGACGATCCGGGCATTCCGGATCTCGAACGGGCGGTCGATACGATCGTCCACATGAAAAACCTCTCCGAGTTGGCGGTCGATCTGGCCTACAGCAGCGTGTTGTTCGACAGCGCGGAGTTGGCCGAGGAGGTCCGCAACCTCGAGGTCGAAGTCGACGCGATGCAATCGCGATTCGAGGCGTGGACGCTGCGCGCGGCGGCCGACGCGAACGACCCGGTCGTCTTGCGCGGGCTCATTCGACTCGGAACCAGCACGGAGGTCATCAGCGACGCGGCGGTCGACATCAGTGAGGGCGTCCTTCGTGATATCGACGTCCATCCGGTCGTCCAGCAGGCGGTTCAAGAGAGTGACGAGATCATTACTCGAGTCGAGGTCGAACCCGAGAGCGAACTCGACGGGACCGCCGTGGTCGCGGGCGTTCCCGACGTCGAGTCGACGATGTCGGTGATCGCGATTCGCCGTCCCGGCGACGGCTGGTTGTTGGTCGCGGATTCGGACGCGGAACTGCGCGGCGGCGACGTACTCATCTCGAAGGGGACGCGGACGGCCGCGGACGCGTTCGACGCGCTCTCGACGGTGTGATGTCTTTGTCCCCGTCTATCCGAATTCGCAGGTTCGTCTCTCACGTGTTCGTCGTGAGAATCGCGACCAACTCGAGGTAGACGAGCGCCCCGAGGAGGGCGACGGCGATGGCGACGAGGAGGGGGACGCCGGTTTTTACGGCGAGCGGGACGCGACCCGTTTGAAACGACGGAATCATGCGTTTCCCCGCTCGTCGGTGCGTCGGTGTCCCTGTCCTCGACCGTCGATACGCCGGTGATCGTCGGTGCGTCGGCGGTCGATTAGGCGTGCGCGTCGGAGGACTCGAGGTGCTCGTTCGTGATGACTGGTGACGTGTGAGGCCATACCGTGTGGCCAACAGCGTGCTATTTGAATCTCAGTCAGACGCCTGACAGACGGCCGCTCCGTACCGGAACACGGCCGTCTCGACGAGACGATTCGACGGCCTGAGTCGCTTAGAATCCGAGGACGTGCGCCGAGACGCCGATGAAGATGACCATGCCGAAGACGTCGACGACGTTGGTGACGATCGGAATCGTCGTGTCGTCGGGGTCGATTCCCATCCGATAGGAGCCGTACGTGGCGGCGAAACTGAAGATAATCGCGATGACGGCGACGGACATCCCGCTGACGAGCGAGATGAATAGCAGCGACGGAAACCCGACCGTCCCGCCGAAGAGGACGGTGTCAAGCAGACCAGCACCGATCGCGAGAGCCGTGAATATCGTCACTGCGAGCGCGAGGACCGCCGCGATGTCAGCCCAGAGTTCCCGATCGCGCGGATCGAGTTCGGTCGTCCCCAGGTGAAAGCGCGTCGACAGCCGAGAGCTCAGGATGGCACCGAGATTTCCGCCCATGTCGACCATCGTCGGCACCATCACCGCGAGGATGGCGATTTCCTCGATCATCTCCTCCGCGGATTCGAGGGTGATGCCGGCCCAGAGGACGATGGCCGAGAGCACGATAAGCAGCGGAAACATGTTTCCGACGATCGACTTCCAGTTCCACGTCCCGAGTGAGCCCTGTGGGACGACCATCAGAGCAACACCTCCATCGTCCCGACGGCGAACAACAAGAACAACATCCCGAAGATGTCACCGAGCGTCGTGACGACCGGTCCGACGAGGTTGTCCGGATCGTAGCCGTGTCGATAGCCCGCGAAGATCAACGCGAGCAAGCCGGCGATCATGACGAACGAGGTCAACACGCCGGAGATCAACATAATTCCGACGAGTTCGTACAGGGCGGCGACGTCGCCCCAGCCCAACACCCACTCGAGGGCGACCCAGGTGAGCGCACCGATAACGACCGAGATGCCGATGCCGTTGATGAACGACGCCAGCACGGCGTTGATCAGCCGCTCGTTCCACTCGAAGTGAGGTTCGATCAGCCCCTGGTGGAGCCCGCTGGCGATTCGGCCGCCGAGTGCGCCGTAGACGTTCCCGCGGGTTGCAAGAAACACGGGAATCATGACGAAGAGGCCGGGAAACCGTTCGATACTATCGACGAGTCCTTCGAGTACGAGTCCGGCGAAGAGCCCGCCACTGAGTGCGATGAACAATATCGGGAGCGCTTCTCGGTAGATAGACCAGACATCGCCGCGAACGCTCATACCAGAGAGTCACTCAATTCGATGTTAAACGTACCGGCACCACGACGGCGTTTCTCGACGAGACAAACGGCCGACATTTGACACAAGTCACCAAATTCCGTGGTGAGAATTAGCGATGTTAGTCGGAGTAGAAACTATCTTTAGCCTATTCTAATAATCGGCCAGTGCATGCTGTACACCAATCACAGCAGTCGAGATGGAACCGTTAGCAACGAGGCCGAACCAGTTACCGCCGGTCACGAATTCACTCGGACGCTCGAGGATCTGATCCTCGACTTGCTTCAAGGAGAGTTCGCAGGCGTCATTCGCTCGCACAGCCGCGGTGAGGTGTATGGGGGCGAGTAATCCCGACCTCGAGTTCCACGCGGATCGCACAGCAGAGATGGTCGACGACGAGTACGTCGCCGTCACGCAGGAGACGTTCGTCGACACCGCGATCGAGGAGTTCCGCGCGTTCGAACCCGAATCCGACGAAACGACCGTCTATTATCTCTACGTCACCGACAACTCTGGCCGACTCGTCGGCGTCATGTCACTCCGGGAGCTGCTCAACGCACCCGAAGACGACGTCGTCGAGGCGCACATGTCGACCGACCTCATTACGATCAACGCCGACGCCGATCCGGAGTACGCCGCGAGCGAGATGGCCGAACGGGACTTCCCCGCCTTGCCGGTCGTCGACGACGACGGCGTGTTGGTCGGCGTGTTGCGAACCGACGACATGATCGAGGTCGTCGAGGAGGAAGCCACCGAGGATATCATGAAGAGCGCCGGCTTCTCGTTCGCTGACGTCGAAACGAGTCGATCTTCAGCGATCCTCGAGTCTTCGATTCTGAAGATCCTGCGACTGCGCCTGCCGTGGTTACTCGTCGCACTCGCCGGCGGGCTCACCGCCGGACTGGTCATCGAAGGCTTCGAGGAGACGCTCGAGGCCATCATCGTGCTCGGCTTCTTCATTCCCGTCATCATGGACATGGGCGGCAACGTCGGCACGCAGGCCTCGACGATTTTCGTCCGCGGCCTCGCCGTGGGTCACATCGACGACCGAAACGCGATGCGCCACTTCCGACGCGAGGCCGGCGTCGGACTGACGATCGGCGTCATCATCGGCGCGATCGGCTCCGCGGCGGCGTACCTGTATCTCATGTACGTCCGCGGACTCGAGGAACCGCTCGCGACCCACGGCGACGTGCTCTCCGTGAGCGCCGTGTTGTTCGTCTCCCTCGCGGCCGTCTGTACGATCGCGAGCACGGTCGGCTACGTCGTGCCGTGGATCGCCCACAAACTCGGGTACGACCCGGCGGCCGTCTCCGACCCGCTCGTCACGACGGTCAAGGACATCACCGCGCTGGTGATCTACTTCGGGATGGCGACGCTGCTGCTCGGTCATCTGGTCTGATTCGAGCGCGATTCAGAACGGACCTTTTCTTTTTACGTGCGATCTCGAGGCTTAAGCCAGTCAACTGAGACGAATCTCAGACCAGTCCAACCGAGACGAGTCCCCAGGCGATGCCGATCGCGCTCAGCGAGAGGGCCAGGTTGCCCGCAGCGTTCGCCACGGCGAGGAGTCGGTCGCCGCGTTCGTACAGTTGGACGGTTTCGACGGAAAACGACGAGAAGGTCGTAAACGCCCCGCAGATACCGATGCCGACCAGCTGAATCGTCGTGTCTCCCGCGCCCAGGAACGTCGCCAGTCCGAAGACGAAGCTGCCGAGCACGTTGACCGCGAGCGTCGGCCACGGGAAGCGCTCGCTCGAGAACTGGAGGTAGACCCAGTGGCGCAAGAGCGCCCCGATCGCGCCGCCGGTGCCGACGACGTGTGCCGGTTCGGGCTCGAACGCGAGGGCGACGATCGGCTCGACGCTCACGCCGTCTCACCCTCGGTTGCAGCGGCGTCATCACTGTCGCGAAGCTGGCGCGCGAGTTCGCGACTCGCGAGGACGGCGGCGAAGCCGAGTCCGTAGTTGCCGGCGACGATCGCGACGAACAAGAGCGGATCGGCCGCCAGGGCCGACTGGACGGCGAACGTGCTGTAGGTCGTCAGCGACGAGAGAAAACCGGTCGTGAAGACGGTTCGGGATCTGCTTCCAACGTATCCCGTGTACTCGGCTTCGTAGACGAGAAAGCCGAGCAGGAAGCAGCCGAACACGTTGGCCAGCAAAACGGCCTGTATTTCGGTGAACGCGCCGAGTGCGAAGTACCGGAGGTTCGCGCCGGCGAAGCCGCCGATGGCGATCAGTGCGAGCGTCTCGAGTCGAACGAGGGGGTGGGCTGCCATGGCTGATGGTGAAACAGGGACCGTCAGCCGTCCTCGCGGTCGGCGATGGCCGACGCGAGGCAGTCGGCAGTTGGATCAGGCGGGCCCCATCGCCCGGTTGCCTCGGGATTCACACACCAGTGGCTTCAGAATTACGGTCCGCCGACTGTGATGACTCCCTTCCGAGCGCGCGGGCCGCGAGGACCGAAGCGGAAGGAAAAGACCCAAGTTTAGACTTGCTCTAAACCCGACCATGGCAAGCGCCGAGGACGAGCGACGCGGGTTTACTCGAGCGTCGTGGGTGAACGTCCTCGGCAACGCGGCGAAGATCGTCGTCGAGGGGGCCGTCGGACTGGCCTTCGGCAGCGTCGCGCTGCTCGCCGACGCGGCGCACTCGATCGCGGACCTGGTCGCGAGCGGCGTGGTCTTGATCTGGGGGCGCAGTTCCTTCGACGAACCCGACGATACGCACCCCCACGGTCACGATCGAATCGAACCGCTGACCGCGCTGTTCGTCGGCGCGATGATCGCCCTCCTCGGATTGAACTTGCTCTACGAATCGTTTCAGGGGATCCTTCACGGCGTCGACGTCGTCTTTCACCCGCTCTTGCTCGGTGCGCTGGCGTTCGCGATCCTCGACATGTACCTCGTCTACCGCTACACGTCGCTCGTCAACGAGGACATCGACTCGACGGCGCTCAAGGCGCTCGCGACGGACTGTCTGAACGATATCTACACCTCCTTCGCCGCCGTCGTCGGCGTCATCGGCGTGTTGCTCGGCTTTCCGCTGCTCGATCCCCTCGCCGGCGCACTCGTGAGCGTGCTGGTCGTCTATCAGGGCGTCGAAATTAGCCGCGAGAACGTCGATTACCTCATCGGTGCGGCACCCCACCCCGAGAAGCGAGGCGAGATCACCGAAGCGCTTCGTGACCATCCCAACGTGCAGGGCGTTCACGATCTGACCGTCTTCTACGACGGTCCCGTCCTCGAGGTCGAAGTGCACGTCGAGGTCGACGGCGACATGCCGTTCCGACAGGCACACGACATCGAGTCGGACCTGATCGATCGACTCCGCGCGCTCGAGGACGTCGGTGACGCACACGTCCACCTCGATCCCTCTGGGATCGGCGAGTGGAAAGACTGTCGAGACGACCGCTGAGGCTTACCCGTCGCCGGCAGCAGTCCTCGCGGATCGGTTCGTCGATGCCGACTCACCCGTGTCGTCAGTTACGTCCGTGTTGTCAGTATCGTCCGCCTCGCCGGTATCGTTCGCACCACGACCGTCGGTATCGGCCAGCGGCAACGTAACGGTGAACCTCGAGCCGTCGGGGCCGGTCTCGCTCAACTCGACGCGACCGCCGTACCGATTCGTCAGAATTTTGACAAGATACAGTCCTAACCCGTGGTTTCGTGACTTTCGCTCGAACAGCGTCTGCTGTGTCTCCTCAGAAATTCCCGGACCGTTGTCCGCGACTTCGACAGTCGCCGCGTCGGCCGTCGTCGCCACCGTGAGTGCGACGCGTGGTGTGTCGCTATCGTTGTGCTCGATGGCGTTCTCGAGGAGGTTGATGACGATCCACTTCACGCCACTGTTTGCGCTGACGGCCACGTCGTCGGGAATCGACGTCTCGATCTCGAGTTCGTCGAACCGTTCGTCAAAAGACCGTCCCTCTTCGCGTACCAGCGCGCTCAAGTCGACGCTCGTCGTCGGGTCCCGCGTTTGACTGGCGTTCAACATCGCTCGCACGTCGTCGATCACGTCGGTGAGCGCCTCGCTCTCGCGATCGATCGTCTCGAGACTCGATCGGTGGCGGTGCTCACCGCTCGTCTCCTCGAGTATCAACGAGGCGTGCCCGTTGATGATCTGGGCGCTGTTGAGCACTTCGTGACGAAGGAGGTCGTTCAGATACGTCAACACCTCGCGTTCGTCCTCGAGTCGCTCCGCCCTGACGGCCGCTGCCGTCGCTTCGACTTCGCGCTGGATCGCTCGGGCTTCGATGAATCCGAACGTGAATCCGGCGACTGCGCCAATGTTTACGGCGAAGTGCGCCCAGGCGACGTCGCCGGCGAATGAGTACCACGGAAAGAGGACGATCATCGCGAGATTGATCGCCAAAAATCCGAGTCCGACGGCTGTCGTCCAGTAGACGACTCGACAGTAGCGACCGACGCCGATCTGGCTTCGCTCGAGGCGGTACCCGCCCCAGACGAGTCCGACGGCGGGAACGGCGATCGTGCCCACGCTGAGCGCGACAGCCGTCGTATCGAGTACCGAACGAAACCAGACCACCCAGCCGAGAAAGAGCGCGATCGAGAGCAGACCGAACCCGCTGATGAGCCACGCTAGCTTCGCCCGGACTGTCTGACAGAGTGTGCCAACGCTGTTCATCGCAAACTCTCCCTCGAATCGACCGAGTTACCCACCCACATCTACCGTCACCAACACGACGCGCGTTAAAGGGTGTACCGGCCAGCAAACGCCACTATCGGGCGTTCACCGAGACACGAGCTTTTAACCGTACAGCCGTGAGGATACGGGTATGGATTCGGCTATCGGCGACGTACAGGAAGTGACGGCGGGCGAGTGTACTGACTGCTATTTTGTGGACACTGGTATGTACGAGACGTCCGGCTACGGTGGCGTCTACATCGTCGACGACGACAACCCGGCCGTCGTCGAGACGGGACTCGGGACGAACCACGACCTCATTCTCGAGGCACTCGAGGAACTCGAGATCGCCCGCGAGGACCTCGCGGCGATCGTCGTCACGCACATCCACCTCGATCACGCCGGCGGCGCCGGATTCCTCGCCGAGGCGTGCCCGAACGCGGACGTCTACGTCCCCGCACCTGGAACCTCGCTGCTCGCGGACCCCTCGAAATTAGTCGCCGGAACGAAAGCCGCCGTCGGTGACCAGTGGCAGTACTACGTCGACCCGCGTCCCATCGACGAGGATCGAATCGTCAGCGTCGAGGACGGGGACGTCATCGACCTCGGGACGCACGAACTCCGGGCCCACCACGCCCCCGGCCACGCGTTCCACCAACTGGTCTACGAAGATCCCGCGAACGACGCCGTCTTCGCCGGCGACGCCGCGGGTATCTGGGCACCCGGCCCGGAGACGATCACGGAGACCTCTCCGCCCTCCGATTTCGACCTCGAGGAGTGTCTCGCGGACGTCGAGATGCTCCAGGAACTCGACCCGGACGTGCTCCTCTACACCCACTTCGGCGCGCGAGACGTCGGCGACGACGCCGAGGCCGCACTCGAGGAGTACGCCACCGTCCTCACCGAGTGGGTCGCGGAAGTCGAATCGAAACGGGAGGAACTCGGGGACGACGAGGCCGTCATCGAGCACTTCGCGGCCTCGAGCGAGATGGCCGGCACTTGGGGAGAAGAAAAAGCGAGTGCGGAAGCGGTGATGAACGCGCGTGGCGTTCTCGGCTATCTCGACGCCAACGAGTAACTCGAACCGACCGTCCTGCCCTCACTGTTCGCGCGCAGACTCGAAGTATCCTGCCGAACCATCAACTAATCAATATTATTCGGGAATACGGCTATTTCGGCAGTTTCAGAGCTGGATACGTTGTTCTCGAGACGAATAAACGCCGATGAATATTGCTGGAGTTTCAGCACGTTTTATCGCACGGCAGGTACTGTCACACGTATATGAGTTGGCGGGATGCCGAACGAGAGTACGAGGACGAGGTAATCGGGGAGACGACACTTGGCCGCCTGTTCGAGGATACCGTCGAACGGAACGCGAACCGGCCGGCCCAGCAGTACAAGGGCGGAATCTACGACCGGTCGTTGACCGATTCGGTCCTTCCGGCCGCCGATGCCGGCGAGTTTCGCTCGATTTCGTACTCCGAGATGCGCGACCTCGTCCGCAATCTATCGGCAGGGTTTCACGACCTCGGAGTCGGTCAGGGCGATCGAGTCGGACTCTTCGCCAATACGCGAATGGAGTGGGCCCAGTGTGACTTCGCACTCCTGAGTGCGGGTGCCGTCATCACCACCGTCTACACGAGTTCCTCGCCCGACCAAGTCGAGTACCTCCTCGACGACCCGGACGCCTCCGCCGTCGTCGTCGAAAACGAGAACCTCCTCGAGAAGGTTCTCACGGTCGAAGACGACCTCGACCTCGAGTTCATCGTCTCGATGGACGAGCTGTCGGGCTACGACGACCGCGACGACATCCTAACTCTCGCAGACGTTTACGAGCGCGGCGAGGAGACGTTCGACCTCGAGGCTCACCAGGAACGCGTCGACGCGCCCGAGATGGACGATCTGGCGAGCCTGATCTACACGAGCGGAACGACGGGTCAGCCGAAGGGCGTCCAGTTGACCCACAAGAACTTTCGCTCGAACGTCAACGCGGTCCGAAAACGGTTCGCGCCGCGGCCGGACAAGCCCGACGATGTCCCGGCGCTCGACGAGGACTCGCTGGCGATGTCGTACCTGCCGCTGGCACACGTTTTCGAGCGGACGGCGGGACACTTCGTCCTCTTCGCGACCGGGGCGTGCGTCGCCTACGCGGAGAATCCGGACACCTTACAGGAGGACTTCGCGACCGTTCAGCCGACGACGGCGACGAGCGTTCCGCGGGTCTACGAGAAGATCTACGACGGGATTCGCGAACAGGCGAGCGAGTCCGGCGCTAAACGGCGCATCTTCGAGTGGGCGACCGACGTCGGCGTCGAGTACCAGCGAGCGGACTCGCCCGGACCGATCCTGAAAGCGAAGCAGCGCCTCGCGGACAAACTGGTCTTTTCGACCGTTCGCGAGGCGCTCGGCGGGGAGATCGAGTTGCTGATCAGCGGCGGCGGCAGCCTCTCGCCCGAACTCTGTCAGCTTTATCACGCGATGGGGCTGCCGATCTACGAAGGCTACGGCCTCACCGAAACGTCGCCGGTCGTTTCGACGAACCCGCCGGAAGCGGTCGAGATCGGCACCATCGGTCCGGCGCTGCCCGGCGTCGAACTGGACGTCGACGAGAGCGTCGCGGACCAGGAGGCGTTTACGGACGATCCCGGCGACGTCGGCGAACTCCTCGTCAACGGCCCCAACGTCACGCAGGGGTACTGGAACAAACCCGGCGCGACCGAGGGGGCGTTCACGGAAGACGACGACGGCGAGCGCTGGTTCCGAACGGGCGACATCGTTCACCTCCGACCCGACGGCTACCTCGAGTTCCGCGACCGGGTGAAACAGATCATCGTCCTCTCGACGGGGAAGAACGTCGCCCCTGGGCCGATCGAGGACGGCTTCGCGGCCAGCGAGGTCGTCGAGCAGTGTATGGTCGTCGGCAACGACGAGAAGTACATCGGCGCGCTGGTCGTCCCCAATACGGAGCACATCCGCGACTGGGCCGAGGAGGAGGGTATCGACCTTCCCGACGACCTCGAGGAGATGTGCGACGACGAGCGCGTCCGCGAGTACGTCGGCGAGGAAGTCCAGCGAGTCAACGAGGACTTCGAGAAACACGAGACGATCAAGCGCTTCGAACTCGTCCCACAGGAGTTCACGGAAGAAAACGAGATGCTGACACCGACGATGAAGAAGAAGCGCCGCGTCATCTTAGACGAGTTCGACGACCGCGTGGATCGGATCTACGAGGACGAGTAGGCGGCTTGCGCTGACGGCGACGTTTCCCGCGGACCGGCTGAATCCACAAGACAGATATCGGTGCTCGCGCGTCCACGGGTATGGTCCCTTCCCCTACGTTGTCCCTCCAGACGACCGCCGACGTGCTTTTCCCCGGCACCACGGTCCGCTACTACTATCGAACCGGCGATTCACTGGCGACCGTCGTCGACCGATCCGACCGATTCATCACCTTCCTCGGTACGGAGTGTGACGGCCGATTCACCTACGATCAGATCGACCGCCTATTTGCGGACGACCGACTCGAGGTCGTTCTCGACGACCGAACGCACGTTCCCGGAGACGACGTGACGACGCCGTCTTCGGCCGACTAACTTTCCCTCGAGTCGAGGGTGAACTCCCGGGCTCTCGAATGACTCACTCGAGTGGTTCATCGTCGACTCCGCTCGTCTGCAAGTGTTCTTTTCACCGACAGGAACCGGTACCATTTTGCAGACGCGGACGCCACTAGTGTCCATATGAAACACGTCCGGGGACCGCTGTGTACGATCGATGTCGGGGAACAGACGAGCGACACCGAGGATATCGACGATGTCCTCGAGTCGTACCTCGGTGGTCGTGCGCTCGGAACGAAACTGGCCCACGATCGGGTTCCGTTCGACGCCGACCCGCTTGGGGCCGAGAACCGTCTGTACCTGGCGACGGGACCACTCCAGCACTCGACGATGAGCTTTACCGGCCGGATGTCCGCAACGGGTGTCTCGCCGCTCACCGACGGCCTCCTCTCCTCGAACGCGGGGGGATTCCTCTCGCGAAACTTCACCGGCACGGGCTACAGTGCTGTCGAGATCACCGGCTCGAGCGACGAACTGGTGATCGTTCACGTCACCGACGAGGGCGTCGAGTTCGAGGCCGTTCCGGACCTCGCGGAGGCGACCGTCACCGACACCTGCGAGTACATCGAAGACGAACACGGCCTCGAGGAAGACCACACGGTCGTCGTCGGCCCCGCCGGCGAGAACGAGGTGCGCTTCGCCTCGATCATGACATCGAGGGAGCGGGCCTTCGGACGGGGCGGTCTCGGTGCCGTCCTCGGCGCGAAGAACGTGAAGGCGATCACGTTCGACGGCGACTCGACCAACGAAGTCGAGATTCCGCCGGTCCAGATGGAGATCCACGGCGAAGCCGCCCAGGCCGAGCATCCGATGAAAGAGTCGGGGACGACCTCCGTCACGGAGTACGCGAACATGGTCGAGGCGCTCCCGACGCGGTACTTCTCGGAACTCTCCTTCGAAGGCGCAGCGGACATTGGGGGCGACGCCGTCGCCGAGAAGAAGTACAAGAAGGGGACCTGTTCGGCCTGTGCGTTCGCGTGCAAGCTGCCGACGAAAGACGAAGAGCGCGACGTCGTCACCGAAGGGCCGGAGTACGAGACGGTCATGGCGTTCGGCTCGAACTCGGGCGTGGACGACGTCGTCGACGTGATGAAATCGAACAAGCTCTGTGACGAACTCGGTCTCGACACCATTTCGGCGGGCGATGTCGTCGCGGCCTACCTTGAAAGCGAGGACGAGTTCGGCAACGTCGACCTGATCCACGACCTCGTCGAGAAAATCGCCTACCGCGAGGACGTCGGCGACACGCTCGCGGAGGGCATCGACGCCTTCCACGACGAACTTGGCGTCGAGAACTGGACGGTCAAGGGCATGGAGTTCCCCGCCCACGACGGGCGCACCCTCAACGGACAGGGCCTCGCGTTCGCCACCTCCAACCGCGGCGCCGACCACATGTACGCCGAGTTCTACCCCTACGAGTACCCGCTCGTCGACGCCGACGACGCCTTCGACAAGGACGGCCTCGAGGGCAAGCCGCCGAAGGTTATCGAACTCGAGAACATCAACGCGATCAAAGACAGCGGCGTCCTCTGTAAGTTCTCGCGGGACTTCATGACCGAAGAGCGCCTCGAGACCCTCCTCGACGCCGACTACGAGGAACTCCTCGAACTCGGCGGCGAGGTCGTCTCCCTCGAGCGTCACTTCAACAACCAGCGCGGCTTCGACCGCGGGGACGACACGCTGCCCTACGAAGTGCCGGAGTTCGAAACGGGACTCTCCGAGTACTACGACGAACGCAACTGGAACGACGACGGGACGGTACCCGCCGATCGCTTCGACTCGAGTGCGGCGAGTGCACCCGCAGACGACTGAGAAACAGGCGTCGGTCGTTGTCGCTGATTTTCCCACGTTCGCGTTTCGATTGTCGATCCGTATTCTGCTACAGGAACATGAGCCTCGGAGGCCCCGGCCGTCGAGGTTACCGCGAGCCCTGATCTCCGGCGTCGTCGTCCTGATTGCCCCACTCGCCGCGATGTTCTCCCCACTCGTCGCTTTCACCCCTGTCGCTCCCATCCTCCGTTTCGGCCCAGGCATCGGCGTCCGCCCCATCCCACTCGGCGTCGCCGGGGTCCGGCCGGTCGTCGCCTCGAGAGCGAAGCGGTGCATCGTCGGCTCTCGAGGGGTGAATGTTGTAGTTCTGGCCCTTGTAGGGATCCTCTTCGGGTTTGTAGTCGAGTTCGCTGCGCTCGAAGATGTAGATGAAAAAGCCGAAAATCGGGATACAGAACGTGATCGCCGCCCACTTCTTCGGTGGCTCGAGGCCGACCTTCCCGGCGTCGTAGTAGACGAACGCGGTGAGCGCGAGGTGCCAGGCGAGCGGGATGACGACGATCGCCGCCAACAAGATGTCGCTCATACGCGTGTGTTCGGGCCGGAACTATCTAAACGTCCGGCCGTACGGCCGTACGGCTGACTCGAGCGTGTGGAGGGTGTGTTCGGGCCTCGAGTGGATTTGTGGTGGGCGATAGCAGTGGCGCAGTCACTGAGACGGGGGATATACCGATTCCACCGCTGTCATACCGCTATCCTCTTGTTTCAGGGGCGTAATTAGTACGATCGATTCCGATGACTCAGCCAGTCGAAGGCGAGACGAGAACGTTCGAGCGGACGTTTACGGTCGAAGACGTTCGGCAGTTCGCCGAACTCACCGGTGACGATCAGCCCCGTCACACCGAACCCGACGAAAACGGACGAGTGATGGTTCAGGGGTTACTGACTGCGACGCTGCCGACGAAACTCGGTAGCGACAACGAGGTGTTGGCCAGTACGATGGAACTCGACTTTCGTCGGCCGGTTTTTACCGGCGAACGGATCACCTGCCGGTCGACGTACGATACGGTCGTCGAACGAGACGACCGCTACGAGTTCACGAGCGATGTCGTGTGCGAGAACGACGACGGTGACACCGTGTTGACCACGACGACCGAAGGCCTCATCTGGAAGGGTGAGTGACCCAATCGCGACTGCTGTCGGTGTCCGTGGTTTCCGATTGGGGACACTGACGAAGTTGGCGCTGTGTTACTCACACCGGCAACGGGGATACCCACGTCCTCCCCAACCGATTTGCTCACTCACGGCGTTCGTTCGCGCATCCACCGGAAGACGCGTACGTCTTCCGAGCCTTCGCTCGCGTACTCGCGAAGACCTCGCACGCTAACGTCGATCAGTTCTCGCCGGTGCTCGAACGTGCTCGAGAGCGCGCGCCATATCGCCTGCCGTTCACCCTCCGAGAAACCCGTTCGAACTCCGCGGCTCTCGGCCGTTGGCCTCCGAACCGCGCCGTAGTTGACGTCGAACTCGAGCGCCGCTCCCTGACGCGACCACCGTTTGTCTCGGCCGACTCGCTCGCGTCGCTCACTCACGGCCTCGCAAAACCTGGACCAAAAGGTCGAAACTGCAATCCTTAGTTGACGTCGAACTCGATCGCTGCTCCCTGTCCAAAGCCGACACAGAGCGTCGCCAGACCGAGACCGCCGCCGCGTTTCTGGAGTTCGTGAATCAGCGTCACTGGCAGGCGAGCGCCGGAGGCACCCAGCGGGTGACCGATGGCGATTGCGCCGCCGTTGACGTTGAATCGCTCGGGGTCGATACCGAGTTCGTCGCGCGAGTACAGCGACTGGCTCGCGAACGCTTCGTTGAGTTCGACCAGTTCGTACTCGTCGATATCGCGACCGTTTCGCTCGAGGAGCCCTTCCGTCGCCGGGACCGGACCGATTCCCATGACGGTCGGGTCGACGCCGGCGACGTTGTTCATCCCGACCTCGGCCATGATCTCGAGGTCGTTCTCTTCGGCAAACTCCTCGCTGGTGATGAGCAGCGCGGAGGCACCGTCGGAGATCTGGGAGGCGTTGCCGGGGGTGACGCTGCCGTCGGATTTGAAGACGGTCGGCAGTTCGGCGAGTTTCTCGGCGGTCGTGCCGGGGCGGATGCCCTCGTCTTCGGAGACGGTCTCTTCGTCGGTCTCGATCGGGACGATCTCGTCGTCGAAGCGGCCTTCTTCGGTGGCTTCCTCGGCGTTTTGCTGGCTGCGGGCGGCGTACTCGTCTTGTTCCTCGCGGCTGACACCGTACTCCTCGGCGACCTTCTCGGCGGTCATCCCCATCTGGAGTTCGCCGACGTTGTAGAGTTCGGCCAGGCGCGGGTGGATGTCCGACATGCCGTCGCCCATCGGGACGCGGCTCATGCTCTCGACGCCGCCGGCGATGATGGCGTCGCGGTTGCCCGCGGCGATGGCGTCCGAAGCGGAGATAACCGATTGCATCGAGGAGGCACACCAGCGGTTGATCGTCGTCGCCGGGACGCTCTCGCCGAGTTCCGAGAGGAGGGCGATCACGCGAGCGAGGTTGTTGTCTTGCTCGCCGCGTTGCTGGGCGCAGCCCCACATGAGATCGTCGATATCCTCGCCAGACAGGCCAGTCTCGGCGAGAATTTCGTCGATGAGCGGCACGGAGAGATCCTCGCTGCGGAGATCGGCGTACACACCGTCTTCTTTCCCCTGCGGGGTTCGGACAGCCTTCACCACGACTGGTGTCTGTGACATACTCTAACGAATAACCCTCGTAAACTTAAATCCGGTCGAACTGCCGTACACAGGCTAGGTGTTTACGACGAACGCGACTCACAACCGATCGTGAGTGTCGCGTTCGCCCAAACCGGGTTCGCTATCGAGTCTGCTCGTGATCCGGAAGGTGAACCGTCATCCGATGATCGTCCGAGGGCCTGTTCGGTACCTTCACCGTTCGCTCGAGGCCGCCCCTGTCTCGTGACACGCCCGTAATGGAGACGACGTCGTCCGGCGGATCGGCCGCTGGAATGTGCGTGTTGATCCCGGTCAGAAACGGCAGTGCCTGAAACGCGGGTACCGGCTGTGTGACGTCGGTCTCGCCGTCTTCGCCGGCGTCGAACACCATCGGCGTAACGATGCCGTCCTCGAGCGGGGCCGTCGCCTCGGTGAGTACGCTCGTCTCGTTGATCAGGAGTTCGTCGCTGGCATCGCCCTGGTCGGCCCACCACTCTTTGTCGCGGTTGATCACCAGTGCGGTGTGATCGGGGCCGCGGTCGACGAGTTCGTCAGTGAGGCCGCCGGGTTCGCCGACGAGCAGGCGAACGAAGCCGTTGCTTCGCAGTTCGGGCTGACGGTAGACGTGGTTGCTCACGCCGTTGCACTCGCGCACGACGAACTCGTGGTGGTCGGTTCCGTCGACTTCGAGTGGGCCCCACCGACCGTCGTCCTTCAGCGTTTGCGTTGCCACCGTCTCTTCTCGAGAGCCTGTCTTCGGGTTAATCGCGTACACCTCGAGGGTGGCACCTTCGACGCCGACGTTGTCGGGGAACACGAGTGCTCGACCGGAGAGGGTAACCTCGTCGGCAGGCTCGGGTTCGATTTGGGTCGTCTTCGGTGCGTCGTCGGTCAGGAACTCGTAGATTGCCCCGAACGCCTCTTCGCTGGTGGCGACTTCGACGTGGCCTTGCTCGAAGAACTCGTTTGCTGCGCCACCGATTTCGGCGTCCTCGTTGCCGAGCGCCCAGAGGGCGAGCGTGGGGACGCCACCCGGTGGTGAATCGGCCTCCCTCCCGTCGATGTTGACGTAGTTTGCGGCCGATTCGGCACGGTCCGGGTCGGCGAGATAGCCTTGGAGCACTTGCGTTCCGAGTGAATGGCCTAACAAGTCGACGCCGTCGGCACCCGTCTCCGCGAGCAGGTCGTCGACTCGCTCGTGGACGCCCGCGATAACGTCCTCTTGGATTTCCTCGAACGCGAGGCTGTCGTACTCGTAGGCGGCGAGGTACTCCTGTGGATAGCCGTTGCTCGTAAAGCGCATCGCCTGCGATTCGAACTGCGTCGCCGACCCCATGCCGCCGTGGACGAAGAGCACGGGTCGATCGGGGCCGTCCGATTTTGACTTCTCGTCTTCCCCGTCAGATTTCGACTCCTCGGTGTCGTCGTTCTTGCCGTCCCCGTCCCCGGTTCCGTCGTCGCTACTCGAGTCGTCTCCGTCGTCTCCCTCGGCGTCGTCGCTGGTATCGCTCGCACAGCCTGCAAGTGCCGCCAGTCCACCGACACTCGCTGTGACACCGGCCAGTTCGAGAAGTCGTCGCCGCGATTGTGTGTTTGTATCGGTCATGACACGGAATTAATGTTTACGAATTGTGATAAAGTAATCAACTGGTTACCGACCGTCGTTCTCGTGGCCATCGGTTACTACTCGAGTGGGCCAGCCACGGCTCGATCGCGTGCATTGTCGTCTCGTGGGAGTAGGATGCCCAACACGTTCGGAGGGAACGGATTTCGCGGAGACGACGACCCTTCCCTCGAGAACAACGCTTATCCCGAATTGCTGGCAATACGCGGCTATGGACGAGGACGGATTATCCGCCGCTCGAGACGACGCCGACGACGAACCGGCGTCCGACCCCGATCACGACGCCGAATCTCCCTCCGAATCGAACGCGAGCGCTGTGGCGGCTGACACGCCTGCCGAGAAGGGCACGTCGGACGAGACGCTCGAGTCCACCGACGAGAGAAGCGGCGAGTCGGATGCTGTGGATGCAGACGGCGATGAAGTGGCTACTGGCGGCGACGCAGACGACACTCGACCGACCGACGATGCGAACGACGCCCGATTGGCCGACGACGACCGCGAGGACGAAGCGGAGGTCGAACCCGAGTCGGCCTCGATGCCGAGCGTGCCCGACACCGAACCGGAAGCGAGCGATGTCCCCGAGGACGTCCAGAAGTACGCGCGTTTCAAGAAAATGGACGGCGCACAGTACGACCGCGTCAACGAGTTCCTGCGCGATCGAACGTACATCACGGCTCGAGAGTGGGCGATCGCCCGTCTCTGTTCTGACTTCCGGACCGAAACCGGCGTCGAGATGACCAAAATCGGCGAGAACCTCCCCGAACTCGTCCCCTTCATGACCGACACCTACACTCCACAGGCCGTCAACCAGGCCCGTTCGTCGTTCGAGGAGAAAGTTCGGACGGCCGGCGCGACCTTCCTCTACGGCGCGATGTGTGATTTCTTCACCGCCGAGGAACTCGACGACGTCATGTACGAGTCGACGGAGGTCGCGAAGTTCTTACTCGAGGTCGAAGGCGTCGACCTCTCCGTCGAGGACGAACTCGAGGCCGAAGAACGGATCTCGAGCGTGATGCGCGACGTCCGCGAGGCGAGCGAGCAACTGCGCGAAGAAGACGATACGTGAGTTACCGACTCCTGTCCGTTGGCTAACGAGTGCCTGTCCGTCGTTGTTCGTACGCGAACGGTCTCGCTCGCGTGGTAGGTACCCCGTTCCGGATCGTGTGGCACTACGTTCTCGAGGTGCGGGATTCGTCGCTCGCGGGCCCTCGCCTGCTCGAGTCGGACCTATCTACCTCGGACATCGACGAGTTACCGAGTCGAACGATAGCAACC
The DNA here is from genome assembly GCF_001971705.1 of Natronorubrum daqingense. Lineage (NCBI taxonomy): Archaea > Methanobacteriati > Methanobacteriota > Halobacteria > Halobacteriales > Natrialbaceae > Natronorubrum > Natronorubrum daqingense. The sequence continues at coordinate 2,539,693 of NZ_CP019327.1, forward strand.
ACAGGGGAGTGGTTTCTTCGTCCCCCTACGAATCGTGTCACACTACCACACTGCCCGTCGTATACGTAGCAACTATCGAGTCGTCGGTTGTTCACAATCAGACAGTCTCTAGCGGATTCGATACAAACACGTTCTAGGTGTGAATTTTCATCGGATGACGACAAATACAACTGCTAGCGACGAACCAACGATTGACGAAGTCGACGATACTGATCCGGCTGACGGAGCGAGTGACGCGGGCGTCACTCGACGACGCGCGCTACACGTGGGCGGAGTAGTCGGTCTCGGTGGCTTGCTCGGCGGAATCGGTGCGGGATCGAACACTGCGGCGGCCGCTGACTCGAGTTCGGTTGTCCACCTCGATTACGACGACTACGACGACTGGAGCGACGTCTACCGGGTGTCGAACGGCAACAGCGACGCCCTGTCGCTCGTCGCGTCACCGACGTACTCGGGAGAGCGCGCGTTGCAACTCCAGGTTTCTGAGGGCGACCACTGGGGTGTGAGCACCCACTACGACTTCGAGGACGGCTTGCTCGAACTCCACGGGCGCGTGCGCTTTGCGCTCAACACGAACTGGTCGATGGAGGGGCGCAACTTCGCGAACTGTCGTCTCTGGAACTGTGCGATTTCCCACGGCGAGGGCAGCGCAGGTGGCGGCGACACCGACGGGACGAATGGCTGGAGTAACCGCCTGTACGTGACGAGTCGCGGAACGAATCCTGACGGCCCGTTCCACCTGCTCTCGAACACGTACCACATGGATCACCCCGGCTGGGGCGATCAGGACTACCTCATCGACGGCGAACCGGAGGCAATCGGTGCACCCGAGATCGAGCCGGGGACGTGGTACGAATTCGAATACTACGTCGCCGTGAATACGATCGCGGCCGGCATGGCGATTCCAAACGGCGTCGTTCGCTACTGGCTCGACGACGAACTCATCTACGACCGCAGTGACTTCCGGTTCACAACGGACCAGGAGAACAACGTCATCGACTCGAACGGTCCCGTTGGCCACTACGGCGGGACCTACACTGCACCCCAGAACCTCTACGCCTACTACGACGACCACTCCATGGCGCTCGGTGGCACGCTCGATGACTGTTAACGCGTAGCCTCCGTGTGGCCACAGATGGACCGAGACACGGTCGTTCACCGACCGGCTGATTTCGCTGCACACGCGAACGGTCGAAATCCGAATTCGTCGACCGAGGGATAGCGGACGGCTCTGACGTCTGCTCCGACGATGGTCCGCGTCTACTCCGGCAAGGGTCCACGTCTGCTCCGACGGTCCACCCGTTACTCGAGTGCGAAGCCGAGTCCCTACTGTGTCCACTCGCGAACGTCTGTCTCTTCGAGAAAGAGCGACGGATCGTCGTGTGAAAAACTGATCCAGCGCTTCGGTTCGGGTTCGCGTCCGGAGTCGGACTCGCCTTCCCCGTCAGCGTTGGTAGCCCCCGCGCTCAGCACGTGCACTAGCAACTCCTCTTGGGTGAGTGCGGTTTCGAACACGTGTTGTGCGTCGGAAACATCGTACGCGAGTGGCACGATTACCGCCGTTTCACTTTCGTCGTCGCGTTCGACGGCGAGCGCGAGTCGCCGATCTGACTCGTCGGGCGGCGGTCGGTAGTACACCTCCGCGGCGGTGATCGTGACGTTACCGCGTTCGATCACGTCCTCGAGCACCTGATACTCGTCCGTCGAAACTGCGACATCGAACCCAATCCGTTCTTCCCGTGCAACTGGCGCGATCTCGTCGGGCTCGAGTACGATCGCATCCCAGCCGTTCGCCCGATACTCCTCGGCGATCGCCCTCGCATCCTCGAGGAGGGTGTCCCACTGTGAGTCAGGCGTCTCTGTCGTCATCGGGGTACCTCTCGCGGGTGTTCGACTCGAAGCGCTGGAGTAGGGAGTGACAGTGACATACTCGTACGTAGACGGCCGACCGGAAAAACAGCCGTGCTCTCAGCTGTCGACGGATTCGATTCGAACGGTTGCTCTCTCGTCGCCGACGAGTGCGTCCTCGAGTGCCGAACGAACGACTTCGGGATCACTCGGTCCCCCTGCTGTTCCAACGGTTCCGACGGTGGCGGGATCGAACTCGAGTGCGAGCGCGTCGTAGACCGACTCGAGGACGCTCGCCACCCCATCACGATTCGACACGAGCACGACGCCGGCGACGACGGCCACGTCCTGTCGGATCCGTTGGGCGAGTCCGGCTACCTTTCGACGGCCACCATCCGAATCCACGAGGGACAGTGAGTGTGTCCCCGGACAAAACGAGCGTTCGGGTTCGCCGCGACCGACCTCGAGGTCGCCGTCGAGGCGATCGAGTGCGTCCTCGAGTGTCGCAGTCGCCCGCTCGTACCGTTCGCTGGTTCCCCGGCGGAAGTCCTCGATCGGTTCTACGCGGGTGAACGCGAGTGACGTTTCGCCGTCGAACGCGACCGCACGACCGCCGACATCGCGCTCGACCGGGACGAATTCGCGTTCTCGAGCACGCTCACGGGCCTGCTCGTAGCCCTCCCGTCGCTGATCTCGCCGACCGAACGCGACCTGCCGGTGGGGTCGCCAGACGCGGATCGCCGACTCGTCGTCTGTAACGCTCGAGTACAGTCGGCGACTGAGTTCCCGGTCCGCATCGACGGTCGCCCCCCGGCCGCGAATCACGCGCATCGTCTCGGTGATCGTTCCGTGGTGAGTTATGTCCTTCTTCCCACGGGATGTTTGTCACGCCATGGTCTCGAGGTCCTATCCTTCTCGTGAGCAGAGAGTCGACCGAGAGACAACGGAGAGCGAATCGTGTGAAGGACAAAAGATTTAGTGCTATCGTCTCGTAGGGTGACGTATGGATAAAGGACAGAATACCGGTGGGCTGATGTCCAGTGCCGGGCTCGTTCGGTACTTCGACGCAGAGGACTCCAACTCGATCAAGATTGACCCGAAGACGATCATCGCGACCGGCGTACTCATCGGCGTGTTGATCCAACTTCTCACCTTCGTCGCGTAATCGCTCGCCCGTCTTTTCACCGACCACCGCACCGCATCGACTACCATCTCCCTCGAGGGAGCACCAGCTTTCTCGCCCATTTCGACCGCTCGCGGTTAGTTAGACCCGACCGTGTCCTCCCACTCGATCCACTCTTGCTCCCAGCCCCGCCGTGATTCGCTTCGCCGGATGGCGTGCTCGCGATCCTCTCGAGCCGTTCGATTCCGCTCGACGGCACCCGACTGCTCACCGTCGACCAGTAACGGCTTCACCGAGACGGCTGCGAACGTTCGTCGCTCCCTGTTTGCCGACACTGCTTCGAGTCGCTGGCGCTGCGTTCCACGAGGATAGACCAGTCTCCCGCCGTCGGCCAGTTGCTCGAGCAACGCTTCCGGCGGGTCGACGGCGGCCGCCTCGAGCAAGATTCGATCGAACGGCGCGTATTCGGGGAGTCCGCGCGCTCCGTCGCGCCGATCGACGAGGACGCCGCCGTAGCCCGCTCGTTCGAGGTTCTGGCGAGCGTCGATGACGAGCGGTCGGGAGATGTCGATGGCGTGGACGTTGGTGTCGCCGACGATTTCGGCCGCGACGGCGGCCGTGTAGCCCACGCCAGCACCGACGATCAATACGTCGTCGCCGTCCTCGAGGTCGAGCGCTTGCAGGAATCGTGCGGCCGTACTCGGGGCGAGCACGCGGGTTCCGAGCACGTCGTGGACTCGGTCCGCGTAGGCCGTCTGTTCGTCTGGGAGAAACTCGTGGCGCGGAACGTCGCGCATCGCGACGGCGACGGTCTCATCGTGGAGGACGTCCTTCGCAGCGGACTCGAGCCCGTCGACCATATCCTCTCGCAGTACCGCGGGGTCCATACCCCGGCTATCGGTTTGGTGGTTATCAATGGCCCGCTTGCGCGAGCGTTGTACAGACTGCAACAACCGAAAAACGGTGGGAAGAGGGGCTCTCGAGGCCAAATTTCCTACCAGGCCGACCAGGCGCTGGTCTGTTCGTCGTACGCGTAGACGCGTTTCGTGTCCTTGGCGAAGACCGCGTCGCCGTCCATTTCGAAGCGCTTGCGTCGGTATCCCGTCGCGTCGTCGCGCACGACGACGGCGTCGATTTCGAACTCGTCGTCGCCGAACGAGTCGACCGCGCCGACCTCGAACTCGTAGTCGCCGGGGACGTGGACAGTAATACTTCGGCTGTCGTTTCGCGATCCGTCTTGCGGGTGGACGGTCACGTTGACGGCGACGTTGTCGACTTCCCGCGTCCAGACCGTCTCCACATCGTCCACGACTGCCTCCTCTCGTCGCTTCTGTTGGTCGAGTTCGAGACTCGTTACCCGAACCGTCGAGAGCACCTCGTCGGTCTCGAGGATGAACTCGTCGCCGGTCTCGATCGTCTCGCCTTCAGCCGTCGTGACGTTCGCGGTAAAGGACTCGCCTTCCTGCGAGACGACGACGTCGAGCGTGACTTCGCTCTCTTGTTCGGGTTGGACCTTGTGGACGTGCGAACACTCACTACAGCGAACCGTAACCGTCCCGCCGCCTTCCGTCGTCGTCAGGACCTCGTGAACCGTCTCGAGGTCCGGCGAACACGACGGACACGCCGTCGGAACTCGATCCGGAATATCGTTCATACCACGTCCTAACGGCTGCGTCCCTAAAAGCCGATTGAACCTGTGACTGGAGCAGATTCAGATACACGCCCCGTTGTGCTACCGACCACCCACTGTTTTCCCCCACCCGCCGTTTTCCCTCTCTTGCCGTCTTCCCCTCCCACGGCCGACTACTCGGCCTGCGGTAGATCGATTTCGACGCCGTCAGCGAAGACGGTCGGCTCCCGCAAGATACCGTCGAGGTGGATCGGGGCTTCCGTCTCGCCGCCGATTCCCGCGTTGTCTCCGACCGCGATGTGGACGGTACCACCGGCTTTCTCGTCCAACAATACCGAGCCGACGAGTTCGGTGACCGCGACGTTCGTTCCGATCCCCAACTCCGCGAGGTTGTAGGCGGCATCACCAACCTCGTCTGCGGCCGTTTCGACCGTTTCCCGAATTTCGTCATCCGAGATGTGCGTTACGAGCCCGTCTTCGACCTCGAACGTCAACTGCTGACCGTCCTCGAGCAATCCGTGGGGACGCATCGTGCCGTCGACGACGAACGTTCCCTCGGCCGTTTCGGGGCTGATGAACACCTCTCCTGCGGGGAGGTTCGACATGATCCCCGGTTCGTGGACGATTCCGGTATCCGAGAGCCACGCTCGACTCCCCACCGCGAACGTGATATCCGTGCCGACCGGCGTCGTTACGCGAACCGTTTCGGCGTCTGCAACCTGCTCGCGGACGTTTTCGCAGTGGGCGGCGATCGACTCGTAATCGGCGTCCAACCCCGTCGTAAACACGTCTTCGGTAATTCCCGGCAGCGTCGCGACTCGCGCACCTGCGTCGTTCGCTTCGGTGCGAGCGCGGGTGTGACTCAGACTCTTCGTCGTCGGCGCGAGGACGACGTCCGCACCGGCCATCGCCGCCGCGACTGGCGCTGGCGGTTCGCCCCCGTGTGTCTCCCCGGGTGGATATCGGATGATGCTGGCATCGTCGGTGATCTCGCTTGCGACCGCGTACAGCGACTCGCCGATCGGTTCGCGTTTGTCGTCGGTCACGATCACACAGGATTCGTCCGACTCGAGCGCCAGACACTGTCGAACAGCGGTCTCGGCAGCACTCTTACGTGTCGTCATTGCCGTATATGTTCGTCACGTCCCCGAAAGTGTTCGTGTTTTCTCCCCCTGTCCGGCTACGACAGCGTTTTCAGGATGGAGTCATCGTCGAGAGCGACTCGAGTTCCGCGGGCGTCGCGAGCACGTACGCCGTGTCACCAGCCCGGAGAGCTTCACTCTCCGCCGGGAGCGCCACCTCTTCCCCGTCTCGGTCGAGCAAAAGGACAGTTCCCGGAACCCAGTCGACGAACTCGCTTTCGAGCGGTCCGTCCGCGTCGATTTCGATCGCGACGACCGTTTCGGCTGCGCCTCGAATTGCAGCGACGAGCGCGTGCCAATCGTCCGGCGTCTCCGGTCGCGTCGTCAGCCGATATCGCTTTCGGGGTTCGAACGCGTTCGCATCGTCTTCCTCGACGAGGAGCGTCACGACCGATCCGGAACTCGAGCGAAGCGTTCCCGTGGCGACTAACTGGCTCGAGTCGCCCTCGTCCGTCCAGACTTCGATCGGATCGCCCGCGCTCGCGTTCGCCGAGAGAGTGCCTGCGATAGCGACGGCGACCTGATCCGGCCCGAGCGTCGGGCTGATTCCGGATCGCTTTCCACCCACCGAGACCGACGAGACGGTCCCGTCGGCTGCGAGTTCGACGCGAACGTAGCCCACGTCGAAGTCCGTCTCGATTCGGTCTTCGATCCTGGTGCGACGATCTTCGAGGGACAACCCACTCGGGAGGAGAAACCGTCGTCCCTCGAGCACCCGCGGCACCGATTCGTCGACCGCCGGATACCCCTCGGCCTTGTCGATCGACGACGGGAGGGTAACGACGACGGCGAGTCCTGCCGACTGGAGTAATTCGGTGACGGTCCCGGATCCGGTGGCATCGAATCGCCGTATCTCGTAGCTCCCACACGCCAGTCGATCACCGAGTCGGTGGCCCCCGACCGCCGCGACCGTTCCGGCCGCCAGCACTCCGAAGAGAAACGTTCCGGACGTGTAGTGCGTCAACGGCGCATCGGCGATGACGGCGTCGTGGCGAATCGCAACCGCAGTGAGCCAACTCGCCGGCAGCACCAGACCCGCGAGCACTGCGGGTCCAGCGGACAGTTTCCGTACGGTCATCGCTCGGTAGCCAAACGCACCGACGAGTGCGACGATACCGGCGACCACGCCGTACCCGAAGATGTCGAGCAACGCCACGCGGGTCCACTCGAGCGTCGTTCCGTCTCCGACCGAGACGCTGCTCGAGAGTCCACCGTCGGCGCTAAGCGCTTCGAGACCGATGGTTGCGACCATCTTAGTCGCTCACCTCGGGCTGTCGCGCATCTCGATCTGCGATCGGAGCCATGTGCTCAGCACGCTGTGGGCCGAACGGATTTCCATCCGGTCCGAGCAAAAACGCGTCCGTGCCATCCTCGAGCTCGTCCTCACCGGGGAAGAATACCCACTCTGACGCAGGTTCCGCTGGCTTCGTACCGGCGGCCCTGGCTCCGTGGACCGCAGCGATCGTACGTTCGTGTTCGTCGTCCAAAACGGCCGACTTCACGCTCTCGGTGATCGATACCTGCCGGATCGATGTTCCCGCTCGCTCGAGCAACGAGACTGCCTCGAACGCTGGTGCGGTATCGTTGGGCGTCGCGACAATTCGGGCTCGAGACGCCTCGAGAAGAGTGCTCGCGTCGACCGTCGGAACGGCGACGGTTACGAACCCAGGACTCTCACTCGCCGTCGAACTGAGTGGGTGAGCGTGGCCCCGTTTCTCGAGTCGGTCGACCGTCGTTCCGGTGGCAGTGTCCGGTTCGGTCGCCCGTGTAGGCGCTTCACCGCCACACGTCTCGTCGATGACCCCGAGTCCAGCCTCGTTGGTGACGCCGAGTACCGTTCCGACGACCGAACCAGACGCCGTTTCGACGACAACTGTATCGCCGCGAGCCAATCCCGCCGGAAGCAGGGATCGAACCGAGACGGCGCGGTAGCCGTTAGGGACGTGCTTCGACGTTCCGTTGGCGGGCGGAGCAGCCCTGATGGTTGCACGGCCGCGACCGTCGATGGTGACGGCGACCGCCTCGAGACCGTCTCTCGTTCGGAGTCGGTCCTCGAGTCGACTCTCGAGGGCGCACAGTGGGAGGTCGGCGGGGAGTCGCCAGGCCCCGTCCTCGAGTGTGCGCCGTCGTTGCGGTGTCAACGGCGGATACCCCTCGAACTCGCGGATCTCGCCGCTCGAGCGAATCGTGACCTGCCCCATTGCGTCGACCGCATCGATCGCATCGGCGCTGAGCGGCTGCGCTCGTTCGACCGATTCGCCGGCAAACTGTGGCAGATCGAGCGCGAGTTGTCGCCCCCAACTCGTCGCGTAGACGCCGAGGAGCACGCTGAACCCGAGTCCGAGCAGCCCCTCGAGTGGCGATGTCTGCAGGTCGAGCACACCGGCAGCCGTGCCCGTGGTTGCGGCGAGGAGCGCGGTTCCGAGACCACCGACGAGGACGGGAACTGTCTTGGCTGTCACCTGCGTGACTACGAAACTGAGACCGCCATTGAGCGTGGCGAAGACGACCGAACACAGGAGAACGAACGAGACGGTCGTCAGCACCTCGACGGGGGTGAAGAGCTGCTCCATTAGCACCCCCTCGGTTGCTGCCACCGAGTCCTCGTCCCACCTGAACGAGGCGAACGCTCAGCAGTACTCGAGAGCGCTCTCGAGTCGGGCGATTCACTCGGATCGATGCCGATTGCTGCTGGTCCCCGTCGGTTCGCTGGCTGGTCTGATTTCGGCGACTTTAGTAGATCAACTGACCTGTGTGGCGGTCTCGTCGGTTGTGTACTGATTGAACCCATCGTTCCAATCGACCGTTAGGACTCGACCCGGATCTCCGGGTTCGGCTGTTCGTCGATGTAGTTACTGTCCGACGGCGGGACGACCTCGAGCTCGAGCGTCCCGATATCTTGATCCGCACGCAGACTCTGATTGCCGTCGAATTTGAGGACCGCCTGGTGGTCGTCGATGCCCGAATGCCCCTGTGCGTCGTCGTCGTCGCCGGTATCTGCGGCGACAACGCCGTCGAGTTGGGCGTCGCCGGCCGTCGCAATTACCGTCGCGTCTTCGACGTTGTTCCCGTTTTCATCGATGACGTCGACCAGCACTTCGTCGTCTCCTGATCCGTCCGAACCGTCCACTCCGGCCTCGATTATCTGATCCTCGTCGTTGACCTCGACGGTCACTTCGGTGTCGCCGACGTCGCCGATACCGCCGAGCATGTTCAACATGAGTGCGAGTGCCGCGACGCCGACGACCAGGGCGATGACGAGCCGAATTGGCAACCCCTCGATCGCCCGATCGTCTCGAGTGAACGACGTTCGTGAGTGGTTTCGTAAGCGCGAACGCGACGATCGATCGGTCGTCGCCGACCGCTCAGTTCGCTCCGAAGAGTGCGTGTCCGATAGCATGCCCCTCCTTGGCTGCGTCTTTGCACTTAAACTCTCGACCCACGGTTCAAGTACGAATCCGCGCCAGTTCCCTGCGTGAGTTTCATACTCGGCCGTCGCGGTGCGCTCGAAGCGGGACCGGTGGGGCGACTCGGTTCGTATCGCGCCCGCGATGGCAGCGAAGGTGCACCGCTGCACGTCGATTTTGACGGGCCCCACGCGATGTTGGTCGTCGGGAAACGTGGATACGGGAAATCCTACACGCTGGGCGTCCTCGCGGAAGGGCTCGCTCGAGCGTGCGGCGTCGCACCGGTAATCGTCGATCCGATGGGCGTCTTCGACACGCTCGCCGCCCCGTCGACCGGATCACCGGTTCCGGCGGCGGTGATCGCAGAGCCGGCCGTCGCGCCGAAAGCACTCGACCCCAGCTCGTGGTGTGCGCTGCTCGGCCTCTCGCCAGAGAGCGGCGCAGGGGGACTGATCTGGCGTGCAGCGCAGCGCGAAACGACGCTCTCGGGAATGCTGGCTCACGTCGAGAACGCTGGCGCACCGTCCGCCGATACGCGAGCCGCGAGTAACCACCTGCGACTCGCCGAGGCGTGGGACGTCTTCGATTCAGACGGACTCGAGGCAGCGGCGCTCGCCGGGCCCGAAGTCACGGTACTCGACGTTTCGGGACTCGAGTCCGCGCCGATGAACGTCGTCTGTCGTGGCGTCGCGGAGACGCTCTATCGCGCTCGCGTCACGGAGGCCATCGACCGACTGCCGTGGGTGCTCCTCGACGAGGCGCACACGTTCTTCGACGGAGTCGCTGAACCGGCGCTTCGACGGATCCTGACGCGCGGGCGTGCACCCGGTGTGAGCCTCGTCTCGGCGACCCAGCGCCCGAGTGCGATTCCGCCGGTCGGCATCTCCCAGGCTGATATTCTGGTTTCCCATCGGCTGACAGCCCAGGCGGACCTCGAGGCGCTGGAACGAGCACAACCGACGTACCTGAACGGGTCGTTATCGGACGCGGATCGACTGCCCGAAGCCCCCGGTGCGGTCGTCATCATCGACGACACGACCGAGACGATTCACTCGGCACAGATACGAACGCGGGACACACCACACGGTGGTGACAGTCCACGTGCGAGCGATGTCGTGTAATATCTCTGGTAATATCTCTGGTGGCTGACGCTGTTCTCGGACCTGAATCGTCCGTGATGGTCTTTAAATACGATGGCGCGGCCAACACCCCCATGACCGATATCGAGCGGATCGACCAGCGACTTTCCGCGCTCGAGCGCGCGGTCGTCGACAACGATCTCGAGTTCGATCGACTCGAGGATCTCGCCACGCTAACAGCAACCGTCGACCGACTCGAAGCGCGCCTCGAGGAACACGAGCGCCGACTCGCCGAACTCGAGGGCTCCGTCGATGCCGTTAGCGGGTTCGTCGACAATGTGGGGGCGGTCAACGACGGCGTCGAGCAACGAGCCGATGCGGCGATTGCAGCCGTCGACCGACTCGAGTACCGTTTGGACGAGTTCGAGCGCGTCCTCGCGAACCGAGACGCAGCGGATCCGACAGCAGACCGCGTTGACGAAGCACCCGGCGTTTTCCCAGTCAGGTCGAGCGAGGCTGTGCAAGCCGAGTCTGACGTGGCCGTCTCGGCGGAGTCGGCGGCCCAATCCGAACGCGACGGAATTTCGGCCCCGAGTACACTCGAGGAGCGGCCAGATCGGGTGACAGCCAGCGCCGAAGCCGTCGCATCGGACCTTCTCGACGACGCTGCCGGCGAGGTGGGATCGGAGAGGGTATCACCAGCCATCGACGAGCACGCGTCGAACTCGTCCGAGGACGGTGGAAACGAATCTGACTCGAGGTCGTTCGTCGCCTCCTTGCGGGCCCGGTTCGCGTGATTCGCTACGTCCTCATCGTGTTGGTGACAGTTGCGCTGCTCGTACTTTCGATGCCCGCGATCGACCGGGCAGCGACGCTCAACAGCGAGCGACAGGTCGATACCACGCTCGCGTCGATCGACGACGCCGCGACCGATCTCGAGTCGAACGAGGAGGTGACACCGGCGGGCCATCCCGATCCACAGCGCGTCGTCGACCTGGCGCTTCCCGCGAGTACGCTCACCACGGAAGGAGTTGACCACTTCGAACTGGATCCACACGAGAGTAGCGGCTACACCCACGCCCGGTACGTCCTCGCGGACGGGACGACGCGTGAACGGACGATCGACGCGACCATCGTCTGGAACGATCCTGATCGCACCGATGCGACCGAAATCGGTGGCAGCAGCGACCAACAACTCGTCTTTCGCCTCGTCGAAACCGACGACGGCGACCCCATCGTCGTCGCATCCTATGCCTGAGTTTAAACCGGATCACGCGGCCAGTATCGGCATGTCTCAGGATGGTGTCACGAACGCACTCAGGTCCGTTTTCGCCGACCTCGAGTGGCTCTCGCTGTTCGACGACGGCGAGATGGGGGCTGCGTGTACGTGTCGACTTACGTTCGAAGATGACCGGTTGCTCATCGACGCAGACGGGTGCGACGGTGACCTCGCGAGTTCCCCGACATGTCGACACGCCGCCGTCGAAGCCCTCTCGGACCGTGACGTCTCGGGAATCCGCACCCGCTCGAACGGGATCGAACACCGCTACGACCAGCGAGGTGTGGACCTCCTCGGTGCAGCAGGCCGCTTCCTCGAGTTGCTCGGAGACCGAGACGAACGCCTCGCTGAAGCCGTTACGCGCGACCCGCTCTCAGTGACGACGAACATCACCGACCAAATTGGCCCCGTCGGCGACGTCGCACTCGAGTCGGGCCTTCTCGAGGCAGTCCGTGCCGTCGATAGCTACGAATCGGCGCTCTACTCGGCCACCGGCCTCACCATCGGTCACTACTTCCTCGATCACCGACTGGGCGACGACGGGCGTCTGGAGGACGCCCGGACGCTCGAGACCGGCAGCGAAGCCCGAATCTACGCCCGGCCGGATAGCGTTCCGCTGTACGTCCTCGACGTCGTCGATCAGACGCTTTCAGCGGCTGAGCGAGGTCACCTCCTCGCGGGTTACGAAGCCATCGCAGAGGGGTACGTCGAGGGTGATCGGGCGGCCTCTCGTGCGATCGAGTACGCGACGGACGAGCCAGCAGATCCGGTACTGGCTCGCGTCCTCGCCAAACACACGAGCGGATACGGCATTCTCGAGGATTTATTCGCCGACGAACGGGTGACGGACGTCTACGTGACCTCGCCCGTGTCGAGGAACCCGATTCGCGTCGTCGTCGACGGCGAGTCCATGACGACGAACGTCCACTTGACATCGGATGGCGCTGGTGCGCTGGCCTCTCGCGTGCGCCGAACCAGCGGGCGCGCGTTCTCGAGAGCGAACCCGACGGTCGATGCGGTCGCGACGCTCGAGAACGGCACGGGCATTCGCGTCGCAGGTGTGACCGAACCGGTCGCGTCGGGAGTCGGATTCGCGTTTCGCGAGGAAGCTGGGGACCGCTTCACGCTCCCCGCGCTCGTCGCGAACGGGACCATGTCTGTCGCGGTCGCGGGCTTTCTCTCGGTCGCCATCGAGCGAAACGCCGCCGCGTTGATCGCCGGCACTCGAGGTTCGGGCAAGACGACGCTGCTCGGAACGCTGTTGTACGAACTGACACCGGACACGCGAACCGTGTTGATCGAGGACACGCCGGAACTCCCCGTCGAGTCGCTCCAGTCGGTCGACCGGGACGTTCAGGCGCTTCGAACCGGCTCGGACGACGGTCCGGAAATCTCCCCGGATGAAGCGCTCAGGACGGCTCTCAGGCTGGGCGATGGTGCGCTCGTAGTCGGCGAAATTCGCGGGGACGAGGCGCACGTCCTCTACGAGGCGATGCGCGTCGGTGCGAACGCGAACGCAGTGCTCGGAACGATCCACGGCGACGGTGGCGACGACGTCTACGAACGCGTCGTCTCCGACCTCGCCGTCGAGCCCTCGTCGTTCGGTGCGACGGATCTCGTCGTGACGGTCCAAGCCCACGAGACGGAGACTGGACGGAGCCGCCGCGTCGCGACGGTCGAGGAGGTCATCACCAACGGCGAGAATATCTGGTTCGAGTCGTTGTACGAACTGGAGGGCGAACAGGCCGCCTCGACCGGTCGGATCGATCGCGGTGAGAGTCGACTCGTCGATCACCTGGCCGGACCGACCGAGGCGTACGCGTCGGTTCGTCGGGAAATTGCCGACCGAACCGAGGAAATTTCGGCTCTCGTTTCCGACGGACGGACCACTCCGCGTGACGTCGCAGCGGCGTACGCCGATCGGAGGCTCGAGTGACCGATGTCGTCGCTCGACGCACTCGTTTTGCACCTTTCTGCGTTCTACCCCTACGAGGTCGATACGAGCGAGGAACTCGCCGAGTCGCTTTCGTTTATCGAATCGCCCCACGACGCCGAGACGATCGTTCGGGCGGGGTACGGCGGCGGGATTCTCGGTGCGGTGATTCCACTCCCGCTACTGCTGACGGAGACGCCACTCTCGTTCGTCTTGTTCTTCGTGCTGGTGACGCCGCTCGCGGCGATTCACTCGATTCACTCGCTGCCACACCTGCAGGCGGCGTTTCGCCGAACGGAGGCCCTCGGCGACACGCCGAACCTCGTCGGGCGCGCCGTGTTACGGATGCAGGTCCAGCCGGCTCTCGAGAGCGCCGTTCGCTTCGCTGCCGATACCGGTCGGGGCCCGCTCGCGGCGAGTCTCAACGGCCACATCGACCGATCGATGGGGACCGCCCAGACCGGTCTCCTCTCCTTCGCCGAGGAGTGGGCGACGTGGTTTCCCGCATTGCGCCGCTCTGCACACCTGCTCGCGACGGCACAAGACGCTCCTGATGGGGAACGAATTCGGACGCTCGATCGGGCGCTTTCGGCCGTCCTGACCGGGACGCGAAATCAGATGGCGGACTTCACGGCTGCGATTCGCGGGCCGACGACGGCATTGTTCGCGTTCGGAATCATGGTTCCACTCGCACTGATCGCGCTCGTGCCTGCCGTCCCGATGGTCGGCATTCCGGTCAACATCTGGATCTTCGTCCTGTTGTACAATGTCGTTCTCCCGGCGTGTCTCGTCGCTGCGAGCCTCTGGTTGCTCACCCGTCGCCCGGTCGCCTTTCCGCCACCGAACGTCAGTCACGACCATCCCGACGTTCCCGACCGGCTCTGGATTCGCGGCCTCTGGGGCGTACTCGCAGCGGTGGGTGGCTATACGATCACGGCGTCGTTCGGACCGTCCCATCTGGCACCGGTCATCGGCGTCGGCCTCGGTCTGGGGACGGCTCTCTTCGCGATTTTCACACCCATTCTCGCGGTTCGAAACGACGTCCGGGCCGTCGAAGCGCACCTCACCGACGCCCTCTACATCGTCGGTCGACAGGTCGCCGAAGGCGAGTCCGTCGAGTCGGCCATCGAACTCGCCGCCGAACGGGTCCCGGCCGAAACTGGCGCGGTCTTCGAACACGCGGCTGGCGTTCAGCGTCGCCTTCATGCAAGCGTCGAAGCGGCGTTCCTCGGCGAGTACGGCGCACTGAAGGCCGTTCCGAGTCCTCGAGCCCACGGCACTGCTGCCTTGCTCGCGATCGCCGCCGAAGAAGGTAAACCGGCGGGGAGAGCCATCGTTTCGATGGCCGACCACCTCGAGGAACTCGACGAGGTCGAAGCCAAGACCAAACGGAGTCTCAAACAGGTGACGGAGACCCTCGACAATACGGCGGCGTACTTCGGGCCGCTCGTCGCCGGCGCGACGGTCGCGATGGCTGAAATGATTGCCGATGAGAATATGATGGACACGACGGATCTCGACGCCGCGGCGTTTCCCGCCGAATCGCTCGCGGTCGTCGTCGGCGTCTACCTGATCGCGCTCTGCGTGATCCTTCTCCCGCTTTCGATCGCACTCCGATATGGTATGGACCGTGCGCTCTTTGGGTATCACGTCGGCCGCGCGCTCATCGCGTCGATGATCATCTACGGCCTCTCCGTCTCGGTTCTCGAGTACGTACTCGTGTTCTGACCATCGTCGCCGACGCCGTCTCGCTGTCGGTGCCAACGGCCGCGGGTTCAAAAAGGAAGCCGCACCAGTCACCCTATGATCGCCATCGCCGGTGCGAAAGGTGGATGTGGAAAGACAGTAACGACGCTCGGGCTCACGGAGGCGTTCGCTCGAGAAGGCACGCCAGCTATCGCGATCGACGCCGACAGACAGCTCCCGAATTTACACGTCGCAGGCGGTGTCGACAGGGAACCGACACTTGCAATGATCTCGACTGACGCTGGACGTAGCGACCGAACAGGTGACGCTGGCGGCGTCGATCTTCGATCGATCGCCCAGGTGAGTCCGCGAACCACGAGCGCCGGCATCGTTCCGGCTCCGGCCCCCACCGACTCACTCGACCTCGAGTCCGTACTCGAGGGTCTCGAGAGCGAAACCGGTCAGCTTCTCGTGGACTGTCCGTCCGGTGCGGGGCCGGACGTGGTGGAACCGCTCTCGGCGGCCGACGGCGTCGTCGTCACGACTGATGGGGATCGAAGTCTGCGGGCTGCCAAAACGACGGTCGCGATGGCTCGTCGACTCGGCGTGCGCGTCCTCGGCGTCGTGGTGAACAGGTGCTCGAGCGTTCCACCGGCGATCGAGTCGTGGGTCGACGTACCGGTCCTCGGTGTGGTTCCGGAGGCGACGTCGCCGCTGACGGACGAGGCGACGACGAGTGCCTACGCGGACGTAGTCGAAACGCTGCGGACGCGACACGCGACCGATCGAACGGCGGTTGCGTACGACGACGACCGATTGCCGACGGGGATTGCGCCGCTCGACCGCCATCTCGGCGGTGGCCTCGTTCCGGGTTCCGTCCTCGCGGTGACGGCTGAGCCTGCCAGCCAGTCCGAACACCTGGTCTACGAGGCCACGGCTCCTCGCGGAACGCTGTATCTGACGACCGACCGATCGGCCGACAACGTTCGACGGGCGCTCGAGACGACTACCGTCGACACTGGTACCCCGACGATCCGCCGCGTCACTGGTGACGACCGACTCGAGGATGCGACGGCCTTCATCGAGAAACTACCAACGGGTGCGACCCTCGTCGTCGACGTGATGGGCCCACTGGAACGCCACGGTCGAGAAGCGTACGTCTCGTTCTTGAACGATCTGAAGGATCGACTGGTCGAAACCGAGAGTATCGCGTTGTTGCACTGTCTCGAGGGCGCTGTCCGTCCCGAGCACAGAATCGCGACGATTCACGCGGCTGACGCAGTCGTCGCCGTCGAGTCGGCACCATCGGTCCGCGACTCGGCGAGCGGACGCGAACTCACGATTCGGAAGTGCCGGCACGAACGAGTGAGTTCTGCGCCGATCGACCTCGAGGGAACGGACGCCCGCTCGACTCTCCACGAATCGACGTCAGCGTCGACGGCCACTCGAGACGCGGAGGCTCCGGATCAGTAATTTGCCAGAGACGTACTCGCCAGAGAGGCCGAACCGATACGCGAGACGGCTGGTCACAGGACGCCAACGCGACCCGAGAGGCGCTTTTCACAGCGTTCGATCGCTCGCCCGAGCGATTCGAAGTCGGCGGTTCCCTCACAGGTGGGGTTCCAGTCACGTACTGGTCGCCACTGGGACATCGCCTCGTCGATCGCCGCTCGTTCCTCGATTACCGTCGTTTTCGCCCCGAACCTTCGTTCGACTCGAGTCGCGAGTTCGTCGTCTGGCTTTCTGACGCGATTGAGAACGACCGCCGCAATTGGGGTCTCGAGGTCGCGCGCGAGTGCTCGCGTTCTGAGCGCATCGACGAGTGCGGATTCGGTCGGCGTCGTGACGAGGACTGCGGCGTGTACGCTGTGTAACTGGGTTCCGACGTCGCGTGCCAGCCCTGCCGGGCAATCGACGACGACGCGGCCACACGATCGCTCGAGTCGCCCGAGTGCGTCCTCGAGCGCAGAGAGGTTCGCCGCGCGAGCACCGGCGAGCGTTCGCCCACAGGGCAGGACGCGAACCGAGCCAAACGAGTCGACGGCCTCGAGCGGGGTTGCCCGGCCCGCGAGCACGTCGTGGAGGTCGGGGCCGTGCCCGCGAGGGAGGTCCGCCGTCGAGAGGTCGGCGTCGACGACGACGGCGTCGAGTTCTCGAGCGAGGTTCAACGAGACGGTCGATTTGCCGACGCCGCCTTTCCCGCCGGTAACGGCGACGATCATGGCGCCGGTGGCAACACGTCGGCAGGAGGTGCCCACCCCTCGAGTTCGGCGAGCGTTTCCGTTGGCGTCTCCCTCTCGTCGTCGGAACTGCGATTCTGGTCACTGAGTTCGAGCGGTGGCTCTGTCGGCTGGGCTGGACTCGCGAATCCGATTCCTCGAGTGCGTCCCGGTTTGATCGTTCCGTTCCACGTCTTCCCGTCCCACTCGGGTGCGGTGACGCCGTCGCGTCGTGGCGGCCAGACCGGCCCCTCGAGTCGACTCTCGAGACGGACCGTCTGGGGCGTCGTCTGCGTGTTTCGAACGAGTGCCGTCACGAACGTGACGCCATCGCGGCGCGTCACGTCGTAGTCGAGTGTAACCATGCCGATGGTTTCCGGCGTCTTTTCCTAAAAAGTCACACACGAACGAGCGGACGATCACTGGTTCTCGTCGGCGACGGTACGTCCCGAAATACTCACGATAGCCGACGTAAAACTCTCTTCTGAGTAACAATCGATCGCGAAGCCTCGAAACGGTTATCCCGTTCGGTAGTGCAGTTTCGGACATATGATTCAGGTCGCCATTAACGGCTACGGCACGATCGGCAAACGCGTCGCGGACGCCGTTCGAGCACAACCAGACATGGAGGTTCTCGGCGTTGCCAAGACGCGACCCAACTTCGAGGCCGAGACGGCACTCGAGAAGGACTTCGACCTCTACGCCGCGATCGAAGAACGCGCTGGCCAGTTCGCCGAGGCCGGCCTCGAGATCGCGGGCCCCGTCGAGGACCTCGTCGACGCAGCCGATATCGTCGTCGACGCCACGCCCTCCGGAATCGGTGCCGAGAACAAGGCCCTCTACGAGGAGTACGACACGCCCGCACTCTATCAGGGTGGCGAGGACGCCGACCTCGTCGAGACGAGTTTCAACGCCCGATCGAACTTCGAGGACGCCGTCGGTGCCGACCACGTCCGCGTCGTCTCTTGTAACACGACCGGTCTCTCCCGTGTGATCGCACCGCTTCGCGAAGCCTACGGCGTCGAGAAGGTCCGCGCAACCCTCGTTCGCCGCGGTGGCGACCCCGGACAGACCGGCCGCGGCCCGATCAACGACATTCTGCCGAATCCGGTGACGATTCCCTCCCATCACGGGCCCGACGTCGAGACCATCTTCGACGACCTCGACATCGACACGCTCGGGATGAAAGTCCCCGCGACGCTGATGCACATGCACAGCCTCAACGTCACCCTCGAGGCCGATGTCGACGCTGCAGACGTTCGCGAACTGTTGGCCGAGGAGTCGCGTCTATTCTTGATCCCCGAGTCGATGGCCATCGACGGCAGCGGGAAACTCAAGGAGTACGCGATGGACGTCGGTCGCCCGCGCGCCGACATCTGGGAGAACTGCATCTGGGAGGAATCCATCTCGACCGTCGGGCGCGACCTCTACCTCTTCCAAGGGATCCACCAGGAGAGCGACGTCGTCCCCGAGAACGTCGACGCGATCCGTGCAGTCCTTGGCGAAGCCGACGCCGAAGAGAGCATCGAGTTGACCAACGAAACGATGGGTGTCGGGCTGTAATCGCCGGCTTTCCGATCTCTACTCGAGGGTTTCGCCGCCGTTACGGTCGGTGCCTTCGTTCACCCCGAACAACTAGTGACGACAGAAAGTTTTTGCCTCGCGGTCTACTACCTTCTCGTATGCGCCGAGACGACCGCGACGAACCCTTCGATGATCTGTTTCGCGAGATCGAGCGGATGATGAACGAGATGATGAACGGTGCAGACGGGAACGTCGATTTCGCCTCCTCGGGTGACGTCGACAACGGCTTCGGCATGGACACGCACGTCGACATCCACGAAACCGACGAGGAGATCCGCGTCATCGCAGACCTTCCCGGCGTCGAGAAACACAACATCGACCTCGAGTGTGACGGCAAGTCACTGACCATCTCCGCCTCGAGCGACCACCGTGAGTACGACGAACGCGTCTCGCTCCCACAGCGCGTCAACGAACACTCCGCCGCCGCGACCTACAACAACGGCGTCCTCGAGGTCGTCTTCGATCTCGCAGAACAGTCGTCCGGAATCAGTCTCGAATAACGACGCTCGCGGTCGCGTGTCGCCGTTTCTGTCGACTCGTTCGCTCACGCACACTCCGTCTCGCAGTACGGTCGCCGACCCTGGTTCGCTCGTTTTAGTTCAGTTCCGATCGGCAGCGTTTCGAATCGCCGCTGTGAGTCGATCGTAGAAGTCCGGTTCGTACTTCGTCTCCTCGTCGATCGTCGGTCGTGCGTTCGTCTCGTTGACCACCAGTTTCTCGCCCGTCTCGAGCAAATCGACCCCGAGGAAGGGAATCTCGAGTTCCCTCGCGACGGATTCGGCGAGGTCTCGCCAGACGTGGGGGAGGTCGACGCCGGTGGCCACCGCACCGCGGTGGACGTTGTGCTTCCACTGGCCCTCCGAAACGGCGTCCTCGGGGAGTCGCCGTTCGACGGCACCCACGTACTCGCCCTCGAGGACCATCACCCGATAGTCGGTCGCCTCGGGGAGGTACTCCTGAACCAGGAAGGACCGATCACCCGTCGCGCGGTAGTCGTGGACCAGCGAGAGGTAATCACAGATGCCCAGAAACGAATCGAGGTCGTGGGCTTTCGCGACGCCCACTCCTCGCGTCGTCGAATTCGGTTTGACGACGACCGGCGGCTCGAACCGTTCGAACGCGTCGGTTAGTTCCGCCTCTCCGACCTCGTTCGAGACGTAGACCGACTTCGGAACCGGCAGATCGGCTCGCTCGAGGCGGGCGAGCACCTCGGCTTTGTTCCGCGAGGTGAGGACCGTTTCGTGGTCGTTGAGCCACGGCACCTCGAGCAAGGCGTCTGCGACTCCCCCTTCCATCAGTCGACCGGGGTAGACGAAGCCGGCGTCGTACTCCTCGCCCGACCACGGCGCGTTCTCTCCCAGCGAAACGACGCGTTCACTCGCGGGCACGTGGTGAACTCGTATTCCCCGTTCTGCCAACGGTTCGCGCATCCGTTGGAACGTCTCCTGGTCGTTGGCGACCGCGAGATCGATCATACTCGAGTGTGGGGTGAGACGGGTAAAAAGGTGCCTCGAAGGTGGTGAGGAGTACGGTGTCGCCATCGAATAACGAACGACATATACTGGTCGTTTCCCTACATTCGACTATCGTGGGAGACGAATGGTAGCGGTCCCCGTCGATGCGATTGTGGATGTCGCGACGACCGTTTTCGTTCTGTCGACGATGCTCGCGATGGGGTTCGAACTCGCGCCCGCTCAGTTAGTGAACGCGCTCAGGAAGCGACGGCTTCTGGCGAAGTCGCTGTTGGTAAATCTCGCCCTCGTCCCGCTGGCCGCGTACGCTATCGTTCGGATCGTCCCGATGAGTA
The DNA here is from genome assembly GCF_001971705.1 of Natronorubrum daqingense. Taxonomy (NCBI): domain Archaea; kingdom Methanobacteriati; phylum Methanobacteriota; class Halobacteria; order Halobacteriales; family Natrialbaceae; genus Natronorubrum; species Natronorubrum daqingense. The sequence continues at coordinate 2,560,430 of NZ_CP019327.1, forward strand.
GGGGACATGCGGTCGGTATCTTGCTGATAGCCATGGCACCGGGCGCTCCCTTCGGGCCGAAAATCGCGGAGATCTCCGAGAGCGACATCGCGTTTGCAAGCGGGCTCATGGCCGTGTTAGGAATACTCTCCGTCGTCTCGGTTCCGATAACGGCGGCGCTGCTCATCCCCGGCGACGCCGCAGCCGACCCCGTCGGGATCGCTCAGTTAGTTATCGCCGTCCAACTCGTTCCGCTGGTCGTCGGACTCGCCATCGACATCCGGTACGAATCCGTTTCCGGCCGCCTGTATCCACCGACTCAGCGACTTTCTGATTATTCGTTCGCCTTCTTGCTCGTCCTGTTAGTGGTCGTCTACATCGACGACATGCTCAGTCTCGTCGGCACCGGGACGCTATTGGCCTCGAGTCTCATCGTCGTCGTCGCACTCCTGGCCGGGTACGTCCTCGGCGGACCGACTCGCGGTACGCGTGAAGTGCTGGCGACGACGACCGCCGCCCGAAACGCGGCACTCGCGTTGTTCATCGCGACGACGAGCTTTTCGGACCCGAACGTCCTCACGATGGTTCTCGCCTTCTCCTTTATCGGCGTCCTCGTTCCCGTCTTGGTCGCTGGCGCGTGGCGACGCCGTCCTCGATAGTCGCTTTCGTCCCGAGCGCCCCATCCGGTACAGAATTCGATAGGGAGACAGACGATCGACGCAGACGGTCGTCACTGAGCGTCGAGAGACACCTGATCGCACGACGAGTGTGCGAACAGTGTACAAAACGTGTCGGTTGGCGCGATATTACGCGATGAGTTGCTCTTCGCCCTTCTCGACGATGACGCGACACGGCGGCGAGATCTTGTTGTAGGCGCGTCGGAGCGCGTCCTTGGCGAACTCGGCGTCGTCGACGTCACACCAGATCGTGAAGATACGTTCGCCGGCGTCGATTCGCGCTGCGGTGCCAACGATCTTCCCGAAGGACTGGCGCATCCCGTCGGAAACACGGTCTGCACCCGCACCCGTCGCCTGCTTGTTTTCACGGATGACGTGGTGGGGGAACTTTCGGAGAATCATCTTGTAGTTGTGCTCTCCGGCGTTTTTCAGCATGTGGCGGTTAGCCGAAAGACGCGAGGCCTCGAGGCTGCCGTGGCGAATCTGGACTTCTTCCTCGGTGACGAGGCTGATCTGGACCGGATATTCTTCGGGGTCGGCACGGACGTCGCCCATCTTGTGCTGTGCGATCTTCGAACCAGGGATCCCAGTAATGTACTCCCGGCGGGTGTACGCCGGCTTACTGATTTCCCGATACATTGAGGCGGGTTTGTCGGACATGGTTGTGATTACTTACGAAAACGCAGGCCTACCGTGCGGATAAAGGCTTCGAACCACGCTCTGGGTGTGTCGGGCGGTCTCGTACCGACGTTCTCCCCTCGAGTACGTGTTCGCTCGACCAGCTTGCGGACACCACTCACAGCAAACGGCGTTCTGGCGGCGCGTTTAAGGCCTTTCCGGAGGTACCATGGGGCATGATGAAGAGCTTCCGGATCGGCTCTCTGTTCGGGATCCCGATCAGGTTGGATCTGACGTTCTTACTGGTGTTGCCGCTGTTCGCCTACCTCATCGGCGCTCAGATCGACCCAGTCGTGGAGCTTCTCAACTTGAGTATGGGTGCCGGTATCGACAGCGACGCCTTGACCGCCGAGTGGTGGCTGCCGTACGTCGTCGGTCTCGCTGCGGCGATCGGCCTGTTCGTCGGCGTCGTCTTACACGAACTCGGTCACTCGCTGACGGCCCAACGGTACGGTTTTCCGATCGACTCGATTACGCTCTGGCTGTTCGGTGGCATCGCCGCGCTCTCGGAGATGCCAGAAGACTGGCGAAAGGAGTTCACGATCGCCATCGCCGGACCGATCGTCTCCGTGCTCGTCGGCATCGGTTCCTACGCGCTCTTTATCCTCACGCCGGAAACGTTCGACAGCACGCGCTTCGTGCTCGGCTATCTGGCCGTGTTGAACGTCGCGTTAGCGATTTTCAACATGATCCCGGCGTTTCCGATGGACGGCGGTCGCATCCTCCGGGCGTTACTCGCCCGCAGCCAACCCTACGCGAAAGCGACCCAGCAGGCGGCGTCCATCGGGAAGATGTTCGCGATCTTCATGGGGCTGTTCGGACTGCTCCAGTTCAACATCATCCTCATCGGCGTCGCCTTCTTCGTCTACATCGCCGCCTCGAGTGAAGCCCAGCAGGTGACGATGAAGGCTGCGTTCCAGGACGTGACCGTCGGCGACATCATGACGCCGGTTCGCGACCTGCACACGGTCGAACCCCAGACGTCGGTAGCGACGTTGATCCAGCGAATGTTCACCGAACGCCACACGGGCTACCCGGTCATCGACACGAACGGGTTCGACTCCGGCCGCCTCGTGGGCCTCGTTACGCTGTCGGACGCCCGCGAGATCAAACCGGTCGAACGGGACGCCTACACGGTCGAGGAAGTGATGACGAGCGACCTCAAGACGATTTCTCCCGACTCCGACGCGATGACGGCGATCGACCAGATGCGCGAGGACAACATCGGCCGTCTACTCGTCGTCGAAAACGGCGACCTCGTCGGTCTCATCTCGAGGTCTGACGTGATGACGGCCTTCGATATCGTCCAGAAGAGCGGCTCGGTCAACCCGGCCGGGCAGCCGTGGACGGCAGACTGACTCGTCGCCCCTCGCTCTCCTCGGCCGCTGTTTCCGTTGAGTACCCACTCTCGTCGATCCCCGCCCCGTTTCTCGCCGGTTCACTCGAGTGGATCGGTGGACGAATGACGGTCAACGAGTGGACGAGAAGCCGAGCGAATCGGTAGGCGGGTCGGTGAATGCGAGCGGTTCCCAACGTTCGTCCCCGCATTCGGGCGGGAGTACCGCTTTCAACATTCTTAACCGCGGCCGGGGCTGATACTGCGCCGATGCCACCGGCAATCGAGACCGCCGATCTCGTGAAGGAATACGGCGATCTGCGGGCTCTACAGGAACTGTCGTTGACCGTCGAGGAGGGGGAATTCTTCGGGCTGCTCGGACCGAACGGTGCCGGGAAGACGACGTTCATCAACACGCTGGTCGGGTTGGTTCGAAAGACCGGCGGCGAGGCCCACGTCTTCGGCTACGACGTCGAAACCGAGTACCAACAGGCTCGAGACGCGATCGGCGTGGCTCCCCAGGAGTTCAACGTCGATCGATTCTTCCCCATTAAGGAGGTGCTCCAGCACAAGGCTGGCTACCACGGAATTCCCGAAGAGGAGGCCGCCGAGCGAGCCGACGAGGTGCTCAAACGCGTGGGGATCTACGACAAGCGAAACGAGCGCTTCGACTGGCTCTCGGGCGGAATGAAACGCCGTCTGCTGCTCGCTCGCGCGCTCGTCACCGATCCCGATCTCCTGATCCTGGACGAACCGACGGCCGGCGTCGACGTCCAGTTGCGCCACGACCTCTGGGACCTCGTCACCGAACTCAACGAGGAAGGGACGACCATCCTGTTGACGACTCACTACATCGAGGAAGCCGAACGCCTCTGTGACCGCGTCGCGATCATGAACGAGGGCCGGAAGGTAACCGTCGCGACGCCCGACGACCTGAAAACTCGCGGAACGGATACGATCTCGGTCCGTCTCGAGTCGCCAGTCACCTCGGCCGCGGCGGCCGATATAGAGTCCGAACTCGAGGCGTACGCCCACGGCGTCGAGCCCTCTCCGGCCGGTGACGGGCTCGACGTTCGCGTCGACGACGGCGGTTCGAGCGCGCCGCGGCTCTTGAACGATCTCGAGGCGCGAGGATACGAAATCGCTGATCTCGAGATCTCGCGAACGTCGCTCGAGGAGATTTTCGTCGACCTGACGCGAAGCGAGGATCGGACCGTCACGCGCTCGTCGGCGTCGGACGCCGAAGACGCCGTAGACGATGCGGACCACGAAAACGACGAAAGCGAAGCGATGGAAGCGGACACAGGAGATGAAACCGCAGAACCGAGCGAGCCGGAGCAAGGGGGTGTCGTCTGATGTTCTCGGTTGGCTTTCGCGCGCTCTTCAAGCGAGAGCTGTTGCGGTTCATCCGTCGCCCGAAGAACACGTTCATGCCGCCGGCGATCACGAACGTACTCTACTTCGCCGTCTTCGGGCTCATTCTGGGTGGGCGAATCGAGGAACCGGTCGATGGAATCGGCTACATCCTCTTTCTCGTCCCCGGCCTCGTCGTGTTAGGAACGATCTCGAACTCGTTTGAGAACGCCTCGTTCTCCATCTTCCACGGTCGCTGGAACGAGTACATCCACGAGACGCTCACGTCGCCGCTTTCCTACGCCGAGATGGTCGTCGCCTACGTCGGTGCGAGCGCCGTTCGCGGCCTGATCGTCGGTGTCATCGTCGCCGTCATCGGCCGGGTGTTCGTCCCCATCTCGATCGAACACGGACTCTTTCTCGTGGTCACGATGGTCGTCATCGCCGCCCTCTTCGCCGGCTTCGGAATCATCGGCGGCCTCGTGGCCCGCGACTTCGACGATCTAACGGTGATGAACCAGTTCATCTTGCGCCCGCTCGTGTTCTTCGGGGCCGTCTTCTACTCCCTCGAGATGTTCGAGCAGGCCTGGCAGGTGTACCTCTCGCTGTTGAATCCGATGGTGTACATGGTCGATAGCGTTCGATACGGACTGATCGGGCACTCGGACATGCACTCCGTCGCGCCGGCCGCCTACGCGGAGTTCGCACCGTACGCGTCGCTCGCCGTGTTGAGCACCCTCACCGCCGTCGTCATCGCGCTCGACGTCTACCTGTTCAAAATTGGATACGGGTTGACGGACTGACGAACCGACGGAATAACGGACCGGCGAGTTCGGGCCGCTGCCGGCGTCCGCGTTATCGCTCGTACTCGGCTACCTGCACCACTTGCTTCCCGATATTCTCACCCTCGAACAGGCCGAGGAATGCGTCCGGGGCGTTCTCGAAGCCCTCGACGACGTTCTCACGGTAGCGGACGTCGTCGTTCTGGATGAACGTCGAGAGTCGCTGCAGGGCCTCGCCCCAGCGGGGTTGATAGTCGCTGACGAGCAGTCCTTCGACCGTCGCGCGACTCTCGATGAGTTTGGCGAGTTTTCGCGGGCCGGTCGGCACCGACGTCTCGTTGTAGAGGGCGATCTGTCCGCAGACGGCGACGCGGGCGTCGACGTTCAGCCGGGGCCAGACGGCGTCCGTGATCGGGCCGCCGACGTTGTCGAAGTAGACGTCGACGCCGTCCGGACAGGCCGCGTCGACCGCACCGGAGAGGTCGTCGGTCTCCTTGTAGTTGATCGCCGCGTCGAAACCGAGGTCCTCCGTGAGCCAGTCTACTTTCGCCTCGCTGCCGGCCGTCCCGACGACGCGTGCGCCCGAGAGTTTGGCGAGTTGGCCGACGACGGAGCCGACGGCACCCGCCGCGGCGGAGACGACGACAGTGTCGCCGGGGATCGGATCGCAGACGTCGTTGAGCCCCCAGTAGGCCGTGACGCCGGGCATGCCGAGGACGCCGAGCGCCGTCGAGATCGGTCCGTGGTCCGGATTCACCGACTGGAGCTCGTCCGCGCTCGCGACGGCGTGTTCGGCCCACAGGAGATCTCCGGTGACGATATCGCCCTCGTCGTACTCGGCGGCGTTGGACTCGAGGACTTCGCCGACGACGCTCGCCTTCATGGGGTCGCCGACGTCCCACGGTTCGGCGTAGGACTCCGCATCCCGCATCCGGCCGCGCATGTAGGGGTCGACGGACTGGTACAGCGTCCGCACGAGCACTTCGTTCGCGTCTGGTTCGGGTCGGTCTACGGTGACGAGTTCGAAGTTTTCGTGCGTCGGCTCTCCGACGGGACGACTCGCGAGCTGCCACTGTCTGGTTTCTGCCATATGCCAGTGAAAGGATGGGCTAGTAAGTGACTATTTGGGTCCCGGAACCAGTTAGCGACGGTAATTTTCGACCGTCGACGTAGGCGACTCGAGCGATCCTGCTCCCTCCCAATCGTCTGGACGGTCCGACGTCCAGGCGCGCTTCGTGGGCTCGAACCGGTCGGACGGGTCGACGCTCCATCGCGTCTCGTGGATAGCGCAAATTCGGACCGAACAGAAACCGTTTTGCTGGGGATCCGTCACTAGCTGTGTATGGACGCGGATCACGACGTTCTCGAGGAGTTGCTCGCTGGAAATGAGCGCCACGTCACGGGACTTCCCGAGGAGTACTTCGGCACGGTACAAACCGGGCAAGAGCCGGACGTCGTCACGATTTGTTGTTCCGACTCGCGGGTTCCACAGGAACGGATGTGGGGGACGGACGGGCCGGGAACGGTCTTCACCCCGAGCAACATCGGCAATCAGGTCTGGGACGACGACGCCGGTGAGCGGATCGTCGACGGTGGCCTCCTGTACCCGATCCACCACACCGGCACCGACGCCGTCGCGGTCGTCGGTCACACTGGCTGCGGGGCGGTCACCGCAGCCTACAACGCTGCGACGGGTGGTGACCTTCCCGGCCCGGCGGGCGTCTCCAAGTGGGTCGAGCTACTCGTTCCGGTCGTCGAGGAGGCCCTCGAGAGCGGCTTGATCGACACTGATGCGGACGAGAGTCAGATCATCAATCAACTCGTCGAGTACAACGTCGAGTATCAGACGCAGTTCTTACGAGCCGCGGACGACGACGTCGTTCCCGCCGACCTCGACATCTACGGCTTCGTCTACGACTTTCAGGGCGTCTACGGCGACGAGCACGGTCGCGCGTATCTCGTCACCGTCAACGGCGAAACCGACCCCGACGTGATCGTCGACGACGTCCCCGACTCCTACGACGCGACGGTTCGGAGTTTGCTTCACTAACGACCATCACTCAGCGAGTCGGTGACACAGCGCTTCGATGCTGACGGTGCCCACGCGAGCGCAACCGGTCGAGGCGTTCGAGGTATGAACCCGGTAGGTTTTTGCGCTTCGCAGTAAACTGTTGACGTATGCGGAAGTTCCTCGAGTCCGATCCGGGATTTTACTACGCCATCGGATTCTTCATCATCGCGATCTTCGTCGTCGCGTTAGCCGTGCTCGTGGTGATCTCGCCGGGCTCTCTCGGTGCCGTCGAACTCGTCGGGTTCGTTGGTGGATTCGTCCTCTTCATGCTCGTGTACTTCGTCGCGATTTCGGTGCACCGACTCGAGGGCCGTAACGAGACGTAGCACTGGCGTAGCGAATTCTCGAGGCAGAGGGTGTCAACAGCGCCGTTGTGGGCGATACTGGTCGAGTCCGGAGGGTTTATCACTGTTGCCCGCTTTTGTTCAAAAGCAATGGCGAAAGGAACCGTTGATTTCTTCAACGACACTGGCGGCTACGGATTCATCGAAACTGAGGACGCGGACGACGACGTGTTCTTCCACATGGAAGACATCGGCGGCCCGGACCTTGAGGAAGGACAGGAGCTCGAGTTCGACATCGAGCAGGCCCCAAAAGGCCCACGCGCGACGAACGTCGAGCGCCTGTAAGGCGAATTCGCGGAGGTATCGGCACTTCAGAACTGTATTTTACACCCCTGAGCGACAGCGCCGTCGCTCGCGATACGATCGCCCGGTTCCCGGCTCGATGAACGTTTAGTACCATCAGCGCGTACGTCCCGGTATGACCGACGCAACTGCAGATTCCGAGGACCGAGCGGGTGCCGAGGCGTTGCTTCGACGCGGCGACGAAATCGACTACGCAGCCGTCGACGCAGCGGACGGCCTCGAGAAGGGCGTCTTGATCGCCGACGAACACGGTGCACCGAACTTCGCGATCCGCCGATTCGTCCTCGAGGCGGGCGCGGCGGTACCCGAGCACACGAACGAGGTCGAACACGAGCAGTACGTTCTCGAGGGCGAGTACACGGTGGGCGTCGGGGACGAGGAGCACACCGTCGAAGCGGGCGACTCGCTCTTGATTCCCGCCGGAACGGTCCACTGGTATCGCAACGAGGGCGACGAGCCGGGTGCGTTCCTCTGTGCCGTTCCCAACGGTGACGACGAGATCGAGTTGCTCGAGTAACGACCGAGCAGCGAGTTGGGACGCTGCCTGCAGGTAGGTCGTTTCGCGTGGGGCACCCCTTCGAGGAGGACAACGTTATTTCCCGGGCCAGTGACGAACGAGACGACGTGAACGTCCTCGTCATCTTGGGCCACCCTCGAAACGAGAGTTTTGGCGGTGCGCTGGCCGACGCGTACCGTGAGGGCTGCGTGCAGGCGGGCGTCGACGTTCGCTCGCTCGCCGTCGCCGACCTCGAGTTCGACCCCGACGTCCACGCCGGGTGTCCGAGCGACCAGCCACTCGAGGACGATCTGCTGGCGGCCCAGCGGGACATCGAGTGGGCGGATCATCTCGTCTTCGTCTATCCGAACTGGTGGGGGACGATGCCCGCGCGCCTCAAGGGCTTTTTCGACCGCGTCTTCGAACCCGGTTTCGCGTTCGCGGAGTACGACGAGGGCGAGGGCGCGGGCCACGTGGAACTACTGGACGACAAAACCGCCGAACTGATTGTCACGATGGACATGCCGCCGTGGGTCTATCGCTGGATCTACCGCCAGCCCGGGACGAACGCGCTCAAGCGCGCGACCCTCGGCTACGCGGGCATCGAGACGACGCGGGTGACCGAGATCGGTCCGATCGAGGACTCTTCGCTCGAGGAGCGCAACGAGTGGCTCGCGGACGTCGAGGAGCTGGGTCGTTCGCTGGCGACGGGTCCGAAATCGAGGGCCACTCGAGCGAAGCAGAAACTGACGGCGTGGATGGGTGCGCTCCGTCTGCAGTTCTATCCGATGGCGTGGCTCGCCTACACGATCGGGGCGCTGGCCGCAGCGGACTTGAGCGCGGTCTTCAGTTCGGCCGCCTACTGGCTCGGATTGGGATTCTTGTTCTTCCTCGAGGCGGCGACCGTGTTCACGAACGAGTATTTCGACTACGAGACGGATCGCGAGAATACGTTCGCCGGACCGTTTACGGGTGGTTCGCAGGTTCTGGTCGACGGCCAGCTATCGTTCGAGGAACTCCGGCGGGCAATTGGGGCGACACTCGTTCTCAGTGCGCTATTTGGGGTGGGAACGCTCTTCGCAGCAGCGGGGTCGCCGATCGCCCTCTCGAGTGCGATGGTCGTCCTCGCAGCGTTGGCACTTGGCTACACGGCACCGCCGCTGAAGCTGTCGTATCGAACCCTGGGGGAGGCGACGGTCGCCTGGACGCACAGTATCGGCGTGTTGGTGATCGGTTTTCTCGCCGTTGGCGGATCGTGGCACGTTCCGGAGCCGTGGCTGCTCGGTGTCCCCTTCTTGCTCTCCGTCCTGCCGTCAATCACGCTGGCCGGCGTTCCCGACTACGCGGCCGATCGAGCCGTCGGAAAGCAGACGATCGCCGTTCGCTTCGGACTCGCGGGCGCTGGGGCTTTCGCGATGGGAACGGCGCTGCTGGCTGCGCTGGTCGGACTCGTCTGGTACGGACGCAGTGTGGCTTCTCACGCGTACGGGCCAGTGATTTCACTGAGTCTCGGCCACGCTCTCGTGCTCTGTTGGCTGATCCACCGTCGATTGGACGCCACGGCTGGCTCCCAACGCATCGACGGTCTCATGCTCGCTTCCTTGAGCTATATCGGCTGGTTTGCCGTCGTCCCCGTGATTACTCTCGTGTAGCGACCCCTTCTATCCGCACTCTTCGTGCCTTTTCGCGCCATCGGACGCAGCATCGTCGTTCTCCTCACACTCATTTAGGTGGTCCTAAAACGATGTGCTTTTAAACTATTAGGCTAGCCTAATCCTATGCACACGACAGTGACACGGCGCGCCGTTCTCGCAACTGGTATCGCAACGACAGGGTTGCTCGCCGGCTGTGTAAGCGGGACGGAAGACGGTGACGACGGCACCGATGGAGAGCCAACATCGGTAACGATGGAACCGGTCGGTTCCGTCGAGTTCGATTCGGCTCCCGACACCTGGCTCGCCTACGAGAGCGACTACGCCGACATGGGCGTCGCACTCGGCGTCGGCGAGGGGTTGCAAGCGGTCGGCGAGGGATATCGATATCATCCACACTACTACGAGGAACTGGACATTCCACACGTCGACGAGCCGACGGAGCTGTGGGCCGACGGGGTCGACACGGAACTGTTCTACGAACTCGACGTCGACGTCCACCTCGTCGATCCCAACTGGCTCGAGCACAACGCCGCCTTCGGACTCGACGCCGAGGACGTCGACGAACTCGAGGAGAACGTCGCGCCCTTCGTCGGGAACACGATCTTCCGACAGACCGACGAGTGGCACGATTACGAGTACTACACGCTCTACGAAGCCTTCGAGAAGATCGCGCAAGTGTTCGGTCGCGAAGATCGATACGAGGCGTTCGCCGACGTTCGCGAGGACCTGCTCGGGGAAATCGAGTCGTCGCTCCCACCGGAGGAAGACCAACTCGACGGCGTGCTCGTCTGGGCCGAGAACGATCCCGACGAGTTCACGGCGATGCGAATCAGCGACGAGGGGGCGGCCAATCAGCATTTCCGCGATCTCGACATCGGCGACGCCTTCGAAGGGACGGACGTTGACGGCCGAAGCACGGGTGATTCGGCCACGATCAACTTCGAGACGATGCTCGAGATCGATCCGGAGGCGATTTTCATCTCCGAACGCGAACAGGAGAGTCGCGAAGAGTTCGAGGAGGGGTTCGTCTCCTCACTCCGCGATCATCCGATTGGGAGCGACCTGAGGGCCGTTCAGGAAGACCGCGTCTTCCGAGGTGGCCCGATCTACCAGGGGCCGATATACAACCTGTTCGTGACCGAGCGCACGGCGCTCGAGTGTTATCCGGATCACTTCGAGGGCGAACTGTTCGATCGCGATCGGGTCTCGGAAATCGTCCGGAACGGTGCGTAAGATGGGAGAGGACGGCTCGACGGTCGTCGACGATCGATCTGACTCCGGGGCGTCGGCCGGAATTAGCGGTATCGCCCCATCGATACGACGCGGCCACTTCGAGCGGATCGACTCGAGTCTGCTCGCGCTCGCGCTCGCGAGCACGGGCATCGTGCTCGCTTCGCTGTTCGTACAGGTCAGCTACGGAACGTACACGATGTCGATCACCGACGCTTGGTTCGCACTGTTAGACGCCGACATCTGGCACGACCCGCGGATGCTCCTCTCGTTCGTGCTCGGAGAGGAACTGATGCGAACCGTTCTGTTCGTCTCCGAAAGTTATCAGGTCCCGGAGCTAGCGACGAACACCAACATCGTCTGGAACATGCGGTTCCCGCGGGTTCTCGTCGCGATTTTCGTCGGAATGAACCTCGCTATCTCGGGTGCGATCTTTCAGGCGGTCACCCGGAACGAACTCGCGAGTCCGTACATCCTCGGCGTCTCCTCGGGTGCCGGACTGGCGATATTGTTGACCCTCGTCGTCTTCTCGAGTGCGAACACGCTGCTCCCGATCACGGCCGCGGCCGGCGGGACGGGTGCGTTCGTGATCGTCTACGCGATCGCCTGGAAAGGCGGGACGAGTCCGATTCGACTCGTTCTCGCGGGCGTCATCGTGGCCACCGTCTGTACCTCCTTGCAGACCGCACTCTACCTCTTCGCCGAGGATATTTCGACCGTCCAGTCGGCCGTCGCGTGGACGACGGGCTCGCTCACAGGTGCCGACTGGGGCGACGTCCGTCTCGTCTTCCCCTGGACCGTACTCGCGATCTGTCTCGCTCTCGCCGGCTCGAGACAGCTCAACGTCCTCTTACTCGGCGAGCAGACTGCCGGCGCGCTCGGAATGTCGGTCGAACGGGTTCGGTTCGCCCTCTCGGCAGTGGCGATTCTCGCCGCCGCAGCCTCCATCGCCGTCGCCGGAATCGTCGGGTTCGTCGGGCTCATCGTCCCCCACGTCGTCCGGACGATCGTCGGGAGCGACTACAAGCGGTTGATGATCGGCTGTCTCTTCGTCGGCCCGGCACTGCTCGTCTCGGCTGACGTCGGCGCTCGACTCGGTATGCAGGTCCTCTTCGACAGCCCGAATCAGCTTCCGGTCGGCATTCTGACCGGCCTGATCGGCGGCCCGTACTTCCTCTATCTCATGCGCAAACGCGAGCAACTCGGTGAACTATGAGCAACGACTCACCTACACCCACGACAAAATCGAGGCCAGACAGTGAATCAACTGAAACGTCGTCCTCGCCGCTCCCCAACCAGCACGAGAGTGACCCGACCGACTCGAGTCGCCTCGTCGGTGACGCACTCGCGATCGGCTATCCGACGACTGACGAACCGGTCGTCGAGGTCGACCGACTCGATCTCCCTGCGGGAGAGGTGACGGCGCTCGTCGGTCCGAACGGCAGCGGCAAGTCGACGCTGTTGAAGTCCCTCGCCCGCCAGCACGCACCCGACGCCGGCAGCATCTTTTTCGACGGCGAGGACATCGATACGTTTGGCTCGAAAGCGTTCGCCAGGCGCGTCGGCTTGCTCTCACAGGAACACGACTCGCCGGGCAGCATGTCCGTCGAGGAGTTGATCTACTACGGCCGGTACCCCCATCGCGGGTTTTTCGAGACCGTCGATGCCGACGACGAAGCGGCCGTCGAACGATCGATCGATCTCGCAGGTATCGAGCACCTCAGAAACGACGATGTCGGCAACCTGAGCGGCGGGCAGAAACAACTCGTCTGGATCGCGATGGTCCTCGCACAGGAGACGGATATCCTCCTCCTCGACGAGCCGACGACGTACCTCGACTTGCACCACCAACTTCGAGTGATGGACGTGGTCGAGACGCTCAACGACGAACGCGACGTGACGGTCGGTATCGTCCTTCACGACATCTCCCAGGCGGCACGCTACGCGGACAACCTCGTCGCGCTCAAAGACGGCTCCGTCTTCGATTGGGGGCCGCCGAGTGAAGTCGTCACCGACGAACTGCTCGAGGACGTCTTCGGCGTCGTCGCAACCGTCGGATACGACGAAGACGGCCCGACGATCAGACCCCACCATCCGGTCGAGGAGTAATCGTCTGCGGTGTCTGAACTGAGTCCGAATCGCTCAAGTACGCGACGCTACTACCTGCTGTCGTGTCGAAGCAGGTCCAGGATGTCGAGACGATCTTCTGTCACGAGGTCGGCAACGACTACCTGATCGTCGTCCAGCGTGACGGAAAGCGATTGTTCCGAGCGAAACTCGGACTCTCGGAAACCTCGGCCGGTCCCCGTCCGGCGAAGTTCCGGCTCAAAGACGGCTCGAGCGAAGAGCCTCGCCAACCCGACGAGTTCGTCGAACTCGCCCGCCGAGCGAAGCGAATCCGAATTTCAGAGCAGACGTCGTCCTCGGGCCGCCAGGACCTCACCGAGATGTTCGGCGGCTACCAACTCGAGGACAAAGTCAAGGCCGTCCGGACCTGCCGTTACTGTGCGTCTGCGGGGCGATACTCGCCGATCACGACGGAGACGGCGATCAAAGATGACAACGACTGGATCTGTACGGACTGCGCTCGCCAGGAACTCGAGCGCCAACTCAGCTACTCCGGCGGCGGCGAGGTCACCGGTGCCGCGAAAGACCGACTCGAGGACCTCATGCTCGAGGTTCAGGAGTTAGATCGGATCATCAACCTGCTGAAGGGGCAACTCGATCCAGATCTAACGAAGTTCGATACCATCTCGGCGACGACCGAGGAGGTCGACCCCGTCCGCGTCGACTCGCTCGATTTGCACCCGGGCTTACAGGGACTGCTCGAGGATCGATTCGAGACGCTATTACCGGTTCAGAGTCTCGCGGTTGAGAACGGACTGTTCGATGGTGACGACCAGATGGTCGTCTCGGCGACCGCAACCGGGAAGACCCTCGTCGGCGAGATGACCGGCCTCAACCGCGTTCTCAACGGAAAAGGGAAGATGCTCTTTCTCGTACCCCTCGTCGCGCTGGCCAATCAGAAACACGAGGATTTCGAGGACGAGTACGGCCACCTCGTCGACGTCTCCATCCGCGTTGGCGCGAGTCGAATTTCGGACAACGGGAACCAGTTCGATCCGAACGCCGACGTCATCGTCGGCACCTACGAGGGGATCGATCACGCCCTGCGAACGGGCAAGGACATGGGCGACATCGGCACCGTCGTCATCGACGAGGTTCACACCCTCAAAGAAGAAGAGCGCGGTCACCGACTCGACGGCCTCATCTCGCGGCTCAAATATACGTGTGAGCAACGAGTGAAGCGCCGAGACGATTACGGCGGCGCACAGTGGGTCTACCTCTCCGCAACTGTCGGCAACCCCGAACAGTTAGCGAGTGCCCTCGAGTCGACGCTCATCGAGTTCGAGGAACGACCCGTCCCCATCGAACGCCACGTCACGTTCGCCGACGGGCAGGAGAAGGTCCGCATCGAGAACAAACTCGTCAAACGCGAGTTCGATACGGAGTCCTCGAAGGGGTATCGCGGGCAGACGATCATCTTCACGAACTCCCGCAGACGGTGTCACGAAATCTCGCGGAAACTAGATTACTCCGCCGCGCCCTACCACGCCGGATTGGACTACAAGCGTCGAAAGACGGTCGAACGCCAGTTCGGCGACCAGGACCTCGCGGCCGTCGTGACGACCGCTGCACTTGCCGCGGGTGTCGACTTCCCGGCCTCGCAGGTCGTCTTCGACTCGCTCGCGATGGGTATCGAGTGGCTCTCCGTCCAGGAGTTCCACCAGATGCTCGGGCGCGCGGGCCGTCCCGACTACCACGACGAGGGGAAAGTGTACGTCCTCGTCGAACCCGACACCGCCTACCACAACTCGATGGAGATGTCGGAAGACGAAGTCGCGTTCAAACTGCTGAAAGGCGACATGGAGTCGGTGATGACCCACTACGACGAGGGCGCGGCCGTCGAGGAGACGCTCGCGAACATCACCGTCGGTGGGAAGGCCGCGAAGGGACTCAACGACCGCATGCTCGGCGACGTCCCGACGAAACACGCTATCGGTAAACTCCTCCAGTACGAGTTCATCGACGGCTTCGAGCCCACGCCACTCGGTCGGGTCATCACCGAACACTTCTTAGAGCCCGGCGAAGCGTTCTCGCTCGTCGACGGCATACGAAAGGACGCTCACCCCTACGAACTGATCGCGGAGATCGAACTTCGCGAGACGGAACTCTAAGCGAGGACTCGAGCGGCCCGCGAAAAATTGTGGAACGCGATACTTATGGGACGAACGCGACGCCCAGCAGTGCCAACAAGATGACGGCGCCCGCGCCGACGACGCCGCCGAGGGCGACGATGACGAGCACGAGCGGCGTCACCGCGATGGGGAGCCCGAACACCGCACTGGTCAGGAACAAGACGAGCAACCCGACCACCGCGTTGACGATGAAGGGGGCGATTGCACGGACGATCGTTGCCGCGCCGAGAACGCCTATGAGAACGAGGATCAACAAGATGATCTCGAGGCCAGTCATGGGACCTGTTAATTCCACCTCGATCGGTAAAACCGTTCGGTCCGGAACGAAACCCTTTATGCAATGCGGCGGAAAGGTGGAGGTACGGGATCGTGGGTTAGCTTGGTATACTTCGGGCCTTGGGTGCCCGTGACCCCGGTTCAAATCCGGGCGATCCCATACGGTATATAAGTAAAGCAGATTATTTCGCCGCTTTACTTCATTCGTTCTCACACCGACCAGCGACTGCTTTCTCGAGGCGGTCTGCGTGACGGTCGTCCCTGGCCGTCGACCGGCAGTGACTTGACGTGTCGCCATCGTGGATCGTCCGTCACGAACCAGTTCGGTCGCATCTTCGCACTTCGAAAACGCCACGTGCCACTCCTTCAATCGTATTTGAACACCGAGTCTGATCCACAGCAAAGTTTAATACAGCCAAGAAGGGGCTGGGATTATGGGGATTCACGAAAAAGCTACAAGACTATGGAACGACGAATCATGGCGATATCCCCTTATTGTAGGCGGTATTTCGGTTCCAATATTGATTTCACTCCAAACGATGACCGATGGAAGTTTCACTTCATTACTTCCTCTCCTGGCGGGGTTTCTCGTGGGTTTTTGGCCTTCAAAAAACAACGTATCCAGCAAACGTGTTGGATGGCGAGCGGGACTGGTAAGTGGATTTGCGCTCGTATATCAAGGTGCGATATTCTCCACATTGATCCCATATGACGCTCAGCCATTATTTGCTTCTATTTTCACCCTTGTGGCATTAGTATTCGTTGTCGCTCTCGCTGTCGTTGTTTATGGTGTCATCGGCGCGATCGGCGGAATGATCGGAGATTGGCTATTTGAAAATACGAAATTACGTCCCGGGAGTTTGTCCGCGTAGAGTTATCAAGCTGAGGCACTATATTGATTAGGGAATCACTGGAAGGTATCGACTATCTCGGACATTGACGTGCTGTCGTATCCCACAGTGGGCTCATGGATACCGTCCGAGGTTTGCCGTGGCCGTCCGAAAGCTAAACAAGAGCCCTCAGGGCAAGAACGAGAATCGATTCAACCAAGAGCGAACTGGAGCGGACTCGTCCGGTCATCCTCGAGGTGATCTAAACGGGTCAAGTCACTACCACACGCCCATAGTTGATTTCATCGTCCACTGGCGGCTCGGACTCTGGCTCAGGACTTGGAGATGATCGAACGAGTTTGCCATCGCCATCCTCGGTTCCACGACGGGCAATGAACACCTCTGCATTCGGGACAAAATATGTCAAGCTATCGAATGAAAACTTTGAAACTGGCCATCTTCATAAGCACCCTCCGTTACTCTGCAGTTATGACAGCATCTCACAGACGTGGAACAACGCTCCTCAAGCGGTGGCTGATCAACGGCATCGCGATCACGATTCCGCTCGTGATCACGATCCTGGTGTTAGTCGTCGTCCTCAACTTCGTCCTGAACATCTTGTCTCCGGTCGTCCAGGGAATCGTCTATGTCCTTCCGAACGACCCACCGACGGTCGTCGTCGAACTCGTGACACTGCTATCCCTGATTGGGTTCTTTTTACTGGTCGGGATCGTCGCCGAGTACACCCCCGGCAGATACATCTCACAGCGCTTAGACGCGACGATGGAAACGATTCCGGGCGTGAGTACGGTCTACGAGAGCGTCCGTCGAGCGAGTAACATGCTAATCGACGACGATACGGAGCAGTTCCAAGACGTGAAAGTTGTCGAGTTCCCGCACAAAGACGCCTACATGCTCGGTTTTCTCACCGCGGGTACTCCGCCTGCGATCGAAAATCGCGTCGACAATAGTACGTTAGTCACGATCATGGTTCCGCTCGGCCCGAATCCGACGACGAACGGCTTCGTCATGCACATGCCTGCTGAGCACGTCTACGACGTCGATATCACTGTCGAAGAAGCAATTCGATCGATCGCAACGCTCGGCGTCGACTCGAGCGACCTCGGGAACGAAATGCGACCCGAGTAGGTGGAGACCTGAATATAATCCGTACTGTCCGCCTCAGCCAATACGAATCGGGCATACATACATATGGGTGCTGTCCCGATTGGAACTGTGGCAATGGTGACTGGAGTGAAACAGGGGACAGGAACACGGCGTGTGTGCCCCAGCACTCTGCTGGTGGCGATCGGTGAACGAACGGTTCGGATATCCGATTCGTTCTCCGGTAGCATTCGACGATCAGTTTCGCTCTGCTTTACCACCATTTATACCCGGTGGCGCACCTAGGAGTGTCTAATGGCGCAAGCGGGAAATTCGGAACTCGTCGACGCATTCGAGCAGTTCTTCCGCAACTACTACGACAACCAGATCAAGCAACTTGCCCAGCGATATCCGAACGAACAGCGCTCGCTTCACGTCGACTGGCAGGACCTCTATCGGTACGACCCCGACCTCGCGGATGACTTTCTCAATCAGCCCGAACAGCTCCAGCGCTACGCCGAAGAGGCGCTTCGACTGTACGACCTCCCCATCGACGTGAGTCTCGGGCAGGCACACGTCCGAGTGAAGAACCTTCCCGACACCGAAACCCCGGAAATCCGTGACATTCGCGCGCGGGATATGAACTCGCTCGTACAGGTTCACGGTATCGTCCGAAAGGCGACGGACGTCCGTCCGAAGATCGAAGAAGCCGCTTTCGAGTGTCAACTCTGTGGCACGCTCTCGAGAATCCCCCAATCCAGCGGTGACTTTCAGGAACCCCACGAGTGTCAGGGCTGTGAACGACAGGGCCCCTTCCGCGTCAACTTCGATCAATCGGAGTTCATCGACTCGCAGAAGCTCCGGATGCAGGAGAGTCCGGAGGGACTGCGCGGCGGCGAGACGCCACAGTCACTCGACGTTCACATCGAAGACGACATCACCGGCGAAGTCACGCCCGGTGATCACGTCTCCGCCACCGGCGTCCTCAGACTCGAGCAACAGGGCAACGAGCAGGAGAAATCGCCCGTCTTCGACTTCTACATGGAAGGCATGTCCGTCGACATCGACGAAGAACAGTTCGAGGACATGGACATCACCGACGAGGACAAAGAAGAGATCGTCCGCCTCTCCTCGAGTGAGGGTATCTACGAGAAGATGATCGCCTCCATCGCACCCTCCATCTACGGCTACGATCAGGAGAAACTCGCGATGATTCTCCAGTTGTTCTCGGGCGTCACGAAGCAGTTGCCAGACGGCTCGCGGATTCGTGGTGACCTGCACATGCTCCTCATCGGGGATCCAGGTACCGGTAAGTGCGTTCGCGGAGATACGAAAGTCGCCCTCGCAGACGGTCGCAACGTTTCGATACGTGAGATCGTCGAGTCGAATCTCGAGGACCCGAAACCAATCGACGACGGCTGGTACGACGAGATCGATCTCGAGGTACCGTCGCTACAGAGCGATGGATCGATCGCGCCCCAGCGGGCGACCAAAGTTTGGAAACGAGAAGCTCCCGAGCAGATGTATCGGATACAGACCTCGAGTGGACGAGAACTCGAGGTGACGCCGTCTCATCCGCTGTTCGTACAGCGTGATGGGCAGTTCGAACCGGTTGTTGCGAGTGACCTCACTGAAGGACAATTCATCGCCACACCGCGAGCCCTCCCCACAGAAGGCGAGAACGTGCTCGACGTTGATTTCCGCCAATCGCAATCGAGAAATGCAGTTCAATTGGACCTGCCAACGGAATGGACTCCGTCGTTGGCTCGATTGATTGGATATATCATCGCAGAAGGGTACGTCGAACAGCGGGACGACAATACTGGATTTGTTTCGATTACGAATAACGACAGAGAGGTATTGGACGACGCTGCCAATGCACTCGAGGAACTGGGCCTCAACACGACAGAACGCAGTCCTTGCGAGTCAAAGGAGGCACGCGAACTACGTTGTTCGGCGGGAGAGTTCGTCAGCTTTCTCGAGACGCTCGAGCCGTGTATTCTCCAGTCATCCAAAAAGCAACGCGTCCCAGATGCTATCTTCACGGCTTCTGAGTCGGCGAAATCCGGATTCCTCACGGCCTTCATCGAAGGGGAAAGTCATGTTTCGGAGTCTCAGCGAGAGATTACTGTCGCTTCAATGAGTCGTGAGTTGCTCGAGAACGTTCGAACGTTACTGCTCTCAGTTGGAATTCGCTCACAGCTTTACGAACGACGGAACGACAGTTATCGACTCAGAATAAGCGGGAACGAATTTTCAAAATACGTCTCTCAAATTGGGTTTGTGACCCAGCGAAAGCGAGAAACTGTGTCACAGCACGCAAATACAGCCCGAAATACGAATCTCGATATCGTCCCGAATCTGGGTTCGGAACTCCGGCAAATTCGGGAATCACTATCGCTTACGCAAGCTGACTGTCGGCTTCCTCGATCGACGTACCAGAACTACGAACGCGGATCGAAAAACCCGAGTCGAGAGAGTCTCCGAAAGGTCATCTCGGCATTCAAAGACGCACTACCAGCGAAAGCTGACCAAAGCGAAGCGGACAATGTCGTAGCTGACGGTGGGTCCATAGAAACGAGCATTGCGGCTCTCGAGCCATTCGCTGAAGGAGATGTCTGCTGGGAATGCATCGAGTCGATCGACAGAATTGAACCAGATTACGACTGGGTATACGATCTCGAGGTTGAGGAAACCCACAACTATGTCTCGAACGGGGTTATCTCGCATAACTCCCAGATGCTGGGCTACATCCAGAATATCGCGCCTCGAGCGGTCTACACCTCGGGGAAGGGCTCTTCGTCTGCAGGGCTGACCGCGGCTGCCGTACGCGACGACTTCGGTGACGGCCAGCAGTGGACGCTCGAGGCTGGGGCGCTCGTCCTCGCCGATCAGGGAATCGCGGCGGTCGACGAGCTCGATAAAATGCGAAGTGAGGACAGGAGTGCCATGCACGAGGCCCTAGAGCAACAGAAGATCTCGGTCTCCAAGGCCGGAATCAACGCGACGCTCAAGTCTCGGTGCTCACTACTTGGCGCGGCGAACCCAAAGTACGGGCGATTCGACCACTACGAGCCGATCAGCGAGCAGATCGACCTCGAGCCGGCGCTCATCTCGCGATTCGACCTGATCTTCACGGTCACGGACCAGCCAGACGAAGAGAAAGATCGGAACCTCGCCGAACACATCATCACCACCAACTACGCGGGTGAGTTAACCACCCAGCGCGAGCAGATGACGTCGATGGACGTCTCGAGCGAGGAAATCGAGGAGATGACGGAGCAAGTCGACCCCGAAATCGACTCGGAACTCCTGCGAAAGTACATCGCGTACTCCAAGCAAAACTGTCACCCCCGCATGACAGAAGCCGCCCGAGAGGCGATTCGAGACTTCTACGTCGATCTCCGTTCACAGGGAACAGACGAGGACGCTGCCGTTCCGGTGACGGCACGAAAACTCGAGGCTCTCGTCCGATTGTCGGAGGCCAGTGCCCGCGTTCGACTTTCGGATACGGTCGAGGAGACGGACGCGACTCGCGTCATCGAGATCGTTCGCTCGTGTCTTCAGGACATCGGTGTCGATCCCGAAACCGGCGAGTTCGACGCGGACATCGTCGAGGCCGGAACCTCGAAATCGCAGCGCGATCGGATCAAGAATCTCAAACAACTCATTAGCGACATCGAAGAGGAGTACGACGACGGTGCACCGGTTGATATCGTCTTAGAGCGCGCCGAGGAGGTTGGAATGGACCACTCGAAGGCAGAACACGAAATCGAGAAACTCAAACAGAAAGGCGAGGTCTACGAACCGAGTACGAACACTCTCCGGACGACCTAACGGTGGCGGTGCTCGGACTCGAACGTGGGTTTCATACGCAGAAAATCATCGAGTACTCGAGCGCGCGTTACAAGTCGTCGATGAGCGTGACTGTCGACCGGATCGTTGCCGGTGCAACGTCGGCAACGTCGGCTGCCTGAGCTTGCGTGACGGTCGGCCACTCGTCGCGTTCACCGGCAGCTTTGTACAGACAGGCTGCGGCGACACCGCTTGGATTTCGCCCGCTCATGACTTCCGCCTCGAGCAATGCGGAGGCGTGTACGTTGGCTCGCTGTTCGACGGCACTCTCGAGGTCGAGTTTCGATGCGTACCGAGGCAAATACTGAGTCGGCTCGATCGGACCGGTTGGAAGTCCCAGTTCACGATTCAACGCGTCGTAGGCGACCTGCAGTTCGTCGCTGTCGGCGCGGGAAACGGCCGTGACTTCGTCGACCGTTCGTGCGAGTGAGCACGTTCGACAGATCGCGTACATCGATGCAGCGGCGAACCCCTCGAGAGAGCGTCCCTGAAAGAGTCCCTCCGATTGGGCTGATTTGAAGAGCGTACAGGCCTGTTCTTTCGCACTCTTGGGAAGCGAAAGCGACGCGGTGATGCGACGAATTTCGCTAAACCCGTAGACCTGGTTGCGTTTCGCTTTCGTCGAAATTCGGGCGCGATTGTGCTCTCGACGAAGGCGGGCGATCTGTCGTCGCTTTCGGCCGGTGAGTCGAGCCCGGTAGCTGGCATTCGATCCAGTCCCGAATCCGATTTCGGTCGATAGCCCACGGTCGTGTCTCGAGCGCGTCAGGGGTGCTCCGGTTCGTCGTCGGTCGGTTTCTTCGTCGTCGAACGATCGCCACTCCGGCCCTCGGTCGATCGTATCCTCCGCGGATACGAGTCCGCAATCTTCACAAACCGTTTCTGTTCCGTTGGTTCGTAATCTACCGTCACACTCGGGGCAGACGGCAGTTGAATCGGCAATCTGCATTATTGTGTCGTACGTGATGAATTACTAACTTGTTAGTATTTAAAATATTGGAAATTGAAGGGAATACTACTTGATGGATGCGGGTTCGATCGCAAACGAGTCTTCCTTTCGCTGGTCGAACGACGTTGGTGGACGATTCGACTAACAGTGTGGACTCCAGAACTGAATCGTGCTCGAGGATTGTGCCGCCTGATCGCTTACGCGTCGTCGCTCAACGTCTCGAGCACGCCGTCGAAATCACCGGGAACCGGTTCGGGATCGCCGCCTGCAGCGGCTGCGGCGTCCGGATCTTTGAGCAGGTGACCGGTGGTGAGACAGGCGACGCGTTCGTCGGCGTCGACGATACCCGCGTTTCGAAGTTTTCGGAGTCCGGCGACGGAGGCGGCGGAGGCTGGCTCGACACCGATGCCCTCGCCGGCGAGGTCACGTTGAGCGGCCGTTATTTCTTCGTCGGAAACCGAGACCGCCGTCCCGTCGGTCTCGCGAATACCCGGGAGCGCCTTCGGTGCGTTGACCGGGTTTCCAATCCGGATCGCCGTTGCGCGCGTTTCGACGTCGTCCCACCGTCGGACTTCGTCTGCACCATTTTCGATCGCTTCGACCATCGGCGCTGCGCCGTCGGCTTGGACGCCGGTCAGCTTCGGCACGTCTGCTTCCGCGAGTTCGCCCGCCTGGACGAGTTCGCGGAAGGCCTTGTACAGCGCGGACGTGTTCCCGGCGTTGCCGACCGGCAGGACGATTCGATCCGGAACGGCCTCGTAATCCGCGAGGAACCCCTCGAGAATCTCGAGTCCGATCGTTTTCTGGCCCTCGAGTCGGAACGGATTCAACGAGTTCAGGAGGTACGCCTCGCCTCGGCTGGCCAGTTCTTGCACGAAGTCGAGGCAGGTGTCGAAATTGTCGTCGACCTCGAGAATGCGAGCGCCGTGCAGGCTGGCCTGGGCGATCTTCCCCGCGGCGACCTTGCCGGCGGGGAGGAGGACGAGCGTTTCCATTCCCCCGCGGGAACCGTACGCTGCGAGTGCGGCGCTCGTGTTGCCCGTCGACGCGCAGGCGAGGCGACCGACGCCGAGTTCCTTCGCGACGCGAACGCCGACTGTCATGCCGCGGTCTTTGAACGACCCCGTCGGGTTCATCCCTTCGTGTTTGATTCGCAGCGTCTCGACGCCGATATCGTCCTCGAGACGCGGTACTTCGTACAGCGGCGTGTCGCCTTCCTGAATCGAAACTCCCTCGTCGAATGGGAGCGCGTCGGCGTAGCGCCAGACGCCACGTCCTTCAAAGTCGTCGAACGTCGGCAACTCGTCGTAGCGTACCTCGAGCAGGCCGTCGCACTCGTCGCAAGTGTATCGGATGTCGTCGAACGGGGCGAACGTCTCGCCACACTCGATACACTCGAGCCAGACGCCGTCGTCGGCGTTGGCAGGCACTGCCGGTTGATCAGCGGAGAGGCTGAGACTCATTATCGCTCGAGAGGGGGGCGAGGGGGAAAAAGGACGTGGGTTCGTGGGGCGTTCGGGGCAAACGCGTTCGTCGTGAACTCTCGCGTTTGGACGATTGGTCCGCTACTTTCGGGTCGATACAGTAAGTCGAGATCGCTCACGCTACGACGAGGATAAGGAGTGCCGCCGGCACGATCATCATCAATAGCGTGGCGAGCAGTGCTTTGAACCACATGATCTCGACTGCGAGGTCCCGATCCGTTGGTATAATATTCCGTCACTGTCTCAGGCATCGAAAATAACTCACTGCAAGAAACTTGGAATTTACTCGAGTAGGGCCCGCCTTGTGCCTCGAGAGAGTCGTCCAGCCAAAATCTGGACCAAAACGGTCGCTCGTTTCGCTCGTGTGTCGACTACTCGAGTAGCCAACTCAACAACGCCTTCTGTGCGTGCAGTCGATTCTACAACCCACCTTTTTCCACTCGGGTTCACTTCGCTCACGGCGTCGCCGTTCGCTGTCGCGATTCTCACTCACCTCGTTCGTCCCGAATCGCGCCTCGCTCACCCGTCGCGCAAAAACCTGGACTAAAAAGCCACCCGCTCGTTTCACTCGCGGTCGGTACTACTCGAGCAGCCAACTCAACAACGCCTTCTGTGCGTGCAGTCGGTTTTCAGCCTGATCGAACACGACCGAGTGCTCGCTCTCGACGACATTGTCGGTGATCTCCTCGCCGCGGTGGGCGGGTAGACAGTGCATAACGGAGGCTTCCGGTGCGTGCTCGAGCAAACTCGAACAGACCTGGAAGCCCTCGAAGGCGTCCATTCGGACGTCACGTTCGTCCTCCTGGCCCATGCTGATCCAGACGTCGGTGTAGATGACATCGACGCCCGAGACGGCGTCAACGGGATCGCTCGTGACCGTCGGGTCGCCGCCGAGTTCGCGCGCTCGCTCGAGGACGGCGTCGTCGACGCCGTAGCCCTCGGGGGTGGCGACCGTCAGATCGATGCCGGCGAGCGCACAGCCGAGGACGAACGACTGGGCGACGTTGTTGCCGTCGCCGACCCACGCCGCCGAGACGCCCTCGAAGCCGCCTTCTTGCTCGCGGATCGTCAACAGATCGGCGAGCGTCTGGCAGGGGTGGGCGTCGTCGGTCAGGCCGTTGACGACCGGCACCGAGGCGTACTCCGCGAACACTTCGATGTTCTCGTGTTTGAAGACGCGAGCCATCACGGCGTCGACGTACCGCGAGAGCGTTCGCGAGGTGTCTTTGAGCGGTTCGCCTCGCCCGAGTTGGATGTCGTCCTCGCCGAGGAAGACGGCGTGGCCGCCGAGTTGGGTCATCCCCGTCTCGAAGGAGACGCGAGTTCGCGTACTCGGCTTCTGGAAGATCATGCCCAGGGTCTGGCCAGCGAGATCCGCGTGGTCTTCGCCGCGTTCCTGAGCGCGCTTGTACGTCGCCGCGCGTTCGAGGACCGTCTCGAGTTCGGCTTGCGAGAGGTCGGTGATCTCGAGGAAGTGACGGACGTCAGTGGTTGTGGCCATCACTCCTCACCTCCGCGAAGCGTTGTCGAAACCCCTTCTAAGACCGCAACGGAGCGGTCGAATTCCGCGAGCGAGAGTCGTTCGTCCGGCGCGTGATCGAGGTCCGAGTTGCCGGGGCCGTAGGTAACCATCGGACAGTCCCACTCGCCGGCATAGAGGTTCATGTCGCTGGTCCCGGTCTTGCGCAGGAGTCGGGGGTCACCGACCTCGTTGCGGATCGCAACGCGGAACGCGCGAGCGACCTCGGTCCGTGGACTTTCCATGACCGGTGGGATCGGTTCGGCCCAGGAGACGGTCCCGATCTCGAGGCCGGCTTCGGCTGTCTCGCGGACGGATTCGGCGTCCAGTGACGGCGGAATCCGCAACTGAACGTCGAGGGTCGCCTCGACTGAAAGCCCGTCCTCGCTGATCCCGCCGTCGATATCGACGGGTTTGGCGGTGACGCGTTCGAAGACGGCCGTGTACTCGTCGTTCTCGAAGGCCGCTTCGACGCCGTTCCACCAGTTCGTCGCGTGTTGGATCGCGTTCGGCTCCGGCCGTGACGTGTGGCCGGATTCGCTGGTCGCGACGTAGGTGCCTGCGAGAAAGCCACGATAGCCGAGCGTAATCCCAGTGGTTCCGCTGGGTTCGCCGTTGACGACGGCATCGGGCTCCGATCGCTCGTCGACCAGGTGCCGTGCGCCGCGCGAACTGGTCTCCTCGCCGACGACGCCGACGAAGGAGACGCCGGTTCGAACGGCTGCTGCGGCCATCGCGGCCAACGGGCCGGTGGCGTCGACGCTGCCACGACCCCAGAGGACGTCTTCGCCGAGTTCGTCGGCAACGTCTTGCTCGAGGTCGTTCTCGTCCGCTGGCTCGACTTCGACCGGAATTTCGCCGGGCACGGTATCGACGTGTGAGGTCAACAGCACGGAATCGTCTGCCGGTGCCCGTACGTTGCCGACCTCGTCCAGCCACGCCTCGCGGCCGTAGCTCTCGAAGAATTCGACGAGGACCTCGGCCGCGTCGGTTTCTGCATCCGATGGTGAGGGTGTCGATACGAGGTCGATCAGAAGTTGGCGGGCGTCTGCGGCCGAAACGTCGGTCTGATCGGTCATGCTCGCGTTCATGATTCCTCGTCGGAGCCGATAACCGCCGTCAGCGCGGTGACGAGTTGGTCCGCCTCCGCCTCGTCGATCACGAGTGGCGGCAGCAGCCGCAATACGGTTCGACCCGCGGGCAAGGCAAGCACCTGGTGGTTCATCGCCAGATCACGCGCTGCGCGGTTTGCCCCGCGTTTCAACTCGAGGCCGATAAGCAGGCCCTCACCACGGACCTCACGCACGTCGTCACCGAGTGCGGCCTCGAGTTCGGTCGTGAGATAGTCGCCCATCTCGGCGGCGTGGGCGGGCCACTCCTCCTCGACGAGCGTCGAGATGGTTGCATGGACTGCGGCGGTAACGACGGGCCCGCCGCTGAACGTGGCGTTGTGGGATGCTGCGCCGTTTGCGATCCAGTCTTGGACCGCAACCGCGCCGATTGGCAGCCCGTTACCGAGCCCTTTCGCGGTCGTGAGGATGTCGGGTGTGACACCCGCGTTCTGACAGGCCCACATCTGTCCCGTCCGGCCCATGCCGGTCTGGACCTCGTCGAAGACGAGCGCTGCACCGACTTCCTCGGTACAGTCACGAGCCGTCTCGAGGTAGCCCGCCGGCGGGACGTTGATCCCCCCTTCGCCCTGAATCGGCTCCAAGATCACCGCAGCGGTCTCGTCGTCCACAGCCTCCGCGAGTTCCTCGCTGTCGCCGTAAGGGACGAACTCGATGTCGCCGACGAGCGGTTCGTATGGCTCTTTGTACTTGTCTTTCCACGTCGCCGCCAGCGACCCCATCGTCCGTCCGTGGAACGAGCGAGTCGCGGCGATGATCTTCGAGTTGCCGGTCGCCGAGCGGGCGAACTTCAGTGCTGCCTCGTTGGATTCGGTCCCGGAGTTACAGAACCACGCCTGCTCGAGGCCGTCGGGTGTCGAGGCCACGAACGCGGCGTAGGCGTCCGCCCGTGACTGGACTGGGAACGAGGAGTCGACGAACGTTAGGTCTTCGACCTGTGTCGTGACGGCGTCGACGACCGCTGGATGGGAGTGGCCAAGCGGCGTACACGCGAAACTCGCGCCAGCATCGAGGTACTCCGTTCCGTCCGCGGTGTACAGCGAGACGCCCTCACCGCGTTCGATTCCGATCGGCTTGCTTCCGGAAATGAAATCGTCGTCGCTCATTTTGCAGTCTCCGTTTCCATTTCGTCTGCGAGTACGTCTGGCTCGAGCGTCGTGCCCTCGCCTGCGAGCGCGCTCGTAATCGGTGCGTCCGCGTTGGCGGTCGCGACGATCACCGAGGACGCGCCGCCCTCGAGTGCCTCTTCGGCGGCCATGACCTTCTTGGTCATGAAGCCTTCTGCAGCCGATTTGACCTGCTCGAATTCGTCGGGGGTTGCAGCCGAATCGATCTTGGTCGACTCGTCGTCGGGGTCCTCGTAGATCCCGGATACGTCGGTGAGGACGACCAGATCGGCCTCGAGCGCGCCAGCAATCGCTGCGGCCGCGCGGTCGGCGTCGGCGTTGACCGCCGTGTAGCTCCCGTCTTTCTCCTTTCCGAGTACGGGAACGGAGACAACGGGCGTGTAACCGCCCGCGAGGACGGTCTCGAGCAAGTCTGCGTTGACCGACTCGATCTTCCCCGAGTGGTCGCCGCGTTTGATCTTCTTCTTGCCGTCTTCTTTCACGCGGACGGCCGACTTGCGTTTCCCCTCGAGGAGTTTCCCATCGGTACCCGAGAGGCCGACGGCGTCGACGCCCTCGTTTTGGAGGCTCTCGACCAGATCGGTGTTGAGCTTGCCGGGCATGACCATCTTGAACACGTCCATCGTGTCCGCGTCGGTAAAGCGCCCGACAACGCCGCCGGGGGTCTCGACGTAGGTTGGCTCCTGCCCGAGGTCCTCGAGCGTCTCGTCGACGGCGGTCGACCCGCCGTGGGTCAACACCACGTCCTCGCCGTCGGCGACGAGGCTCGCGACGTCCGCCAGTGCGCCTTCGGGATCGACGGCGCGTGCGCCGCCGATCTTGATTACTGTCGTCATCTCAGGGGGCCCCCACTGGATGGAGTCCTGCGAACTCGAGTCCGGCCGTCTCCTCGAGTCCGAGTGCGATGTTGGCCGCGTGGACGGCCTGTCCCGCGGAGCCTTTCATCATGTTGTCGATGGCCGAAAAGACGACGATCCGTTTGTTCGAGGGGTCGAGTTCGAAGCCGACCTCGGCGAGGTTCGTCCCGGCGACCGATTTGGGTTCGGGGTAGCGATAGACGCCGGAGCCGCCGGCGGCCATCCGGACGAACGGCTCGTCCTCGTAACAGCCGCGATAGGCTTGCCAGAGGTCGCCTTTCGAGACTGGTCCAGTCGGGAAGACGTGGCTCGTCGCGCTCGCGCCGCGGATCATGTCCACGGCGTGGCAGGTAAAGGAGACGCTCGTGCCGAGGAACTGCTCGATCTCGGCCTCGTGGCGGTGTCCCGTCGGTGCGTACGGACGGATGACACCCGAGCGTTCGGGGTGACTCGAGGCCTCGCCGCCGCCTGCGCCACCTTCCGAGGAGCCGACTTTCACGTCGACGACGACCTGTTCTCCCCCCTCCAAAATGCCGTGCTCGAACAGCGGATAGAGGCCCAAAATCGTCGCCGTGGCGTTACAGCCGCCGCCGGCGATCAGTTCTGCGCCCGCGAGGTTCTCGCGGTTGATCTCAGGTAAGGCGTACTCCGCTTTCTCTAAGTATTCCGGCGCGTCGTGGCCGTCGTACCACTCGTCGTACTGCGCTTCCGTCTCGAGGCGGAAGTCGGCCGAGAGGTCGACGACGGTGTCGGCGATCTCGAAGAACTCGTCGATCTGTCCCATGGAGACGCCGTGGGGCGTCGCGGCGAACAGGACGTCGACGGACTCGAGATCGTCTGGTTCCGTAAAGCGAAGGTCCGCCCCGCGCAGCGGCGGGTGGACCGAGCCAACGCTCTTGCCCGCTTTCGATCGGCTGGTGACTTCGGCGATTTCGATGGTCGGGTGCCCCGCGAGCAGGCGAAGCAGTTCGCCGCCCGTAAAGCCCGACCCACCGATGATGCTCGCGGTGACCGTCTCGGCTGCCTCGGCGTCGGTCTCGGCTTCGATCGCCATCAGACGCTCACCTCGAGTTCGTCAGCCTCGGCGGCCGCTTTCTCCTCGAGCCAGTCGACGACGGTGCCGGCGATATCGGTCTCGACGGCGCCATCGAGCGCTTTGAACTCGACGGTGTGGTTGACTTCGTGGACGGTGTATCGCTGGCCAGACTCCGTCTGGCTACCCTCCGAGGGTTCCTCGGAGACCTCTTCAGTCTCCATCAGATCGATCCCGAGCAGACCGCCGCCGACGGCGTCACTCGCCTTCTGGACGAGTTCTCGAGCCTCGTCGTCGACCTCGAAGACGTCCGTCTCCGCACCTTTCGCAGCGTTGGTGATCCAGTGATCCGAGGAGCGAACCATCGCGGCGATGGGCTCGCCGTCGGTCGCGACGACGCGGATGTCCCGACCCGGTTTCTCGACGAACTCCTGGACGTAGAACACCTTGTGCTCGTAGTGGCCGAGCGTCGCCTTGTGCTCGAGGATGGCCTCGGCGGCGTCGGGCGAGTCGATTTTGGCCATCAATCGGCCCCAGGACCCGACGACGGGTTTGAGGACGCAGGGGTAGCCAAACTCCTCGATAGCCTCCATCGCGCTCTCTTTGGTGAACGCGACTTTCGTCTCCGGCGTCGGAACGCCGGCTTGCTCGAGTGCGAGGCTGTTCTTCACCTTGTCCGCGCAGATGTCCGCCGTCTCGTGGCTGTTGACGACGGGAATGTCGTAGGCCTCGAAGAACTGCGTGGCGTAGAGGCTCCGGCTCGTGGCGAGACAGCGATCGACGACGATGTCGAGGTCAGCGAACGAGTCGGGTGCCTCGCTGATGTCGAAGTCGTGTTTGCGGACGTCGATCTTTTCGATCTCGTGATCGCGCTCGCGAAGCTCGTTGAGCAGGAGCTTCTCGTCTTTTCGAATACGGGAGTAGAGTATTCCTACCTTCATGCGAACCACCCGTGATCAGGGCGTGCAGGGAGTACTGTGGTTGTGGCCGTCTGCAAGGTCACTCACCCCAGTCCTCTTCGAGCTCGGGGGCTCGCTCGAGGACTGGCGGCTCGGTGTCGACGACTTCCAGTTCGGCTCCGCACGTGGTACAGTCAACGATCTCTCCAACTTCCAGATCGTCGTGCAGGGACACTTCTGCCCCACACTCGACGCATTCGGTCATTGTACCTGCAACTGAGAGCCCAGGTCCCTTAAAGCCTTCGAACTTAACAGCAAAGTTATACTATCTGTACCGGTCGCTACCGGGCCGAGAAAAGCGCCTCACCGCGAATTCAATTTGACATATCATGTAGTAGGTAGCTTGTCCCCGGGCGGGGACGGCCGCGGTAACTCCGACAAGAACGACCGGCTACTCCCCTCAGACATAGCCGCTCACCTCGTCGCGAAGGTCGGTGTGTGCCTCCTCGAGTGCGTCACTCGTCTCCTCGAGTGTCACTTCCGCAGCCTCGAGCGCCTCTCGGGCTGACTCGAGTTGAGCCGCCACGGAAGCGGGAGCAGGCCCACCCTGTGAGTCGCGACTCGCGACGCTTTCGGCCGGATCGAGGGCGGCTTCGACGGCTGCGGGGTCGACGACCGACTCGAGTGGCTCACCGAGGACGTCCTCGGCGGCGGTCTCGAGGGCGTCGTAGTCGGCCCCGTTTTCGGCGGCGATGGCGACCAGTTCGTGCGCCGTCCGGAACGGCAGTCCGTTCGCCGCGAGCACGTCGGCGACGCCGGTCGCCGTCGAGAAGCCCTCGCCGGCTTCGGCGGCCAGCGTCTCCTCGTTCCACTCGGCCGTTGCAACCGCCCCCGCGGCGACCTCGCCGGCGTCCGTCACGGCGTCGACGGTCTCCCAAGCGTGGGTCGTCGCCCGCTGAAGGTCGCGGTTGTACGCGCGGGGAAGTCCCTTGAGCGTCGTTGTCAACCCCTGGACCGACCCCGCCGCGTCTCCCGCGACCGCACGAACCAACTCGAGCGTGTCCGGGTTCTTCTTCTGGGGCATGATCGACGACGTCGAGGAGTAGTCGTCCGATAGCTCTACGAAGCCGCGATTCGCGAAGACGATCACGTCTTCCGCGAGTCCTGACAGCGTCGTCGCGTGCGTCGACAGCGCCTGCGTCGTCTCGAGCAAGAAATCTCGACTCGAGGAGGCGTCCATCGAATTTTCGACGACCCCCGCGAATCCGAGCAGTTCGGCGGTACGCTCGCGGTCGATGTCGAACGTGGTTCCCGCGAACGCGGCCCCGCCGAGGGGCGACTCGTTGATTCTGCCGTAGGCCTCGAGCAGGCGCGCCGTGTCGCGACGGACCGCACCCTCGTAGGAGAGCGCCCAGTGTGCGACGGTGATCGGCTGGGCGGGCTGAAGGTGCGTGTAACCGGGCATGATCGTCTCCGCGTTCGCCTCGGCGACCTCGACCAGCGCCTCGCGCAGGGCAAGCGTCGTCTCGATGGCGTCGAGAACGTCCTCGCGCAGGCGGTAGCGAATGCACGCGGCGACCTCGTCGTTTCTCGAGCGCGCGGTGTGCATCTTTCCGCCGTCGTCACCGATGCGTTCGATCACGGCCGTCTCGATGGCTTCGTGTACGTCCTCGCCGTCGGGAAGCGAGTCGTGGCCGTCGACTTCGATCGCATCCAGCGCCGTGAGGATTTCGCCGGCGACGTCGTCGTCGACGATTCCTTGTTCGGCGAGCATGACGACGTGGGCGCGATCGACCGCGAGATCGGCCTCGAAGATCCGTTCATCCGCTGCGAGCGAGGAGAGGAACCCTCGAGCGGGGCCGCCGCTGAAGCGGTCTCGTCGGACGACCGACTCGTCTTCCTCGGCTCCGTCGGGAGTGCTCTCCTCTGGCATGGTTATTCGTCCTCGTCGGTTCCGCTCCCGTCTGTCGCGAGTTCGACTTCCTCGTCCGCGTCGTCGTCGATCACCGAGTTCGCGAGACGGCGCTGGAAGCCGTGGTACTTCGCGACGCCCGTGGCGTCTTCCTGGTCGATCTTGCCGACCGTCTCCGTGTCGAAGGAGGCGTGTTCAGCCGAGTACGCCGCGTACTCACTGTCGCGTCCAACCGCACGAGCCTGACCGCCCTCGAAGCGAATCGTGACGGTCCCGGTCACGCGCTGTTGGGTCTCGTCGATGAAGCCCTCGAGTGCGCTCACGAGGGGTGCGTCGACCAGTCCTTCGTAGCCCTTCTTCGACCAGCGCTGGTCGATGAGCTGTTTGAACTCGCGTTCTTCCTGGGTAAGGACGAGCCCCTCGAGGGCCTCGTGGGCGTTGAGCAGCGTCGTCGCGGCCGGGTGCTCGTAGTTTTCGCGGACCTTCAGTCCGAGCATGCGGTCTTCCATCGAATCGGTACGGCCGACGCCGTAGGCACCGGCGACCTCGTTCAGGTGCTGAACGAGCTCGACCGGCTCGTACTCGACGCCGTCGATGGCGACGGGGTAGCCCTCCTCGAAGGCGATTTCGATCTCTTGGGTCTCGCCGGTAGGGGCCTGCGTCCAGTTGTAGATCTCCTCGCCCGGAACGTAGCTCGGATCCTCGAGTTCGGAGCCCTCGACCGAGCGACTCCAGATGTTGGTGTCGACCGACCACTTGCCGCCGTCGCCGCCCTCGACGGGCAGGTCCTTCTCCTCGGCGTACTCGTTTTCCCACTCGCGCGTGAGTCCGAGTTCGCGGACGGGCGCGATAACCTCGAGGTCGGAGTCGCGCCAGACGGCTTCGAAGCGGAGCTGGTCGTTTCCTTTGCCCGTACAGCCGTGGGCGATACCGGTACAGCCCTGTTCTTCTGCGACCTCGAGAATCGCGTTCGCGATTACGGGGCGGGCGAGCGCCGTTCCGAGCGGGTAGCCCTGGTACGTCGCGTTCGCGCGGACGCTGTCGAGACACAGCTGTGCAAATTCGTCTTTCGCGTCGACGACGTAGTGTTCGAGGCCGAGCGCTTCGGCGGTTTCTTCTGCTTCGTCGAATTCGGACGCCGGCTGGCCCACGTCGACCGTGACGCCGATGACGTCGTCGTATCCATATTCTTCCTCGAGCAGCGGGACACAGACAGTCGTGTCCAGTCCGCCCGAGAACGCAAGTGCCACGCGTGTCATATCGTGTTCGAGGGAAACGTCAGGAGGGACTTAAGCACATTGGTTTCCAATCCGAAAAATAGCGCGAGAGATGCTGCTAACCAAGAATTCGGGGTTTCCTGATCGTGTCGAACGGTGAAATGAACCGGTCTCGGGAGGTAAAGTAGTAGTCGGGCTCAACGGCCCGGCCGCCGCCGTCGTGGTCGCCGCGGCGAGACGGTCCCGTCGGTACCGAAAAGGGTGAGCGCGGTACCGACGGTGGGACGCATACCCGAGTCTATGCGAGCGATCGATATTAAAACCTGCTACATGGCGATCTAACACGTTTCCGTGGTGAGAGCGATTGTGATCAGGGTTGTAGTCAGCGGTGTGATCGGCGAGTTCGGACAAACACAGTGATCAGCGAGTTTGGGTCAGCCCGGTCGCCGTACTCGTTTCCCCTCGAGGAGTGGTGAGCGTTCCTCCAAAATAGCGGGCGTGGGTCGGTTACAGCGGTTCGTCTCCGTCTTCGTCGTCCGGGATCGCCAGCACGTTTTCCCGGCCGATGCGGAAGACTTCGATCTCGTCGTCTTCCCGGAGGCTGCCGACGACCTGACTCGTCTTCGCCTCGGTCCACTCGAGTTCGGCGACGACTTCCTGCTGTTTGATCCGTCCACCGCGGTTTTCGAGTAACTGCAGCACGCGTTCTTCGTTGCTGAGGAGTTCGGGCGGTGGGCCGCCGCCGTCGTCCGGAGTGGCCGCCCCACCTGCCGGCGGTGGCGAGACGCTGCCGGTGTCGGTGACGGAACTCGAGTCGTTGCCGTGTCTGAGCCACCAGCCGACCGCACCACCGGTCGCGAGCAAGCCGAGTGCGGCGACGACGGCGAGCCAGCGCGTCGGCAACTCGTCATCGTCGTCCGTTGTCGTGCCCTCCTCGCCGTCATCTTCGATGAAGACGACTCGCGGCTCGTCGTCGCCGAACTCGGTCTCCTCGCCATCCCATTCAACCGAGTCGGTTTCGGAACTGTCCGGTGACGGCTGTGCGTCGTCGAGGACGTAGTCGTCAGGGGCATTGATCTGTAACGACGTATCGTCCACGAGTGTCAGCCCCGAGAGTTCGGAGCCGGCTTCGATCTCGTCGACCATGACGGTCGCAAAGGAATCCCACTCGAAGGTGAACTTGACGTGCCCGATGTGTACCGGTGCCGAATTATCTTCGACCGAGACGTTTTCGTTCGAGATGACCTCTTCTTCGAGGTCGTCACCGTTTCGCGTATCGTTCCAATCGGAAATCTCCGCGTCGGTGTACGATTCCGGGTTGGACTCAATCTCTTCGCGAAGCTCTTCGAACGCCTCCTCGGAGTTGTTCTCGTCCTCGAGGTGATAGCGGTAGTCGACTTCGAACGTCGCCGTCTCGTCTTTCGTGAGGTGGACGTTGATGTGCACCTCGTCGGCGTCCTCGAGTTCCTGACGTTCTTCTGACTCTTGGATCGCTGCGCCAGTGTCTGCAACAGCACCAGCAGACGCGCCCAACACCAACGCAACTGCACCACCGACAACCACGAGCACCCAGAACAGGGCCCAAAGCCCCTTCGCTTCCATTACCATGTCTTGTTGTATCCGTCTAAATAGGTCTTTCCGACCGGCCTAACGATGAACTTTTGAAACGTTCGTCCGTATCGACGATCATGAACGATACCCGCGGCGAACTCGAGGTCGAAACGCTACTCAAAATCGTCCTGGCCTTGGTGGCCGTCTTGCTCGCACTCCAGATTATCGGGACAGTTGTCAGCTGGATCGCAAATCTGCTGACGCCGCTGTTGCTCCTGGCCATCGGATTGGTCATCGTCCTGTGGCTCTACGATAGCATCTAAGTCGGCCGAAGCGTCACACTGATAGGTCGATTTCCCCTACGGAACCTGTCGTGTACAGCGTCAACGTCCCGGTCCCCGGCCGCGTCCGTACGCTCGCCAACGGGCTCTACCCCGATCTCGTCAGCTTCGAGCACGTCCGCGAGGAACATTCGTGTCTCCTCAAACGCCTCGGCGAGGCCGACCACGTCGCCCAACTCCAACACCGAGCGCATCGCGCACTCGAGGGGACTCCCGCCGTCGAAGCGCGGATTACGGGGATCGAGTACTTTGCGGAGCCGCCACTGGGCTCCGCACCCGTCGTCTACTTCGCCGTCGAGAGCCCCGGCCTCGAGTCGATTCATGCCAACCTGGCGGAGACGTTCGACCCCGTCGACGACCTCGAGGGCGACGATTACGTCCCCCACGTCACGCTCGCGCGCGGCGGCGACCTCGAGACGGCGAAGCGACTCGCCGGGCGAGAGATCGAGCCGATCCGGTGGACGGTCAGCGAACTCGAGTTCTGGGACGGAACTGAAAAGCTGTCCGTGAGTCGGGTCACACTCGAGTAACACTTGGGTGTTGTCTTCACGTCCTGTACGACTCCAGTTTGTCACATCCGTGTACGCGTACGACACCATCACAGAGTATCACATCCGTGCAGTTGCTGGATTTTCAAACCCGCTCTTGTGCCGCAATTCGGCCAGCCGGTCCGCTTCTCGGACTGTCCTCGCGGTCGGCCGTTTGTACACGGGTGATGCAAATACTGCTGTTA
This sequence comes from Natronorubrum daqingense, assembly GCF_001971705.1. NCBI lineage: Archaea > Methanobacteriati > Methanobacteriota > Halobacteria > Halobacteriales > Natrialbaceae > Natronorubrum > Natronorubrum daqingense. Next base: position 2,596,410 of record NZ_CP019327.1, read on the forward strand.
TCTCCGGGAACGACCGTCGTCGCGTTGATCGGATAGCTATCGGCATGTGCCACCTCAGACGGCGAAATTGGTGGACACAGGGCGTCAGTGGCCTGGGAAGATCCGGCCGTTGCACTGTGGGTTAAGGAATCCGGGTGCCTCGGCTCCAGTGTGGTTTCAGTGCTACTCGTCGCAGCGGTCGTCGGGATCGCCCTCGGAGTGTTTCTCCAGAAGGGGCGATTCTGTTTCGTCAACGCCTTCCGGGATTTCTTCGCGTACAAGGACTCCCGGGTCACGAAAGGCGTGCTCGCAGCGACGCTTCTGACGATGGTCTTCTGGGGTATTGCCTACCAGTTCGGGTACTATCAAGAGTTCTGGACACCCGAGTGGGGACTGACCGGCTTCATCGGCGGCTTCATCTTCGGGATCGGCATGACGTACGCCGGTGGCTGTGCGAGCGGGACGCTCTATCGGGCCGGTGAAGGCTACCTGCAGTTCTGGCTCACGCTGTTGTTCATGGGCGTTGGCTACGTCGCCTTTGCACTCGCCTTCCCGACGCTCGATAGCACGTACTTCGAGACGTTCACGTTCGGCGAGGGCGTGAGCCTGTTTACCGTTTCAGAGATTCCCGCGAGCGTTCTCGCTCTCTCGATTGCGATTGGCGGACTGCTCATCTACGTGACTCTCGTTGGTCGCTCAGCGACGACTGCCGATCTCAGCGAACGGTCCGACACGGCCCAGCTCAATCTTACTGCCTTCCTCGCACCGGTCGCGGGGCTTCGGCAGTTCGTCCGCGGGACGGAAACGTACTTCCGCGGACTCGTCGGTGCGTGGCGCGATCCACTCGCCTCGAGTAAGCAGCCGTGGGACCCCCGAACGGCCGCGCTGGGAATCACTGCTGCGGCAGTTCTCTGGTTCACGCAGGCGTCTATCGTGGGTGTAACCGGACCAGAGGCTCGCTGGTCGGGCTATCTCCTCTCGCAGGTCGGTGTCGATGTCGAATCGTACGAGTACTGGGGTTCTGTCCTCTTTCAGGGCGAGGGCGTCGACGTGACCGTCGATATGGTGATGATCGCGTTCGTCATCGTCGGTGCGTTCCTCGCCGCCGCCTGGAGCGGTGACTTTTCGGTTCGCGTGCCAAAGCGCCGCCGTCTCCCGAACGCCGTTTTCGGTGGCCTCCTCATGGGCGCAGGCTCCCGACTTGCACCCGGCTGTAACATCGGTAACATCTACTCCGGAATTGCCAGCCTGTCTGTCCACTCGTTTATCGCCGCACTCGGCATCATCGCCGGTGTTTACGTGATGACTCACTGGATCTACCGAGAAGTCGGCTGCGCACTCTGAATCGTTCGACAACCACTTCCGACATACTAACACAACGTTAACGACAATGCCATCAATTGACGACGTCACTGACACACCGGACGAATTGAGCGACGACCAAGCCGAGGACCTGCTCGAGGACGCGGATCTCGTCCAAGATATGATGGGCGAAGTCTGTCCGTACCCACAGGTTGAGGCCAAGAAGGGACTGCAACAGATCGACTCGGGCGACTTGCTCGTCCAGGAAACCGATCACGTCCCGTGTACCGAAAACGTGCCGCGAGCGGTCGGAGACGATGCGGACGCAACCGTCTGGAGAAGCGGCGATGCAACGTACCGAATCTACCTCCGAAAACGATAATGGTCGACGAATTCACCCCCGAGACGGTTCGTGAACGCATCGAGTGCGAGAGCGAGTTCGATCTCATCGACATCCGCGGTCGCGAGGATTACACTGACGGGCATCTCCCCGGTGCCGAACACGCGACCATCGAGGACCTCGAGGAGACGGTCGTCGATCGGGACTGGGCTGATGACGTGGTCGTCTACTGCTATATCGGCCAGACATCGGTCCAGGCGGCACGACTGATCGAGGAGTACGGAGATGCCGAACAGGTCGCGAGTATGGAAGGGGGTTACGACGCCTGGGAACCGATCCACTCGTCGGCCAACGAGTGAACGATCTGGGATAGTCGCTGCTACGGCGCGGGCGTCTCGCCGTCGTAGGCGTCGTGATCGCCGTAGAAGTTGAGCATCGCGAACTTGAGTTTCTCGGGCGCGATGTCGAGAAGTTCCTCGCGTTCTTCGTGTGGAAAGGTGCCGTTGACGCTGTACTTCCCGAGATCCGACTTTGCTGAGCGCGAGTAGCGGCGATCGAGCAGTGCTCGGACGCCGACGTCTTCCGGCGAGCGGATGACTCGACCCAGTGCCTGCCTTGTCTTGCGAACCGTTGGGATCTCGACGGCGTAGCGCCAGCCCGTTTCGGTCCCCTCGAACGCCGCGTCGTAGGCCTCCTGGACGGCCTCCGCGCGGTCGTCCAGATGCGGGTAGGGAACGCCGACGACGAGCACCGTATTGGCGTCGTCGCCGTCGAAGCTCACGCCCTCCGCGAGGGTCCCCCAGAGCGACGTACACAGGACGGCTCCCTCGTCCGCGACGAACTGTTGTCTCACTTCCTCGACGGAGGTTCCTGGTTCGTCGAGATAGACCGGCCGGTCCGAGCGTCGCTCGAGTCGTTCCGCGTAGCGATTCGCCTCGCCGTAGTTGGGGAAGAACGCGAGCGTGTTGCCGGGGGTCATCCGTGTCGCGTCGTGAATCGTCTCTGCGACCGCCTCCTGAACGTCGGGATCGTCCCGATCGGAGGAGAACAGCGGCGGCGTCTCGACGGCGTACGTTCGTCGTTTGTCCTCGGGGAACTGCAAGCCGTACGCCATCGTCACCGCATCCTCGAGGCCGAGGACGTTCTCGGTGACGTCGAAGGGCTGGAGCGTCGCGCTCATCAGGACGGTCGAGTAGACGTCGTCGAAGAGGCGTCCGGTTACCTGTCGGGGCAGACACGAGTAGAGTTCTGCCTGACCGTAGACTTCGTCCGTTCCGGCGTCTCGAGTCACGGAGACAACCGGGTAGAGCCCCTCCTTCGAACCCTCGTTCATCCACGCGCTGACGAACGCGGCGGCCTGCAGGGTCTGACACTCCGTTCGGGTGGCCGTCTCGCCCTCGCGGTAGGCCTCCTCGTACTCCTCGTCGAGTTCCTGACCGAGTCTCATCGCCGCCTCGAGGTCGTCTTCGATGCCCTGGCCGGCGTAGCGCTGGAGGAACTCGAGGGTCAACTCGTCGCGTCGGCCCTCGTTCGCGACGGGGACGTCCTCCCAGTTCTCGCCGATTCGCTCGCGCTCACCGAAGCCGAAGGAGTCTTCGTACGTTTCGACGAGCGCGCGGTGAAACGCCGTGAGGACGTTCGCGGCGTCGTCCGAACGGGGGTCGTCCGCGTCGGCGAGTTCGTCCAGTGCGGAGTCGATGGTTCGCTCCGAGCAGGTTCGGGTGGCGTGCTCGCGGGCCGCGTCTTCGACGTTGTGAGCCTCGTCGAAGACGGCGATCACGTCCTCGGGGTCGCGACCGAGCCACCGGAAGAACTGCTCGCGAATCGTCGAATCGAGGAGGTGGTGGTAGTTACAGACGACGAGATCGACGCCCTCGATCCCCTCTTTCAGAAGCTCGTACCCACAGAAGTGCTGACTTTCCGCGTACTCGTAGATCTCGTCGGGCGTCCGCACGTCGTCGAAGAGCCACGCGAAGAAGTCGTCCGTGTCTTCGGTCAGATTGTTTCGGTAGTACTCACAGACGTTCTGGTCCTCGAGGTCGTCGAGTCGCTCCTCGAGATCCTCGAGTTCGTCCATGACGGCGCTACGGGCGTCGGCAGCCCCGCCGTCGCCGTCTTGGCTCTCGGCCAAGAGCTCTTGTTGGCGGCGCTCGAGTTGGCGTTTGTCGCGTTCGGTGTCGACGACGCTGCGCGTGTTGTCCCGAAGCGCCTGGCACTCCTCGTAGCCGACGTCGATGTGACACATCGACGACTTCCCTTTGAAGACGATCGCGCGAATATCCTCTTCGCGCGTGATCGCCCGCGCCTCGGCGACGAACTGGCGCATCTGCTGGTGGACGTTCGTCGTGATGACGACCGTCTTGTCCTGCTCGCGAGCCACCTCGAGGGCGGGTGCGAGCGACGAGAGGGTTTTGCCGGTCCCGCAGGCCCCTTCGAAGAGCACGTCCTGTCCGCGAGTGATCGCGTTGTGGATGCGATTCATCGCTTCCCGCTGGTTCTCGTAGGGCTCCTCGTAGGGGAAAAAGCGCATGTACCCGGCTGTCTCGGACACGCTAGTCGAGTTGTTCCCGATACGATAAAAGGATTCGTCTCGGTGTCGGTCTCCGATGTGCGCCCGTTGTTCACACCACTCACGTCCGCGCCGTCGGTCATCATCGGCTGGCGTACGCGCGCTACAGGGCCAAAGGGATCGAGGGCTTCGCCTCGAGTATGGCCATCCCCGGGTACGATTCGAGCAGCGTCGCCGAGTACACACTCGAGCGCGCGGGTGCGACCGTCGCCGTCGTCGCCGGCGTCGTCCCCGACGCGTTCGACCTCGAGAAAAGCGGTCGCGACCCGCCGGTCGACGGACTCGCAGCTCCCGTCGACCTCGTCAACGTCGAGGAACTGAAGGCGGTCGAAGCGATCAGCATCGAACTCGTCTACGATCCCTCCAGACTCCCGCCGGGTGCGAGCCCGACCGACGTGTCGGTCGCCGTCGAGACGGCTGAGGGTTGGACGCCCCTCGAGTCGACCGTCGACCTCGAGTCGACGACGGTGACGGCGACGCTGAACGACCACCCTCCCGGCTCGACGGTGGTCGCGGGATACGACGACAGCGACGACAGCGACGTTCCGTCTGCGTAACGCCCTCGGTGAGCAACACGTCGTTCTGGCGCTGGCTCCCAGCGCGTCGCGACCGATGGCGAAAGGACCGTTAGCGCGGAGTCAGTAGCCACCGGCATGATCGCGATTTTTTCGGATACGCACAGTACCAGCGGGCACGAACTCACGGGCGACGCACTGAACGCGGCCCGCGAAGCAGACGCCGTCGTCCACGCGGGTGATTTCACGAGCGAAGCCGCACTCGAGGCCTTTCAATCGGAGTGTGACCACCTGTTTCCGGTCCACGGAAACGCGGACGACCCGTCCGTCAAAGACCGACTTCCGACGGCTCGCGTCGTCGAGGCGGACGGAATCCGAATCGCCCTTACGCACCGTCGAGAGGGCGGCCAGACGGGACTGGCGATGTTCGGCCGCTCGCGCGACGCCGACGTGGTCGTCTCCGGTCACACGCACCGACCGACGGTGATCGAGACCGACGATGTCTTGCTATTGAACCCCGGCAGTCACGCTGACCCGCGCGGGAATCGACCCGGGTTCGCCGTGCTCGAGCCTCGAGGGACCGACGACGCGGACGATTCCGCGACGCAAATCGAGGGAGAGATTCGAACGCCGGAGGGCACACCACTCGCGTCGATCGACTACTCGAACGAGTGACGAGGACCGTCTTCGGTCGTCGGAACACGTGATCAGTAGTCGAAGCACGTGATCTGGTCGCTTCTCGAAAATAGCCTTCTCGAGGCTCAGTCGGGACGAGAGTCCGTTTTCGATTCGCCCTCGAGATAGATCGTGGCGTCAACGGGGTCCGGCCGAGTTGTGAGGCGGTTCGTAAGGGGCTCTTGGAGGGTGTTTGGAGGGTGTCCGGAAGGTGTTTGGGAGGGTGTTTGGAGGGTGTCCGGAAGGTGTTTGGGAGGGTGTTTGGAGGGTGTCCGGAAGGTGTTTGGGAGGGTGTTTGGAGGGTGTCCGGAAGTGTTTGGAGGGCGTCCGGAGGGTGGTTGGTGTGAAGGTGGTGGATTGGTGCGATAGCGGGAACCTCGAGACTGCGATATCCCATACCCGGCGTGACCCGCTGGAATCGGCGTAGCTGACGTGCTGAGGCATCCATGGAGGGGGACTCCAACGGGTTGATGGCCCCGACCGGCGGGGTGGAATCACCGGATCGGGACAGATCGCACTTCGCTGGCGATCCCGATATAGGCGGCGTAAGGTGAAAACGTCGTTTTAGCTACGGTACGTCCGACGAACAGGATACTCCGTCGACACGAGTCAACCGTCTTCCGATTACGAGTTATAGTTCCGGACACCGCCGCTTCGGTCGAAACGGTTTTGCATACTGACACGGTATCGATCGATTATGCTGGGTTTCCTCCCCGACGACCCCGTTATCCTCGCGATCGTAGTGATCTTGCTGTCGCTCGTGTTCTTCTCGTATCTCCTCTTGCGAAAGACGATCCTCGAGTTCCGCGAAGGAATGCAGTAGACGACTGTCTTCTCCTCTTCCAATCGGTTTAAATCGCTGTTCAGAGTCCGTTCTACGCCGTATTGAGGGCCGATTCGACTCCCTCGAGCGCCCGCTCGATATCGCCGTCGGACAGGTCCCGGTGCGTACAGAACCGTACCGTCGTCGGGCCGAACGGCGAGGCTCCCACGCCGTGGTCGCGACAGCGCTCGAGGAGCGCATCCGGCTCGAGGCCGGTCTCGGCCACGTCGACGAGCACGATGTTGGTCTCCGGTTCCTGCACGTCGAAGCCGTCGAACTCGGCCAGCCCCGCGGCTAACACGCGCGCGTGATCGTGATCGTTCTCGAGGTCGGCTCTGTTCTCGAGCGCTTCCAAGCCGGGCGCGGCGATGATCCCGGCCTGGCGCATGCCGCCGCCGAGGAGCTTGCGCGTTCGTCGGGCCTGCGCGACGAACTCCTCGCTACCGGCCAGCATCGAGCCGACGGGTGCGCCCAGTCCCTTCGAGAGACAGCACATCACCGAGTCGACGGGGGCGGTGAGTTCGGCGGCGGAAACGTCGAGGGCCGCGGCGGCGTTGAACAGACGCGCGCCGTCGACGTGCACGGGCACGTCGCGTTCGTGGGCCGCGTCGGCCGCCGCTGCGATCCGTTCGGGTTCGATGGCGAGTCCGCCTCGAGCGTTGTGCGTGTTCTCGAGCCAGAGCAGCCCCGTTCCCGGGCGGTGGAGGTCTTCTTCGACGTACTCCTCCGCCACCTGTTCGGGGGTGGGGACGCCGCGGTCGGCCTCGAGCATCCGAACCTGGAGGGCGGCGTGTTGGGCGAGGCCGCCGAGTTCGTACGTGACGACGTGGCTCTCCGTGTCCGCGAGGAGTTCTTGGCCTCGTTCGGTGTGGACACGTGCCGCGATCTGATTGCCCATCGTCCCCGAGGGGACGTAGAGGGCGGCTTCCATCCCGACTAATTCGGCGGCGCGAGCCTCGAGTTCGTTCACCGTCGGGTCCTCTTCGTAGACGTCGTCGCCGACCTCGGCCGCTCGAGCGGCCTCGCGCATCGCCTCATCGGGTTTCGTCACGGTATCGGAGCGAAGATCGATCATGCCTCGAGATCCGAACTCGGTGGTGAAATAGGCGACGACCGTCTTCCACGATTCGACGTCGAGTTCGAGCGACGACTCCTCGGCGTAGAATCGCCGACGGCCGCCGCGAACACATCGAAACACCAACCTTTTCCTGGGGGATCGCCCAGGTTCGAACGTATGGCCGATCGAACCGATCCCGGGGTCCGCCTCGTCTCTGCGCTTCGCCTCGCAGCGGTCGTCTTGCTCGCGGTGGGATTTAGCGGCTGGCTGTTCGACGACGGCGGTGAAGTGTCCCTCGAGTCGCCGTTCACCCTCGCGTTCGGCGCGGGCGTCGCGTGCGCGTTCGCGTCGATCTACCTCGGGATCTTTCTGGCGAATCGGGAGTAATTCTCGCGAGTAGTTTCGATTCGAAAGCGGTATCCCAGCGCCGAGAGACGTGTGTCGCATGGACGCACGCATCCGCGAACACGCCGAAATCATCGCGAATCACTCCGTCGATTTGCAGGAGGGAGACAACGTTATCGTCGACGCACACCCCGTCGCCGAGGACCTGGTCGTCGCGCTCCACGAAGTGATCGGCGACGCCGGCGCGAACCCGCTCACCACGAGCCAGCGAACGGGCGCCCGCCAGCGACGCGCGTTCCTCCGCGCCGGTGACGACGAGTACGAGACGCCGGAACACGAACTCGCCTTGATCCAGAACACCGACGTCTACATCGCGATTCGGGCGGGCGACAACGCGACCCAGACCGCCGACGTCGACCCCGAGACGCAGGCGGCCTACCAGCAGTCCCATCGCCCGATTCTCGAGGAGCGACTCTCGACGCGGTGGTGTCTCACACAGTATCCGGCCCCGGCGAACGCCCAACTCGCCGAGATGAGCACGGAGGGCTACGAGAACTTCGTCTGGGACGCCGTCAACAAGGACTGGGACGAACAGCGCGCCCATCAGGCCAACATGGTCGAGATTATGGACCCCGCCGAAGAGATTCGAATCAAGAGCGGCGAGACGACCGACGTGACGATGTCCATCGACGGCAATCCGACGCTCAACGACCACGGCGAGCACAACCTTCCCGGCGGCGAAGTCTTCACCGCTCCCGTCCCCGACAGCGTCGAGGGCGAGGTGCTGTTCGACATGCCGCTGTACCACCAGGGCCGGGAGATCACGGACGTGTACCTCGAGTTCGATGGCGGCGAAGTCGTCGACCACGCGGCGGCGAAAAACGAGGACGTCCTCACCGAGGTCCTGAACACGGACGACGGTGCCCGCCGACTCGGCGAACTCGGCATCGGCATGAATCGAGATATCGACCAGTTCACCTACAACATGCTCTTCGACGAGAAGATGGGCGATACGGTCCACATGGCCGTCGGCCGCGCCTACGATGACACCGTCGCCGAGGGCAACGAGCAGAACGATTCCGCCGTCCACGTCGACATGATCGTCGACATGAGCGACGACTCGTTCATCGAGGTCGACGGCGAGGTCGTCCAGCGCAACGGGACGTTCCGGTTCGAGGACGGCTTCGAGGACTAATTACCGCGAGCGACCAACGGGAGCGAGCGGTTTTTTCATCGAAGTTTTTGCGTGAGCGGTTGCCGAAGGCGACCCGAACGGAAAAAGTTCGGAATGACTCGTTCATCGAAGTCGACGGCGAGGTCGTCCAGCGCAACGGGACGTTCCGGTTCGAGGACGGCTTCGAGCAGTAGTACTCGAGAGTCATTTCGTTCGTTGTAACGCGTTCTCGTGTCTGTAATCGTCTCGAGGAGCGCGAGTGCCACGTTCGTCGACCGGATTTATGCCGCGCGAGCGAGTATCGACGGGTGATGACAGTCCTCGTCGCGTACGACGGTTCGGAACCGGCACAGAAGGCAGTGAAGCAAGCGTTCGACGAGCATGGAGACGAGGAACTCGTCTTGTTGCGCGTCGTCGAACTCGCCGACGGGTACACGGAGGCGAGCATCAAGGCGGTGCAGGACGTGCTCGGGGATCGACGGGAGTCGGCCGCGGAAGAACTCCGCGCGGATCTCCCGGACCTCGTCGACACCGAGTCGGTCGACTTTCGGACGGAAGTCGCCACCGGCAACCCGGCTCGAGAGATCGTCTCCGCCGCCGAGGAGTACGACGTCGACCAGATCGTAATCGGAAGCCACGGCCGGTCGGGCGTTTCTCGAGTCCTGCTGGGGAGCGTCGCCGAGTCGGTCGTTCGCCGCTCGCCGGTCTCCGTGACCGTCGTTCGATAGGCCCGAGCGCAGGGAGGTCGAGTTCACCGCTCTTCGTCCTCGCTCTCGCTCTCGTCCTCGGAGTACTCGAGTTCGACGCTCTCGTCGGAGAGGACGACCCATCAGAGCCACCACCCGAGCAGGTACAGGAGAATCGCGACGCCGGCGAACGCCACCATCGGCTCGTACGGCGGTGTCGTCATCGTCGCGAGCGGTTACGCCTTCTCCAAGACGATCACGACGTCGCCTCGCTGCCCGTCTCGTTGGTACTCACACCGGTACGTTTCCATCTCGGCAGTCGCTCGGAACGCGAGCGACTCGGTCTCTCCGACCGTCTCGTTTCCGTCGCTCGAGTAGTCCGAGACGACTTCCTCGTCGGCGTCCCAGAAGGCGATGTTGTGGTGGACGCCGTCCATGTTCTCCCAGACGAGTTCGTACTCACTCCCCTCGCGGAGCACGAGCGTCGGATTCTCGACGCGGTCGATAGCCGTCGGCTCGACGCCGACCCAGCCTCCGACGTAGCCGTCGAATCGGATCGTTTCGACGCCCGCCCAGGCCTCGGGGTCGGTCTCGCCCTCGAGTTCTTCGGCTGCGTCGACGACCGGCTCCGGGTCGTCGTCGGCGTCGTCTTCACCCAGACAGCCAGCGACGGACGCAGTCGTACATAGCCCCGCGAGCCCTCCGAGTACCGCTCGTCGGCCCGTGTGCTGCGGTGTCACTACCGAACGTACACCAGCGAACGGGATAAGTCGCCGTTCACGCGCCAAAAACAGTCGACTCGAGCGGAACGTCACTCTGCGACGAGCGCCGCGACCATCTCGGAGACCGTCGCGAGTTCGTCGTCGTTGATGCCGTGGCCCATCCCTTCGTAGAGGCGCTTAGTCACGTCGGCGTTCATCGCCTCGAGCACGTCTGCCGTCTCGTAGACCCGTCGTTCGGGAATGTGGGGATCGACGTCGCTACAGCCCAGGAAGACGGGCGTTTCCTCGAGGTCGGCGTCGTCGCTCGCGTACTCCTCCGGGTCGATTTTCTCGCCGATGAGCCCGCCGCTGAGGGCGGCGAGGCCACCGTATCGTCGCGGGTTTCGGGCGACGAACTCGCTGGCGAGACACGCACCCTGCGAGAAGCCGATCAGCATGATACGCTCGTGTGGAATGCCGGCGTCGGTCGCTTCATCGATCGCAGCTGCGATGGCTTGCAGTCCCGAGGACCGACCCGGCTCGTTCTGCTCGACGGGCGCGAGAAACGAGTTCGGATACCACGTCTGGCGGGCCGCCTGCGGGGCGAGAACGGCGACGCCCTCCTCGTGAACTTCGTTCGCGAGTTGGACCATTCCGCGTGCGCTCGCGCCGCGCCCGTGCGTCAGGACCAGCGCTGCCTCGGCGTCCTCGAGTGGCGTCCCGTCGGTGACCAGTGGCTGGTTCTGGTGTGGCCCGTCCTCGCGGCCCTCCTGCGGTCCGTCGCCGCCGGAACTGTCCCCCATCACTCGACCCCACCGGTACCGGCGCTGGCCTCAGGGAGGTCGTACTCGACGACCTCGAGGCCGAGCGTCTCGATGGCTCCCCGGAGGTGCTCGTCTTTCGCGTAGTCGGCACCATCGTCTTCGCGGAGTTCCTGTGCCTTCGCGAGCACCTCGCCGCGTCGGTCGTCGGGAATCTCGTACTTGTCCGTCGAGAGTTCGATGACGAGGCCGTTGTTGTCGTGCGTGTAGATCGAGTGGAAGATCCCCCGGTCGAAGACGTTGTAGCGGTAACCCGCGTCCTCGAGGGCGTCCATCGTCTCCTCGTACTCGTCGGGTTCGATGCGGAAACAGAGGTGATGGACGGCCCCGACACCGCCGCGTTGGCCCTTCGCGGACGGTCGGTCGTCGCTCACGAAGAACGTGAGAATCCGACCGTCGCCCGTGTCGAAGAACAGGTGGGTCTGGGACGGATCGTCGAGGTTGGGCTGGCGGAGCACGAGTGGCATCCCGAGGAGGTCCTGGTAGAACTCGACGGTTTCCGCTTCGTTGCTTCCCCAGATGGTGATGTGGTCGGTTCCGGCCGCGTGAACGGGGCTGTCTGGTAGTTCGGGCGTGACTGGTGTCTGTGAGTCGTTTGACATGGGGTCGGTATAGGTGGTGTAGTTAGTTCGGGTGGTATCGCTACTCTGCGAGTACCTCGCCGAAGACGCGCTCGGCGTCGGCGGGCACGTCGAAATCGTGGAAGTGATCGCCACGGACTGCCGAGAGGATGTTGAGTGCCGCGGCAGCGCCGTCGCCGACGGCGATGGCGGCCTGCCACTCCTCCGGTCGGACCATCGCGCCGGTCGCGTAGACGCCCGAGACGCTCGTCTCCATGTCGACGTCCACGTCGACAACGTCGTCGTTGGTGAACGAACAGCCGAGATTGTCCGCGACATCGCGGTTGGCTCCCGTCGCAAGGATGACGTAGTCGGCGTCGTACTCCCCGTCTTCGGTCTCGACCGTGAAGCCATCGCCATCGTCGTTCACGGCAGTGACCGGCTCTCCCTGCCGTCGGTCGACACCGAAGTCGTCGACTTGCTGGCGCGCCGTCTCCATGAACTCGCTGCCGCCGACGGAGCCGATGCCGAGGTAGTTGAACAGGTGGGCCTTGTGCATCCACGTCTCGTCCGCGTCGAACACCGTCGTCTCGAGGCCGTTTTTCGCCGTAAAGAGTGCGGCGCTCAATCCGGCGGGACCGCCGCCGACGACGATCACTGATTCATCGAACTCGGTACCGTTCTCGGAGGAATCGTTGCTCATCTGTAGTTACACATTGTTACCGCACGCACATGAACCCACTAGAGACACCAGACCAACCCCGTTACACGAGTGTTAGTGGGCCACCGGCGTGGTACGGCGAACGTCGGTTCACTCGAGGGTGGATTCTCTTCGATTGATTGGTTGTATATACGGAATAGACGCCTTCTACTCCCGATTTAGTCCCTGCGTTCGCAGGCTCAATCAATTCACGTGACTGCGCGCTATCGTCCACTCCACAGGAGAGACCTAACGCCGTCAGGTCTACACACGGAGGCAGCCGCCGTCCACTAGCACCGTTCGGCCCAGTGACAGGCCACTCGAGGGCCAATCTACGCACACCATGCCAACGGAGACATCCATGAACACCAGCCTCGAGGTAGAGTACTGGGTTATCGACGACGACGGTGACCTGGTGCCACCCGGCTCACTGCTCGACGTATCTCCACAGCTCGATCCCGAGTTCGTCGAGCCGATGCTCGAGATCAAAACAACCCCGTGTCAGTCGATGGCCGAACTTCGCGCGGAGTTTCGCAACCTCATCAGCACCGTCGTCGATGCAGCGCACGACCAGCAAAAGCGTCTCGTCCCCCTTTCGACGCCGCTACACGCCGGTCCCGAATCCATTCCCTACCGCGACAAACGAGGGAGCAACCTTCAGCGGCAGATCGTCGGCCCGACGTTCGAGGACGCCCGCGTCTGTGCGGGCACGCACGTTCACTTCGAACGCTCGAGCGTCGTCGACCAGTTGAACACGCTGACGGCGATCGACCCCGCGTTCGTGCTCGTGAACAGTTCCTCTCACTACCGCGGCGAACACCTCCTCGAGTGCGCCCGTCCCTACCTCTACCGACGCTCGTGTTACGACCCGTGTCCCCAGCAGGGCCAACTGTGGCCGTACGTCGACAGCGTCGAGGAGTGGGAACAGCGCCTCGAGGACGCCTACGAGTGCTTTCGCGAACGCGCACTCGAGCGTGGCGTCGACCCGGCGGCGTTCGACGACGAGTTCGACCCGTTCGACGCCGTCTGGACGCCGGTTCGGCTCCGAAAAGCGATGCCAACTGTCGAGTGGCGCTCGCCCGACGCCGCCCTGCCGAGTCAGATTCTACGGCTCACCGAGACCGTTCGCTCGCTCGTCTCACACGCCGATGCCCACGGAACCGTCGTCGCCTCCGACGAGCACCAGTCGGCGAAGACCGACGACCGACTGTCCCTCCCCTCGTTCGACACCGTGGAATCGGTCACCGACGCGGCCATCCACGACGGACTCGAGGATCCCGCCGTCCGCTCGTATCTCGACGACCTCGGCTTCACCCCTTCCGCGCACGACCCGCTCGCGAATCGGCTGCCGGCGTCTCGACTCACCGAACGACAGGCGAAACAACTCCGACTCGAGGCCGCGGGCCAACTCGAAGCCGACCTCGAGCGGACGCCCGCTCGGGTATAGGTCTCCGTGTTGTCGACTCAGTTTGGCAAGCGATCCGCTCGTTCGAGCACCGCGAGGCCGATAACCGTCACGCCGAGGAAGAGGGCGGCGATTCGGAACACGGTGTCGTAGGCGTAGCCGTGTTCGACGAAGACGCCCAACACGACCGAGCCGAGCGCCTGCGTGAGCATCCACACGGAGCTGAATACGGCGTAGGCGCTGCCTCTCGAGGAGTCCGGTAGCGTATCGAGGAGGAACGTGTCCGTGGCCGGAAAGAGCGCGTGGATCACAAAGCCGACGACGCTCGAAATGAGGACCAATCCGAGGAAGCTCTCGACGACCGTCAACACGAGGACGCTGAGCGCGAAGGCCCCGACGATCCCGAGCAGATACGGCACCCGCGGCAGTTTGTCGGCTAGATCTCCCCCGAAGTAGAAGGCGGGAATGCCGGCAGCGAAGACGATCGAGAGCATCAGTCCCGACGCCTGCGAGGAGAGTCCTTTCGATTGCATGTACAGTTCGTAGAAGTTGAACACACCCTGCCAGATGAACGACGCCGCGCCGACGATCGCCAACGCGGTGACGATGAGTCGCCACTCCGAAAGCGCACCGGCCACGAAGTTTCGATCGTCGACCCCCGCTCTCGGGAGTTCGGTTCTGACCGCGGCGAGTCCGGTGTACACCGTCACGAGTGCCGTCCCGAAGGCGATCGCCCACAGCGAGAGTCGCCAGTCGACGACGAGCGTGAGCGTCACGAGCGGGGCCGCGATCACGGCGGCGATCTGGCTCGCCGCGCCGTGGATGCCGATGACCCGGCCCACGCGTCCGGGGTACAACTCGCTCAAGAACGGGTTCGCGGAGACGAAGTAGACGCCGGAGGCGATCCCCATCAAAAACGCCCCGACCATCAGGTGGTGGATCGTCGTCGCCGTCGCGGCGAACGCCGCCGCGGCCGTCAGAATCGCACCGGAGCCGATCACCACGGTGTGGCGAGGGAGCTTCGTCAGGAGCCACCCCGTCGGGAGTCGCGGCGACGCGCTCCCGATCCACGTCAGCGTCACGAGGAGCCCGGCAGTCGCCTCACCGATCGCAAACTCGGCGATGATGACGTCAAGCAGCGGCGCGAAGATAATTCTCGCGAGGTTGAGCAAAAAGACGAGACCACACAGCGAGGCGAAGAGTCGGGCGCGGCTCACGAGCGCTCTTTCCAGTACACGCTCTCAAACGTTCCGAAATTCGACCACTCCTTGTGGCGGAGTGAAACCGACGCTCAGCGCGCTCGAGTCTCTCGAGTGTCGGACGGAGGACCCTTTAGTCGAACGTGAGTAACAGTGAGGACGAGTGACCGACCGCGGTCGTAGCGGAGTCGCGGTGGTCAGAACTGTGTTCGTCGTTGCACAGATGATCGCGGAAGCAGCCAGCACGTGTGGCCACAGCCAGTGTCTGCCGTGGGATTCGGGGGTCGAAACGACCTGTCCGCATGCTATTTATTCACATCACCTCGATCAATACGTGTGCACGTCCAACAATAAGCTTTCCCCCTCCGGCAAACAGACTCTTTATTCGCAAAAAGTGAGTGGAATGGGCGTAACACTCCGCGAATATATTCTGAAACTCACTTTTTGAAGGTTCGTGTTGATGGGTTTTACTCGAGTCTTCCCTTTCAATGTCGTCGCTCGCGAATTACCCGCGACAGGAAGGAGTACGATGAGATTTGAACGATGCCGTTGGCTCATTCAAATCTCCTCTCAACCCCACATCAGCAGGGCCCTAACGCGGTAGCGCGTCTTTCGTATCGCGTGTCCAGGATAAAATGGATTTCTCGCGCGCTCTGCACCGTTTCAGTGACACGCCGGTGGTGATCACTGCGGAACCGAACAGGTGACGGGCCCACCGACTGTTCTCTATTACTTCGAAAATACATCACAATTTCTATATGTATATGTGGTAATTCTTAGAAGATGAACAAACGAACTGCGAGCATCAGTCTCGGTGTAGCGATGGTGATTTGCATCGTGCTCGTCTTCTCCGTTGTCTATCCGTTGTCTACGTCGGAGCCACACGCGTTACAGCCGGCTGATGAACGGTTTTCGAGCGATATGCCCGATGAATTCAGTGTCGAGGCGGAAATCGACCACGATGGAGACCAACAATTGGGAGTAGAAGCTACCGTGATCGACGACGACGCACGACAGCAGGTCGTTGACGAAACGGACACCCGAACCGAGCGGTATCAATCTGCTCCCGATGACGACGTGTATCTTCGATCAGAACTGAGTGGGTGGACTGACGAGCAGGTAGATACTCGACTCGAGGCGATCGAAAGCGACGATGAGCGAACACTTCTCGTTGAGGAACACGGCGACGAGTCCACAACGATCGTCGTCAGAGACGAATCGGATACTGATCTCAAAGACGAGATTTCGGGAGCAACGTCAGTAGTCACTGAGAGCTTGCATCCTTCTGATTACGAACACGTAGCGGAGACAGCCAATCGCTCTACATACGAACCACGGGACGGCTGGGTTGACGAAGCAGACGCATACCGTATCACGGATTCGTCGGGCGAAGTCACCGTCGATCCAGATTCCTATGCTGTTCAGGCTGCGAACGTCACCTGGGATGTGACGCCGTCTACCGAAACGTATGCTCACTACCTCGTGAGCCAACTGACCAGTGACTACCCACTGACACAGGACATTCGGTACGAAATGCGCTCGGACACTGCTGAAATTGAAACTCCCGACTGGGTAGCAGAGGTTCGGGACGAACACTAATCAACACGATCCTACCTTCGGTGACCGTACTCGTTTTTCTCGACGGCGATCGATTGTTCGACGGAAACTGATCCCCCTCGAGTGCTCAATGTCTTGGCACTCTCTCGGCGCTACTCGAGGGTGAGGCCGTCGCGCTCGAGGGCCTGGCGGGCAGTTGCACTCAGGTGGGCCACGTCGTCACAGGCGGTCATCACTGCTCGAGTCTTGCAGTCGTAGAAGCGGGCTGCACGTTCGATCGCGTCCATTCGGTGTGCATAGTCGCCGTCGGTTCAGATTCGCATACTCGGACTCACGAGCCCTCGAATCCTCGTTTTTTCGACTCACTCACTCGCGCCCGTAGTCTATAATCGGGGGCTCTTGTCACGCAACTCGAGTGGTCGGCGCGTTGCTCGAGTCGATCGGCGCACAATATGCACACAGTGTTTTCGGTCTTGTGTGCATATTCGGGAATCGGGATTTGTCGACGTGCAACCCCAGGGGAGATTACTGTAGAAATATCGGTAAAGACTCGTTTCTACTTTAATCAGATAGAATGATAAACGTTATACTCTATCCAATACCTCCCTACACCAACATATCATAAATTGAGATTGAATAGGTCCCACCCCTAAAATTCGGTTCTGTACCCTTCAATGGAGGATTAGGCTGACCTAGACAGGCGGAATATCGTGTTAATGTCGGTTATAGTGACCCTAGAAGCTTTTATATCTGGACGATATACCATAGGGTAGTAAGACAGGACAGCATTCCGCTACGAAAAGGTCGAATTGGTTCGAACCTGTTGGCCCAGGTTCGGACACTCCTTTGAGGCAGTAGTCGGTGAGTGGCTCCATGCGACAATACTCACCGGCGTACGTAAACTTTACTGCCGTAAAGTGAGGCGATTAGTCGCTAGTAAGAAAAGACATTGAGTCTAAAAACGCTAATAACCGACATTCGGAATCGGCACGAAAACCATGGTAGCCTCGAGGATCAGATTACGATTCTCACATTGCACTACTGGGTGCAAACCCGGCCAAGACCTGAAGGCCCCTTCCTAACAAAAAGGGAGATGAGTAATCTCCTTGAGGAACTAGGGATAGAACTGGACTGTAACTTAGATGTTGCAGTTGGGAACCTCGAGGAATTCGGTGCCCTAGGTGGGTTTCGACCAGAAGATAATCCCGACTGGTACACAATTCGCCAACGCGATGGTGAATTCGTAATGGGGGAAGAAGACTTCCCTAAAGCAGTCGATGAGGAGATAAAAAGAGCACTATGCCATATTAACTCCATGAGTGCTCGCATAGCGATCGCTGATGGAGGAGAAGGGGTAAAACTCAACGACGATGGAAAGACTCTACGGGAGGAAGTCGCAGAGGAAGTCGATGTAGATGCAGACGAACTAGCGTCTTACCTCCAAGATGGTGGTGCTAACGAACGACGAGGTAAACTCGATGAAGTCGTTGAGGCTGTAGAAGACAGTGATACCTTCGAAAGGCCGGATAGTTACGACAAAATCGAGTGGGTCCCAAGCGCAACTCGTCACCACCTTACCAAACAAGTGGTGGCGAGATACGGTCTCTGAGTTGGCCTATTTCCCTCTTGGGAAATATTTAGAGCCGAATTTTTTATTATTCTGACCTGTACAATCAATTCTC
Source organism: Natronorubrum daqingense (assembly GCF_001971705.1). Lineage (NCBI taxonomy): Archaea > Methanobacteriati > Methanobacteriota > Halobacteria > Halobacteriales > Natrialbaceae > Natronorubrum > Natronorubrum daqingense. The sequence goes on from NZ_CP019327.1 coordinate 2,614,500, forward strand.
AGATACGATTCACAGGTGTAAGCTTGACCTGTGGTCCCAGAATAGCCACCGTTTCCTGTCCATTAGGTGGAGACCGGCGAAAGCAGGGCGGGGTCCATCGAATGCACTTTCCGGGTGTCTGGTGGGTCTAAATCCATCGAATTTTCGACACAGCGGTGCTGTGCGGGGCGGTGTATATTTTGATTTTGTGTCGTTAGACACATCCGCCAAGGGGGCGTTCGCGCGAACCCCCTGCCTCAAGGTATGAACGACGCCGTCTGCTCGCTTCGCTCGCCGCCGTCTAATTCAAATCCATCTCCGTTCGTGATTCACTTCTTACGTTCGCTCATCGCAGAATCACGGGCACGATGGGATTATGAACCACGGTCGCAGCAAGCTGCTCCCTGATTCAAATCCCCTCTCGGTTCGTGATTCACTCCTCGCGTTCGCTCGTCGCAGAATCACGGGCACGATGGGATTTGAACCCACGACCGTCGGATTAGAAGTCCGACGCTCTTTCCGGACTGAGCTACGTGCCCTCGAGTACGAATCCACGATCAATCGGTATAAGCAGTGTGGATTGAACCTGCAGGGGTGACTACGCGTATCTCACGGCCAGTGACTCGCGTCTGTGCTGACGCACACGGTCTCCGAACCGGGTCGATTGCTGTCTCTCAAGGGGGCGTCCGTGTGCGAAAAAGAAGTCAATAGCTGTGACCGCAGTTGCCGCGTTTAGAGTCCCTCGGGGTCGTCGTCTTCGTCTTCGTCGTCTTCGTCGTCGTCTTCGTCACCGTTCATACCATCGTCTTCTTCTGCGCCCATGCCGCCTTCGTCGTCTTCGTCATCGGCGTCTGCATCCGCGTCGGCATCGTCGTCTTCGTCGTCTTCTACGCCGTTGTCTTCGTCATCGTCGGCATCCGCATCTTCATCCTCGTCATCGTCGTCGTCCATTGGGTCATCGTCATCATCCATCTCGTCGTCATCATCATCCATCTCATCGTCGTCATCGTCTACGTCGTCGTCCATCGCGTCGTCGTCCATCCCGTCTTCATCGTCGGCATCGGGTTCGCCGTCGTCGGCCGGCTCGTCTTCTTCTTCTTCATCGTCGTCCATACAGCCAGCAACTGCCGCAATCATCCCGACGCCGAGGGCTTTCGTGAATCGACGTCGATCGAGGGTTGGTGCTTTCATAACGCGCGTCCGGAGCATCCAGCGATTGGCAAATAATGGGGACCGTCCGTTGAATTTGATACTCTCGAGTTTGGATGAATTATCGCAGTTAACTCGAGATAACCTCGCCGTTTCGAACTCACACGTTGTTTTGCGCTGTAGAATCTATCCGTTCTCGAGGGAGACCCTCTCCCATATTCGACTTGCAACTCACACCGTGTCCGTCCCGACGTGGCGATCACCAAACCACCCGTGAGCGCACTCGAGGGGTGGCTTTTCTCCGTGTTTGCTACTCGTACAACGGTTGTTCTCGGCGAGGAAGGTCGCGTCCGAAACGACGAACACAGCGCTTATGCACGTCTCGGCGGTAGATGCTCTCGATGCACGTCATCGGAACGGTGGGGCTCCCCGGCAGCGGGAAGGGCGAGGCAGCCACCGTCGCACGCGAGAACGGAATTCCGGTGGTGACGATGGGCGACGTCGTCAGACAGGAAACCGCCGATCGCGGGCTCGATCCCTCGAAAGACCACGGTAGCGTCGCGAAGGCACTCCGCGAGGAACACGGCCCGGCAGCGATCGCCGAACGCTCGCTGCCGATGATCGCCGACCGACTCGAGGATCACGAGACGGTGCTGGTCGACGGCATTCGCTCGGATACCGAAGTCGACGTCTTCGAATCGGAGTTCGACGACGCGTTCACGCTCGTGAGTATCGAAGCGCCCTTCGAGGTTCGTGCCGAGCGAATCGACGCCCGCGGTCGCGACCTCGGCGAGGACGACGGCGGGGAAGCCCTCGCGACTCGCGACGAGCGCGAACGCGGCTTCGGGATGGACGACGCGATGGCTCGCGCCGACGTCGTCATCGACAACACCGACTCGCTCGAGGCGTATCACGACCGAATCGAGCGGATTATCCACCAGCAGACGCACGATACGGAGGTCCACCACTCATGACCGATATCTACCGCGTCGACGTCGAGATTACGGCTCCGGTGTACGATACCGAAGTGACGAGTCGCGTCGCCGATGCCATCGTGAACATCTTCCCCAACGCCGATCTCGAGGAGGGATTCGGCGAGATCAGCGCCAGCGCACACTCGATGGATCACTTCTCGGAACTGCTCCATCGACAGGAAATCTTAGACACCGCACGCGGCGAATTCTTTGGAAGCCGTGAGGGAGACACGTTCTCCTTCGCACTCAAGAAACAGGCCGCATTCGAGGATCGGGTCAACTTCTCGGTCGGTGAACCGGACGAACTCGGCGAGATTGCCGTCCGCGTTCGCGTCGAAGAACCCACGCTCGAGGAGTACGTCGACCACATCGCCCCACCGACGGAAGACGGGCGCCCGATCGACCCCTGAGTCTCTCGCTGCGCGACTCGAGTCAGGAGTGGCTGTGTGCGCACGACGTTCTCGCTCGATAGACCTGCCAGCCACAGTACAACGAGCCGAGGGCGAAGATGACGACGGCACCCGCATACTGCGAGGTGGGGGCACTCGCGTACGCGATTGCGGCGAAGCCGGTCATTCCACCCGTGAACGCGAGTCCGGTCACGTGGGTCATGCTCGCCTCGAAGAGTGCCGCGAGGAGCAACACCACCGCGGCGTAGACTCCTCCCAGCCCCATGCTAATCTGGTCGATCCCGCCGTCTTGAATCGAACTGTGGAGTACCAACACCTGCAACACGACCAATACTCCGAACACGACGACGAGCGGACGATTTCGGGCGGCACGACGGCCCACCGTTGACCGACCTGACATACTGTTGCACTATTTCCGTCGGGGAGTTAATTCTTTCTCGAGTGTTCAGAGCGGAATCGAACGTTTCCGAACGGGGATTCGTGCCCGCGGTGAGGTCAGTTACTCGCCTCGACGTAGTGGCAACCGAACGGTTTCGACGAGAAAAACGATCGAATTTGCTCGAATTGTACTGGCTGGAACGATCGGTACGTTCGATACCGAGGGCCACGCGCACTTTCGATTAGCCGAATGGGCCCATTCCGCCCATGCCACCACCGCCGCCACCGCCGCCTTGCATCTGCTTCATCATCCGTTGCATCTCCTGTTCGGAGCCCATGCCCTGGAACTGCTTGATGGTCTTTTCCATCATCTTGTACTGCTGGAGTAACTCCCGAACCTTCTCCTCCTCGGTGCCCGACCCGCGGGCGATGCGTTCGATCTGGTTCGCGCCGATGGCCTTCGGATACTCCTTTTCGGCGTCGGTCATCGAGTCCATGATGACGCTGAAGGTTCGCATTCGCTCTTGGGTGACGTCCATCGCGTCGTCGGGCAACTGGTCTTTGATCCCGCCGCCGAAGCCGGGGATCATGTCCATCACCTGATCGAGGGGACCCATGTTGTTCATGGCCTCCATCTGCTTTTGCATGTCGTTCAGGGTGAACTGGCCCTGAAGCATGTCCTCTGGCTCCCAATCCTCCTCGTCCATCTCGGTCTGTTGCATCGCGCGCTCGACGCGCTCCGTGAGTTGTCCGAGGTCGCCCATGCCGAGCAGTCGGGAGATGAAGCCGTCCGGTTCGAAGCGTTCGACGTCTTGGACCTCCTCACCGGTCCCGAGGAAGGCGATCGACGAATCGGTCTGGTCGACCGCAGTGAGCGCGCCACCACCCTTCGCCGTCCCGTCGAGTTTCGTGATGACGACGCCGTCGATACCGATCGACTCGTCGAACTGCTGGGCCTGGTCCTTCGCACCCTGCCCGATTGCCGCGTCGAGCACGAGCAACGAGGTGTCGGGTTCGACGACGCCTTCGATCTGCTCGATCTCGTCGATTAGATCGTCCTCGAGCGCGTGGCGACCCGCCGTGTCCACGATGTGGACGTCGGCCTCGCTGGTCTCCTCGAGTCCCTTTCGGGCGATTTCGACGGGGTCCTCGGCGTCGGGGTTGCCGTAGAAGTCGACCTCGGCGCGCTCGGTCATCTCCTTCGCCTGATCGTACGCACCGGGCCGGAAGGTGTCGGTCTGGATCACGGCGGGACGGAGCCCCTTCGTCGAGAACCACCAGGCCATCTTCGCCGCGGATGTCGTCTTCCCTGACCCCTGCAGTCCGGCGAGCAGGATGGTCTGTTCCTCGAGGGGCAGATCCGTCGATTCGCCGATGAGGTCTACCAGTTCCTCGTAGACGATGCTGAGAACGAAGTCCCGTGCCGGCGTGCCGGCCGGAGGCTCTTCCTCGAGCGATCGCTCTTTGATGTTGTCCGACAGTTCCATCACGAGCGAGACGTCGACGTCGGCCGAAAGCAAGGAGCGTTGGATCTCCTTGACGATCTCCTCGATGTCCTCCTCGCTGAGTCGTGACTTCCCGCGGAGTTTGTCGAGGGTACCCCGCAGAGAACTCCCGAGATCGTCGAGTACCATTTGCCAGGACTACGGGGCGACGGTGTTAAAGGCTTTTTCTACGGTCGACAGCAGGGGTCCGGTCACTCGTCCGTCGCCTCCACTTCGTCCCACCACTGCTCGATTCGCGTTTCGACGGCGGCCAATACGACAGAGAGAACGTCTCTCGGGTGCAACGACGGCAACTCGAGATCGGTCGTGTCGTTCCCAGCAGGCGGCTGGTGGAAGTGAAGCCTGTCGTTGTGCGCGTTCGGATGGCGATCCCAGCGACACTCCCACCGTTCGTCACTCGCCATCGATTCGACGTAGTGAAACGAGAAATCGCCAGTCGTGAACCAACGGCAATCGAGCCTCCCTGCCGTCACCTTCGACGGGTACTGCTCGTCGTCGAGGCGCACACGAAGCTCCCGAGGTTCGTCGCTGTTTGGATCGAACACAGTCTCCTCGACGATGGGTTCAGCCGAGAACTGGCGCTCGAGCAACCGAAGCGTTCGACGGTCGGGTGGGCCAGTTGTCGGCTGGCCCCCGCTTTCGGGAGCCGTCATCTAAGCCGGAATGAGATGACCGTTGTTCTGTGAGATTTGCCGTGCGAGTTCGTAGAGGCGGATGTCTCGTTCCAGTGCGTGCCACTCGCTGAGTCGGTCCATTCGTTCGTGGACGCGCTCGTGATCGGCGTGATCGAAGACCGAGACTGCCGACGGATCGTCCGTTCCGAACTGGTCAACGAACTCCTCGCGACGCGCCTCTAACTCGCCGACGCGGTCGATAAGTTCGTCGACTGTCCGATCCTCGACCAACCGATTTGCTTCTTGCCACTCGAGATAGCTGTCGTTGCGCTGGTACTGGGCGGGCTGGACGCCCTGATCCGCGCGCACGATGCCCATCTCGGCGAGTCGATCGAGGTGCTTTTTCGCCGCGTTCGGCGAACACGCGGCGATCGACGCGATTTCGGCGTACGACGTCGACTCCGTCACCCCGAGCACAGTATCGTAGACGCGGTCAAACGTATCCGTTCGCTCGCGCCACCGGTCGCGGACCCCATCGACGGCGTCTTGGTCCGGCACCGGATCGAAATCGGTCATAGTCGTCGTACGCACTCGAGACTAATATGTGTTCACGGTCGCAAATATTTGCGTGCTGTGCGCCCATATTGGCACAGGCGCACTGTCGTCGATGCGTATTTCAGCCGTCCAGACCAACGCCTTCCTATGAGTAACGACGCAGATGTCGACCCCTCGACCTACGAGGGACTCGAGGACGCGGAGGTCTCGATGCGCGAGAACGACCACGGCTTGCACATCGCTGACGACGAAGTGACGGGCGTCTCGAGCCAGGGTCCGACGCCCGAAACGGCCCTCGAGAACCTCGCGGAGGCTGTCAAGTCCTACCGGGAAGCGACGGACGACGACCCGGGTGACGACTGGCTTTAGCTACCTGAAACCGGCCACCGCACGCTCGTGTTTTACGGACCTGTTCGTGGACGAATAGTGGTATGGACGAGTACGATATCGTCGTGGTCGGCGGCGGCTCCGGCAGTCAGGTCGCGACGGCAGCGGCCGAAACGGGCCTCGAGGCGGCCGTCGTCGAACCCGGCCCGCTCGGGGGTACCTGTATCACTCGAGGCTGCGTGCCGTCGAAGGCGCTGATTCATCGAGCAGACTTACTCGAGGAGATTCGACACGCCGAAGCGTTCGGCATTCCAGCCGACGTCGGGGAGATCGACTACGGCGCGATCACGGACGCGATTCACGACACGGTCTACGAAAAGGCGGACCGACAGGAGGCGAGCCTCGAGGACGCCTCAAACGTGACGCGCTATCGCGGCGAGGGTCGCTTCCTCGACGACCGAACGCTCGAGGTCGCGTTGAACGAGGACGCCGCCACTGGCGACGCTGCGGGCGATTCGATCGAGATTCGCGCCGACACGATCGTTCTCGCGGTCGGCAGCAGACCGATGGTTCCGCCGATCGACGGCCTCGACGAGGTCGACTTTCTCACGAGCGAGGACGCGCTCTTTCTGGACGATCAACCAGATTCTCTCGTGATCGTCGGCGGGGGCTACATCGGTGCCGAACTGGGGTACTTCTTCGGCGCGCTCGGAACGGACGTGTCGATGGTCGGGCGCAGCGAGACGCTCGTTCCGAGAGAGGACGACGACGTCAGCGAGTTCGTCACCGACTCGCTCGAGGACTACTGTGCGGTGTACGCCGGCTACGAGGCGAACGAGGTCGACCAGCGGGAGGACCAAACGGTCGTCACTGCCGTCCCTGCCAACGACGGCGGCGAGGGTGGAAACGGCGACGGCGACAGCGACGATTCGGTGGAACTCGCGGCCGACGACCTCCTGCTCGCGACCGGCCGCCGTCCGAACACGGACACGCTGGCCCTCGAGAATACGGGCGTCGAGGTCGACGATCAGGGCCACGTCGAGACGGACGACCGTCTCGAGACGACCGTCGACGACGTCTGGGCGCTCGGCGATATCCTCGGCGAGGAGCCGTACAAGCACGCGGCTGACTACGAGACGAGGATCGTCACGGCGAACGTGCTTGGAGACGGTGCTACCGTGCCCGAGGACGGCGAGACGGGTTCGGCGTTGGACGAGGGCGGCCGGACCGTCGACTACAGTGCGATGCCTCACGCGATCTTTACCACGCCACAGGTCGCGAGCGTCGGCCAGACGACGGGCGAACTCGAGGCGTCGGGAATCGAGTACGAGTCGACGAGTGTCCCCTTCGACGCCGCGCCGCTGGGATTAATTCGCGAGGCCGAGGGCTTCGTCAAGGTCCTCGCGGCTCCGGACGGCGAGATTCTGGGCTGTCACATCGTCGGCCCGGACGCGTCGACGCTGATTCAGGAGGTGGTCGTCGCGATGGACGCCGGTGACGGAACCGTCGACGACGTCGCCGACTCGGTCCACGTCCACCCGGCGCTCTCGGAGGTGGTGTACGCCGCGTTCGACGAAGCGTCCTCGAGTCGGTTCTCGACCGCGCCGGACTGGCGGGACGTGCGTTAATCGCTGGCCCCCGTTTCGACAGCGCCGTCGTTCGCCAGCCACTCCGTCAAACTCCCTTCGTAGAAACTGACGTCCTCGTAGCCCAGCGCGCGGAGGACGACGTAGGTGTGGCTGATCCGTCGGGCCGTGTTGCAGTAGAGGACGATTTCGCTCCCGCGCGTAATGCCTGAGGACTCGAGTACGTCCTCGAGTTCGGTCTCCGATTTCAGCCGGCGCGTCTCGTCGTCGACCACTTCGCGCCAGTTAAACCTGAGCGCGCCGGGCAGTCGGGCCTCCTCGAACTCGGCTTGCTCTCGAGTGTCGACGAAGAGCGCGTCGCGCTCGAGGGCCGCTTCGACGTCCTCGAGACCGATCAGTGGACTCTCTGCGCGAGAAAGCGGGTTCGGTTCGTACTCGGTCGGCTCGCGTTCGGGCGCTTCGCTTTCGGTTTCGTACTCGAGGTTCCACGCGCTGTAGTCGCCGTCGAGTAGGCGAACGTCGTCGTGGCCGTACTCGAGGGCAGTCAGCACGAACCGGGCCGCAAACACGCCGTGGGTGTCGTCGTAGGCGACGATGGTATCCCCGGGCGAGATACCGGCCTCGGAGAGCAGCGTCGCGAACGCGTCGGAACCGGGAAGCGTTCCGCGGTCGACGTCCGTCTCGTCTCGGTAGCGTTCGAAGGGGATATTCACGGCACCCGGAACGTGTCCGATGCCGTCGTACTCCCACGGATCTCGTACGTCGACGACGCTGAGGCGGTCGTCCTCGAGTCGATCCGCGAGCCAACCGGGGCCGACGACGAAAGAGTCGTCCATTGGCTGGAGGTTGCTGACTCACCCCTGAGAACACTCCGATTCCGACACCATTCCCCTGAGTACCGAGGTGGCGGCAATAATTGTGAGTACGTGCCGATTTTCCGAGTCGCGCACCCCGTCAGTTGACGGCTGGGACTATAACTCACCGTCCGTGAATGCGCTGGCGGATCGAGCGGAATTCGCCCGTCCGAGATAGCGGCAACAGTCTCCGACACGATCGACCGGCGTCCGAATTGTCCGCTTCGAGAGGCCCTATGACCCTCCCAGCCCACGTTTCGAGTATGGCAACAGAATACGCCAACGACGTACTCGTCACGGCTGAGTGGGTCGAAGACCGACTCGAGGAGTTCCAGGACGACGATTCCGACCTGCGACTCGTCGAGGTCGACGTCGACACGGAGGCCTACGAGGACGAACACGCGCCGGGCGCGATCGGGTTCAACTGGGAGACCCAGCTTCAGGACCAGACCACGCGGGACATCCTGACGAAGGAGGACTTCGAGGACTTACTCGGTTCCCACGGCATCAGCGAGGACTCGACGGTCGTCCTCTACGGCGACAACTCGAACTGGTTCGCCGCCTACACCTACTGGCAGTTCAAGTACTACGGCCACGAGGACGTCTACCTACTCGACGGCGGCCGCGAGTACTGGCTCGAGAACGACTATCCGACGACGGACGAGGAGCCGAACTTCTCGGAGACCGAGTACGACGCTGCGGGTCCACGCGAGAGCATCCGGGCCTACCGCGAGGACGTCGAGAACGCGATCGAACGCGGCGTTCCGCTGGTCGACGTTCGCTCGCCCGAGGAGTTCAGCGGCGAGATCCTCGCCCCGCCGGGACTCCAGGAGACCGCCCAGCGCGGCGGCCACATTCCCGGCGCGAAGAACATCTCGTGGGCGGCCGTCACGAACGACGACGGGACGTTCAAGGACTACGACGAACTCGAGGACCTCTACGCCGACGAGGATATTGACGGCGACGAGACGACCGTCGCGTACTGCCGTATCGGCGAGCGTTCGTCCGTCGCGTGGTTCGCGCTGCACGAACTGCTCGGCTACGAGGACACCGTCAACTACGACGGTTCGTGGACCGAGTGGGGTAACCTGGTCAACGCGCCGATAGAGAAGGGCGAGTAACGCGACATCGTCCCCTAACCGGCCCGTATTTTCCTTTTTTGAACGGTCGCTAGCCACGCCTCGAGCTATTCGGGTCCGTTCGATCGGCCATAAAATAACGGTCCGCGCCCGCGGTGGGTGCTACTCGAGTCGGGGTACGGACGTCTCAGTCGAGGTACTCCGACTCAAGGTCGGCTGGCGTGATGACGTCGATGTCGGCGTCGTCGATCGCCGACAGCGCGGCTTCGATCTCGTCGACGGAGTCGCCCACGTTTCGGTAGGAGAGCGTCGCGATCAGACGCTGGTCGGCGGCCCACTCGAGCAGTTGCTCGACGTCGTCGCCATCCGGGTTGGTCGTGCGGGGGGCGAGATGGGGGTTGCTGAGGTGGCCGTGGCCCGTGTAGCTACTCGCGAACGCCACGTCGGAGTACTCTTCGGCGAGTTCGACGGCGCTCTCGTCGTAGCGGTTGAGACCGTAGGAGTAGTAGCCGGCGTCGAAGCCGTTGTCCTCGAGCCACTCGGCCGCGTTGGCGAGTTCGTCTTCCTGTCCGCCTTCGTCGTGCTGGGTGAGGTTGGTTCCCGTCGCGCCGGCGCTCGCGATGGTCCAGCCGTCGTCCTGGAGGCCCTCGAGGTCGTCCTGCGAGAGGCGACCTTCGCTGCCCACGTAGTCGGTGGCGACGAACACGGTTCCGGGCACGTCGTACTCGGCGAGCAGCGGGGCGGCCTCGCTGGCGACGTCGTCGTAGGCTTCGGGGAACTGGACCATGACGGCTCCCGTCTCGGGGCGCTCGACGAAGTGGTAGTCGTCACACCACAGGGACAGTTCGCGCTCGCCGGCCCAGACGGAGATTTTCGTGTGGTCGATCGAACTCAGGTCCGGGTCGCCGTCGGTGTCGACGACGCCGAGGTCGCGGTGAGCGAACGGCCCCGCTTCGCGGACGCTACACTGGAGGAACAGCCGGTCGCCGTCGGTGTCCGTCAACTGGATCGTCGGGCTGACGTCGTGATCGCTCGCGAACGCCAGCGCGGGGAACTCGGTGGAGAGATCCCGCGGAGTGTCGAACTCCCGCTTGATCATGACGCGTTCGCCGTCGCCGTCGGATTCCATTCGGGCGGACTGGGAGCCGGCGTAGACGCGGTCTTCGTCGGCGCTGAGCGATCCTTCTTCGACCGTCCACTTGTCGAGGTCTTCGAAGTCGTCGAACGCGCCGGGTTCTTCGTCCACGGGATCGGAGGATCCGTTGTCGTCACCGTTACCGTCGTCGCTGTCGTCGCTTTCGGAGTCGGTCAGGGCGGAACAGCCGGCGACGGTGACCGCCGCCGCTGTCGCGAGGTATGCTCGTCGTTTCATTCCGATCGAAGACTGTTCGCCATCAATGATTGTTATGACTGCTCTAGAGTCTCGATTCCGTGAGTAACGGCTGTCTATCGACTCGAATGGGGTCCCTACCCTCCCCGTGAAACCGAGTGACTGCAACCGAACGACTATAACTCGAGTGAGCGCGGTCGCGACACATCTAACTCGCGGGCGAGCGAAACACCCACCATGACCGACGCTGGCGCGTTCGTCGACACCGTCCGTGAAGAAAACCAGACCGCCCTCTCCCGACTCGGTTCCTCGAAGTCCCTCTACGCCGAGACCGGCGGCGACATCGACACCGAACCGGTTCTCCGTGCGACAGCGGACGCCGAATACGCGGCCTGGCAAACGTTCAGCGGATGGGCCGAGGACGCAAACGGGGAGGCTCGCGAGGCCTTCGAAACCACGGCAGCGGAAGAACGAGACCACTACGAAACAGTTCTCTCCCACCTCGAGACCGATGAATACGACCCGGAGACCCTCCCTGCACTCCACGAGTATCTCCGCGGCCTCGAGTCGACGGTCGAGCGAGTCGGCGGATTGATCGGTCGCATCGTCGCGAGCAAACGCTCGAAAGAACAGGTCGTCGGCTACTTCGTCGGCGACGCGGATCCACAAACGGCGAGCGTCTTTCGCGAGTTCGGTTCGGATCTGGACGACCAACTCGAGCGCGCACAGGTTCTCGTCGAGTCCGTTTGCGACGACGAGTCGGACCGCGAGCGCGCGCTCGAGGCCGCGACGGGTGCGATCGAGGCCGCCTACGGCGAGTACGTCGAGAACATGGAGGAACTGGGCGCGAATCCGAAGCCGGTCTGCTGACGTCCCGTCGTCGCTCAGACGCCCTCGAGCGTCTCTCGGTACGCGTGAATCGACTCGAGGGCTTCCGCGATCAGGTTCGCGACGGCACCGCCTTCTTCGTCCGCAATTTCGGTGAGCACGTGCTCGTGACGCGCGAGTTTGCCGTGATCCGGTCCTCGGTTCGCGTCGGCGAGGGATTCGAACTGCGAGGACTGGCTTTCGAGACGCTGTTTCGTTTCGTCGTCCGACGCTGCGTTGGCTGCTTCTTCGAGTGTCGACGCGGCGCGCTCGAGGGTGGTTCGTGACATACGATCCGATTCGCTCGTCGGCGATAAAACAGTTTCACACCTGAAGGTCACGCTGGCAAACCCGGATGACGAACCGCTGGTATGCGCCGACTCCTCGGTGTCTCACTCGAGGCGTTCGATCCGACCCTCGAGTGCGAGGTCAGCGACCCCGTCGGCTACCAATCCGGCGACCGTGTCGTGAAAATTCGTTCGATAACTCGCCGGTCCGGCGTACTCGCGCTCAGCGGCTTGCTCGCCCGCGATACCGAAGGCAAGCGTGGCGTGGATGGCGGCAGTCGTCGGGTCCTCGAGTGCGCCCCGGAAGACGGCGACGGTCGCGCCGAGCATACAACCGGTGCCGACGACCGCGGCGAGCATCTCGTGGCCGGCGCTGAGCCTGATCGCCCCGTCTGCGGTCGCCACGACGTCTTCGACGCCGCTCGCGACGACCGTCGCGCCGGTCGACTCGGCGAGCGACTGCGCCGCTGTCTCGATCTCGTCGTACTCGCCGACCGATTCGACGCCTCGCACCTCGGCGTCGACGCCCGCGAGCGCGCTGATCTCGCCGTAGTTGCCCTTGACGACCGAGAAGTCGACCGCCTCGAGGAGCGACTCGGCGACCTCGCCTCGAGTCGGGGTCGAGCCGACGCCGACGGGGTCGAGGACGATCGGAATGTCGTGTTCGGCTGCGGTCTCCGCCGCATCGTGCATCGCCTCGACTTTCCCCTCGGGTACCTGGCCGGTGTTGAAGAGGATCGCGGCCGCACCGGCGGCCATCTCGCCGGCGTCGCCGGGCGAGTCGGCCATCACCGGAAGCGCGTTCCAGTGAAGGGTGAGGTTCGCGACGTCGTTCATCGTCACTTCGTTCGTGAGGTGCTGGACGAGTGGTGAGGTTTCGTCGATCGCTCGCAGCGAGTCGCCGAGTTCGGCCCCGGTGACGCTCGAGGGAAGTGTGCTAGTCATCGAATATCATTCAGTCCTCGACTGTCTTCGCCGTTTCGACCGCCTCGGCGAGTGCGGCCGTCGCGGCCGCCGGGTCCGTGGCGGCCGTAATTTCGGAGATGACGGCGACCCCGGTGGCCCCCGCTTCGACGACGGGTCCGGCGTTTGCGGCCGTGATTCCGCCGATTCCGACGACGGGAATCGAGACGCTGGCCACGATGTCGGCGACTCGCTCGGGTCCGACGCCGTCCTTCTCGGCGGCGACATCCTTCGAGGTCGTGCCGTAGATCGTTCCGACGCCGAGGTAGTCCGCACCGTCCGCCTCGGCTTGCCGGGCCTCTCCGAGCGTCGAGGTCGAGCAGCCGACGACGGCGTCGGGATCGAGAAGATCACGGACGGCGGCGACCGGGAGGTCCGATTGGCCGACGTGGACGCCGTCGGCGTCGATCGCCCGTGCGATGTCGACCCGGTCGTTGACGATCAGGTCCACACCCGCCTCGGCAGTCAGTTCTCGGAGTTCTCGCCCGAGTTCGTATCGGAATCGAGCGTCGGTGCCCTTTTCGCGGAGTTGAATCGCGTCGACGCCGCCGTCGATCGCCGCGCGAACGATCTCGAGGGTTGTCCGTCCCTCCGAGAGCGACGCGTCGGTCACGAGATAGGTGTGCCAGTTCGAGACAGTCATATCGGAGCCTCTGTCCGCCGAGATAAAAGAGACGATGGTCCACGTTCGAACCCGATAGACGCCCGATCGCTTCTCAAGCTGCGTCACTCGAGCGCCGAGGTGGGGCGAGTTTCCACGTCGAGAGCGCCGTGTTTCTCGACGATAGATCGTGGAATGTCTTCGAGTGCGTGGAGTTCGCGTTCGAAGAACTCGCGATTGGCACGCATCGTCTCCTCGTCCCACTCCCACCACTCGAGGGCGAGAAGCGCTTCCCTGACTCCGTTCGGAAATCGCCAGTTAATGCGTTCGGCTGGAACGCCGGCGACGACGGCGTAGGGGTCTACGTCGCTGGTGACGACCGATCCAGCGCCGATGACCGCGCCGTCGCCGACCGTAACGCCCGAGAGTATCGTCGCTCCGGTGCCGATCCAGACGTCGTTTCCGACCGTGATCGGGCCCTCCGCGGTCGGGGGTAAGTCGCTGTCGAGAACCTCATCGTAGAATCGAATCTGCATCGACGGCTGACTCATCCGGTGGTTCGTCTGTTGAAACGTCGATTCCCTGGCTATCGCACAGTACTTCCCGATCTCGACGTCTCCAATGAGATCGCAGTTCGGTTCGAGGTTCGTCCGCTTTTTGACGGTGACGTCGCCCCCGAGTACACACCCTCTGCTCAGGCGCGTCTGTGGCTCGAGTGTGACTTCTCCGCGGAGTAAACAGCCCATCGAGATTCGTGCCGACGGGGCGATATCGAGCGTCACCGACTCGGCGTAGCGATTGAGTAGTTCGTGTGTTGGAGGCGGGTATCCGAGTAGCGACACCGATCGTTCCACGAGCATACCGAGGGACATATCGCATGGACGACGAGTAGATAAATATCACTTGTCCACCTTTGTTGAACACTTTTCAAAAAGAGGGGTTCAACCGGCACGATAATTGTTCAGAGAGACATAAATTGCCTGTCCGATGAGGTGTGGAGATTCGTTGAACTGCTCCTCACTCACGCCGACGTTCCGACGTTCACCTCGTGATTTTCGCTCCCACCAACTCACTGTCTACTTTGTCATTCACTCGCTCGCATGTGCGTCTTCCTCGAGGACGCGCTCGCCCGCCCGAATCATCGACCGCCCGTCGTCGTCTTCGCGGACGGCTGGGAACGGTCGAATCGGATCCGGGTCGTCCGCTTTCTCGGTGAGTTGTCGACGCCACCAGGCGACGTCGTACCACTCGTCTTCGATGTAGCCCATCGCGGGGAAATCGACGGCACGTTCGAAGCCGAGTCGCTCGTGAAACCGTTCCGTCTCGGGATTGGGAACCGTCGTCACCGCGTACGCGTCGCAGACGCCCTGTCGCTCGAGCACCGCGAACAGGGACTCGTAGAGCGCTCGACCGACGCCCGCCCGACGCGTCGATTCGTCGACGTACACCGAGAGCTCGACCGTCCACTGGTACGCTCGGCGCTTTCGCAGTCGACTCGCGTAGGCGTAACCGACGACGTCCTCCTCGAGTTCACAGACGAGCCAGGGGTAGGTCTCGAGGGTCGACTCGATGCGCTCGGCCATCTCGGCGTCGGTCGGTGGGGTCTCCTCGAAGGTAACTGGTGAGGATTCACAAAATGGTGCGTAAATGTCACGAACGTCGGTCGCGTCCGCCGGTCGTGCGATCCGAATTCGGGGATCGGCGTTCATACTCGAGCGTTTTCGGGAGCCCTGATAAGCGCGCGGGAACGCTCCGATACGAGTCGGTCGCCGGTCGCCGATCACTCGGACCTGCGTGCCCGAATCCAGCGGTGGAGCCGTCCAACGTACCGTTGCCCCCCGGCGTACCCTCGCCGCCACGTCGTCGGTCGGAGCAGATACCGGAGGCCGAGTCCGGCCATCGTCACCCAAAAGACGAGTGCCTGCCAGACTCGAGTCGCCCGTTCGGAGTGGCGCACCGCTGGAATCGTTACGAATACGCCACAGGCAAGGCCGAGTACAGCGCCGATAGCAGGCACCGAAAGCGGGTGAAACACCTCGAGTGCACTCGCCAGGAGTGCGAACCCAGAGGCTGCGAGCCCGCCGTTGAGGACGAGGGGACGAACTGCCGTGGACGGTTTCTCCGCGACTGCGAGGGCCCGCCCGAGACGGATCAGCTGCCACCCGCCGAACGTTCCGAGTGCGGCCCCGAGTAGCAAGACGGCGTCCGGATCGGCGCTGCTCGCGACGACTGCGAGTGCACTCGAGACGACCGCCACCGAGAACGCGATGGTCGCGTGTCCGCTCTCGACTCGAGTGAACACCCACTCGATAAGTGCGAGGAACGCCAGCCCGACGGCGATTCCGACGACGATATCGACCAGATAGTGGACGCCGAGTGCGACGCGCGAGAGGCCGACGAGCGCGATGATCGCCGCTGCGCCGCCCAGTCGTTGACGAGACGTTCCGATCGACAGTCGCCGGGCGAGACTGACGTAGACGACCGTGGTCATGAGCGCGTGCCCGCTCGGGAAGCCGTAACCACTGGCCATGGCCGTCGCCTCGTACACCGGCTGAATCAGGCCGGGAAGCGCCTCGAGCGCCACGAGCGGCTGCCCGGGCCGTGGGAGTGCGAAGACGTGTTTCAGCGCCGTAATCACGGCGAGTCCGGCTATCGTGAGTCCGATGATAATCGCGCTGTCCTCGCGGTTGTCCGCGGACAGCCAGTACAGTGCACCCACGAGTATTGCGAGAAACCAGACGTCGCCGAGTTGCGTTAGGAGTGCAACGAGGAGGGCCGCCCACTCCGGAACGAATTCCTGTATGGGTTCGAACTCCCCGATTCCTCTGGACATAGCGGACACTACGGTAGACGATCACTAATCGGTATCGTCTCTGTATCACTTCGGGAACCCTGGCGAAAACGGACGATTCGAACGCGGCGCTCGGCGAGTACACTACTGTGTTCGCCACGGGTACGCCGTCACTTCTTTTCCCTCAGGTCGACGTTGGGTTCCGCATGGACGACCGCTCACAGCAGTTACTGGAACTCGACGACGACGAAACGGACGCGCTCGCACAGCGAGCACGCGAGTCCGAGTACGTCGACCGACTCGAGACGTTCCTCGTCGACGAGCGCGGCGTCGACGTTCCGGCCGAGAACACCCGCGCGTTCGAACGACGTGACGGCCTGCAGGTCGTCTCCGTTTCAGCGGACTCGAGCGTCGAGGACAGGCCAGCCGTCTCGATGACGGTCCACTTCGACGACGGCGACGTTGTGCAGGCGACGACCGAGCGTCACGACCCGGTTGCCGAAGGCACCGTCGAACTCGCGTTCCCGACCGAACTCGCCCCCGACCCGGAAGCCGCGGTGACCGACATCCTCGAGCCGGAGGGCCAGTCCGTGACCGTCACGGTCGACGAGGTTGACGACGTCACGGTGTATCTGATAACGTTGTAGCGAAAGCGGATAAACTCGAGTACGTGTGCCGAAAAGAGCGCACAACAGCGAAAATCGCTCGGCAACCCGAACCCGTTCAGTGACCCTGATCGTGCGGGTTCAGTGCCGTCCCGTACTGCTCAGCGTGGTCGGTGTAGTCGATGAACCGCGGCGCGTCGGGGTCGAACGGCCGCTCGAGACTCTCGAAGGCCTTCTTCTTGTCCCAGCCCTGGAGCTTGCCGACCGCCGACTTGTCCTCGAGATCGTGGTAGTCGAGTTTCGGTTCGGTGAGCTCCCACGCGTCGACGCCCTGCTCGGTCCGGAGGATGACGCTCGAGTACTCGTCGGAGCTCCCGACGGAGCCGACGGTGATGTCCGAACAGAAGCCGGTAAAGTCCGCACACTCGTCACAGCCTTTGAGCGCGGCGTCGTGGAAGTTCTCGACGTCTTCCTCGACGATCATGTTGCCGTCGTGGTCGTAGACCATCATCTTGCCGTGGAGCACGTCCATCTTGCCGATCTCGTCGGGTGAGATGTCGCGTTTTTCCTCCAACTGCTCGCCCATGAGGCTGTAGTAGTTGAAGTTCTTCGTACACATGAGCGAGATGGTGTAGTCGACGGCTCGGATGCCCTCGTTCTGGGCCTGATAGTCCCACTCGAAGTCCTGCAGGGCGCGGATGCCCTCGATCTCACACGGCGTGCCGACTAAGGCGAGCGAGAGTTCGTCCCAGTCCTTGTCGGGAAGCTTGTGCTCCCACTGTTTTAGGTCGAGGTTGCCGAGCGCGAGCGTCTGGTTGTAGACCGTGCCCGCGTTTTCGATCAGTTCTTCTTCCGTTGTCGCGAGGAAGCTCTCCGCCTTCCAGGCTTCCTCCTCGCTCTCGGTCGCGATCAGCGCACCGTCGATTTCGCCTTCCTCGAGCAAGGTCGCGAGGATGCCGGTCACGACGCCGCCGTCCTGTGCGCCGTCGGTCCAGTCGTCGTCGACCTTCGCCGAGAACTCCGTAATCGGGTCGCCGGCACCCTTGACGTTGTCCTCGCCGCCGGTGATCTTCCACTGGCGTTCATAGCGCATGCCGCCGCGGGGACAGAAGTCCCAACAGAGCGAACAGCCGGTACACATCTTGACGAGTTCCGGCAGGTCGTCCTCGCCGACGCCGATGGAGTCGGAGGGACAGGCGGCGACGCAGGTCCCACACTGGATACACCGACCCTCGTCGATGACGGCCTCGTCCAGTTCCATGAACCAGGTCTTCTCGTCCGGCGTCTCGATGTCGTTCATCTCCGAGCGAATCGAGTACTCCGGCGTGTCGAGGTCGACGCCGTCTGGCACGCCGACGCGCGTATCCGGCGAGTCGTCGTACACGTCCTGACTGACGTTTTCAGCGGGTTCGGTAAACTCGAGGTCGCCGAGTTCGCCCATCTCGTCGACGTTCGCCACACCCGCACCGTCTGTCGCAACGCGCTGGTCCTGTGACGACGTGTCCGGGCCCTGCGGTGACGAATCCGCGGTCTTCTCGCCGCACGAACAGGTGTTCGGCGAGCAACTGCCGCCGCTGGCGTCGTCTGCACTAGTCTGAACTGCACCCTCTCGAGCGTGGTCCGTTCCCTCTCGGGATCGCGGCGCTGCACTTCCCGATTCGGGGAACATGACTGCCTCATCGTCGTCGGTGTTCGACTCAGGAACGGCCGGGAACGTTTGCTCATCCTCGCGGCTCGCGTGTCGCTCCTCGCTCGCGGTTTCACCGCTCGCATCATCGAGGTCCTCGCTCCGCTCGGCCCCCGCAGCTCCCGCTCGCTTCTTCGAGGACTCGCTTCGCTCGTCCTCGCGGTCAGTCCCCATGGGCAACACCTCCAGCAACCGGGGCCTCGGCCCCTTGCATGATCGTCCGGAGACGCCCGTTGTCGACGCGGCGACACCACTCGTAAAACTCCTCGCCGTCGTGACGGTCGGCGTTGTAAGCCTCGAACAGTTGCTCTAAGGCCGGGATCACGGAATCGGCGGGAACGGCGCTCTCGATCCAATCGAGGAACTCATTGTCAGCGCCGAGTGAACCACCGAGGCCGAAGTCCATGCCTTCGACGATGTCGGATTCGCCGTCTTCGTCGATCTTGACGGTCTCGCCACGGAAGCCGATGTCCGCGATCTGGGGCTGAGCACAGGACGCCGAGCAGCCGGACATGTGCATTCGGATGGCCTCGATATCGTCGGGGACGTCGATTCGCTCGTCGAGTTCGCGAGCCCAGCGCTTGGTTCGCTTTTTGGTCTCGATGATCGCGTAGTTACAGAACTCGCTGCCGGTACAGCCGACGGCACCGCGAGAGAACGCGCCGGGATCTGGCTGGTAGTCCGCGGCGAATGGCTCGGCGAGGAGATCCTCGACGTTCTCCTCGGGGATGTGGCTGATGAGGAAGTTCTGGTCGGTCGCGAGGCGTACGGAAGCGTCCGCTGTGCCGTACTTTTTGGCCGCGCGAGCGGCCTCGGCGAACTCGGTGCCGCCCATTCGGCCGGCGACGACGTTGAAGCCGACGTACTGCAGTCCGCCCTGTTTCTGGTCGTGGACGCCGACGTGGTCGCCCTGGTAGCCGACAGTCAGGTTCTGACCCGCAGTCGGGAACTCGAGGCCGGTTCGGTCGCGGATCGCTTCCTCGAATTTGTCGGGGCCGAGTTGCTCGACGAGGTATCGCATGCGGCAGACGCCGCGGTTGTTTCGGTCGCCGATCTCTTTGAACGTCTGTGCGACGGCGCGACAGAACTCGACGGCGTGTTCCGGCTCGATGAAGAGGTCGAGTTCCGAGCCCATTCGCGGGCCGTCGGAGAGGCCACCACCGACGCGGGCGTGAAAGCCGTAGCGATGTTCACCCTCGAGTTCTTTCTTCGCGGGGACGAGTCCGATATCGTTGATCTGAGACTGCGCGCAGTCGTGTGCACAGCCCGTGATCGTGAGCTTGAACTTCCGCGGGAGGTTTGCGTACTCGCGGTTGCCCGTGAAAAACTCGGAGACGGCGTCGACGACCGGCTGTGCGTTGAAACACTCGTGGTCGTCGAGTCCGGCAGCGGGACAGCCGAGGACGTTCCGGGCGGAGTCGCCACAGCCCTGAACCGTCGTCAGGCCGACTTCGTCGTAGCGGTCCCACATCTCTGGCACGTCTTCGACACGAATCCAGTGTTTCTGGATGTCCTGACGGGTCGTGATATCGAGGTAGGCGTCGCCCCAGAGTTCGTTTTGCTCTTCCCCGCCGTACTCCTCGGGTGCGACGGCCAGGTCGTCGGTTACTTCGCCGATGACCTCGGCCTGTTCGGGCGTGAGCTTTCCGCCCGGAACCTTCGTCCGGATCATGAAGTAGCCCTCCTGTTTCTGGGCGTACATGCCGGCCCACTTCAGGCGCTCCCACTCGCCGTCACCGGCTCGCTCTTCGATTTCTTCGAAGGAGAGCCTGTCTTCTGCGTATTCGTAGACGTCGTCGATCACGTCGAGGGGGTGTTTGTTCTGTTTGTACTGCTCCGTCGTGTTCATCTGAACCACCGCCGGTGCGTCCACCGAGTGGCAAGCACTGTGTGCGGCGTCTCTCGTACGGTCATCTAGTAGCAAGTACTCACACCCGAACCCTATACCAGCCTGCAATTCGGCGAATCCTGACGTCGGTCCGTTCCACCAGCAACTCTTGCCTCATTCGGATCGACGTGCTACTCACTGCGACCCAAATTTACTGTAAATCGCAACTGAGACGCACCGATCCAGTCGTACCCGGAGAGAACTGTCATCGGTAGCGGTCACAATTGCCGATACGAATGCGGACGACTCGCGTCGAGTACCGACCCCCGACCGTCGTCCATGTCTCTCAGCAACGGCTGTATCACTCGAGAAACGACGATTCAAAGCCGAATTCGGCGTTACTCCGAACACGCGACGACGGTACCGGTCTCCCCACGCGGATCGGGTTCGAACTCGGGTTCGTCGGCGATACCCTGATTTCGTGCCCGAATCGTGACGTTTTCGTCGATATAATAGGTAACGCGCGTCCCTCGTTCGGTCGGGTTCGACCCCTGTGAGGTCGCCGTCGTATAATCGTAGACGATCGACACCACCACCGCCTCCGTCTCCATCTCTGCATCCGACTCGACATCTGGGTTCCCCTCGATTTCGGTCATCCGATTTCGCTCCAGATCGAAGTGCACGTCGTGTGCTTCCGAGCCGTACTCCTCGAGGAAGGCGTTTTGCCGATAGGCCTGCTCGAACTCGAGTGCGTACGTCTCGGCGTCGTCGCTCACCGACTCCGGTGCCGTGGGATACGAGACTCGCTCGAGCGCCTCGCCGGCTACGGGTTCCTCAGGATCCGGACGGTCACGGTCACCACAGTCGTACTCGTCGGGTGAAACCAACTCCGCATCGTCGTCATCTGTGCGTGCGAGTTGTCCGTCGAAACAACCGGCGAGGGCCGCTGTAACCGGCAGTACTGACGACAGGAGGGACCGACGAGTCCGGGGAGTTCGCATACTGTAAACTAAGTTACCTGTATTATGGGCTTTTCGTTTACTCGCTCGCTCGTGATTGTCACTCGTGGACTGGTACGGTCTCTCGACGATCGAAAAATAGGGCCGGGTTCGACGGCTACACGTCGTCTTCGAGCAACCGATCGATCATCTCGTCTGGATCGAAGCGCTCGATGTCGTCGTAGCCCTGTCCGACACCCAAGAAGAGAATCGGCTTCCCGGTGACGTGAGCGATCGAAATCGCGGCACCGCCGTTCGAGTCGGCGTCGGCCTTCGTCAAGATTGCACCGTCGATTTCGGCAGCCTCGTCGAACTCGCGAGCGCGATTGACCGCGTCCTGTCCGGCGACCGCTTCGTCGACGAACAGCGTCATATCGGGGTCGACGACTCGACCGATCTTCTCGAGTTGGTCCATCAGCCCTTCGTCGGTGTGGAGTCGCCCCGCCGTGTCGCCGAGCACGACGTCGATGTCGTTGGCTTCGGCGTACTCGACGGCGTCGTACAACACGGCGGCGGGGTCGCCGCCTTGTTCGTGACTGATGAGTTTCGTGTCGAGCGCGTCCGCGTGCTCTTGGATCTGCTCGTTCGCTCCGGCGCGGTACGTATCGCCGTTCGCCATCACTGAGGAGTACCCTCGTTCCTCGAGATACTGACTGAGTTTGGCGATCGACGTCGTCTTTCCGACGCCGTTGACGCCGGTGAAGATGATCGTGACCGGCGCGTCCTCGGCCGCGAGGCGTTCTTCGAAGTCGAACTGGCCGACGCTGATGACGTCGTAGATCGCGTCGTGCAGTGCTTCCTCGACGACCGCACCCGTCGAGGTCGTAAACGTCCGCGTCTCGCCGATCAGTTCCTCGCGAATGTTATCGAGAATTTCTTGGGCGACTCCCATCTCCACGTCACTCGAGAGCAACGCCAACTCGAGTTCCTGGAGTGGCCCCTCGAGGTCTTCTTCCTCGATGACGAACTTGCCCTTGACGAGCGAGCGCGCTTTCGCACCGAAGCCGGTTCCGTTATCCTCGTCTGCGTCCGCTGTGTCGGCGTCTTCAGTGCCGTCTGCGACCGAGGCACCTGCTGCGTCCTCGGTCTCGACGGCCCCGGTGTCGTCGGCATCCTCGACAGTTTCGCT
Source organism: Natronorubrum daqingense (assembly GCF_001971705.1). NCBI lineage: Archaea > Methanobacteriati > Methanobacteriota > Halobacteria > Halobacteriales > Natrialbaceae > Natronorubrum > Natronorubrum daqingense. The sequence goes on from NZ_CP019327.1 coordinate 2,636,996, forward strand.
TTCCGGTGTCTCCTCGCCGTCGACGTCCGGTTCCTCGTGGATCGGTTCCGAGGCCTCGTCGACGGTGTCTGTGTCGGAGGCTTCAGACGCCGCCGGTGTGCTGTCGACAGTCTCGGTCGAAGCGTGCTCACCCTGAGGCTCGTCCTCGAGCGCTGATTCGCTCGTCGCGATAGCTGTCTCGTCGCTCGCAGTCGCCGTTTCCCGCGTCTCGGGTGCATCCGCCGGCTCGTGATCGTCTTCTCGCGCGGTGGGTTCGTCTCCAGTCGACTCCGTAGTCGCCGCTGGGGCGTCCGACGTCTCGGGTGCTGTCGTCTCTTCGGCAACCTCGGAGTCTTCGTCCTCGAGTTCTTCCTCGTCGTCGACTTCCTCGACGTTCTCCTCAGCCGCCGCTTCGGCGTCTTTGCGGAAGCTCCCGAGTTTCTCCTTCAAATTATCGAACATGATGCGGATAGTCGCCCGACGTTATTCGTCGGGGTTCTGGCCCTGCATCTGTTGCATCTGCTGTTGCATCGCCTGCTGTTGGAGCTGTTGGGCCTGCTGTTCGAGTTCGTCACTTTCGGACTGCAACTCAGAAATCTCGCCGTTGACCTCGTCGATTCGGTCGTCGAGATTCTCCTGTTTGCTCTCGAGGGCGTCGATTGCGTCGTCCTGTTCGAACTCCGCGGCGTAGTCTGCACCGAGTTCGACGATCACTTCGTCGATGTCCTCGACCGTCGCGCGAAGGTAGGCACCGCCGCCGACCGGAACCTGCACGGTCGATCCGGTCTCGAGCGTCTCGAGCGCCTCGGTTGCCTCGTCGGCTTCGTCTTTTTGTTGTCGGATCGCTTCGACGTTCTGCTCGAGCGTTTCGATCTCCTCTTCGATCTCTTGAAGCTGCTGTGAGAGTTGCTGAAGCTGTTGTTGACTCATCGTTGTGCCACCTCCTCGAGGTCGATTTCCGTTCGCTTGAGTCCGTGTTCGCTCCCGAACTGGGAGAGCGCGTGTTCTCGAGCGACGGATTCGTTTACTGCGTCGATCGTCGTTTCGAACGACGAGTACCCGTCGCGGTTCTTGAACCGGCCGGTGACCGTATATTGATTCATGTCTCTCACTCCGGCAGGCAGTCGGAAGAATCTTCCCTTCCATCGGAGTCAGGAGTGTTCGACTTCCGACATTGATCGCCTCAGATCTGTCCGGGCTGTTGGCCGGACGGGTCGCTCGACACCGACTTCGACCCTCGCTTTCGCGAGGCGAGGTTCTGCGGGTCGATCCCGTCGAACTGTGGTGGCAGTTCGCCGCCGTCTGCGTACTGGTAGAGCGCCGTTTTCGCGATCGCCGTCGCAGCCGTGTGGACGACGACGAGCGCGCCCAACAGGAGAACGGTCACGGCGACCGAGTAGGGCAATACGCCACTGGGGTCCTCGAGGAAGAATAGCGGCGCCCCGATTCCCGTCGCGAGGACGACCAGCGCGAGCGGAACGATCACGAGGCCGATGCCGAGGCTGACGCCGCCGACTTCGCCCCACGTCTCGCGGAACGTTGTGACGCTCTCGCGCATCGACTCTCGGACGCCACCGTCCTGAAAGACGATCACCGGAACGATGAAGAACGTCATCGCAAACCAGGCGAAGCCGGCGATACCGCGAGCGATCTGTGCACCCAGTCCGTCTCGGCTCTCGAGAGCCTGGAAGATGAGGCCGACGACTGCACCGACGACGCCCCACGCGAGAATCGTTCGGTGGGACGCCCACGCGCCGGCGAGTCCGTCTCGGACGCTCGTCTCTTGGCCCTGAAACAGTTTTCCGACGGAGTGGACGAGCGCCGCGCTGAAGAACGTCGCCACGGCGGTCGCGACGAACATCACGCCGAAGGAAGCGAGGATTGCGACGACTTGAAACACGCCGTCGACCGTGCCGTCGGACGCGCCGGTGAACTGCTCGAGGACGCCGACGCCGATGCCGGCACCGACCAACGCGACTAGGAGACCGGCGATGAGGAGGGCGATTCCGACAGTCCACGTGAGCCCGTACAACAGCGGGAACACGAGCAGCCACTTCTCGCTGCGAAGGACGCCGAACGACGCTTTCGCGATCGTGAACCCGGTCTTGATCCGGGCGAAGATTGATTGGAGGACCATACATTTCACTTCACTGTTCACTCTTATAACTCTTCAGGAGCGGTTCGCTACTGCGAGTGTGCGCCGGTTTTGGGCTTCGTTCGACGCACGTCGTCGCACCTGAACTCGCCTGTGGCAAGCACCTGAACTCGCCTGTGGCAACGAATTTTGCGCTGGCGCACGCACGAACGAGTATGAGTCAACTCGAGCCAGCCGAATTACTCCCGAGCGAGCGCATGCAAACGCAGGTCCTCGAGGGCGAGGTGACCCAGATCCACCGCGGCCACCGCTACGCCGAGGTCGGCGACACGTTCACCATCGAGGGAACGACGTTCGAGGTGACTGACGTAACCGAACGAACGCTCGGCGACCTGACCGACGCGGACGCCCAGGCAGAAGGGATGGACGACCTCGAGTCCTACGAGCGACTTCTCGAGCGCGCACACGACTCCTTCGAGTGGGACGACGACAGCGACGTCGTTCGCCACCAGTTCGAACCCAAGGGCCACGAATAGCGCCGTTGGGAAGCGGAGACTCGAAGCCTCGAGCGGTGTCGTCACTACCGTCCCAACTGAAACGGATCACACGCTGCTCGCCAGACGGTTTAGCGATCAGGTGTACACTGACGTGCAGTGGCTACTATCGCCATTCGAGAAATCGAGAACGGGCGATCCAGCCCGTGAAAATGGGGAGTCACTCAAGATAGCCGAGCGCGTCTTCGATCCGGCCCAGCTCGGGTCCGGTCGTATCCTCACCGATGACGTAGCCGGCTTCGTTCGCGATCAGTCCGGAGCCGACAAGCGGTGCACCGTAGTTGACGGTGCCGACGTCGGCGCGAACGTCGAGTGCGTCCTCGAGGAAGTCGAGTTCCTCGTCGGTCGCTTTCGGGTGACAAAGCACCCCGGCGTTGGTCGCGACGGCGGCGGTGCCGACGGTGCGAACGCCCGCGAGGTCGCCGCGTTCGACGGGCACCTCGAGCGTGTCTTTGATCGTTTGGATCGTTTCCCGAGGGAGGTCCGGATGGACGTACGCGCCGTAGTCGTTCGCGAGGACGACGTTCCCCGCGGCGTTGATCTTTCCGGAGAGTTCCGTCACCGGAACGTCCACTTCGTCCTCGAGTCGTTCTCGTTCGTATTCGAGAATACGAGAACTGACGAGGAGTCCGTTCTCGTTACCCGTCGCTAACGCGCCGACCGTCGAGGAGCCGCCGACGGTCGTCTGAATTGCGGGCACCTCGAGTTCGTCGGTCAGGTCAGCGACGGTGTCGTCGTCGACGTCCGGTCGAACGAGCACGCAGGTGTCGGTCGCACGGGCGAAGACGCCGACGTAGGCTGACCCGACGAAGGCGAGTCGTTGCAAATTTAGTCGGCGACCTCGGCCTCGACGACGGCCTCACCGTCTTCGTCGAAGCGAGCCGCACGAACGCGAAGTTTTCGTGGCGGGTTGGAACGACCCTGTGACCACACTTCCTCGTTGATCGAGGGATCCAGTCGGATCGCCCCCTCGTCGACGGAGAAGTGTTTCGCGAGGTGTTCGCGGATGAGTCGCATCGCGAGGTCTGCGGCCTCGTGGTTGGCTCCTTTCTTGACGTCGCGCAGGGGAACGGTTACGACACGTTCCTCGAAATCACTTGCACTCATCGTTACTCGTCAGTGTCGTTACGCCGCCAGTTGCGTCGCTTTGGGTTTCGCTGGACTTCCATGTCCGTCTTCATCATAACCCACGCCGGAACGCGGCTGTTCTGGTTCTCGAGTTTGGCAAGACGCTTTTTCTTGCCCTTCGTTTTCTTACCCATAGTAGGCGGACGTAGCCCGCGGTGGCTTAAAATGTTGTCCATCTCGGCGCCAGCGTGCGAAGGCGACCCCACGCGGCCGTGTAGCGATCTCCGTGCGCTCGCGTCGGTCGGTCATTCGCCGTCTCGTGCGTCGCTCGTTCGTGCCCTTTCACTACGCTCGGTACCTCCCGATTTCTGGAGAGATGGTCGCTCTCGAAGTCCGATTACTCGAGCGAGAACGAGTCGACACTCGAGTACGTCGGCCCGTCGTCGGTGAGTGTGCTCTCGGTCAGGTGAATCGAATCGACGTGCATCTCTCCCACCGTCGGCTCGTGCTCGCGGACGACGTCCTGGACGAGTTCTTTCCCGCCGGCGTGGTCCATCCGCGCGAGCGTCACGTGGGGCGTGAACTCGTGGGATTCCGGATCGAATCCCATCGCGACCGTCCGCGACTCGACGGCTTCCTGGAGGCGCGTGAGTGGGTCGCCTCCAGCTTCGACACCGAGCCAGACGACGCTGATGTACTCGAGGCTCGGGAACACGCCCAGCCCGCCGAAGCGGACGGAAAACGGCTCGACGGACGCTTCGGAAACGGCAGCGGCGAGTTCGCGTCGGAGTTGACCTAGCCGGTCGTTGTCGACTTCGCCGAGGAATTTGAGCGTCACGTGTGCCTGTTCGGGATCGGTAAAGCGAAGCCCGCTCGCGTCGCGAAACTCGTCCTGAACGGTCGAAACCGACGCCGCGAGGTCGTCGGGAAGGTCGACGCTCACGAACAGTCGCATGTGCTGTCCGTAGGAGCGAATGCCTTTTCAACGATTTGGCGGTGGGGTGGGTTTCCCCGTCTCCTCACTCCTCGAACTCTCCCTCGAATTCCTCCTCGAGTTCGGAGAAATCTTCGATGACGTGGAAGCTGATTAGCTCTCCTGGCCCTTCCTGTGCGATTCCGACCACGAGTCGCTCCTCGTCCGGGTCGTCGACAGTGACGGTGTCGGTTCGTTCTGGACCGAGCGGAGTGTCGTTGTCGTCGCCGTCGTCGCTGTCCTCCCCGTCGTCCGCTGACTCGCCATCGTCACTCGCCTCGTCGGGTTCGTCCTCGAGTTCGACGCTGACCTCGTACTCGCCGGCATCGGACCAGGTATCGTCGTAGAACGCGGCCGCCTCGTTGTCCTCGTCGTCGCCGTCGCGGTCTCGCTCGAGGTCGAACGATTCCTCGAGTGCGACCTCGCCGTCCGGGTCGACGATTTCGATCGTGCCGGTAATCGGCTCGTCAGCGCCGTTGAACACGTTCACCTCCTCTAAGGTCATATCTGCGAGGAAGTCGACGGCGCTCGAACAACCCGCTACGGAAGCCACTGCCGCGGTGGTCCCGACGGTAAGAACGCGTCGTCGAGTGAACTGTCGTGAAACGGGGCGGTGCGTACTCGATGTATCGGGCGCCGGTGTCGGTTCGGAGGGGTTATCACGCGGAGACATTCGAGTTGTCGTACCAGCATGTTATATTAAATTCCTGCTATTTCCCCGTTCACTTACCAACACCAGTACCTCGAGAAAACAGACGATAGCTCAGTTTCGCTCCACTCTCGTTCGGACTCGACGAAACTGCTCGCACCGCAACAGGCGAACGCCTATTCGACGGTTTCATCGCTCGTGTTACCCCCCTCCTCAGAGATCGACTCGGCCGAACCGTCGATAGCCGAGTGCGATCGGGACGCCGATCCAGAGGCCCAGGACGAGCAGTGCCGTCCAGGAGTTGACGAACCACGGCGCGTCGGCCGCGAGATGCGCCCTCGAGCTATTGAACTCGAAGAGGCTGCTGACGAGGTGTCTGTACGCTTCGCTCGGTGAGAGGAGTTGCGCGAAGACGGCCCACTCGGGGAGGTCGTTCGCGACGGACAGATCGTAGCGATACAGGGCGACGGCGAACTCGTTCACTAACACGACCCATAGCTGGTCGAGAACGACGTAGGCACCGATCGAACCGAGTAGGACGCGTCGACCGGCCGTCGTCGACATCGAACAGGCGAGGGCGATGGCAACGAACGCGACCGTGTAGAGGACGCTCACGGCGATGAATGCCAAAAACGCGAGCACCGCGACAGACTCGTAGCGTCCCATGCCGACGACGCCGGCGGCGAGGAGGCCGACGGCCATCGGGATCACGATTACGAGCGAGCGCCCGATCAACTTCCCGAGGACGAAATCCAGTCGGGATTGGGGGAGTGAGAGCGCGAGAACGATCGTTCCCGAGGTGCGCTCGTGGAGGACGGCTTTGTACCCGACGACGAGTGCCACGATCGGCATCAGCCACGTCAGATCGGCGTACACGTTCTCGACGAACTCGTCGAACGAGCCAGAACTCGAGGCGAACGCGACGTGTCCGACGACGAACACCCCGACGAACACGACGAGTAAGAGTCCGATCGTCCGCGAGCGAATCGCGTCGCGAACGTCCTTTCGTGCGCTCGAGCGCCAGTTCATGCGAACTCACCGGTGTGTGAGGTGGATTCTTCGGTCATAGGTCGGTAGTGGAAAACCACAGGTAACTGAGCGTGAGCGGCACGACGAGCCAGGCGACGAACGCGACGAGTGCGAGCCACTCGCTGAAGTACCAGGCGTCGGAGCCCGCTGTGGTTCCCGAGCCGCCGGCGATGAGACCGTCGACGATCCGGGTGTACAGCCGCACTGGATTCAGGCTGAAGACGAACGCGAGTGCGTCCGGCAATCCGCCTTCGATCATGCCGATCGTCTCGAGGCCGTACTCGAGGCTGGATTCGACGGTGCCCCAGATAGCGACGAACAGGCCGTAGCTGCCGAACGCACCGATGGTCGCGACGTGTTTCGACGACGTGAGCATGGAAATCGAAACGGCGAGGCCCGTAAAGATCACGCCGTAACAGACGGTCACCACGACGAAAGCGATGTACCAGCCGAGCGAAAGCGAGCCGAAGGGGTAGACGACGAGCGCTCCGGCGACGGCCAACGCGGCGACGAGCGCCGTCGCGAACACCAGCGAGCGGCCGACGACTTTGCCGACGACGAGGTCTCGCCGACTGTAGGGAAGTGAGAGCAACAGCGTCAGCTTCCCGGACGTTCGTTCCTCGACGATGGCCCCGTAGCCGAGCACGACGCCGATCAGCGCCAGGAGGTAGTTGATGCTCTCCGTCAGAAACGAAAACCCCGCGAATTCGCGGGTCGTGATCGAGCCACCGGTGACTTCCGGGAAGAGATAGCCAGCCAACACGCACGCGCCGGCGAGCAGCCACAGGAGCCACCTCACCGCTCGCGACTCTTTTGTCGTCTCGAACTCGGTACGTGCAATCGTCACCCAGGACATTAACGATTTCCGTCCGTGTACTCGACGAACATCTCCTCGAGCGACGCCTCTTCGGTCTGGAAGTTCTCGACGTCGACGCCGGCGTCGTTGAGCGCGACCAGTACGTCCATCTTCGCGTCGTTCGAACAGGTGACTTCGACCCGATTGTCCGCTTCTTCGAGCCAGGCGTGTTCGACGCCCTCGAGCGATTCGATTCGCTCGAGAACGCCTGCATCGCAGCGATCGACGGTGATCTGGAGTTTCGTTCCGCCGCCGATCGATTGCCTGAGCCCGGAAATCGTATCCGTCGCGACGAGTTCGCCGCCGTAGAGAATGCCGACGCGGTCACAGACAGCTTCGACTTGCTCCAGGATGTGACTCGAGAAGAAGACGGTCGCCCCGCGTTCGTTCTCCTCGCGGATGATCGTCCGAATCTGCTTGATTCCGTGTGGGTCGAGGCCGCTCGTGGGTTCGTCGAGGACGAGTAGGTCCGGTTCGCCGACGAGGGCCATTCCGAGGACGAGTCGCTGGGACATTCCCTTCGAGTAGCCTCCCGCTGTCTGATCGGCGGCGTCGTGGATCCCGACCCGCTCGAGGACGTCCATCGGATGGACGTCGGCGTCTTTGGCCTCGATGGCGTACTCGATGTGCTGACGACCGGTCAGTCGGTCGTAGACGGTGTAGCCGTCGGGAAGGACGCCCATTCGCGCTTTCGCGTCGACTCCGTTTTCCTGGCAGTCGTGACCGAAGATGGTCACCGCGCCGGAATCCGGGTGAGCGTAGTCGAGAAAGACGTTGATCAGCGTCGACTTCCCCGCGCCGTTTGGTCCCAAAAATCCGAAGATTTCGCCCTCGTCGACCGTTAGATCGACGCGATCGAGTGCCCTAACGGTCCCGTAGCGTTTGGAGACGTTCTCGACCGTAATTGCAGCCATATCGCAACATAGTAAAAACTATCCTATAACTTTTACCTTTACTGAACCAATCTCATCTGTGATTTAACCGTCCTCCTAACGGCTCGTCTGTGTGGCACACGTCGCGACGAATCGTAATCGGTCGAACGGACAGGGGTAACACTCGAGGTCGCAGCCCTTAACAGTCCTCGACGCCACATTCCGCCAATGACTGACCGAGAGGGCGATCGCGACCACCGATTCTCCGAGGGCGAGGGGTTCGGTGACACCTACGACGAGTTCGATCTGGATCCGCCGGAACTGGGCGTCGACCCCTCGAAGGTCGACCCCGTCGACTCCAGGGTCGTCACCGACACGCTCGATTCGCACAACATCGATCAGGACGACGTCGCGGCGAGTGAGTTACTCGACGTCGGCCTCAACTACATGCAGATCAACCGCTACGAGCAGGCGACCGAAGCGTTCGAGCGGACCGCGCGCTTCGCCGACGACGAACGCATAACCCAAGAAGCGTGGGTGAACAAAGGCGTCGCCCACGCGGAACTCGAGGAGTGGGACGAAGCGATCGGGGCCCACCGAGAAGCGCTCAAGGTGGACGACTCGAGTGAACACGCCGCGACGGCCGAAACGAATCTCGCGTACGCGCTCTGGGAATTCGGCGAGACGGCGCAGGCGCTCGAACACGCCGAACGCGCCATCGAAATCGACGAACGCTTCGCCGAGGGCTGGTTCAACCGAGCCTTCTTCCTCTCGGAACGCGGCCTCGCAGAAGACGCCCTCCACTGCATCGACAACGCGATTCGCCTCGGCTTGCGCAATGCGAAGGTCCTCGAGGAAAAGGCCGAAATTCTCGAGGAGTTAGGCGAGTACGACGAAGCCGAAGAGATCGCAGAGGAGGCAAACGCGTTGCTCGAGCAGGCTGAACAGGACGTCATGGAAGAACGCCGAGACATGCAGGGGCAGGGACAGGGACAGGCTGCCGGCAGCGGTGGTCCCGCTGGTGGGCCCCCTCGAGAGAGTCTCGACGCACAGGATCTGACCGACCCCGGCCGCAGCGCTCCCGACGCCGACTCCGAAAACGGCGACGAGGAGTGGCGACTCGAGTAACGGATGATCGTCACAGAACAGGAGACGCCGGAGGGGTTGTTGGTCACGGTCTGCGACGAGGACGCCCTCGGCGAGACGTTCGAAACGGACGACGTATCCTTGACCGTCACCGAGGAGTTCTACGGCGGCGAGGTGGCCGACGAGGAGGCCGTTACCGATAGCCTCGCACGGGCGACCGTCAGTAACATCGTCGGGACGCGCTCGGTCGAGTTCGCGATCGAAGCGGGGTTCGTCGACGAAGCGAACGTCCTCGAGATCGGATCGACGCTTCACGCGCAGACGCTTCGGCTCTGATTCGAGGCTGGCGGGTATCGAACGTCGCTCAGAGATCCGCTCTTTTGAACCGGTAGTAACCGATCGCGATGGGAACGACCAGCCAGAACACTAAGACGACGAGGCCGAACCAGTCGTCCAGATAGAACGGCGCACCGTCACCGTAGCGCTCGGCGGGCGTCATCTGACCGGCTTCCCAGTCCTCGAGTCCGTACTGGAACGCGAAGGGAATGACCTCGCCTTCGACGACGTTGCTCGCCATCGTCGTGTAACTCGTTATCGGGTTGAACTGCTCGAGGAGCAGGTACCACGTCTGGGCTTCGACGGGCGGCCCGTCGCCGTAGATGAGGTAGTAGGGGCCGGCCGTGAGGAGTTCCCAGAGGGCGACGAAGATCATGTAGAGGCCGACGACGAGCGCCATGGATTTTCCGCGTGAGTCGACGCCGGCGGAGACGCCGACGGCGAGGCCGGCGAACGAGAGACCGAAGAGTAGCGTGAGGGCAGCGAACGCGAGGATATCCGTAAGCGGAACGGATCCGAAGAAGGCCGCCCCGAGGACGAGCGCGACGAGGAACGCGAGGACGATGGCCGCCCCGACGACGGCCATTCGGCCGAGGACCTTCCCGAAGACGACGTCGGTGCGATTGGGCGGGAGCCCGAGCAGGAGTTTCATGCTGCCGGAGCGTCGCTCGCCCACGACGGCCATGTACCCCGTGATCAACGCGGCGATCGGGATGATCGTCTGTAACGGGAGGCCCAAAAATCCGAGCATCTCGTCCGCGGCGACGTCGCCTCCGGTGTACCAGACCGCCGTGTACCCGACGACGACGATTCCGACGAGCAACGTCACAAGCACCCAGAGAAGCTTCGATCGCCCGGCGTCCTCGAACTCTTTGCGGGCGACGGTGGTGATGTGTGAACTCATTTCGCCACCTCGGATTCGGTCGCGACGGCACTTGCCGGTGATTCACGCGCGTCTCCGGCTTCGCCGCCGTTCGTCAACGCGGTGAACAGCGTCTCGAGCGAGACGTCCTCGATCTGTACGTCGTGAACCGTCGCGCCCGCGGCGTCGAGTTCCGTGACGACGGTCGCTTTCGCCGTCGGATCGGTGATAGTACACTCGAGGCTGCGTTCGGTTGCACTGACCTCGCTAATCCCGGACACCGAGCGAGCGATGTCGGGGAGATCGCCGACAGGATCGGCGAGCGTCAGTTCCATCGTCGCGCCGCCGCCAATGGATTCGCGAAGGCCGTCGATCGTGTCGACGGCGACCAGTCGCCCCTCGTTCAAGACGCCGATTCGATCGCAGACCGCCTCGACGTGTTCGAGAATGTGACTCGAGAAGAAGACGGTCGTTCCGCGTTCGGCCTCCGAGCGGACGAGGGACTGCATCTCGCGTATCCCGTGTGGGTCGAGCCCGGACGTGGGTTCGTCCATGATCAACAAGTCGGGATCACCGACCAGGGCCATGCCCGTCGCGAGCCGTTGACGCATTCCCTTGGAGTAGCCCCCAGCCGGTCTCCTCGCGTCGTCGGCAGATAACCCGACGCGCTCGAGGATCCTGTCGGGGTCGTCGTCGGCGGCTTTGGTTTCGATCGCGAACTCGAGGTGGCGACGACCCGAGAGGCGCGGATAGAGGTCGAACCCTTCCGGGAGGACCCCGACGCGGGGACTGATCGCGTCGGCTTGCGCTTGCGTGTCGTAGCCCAGCACCGTCGCCGTCCCCGCCGTCGGTCGAGCGAAATCGAGCAACATGTTGATGGTCGTGGATTTACCGGCCCCGTTTGGCCCCAAAAACCCGAAGACCTCTCCGTACTCGACGCTCAAATCGAGGGTGTCGACGGCGGTTAACTCACCGTACGTTTTCGTGAGTCCCGACGTTTTAATCGCAGCCATCGTATCTGTACGTTCACATGTATTGTATATAATTAGTCGGGTGCTCCGTTCGGACATCGAGAACCGTTGCATGTCGGAATCCAAAACTCATCCTGCGTTATTTTTCGGAACAGATCCAAAGTAGCCAAACTATTTTGGAAATACTGATATGGTCCTTGCGCTGAACAGTCTACTTGGCAGGGCACGAACAGTGGTTGGTTAGCCGTCCCTGCTGAGGCACCCACCCACCAGTCCGTTCACATCTTCGGTCCCCCTTTCGACGCGTTCTCCTCGAGCGACCGTTCGACGTCCGCGCGTCTCCTCACGCCGAGCGTTTCGATTTTCACACCCTCGCCCTGTCACGGACCGAAGGAGTGTTTTGTCTCGAGTCCCTCCCCGTACGTAATGAGTCATCAGAATTTCGAGGGTCTCGACGTCGAGTCCATCCGCGCGGAGTTCCCCATTCTCGAGCGGGAATTCGACGGCCAGCAGGTCGTCTACCTCGACAACGCGGCGACGACGCAGACGCCGGATCCGGTCGTCGACGCGATGAGCGAGTACTACCGCCGGCACAACGCGAACGTCCACCGCGGTATCCACCACCTGAGTCAGGAAGCCTCCGAACGCTACGAAGGGGCCCACGACCGCGTCGCCGAGTTCGTCAACGCCGACGGCCGCGAGGAGATCATCTTCACGAAGAACACGACCGAAGGCGAGAATTTGATCGCCTACGCCTGGGGATTGAACGAACTCGAGGCCGGCGACCGAGTGGTCCTCACGGAGATGGAACACCACGCCTCGCTCGTCACCTGGCAACAGATCGCCAAGCAGACGGGCGCCGAGGTCGAGTACATTCGCGTCGACGACACCGGGCGACTCGATATGGATCACGCCCGCGAACTGATCGACGACGACGCTGCTATCGTCTCGGCGGTCCACGTCTCGAACACGCTCGGCACCGTCAACCCCGTCTCCGAACTCACCGACCTTGCCCACGAACACGACGCCCTCTCCTTTATCGACGGCGCACAGGCCGTCCCCAACCGGCCCGTCGACGTGAGCGAGATCGACGCCGACTTCTACGCCTTCTCGGGGCACAAGATGGCCGGCCCCACCGGTATCGGCGTCCTCTACGGCAAACGGGACCTGCTCGAGGAAATGGAGCCGTACCTCTACGGCGGCGGCATGATCCGCAAGGTCACCTTCGAGGACTCCACGTGGGGCGACCTCCCATGGAAGTTCGAACCCGGGACGCCGCCAATCGCCGAAGCCGTCGGACTCGAGGCCGCAATCGACTGGCTCGAGGGAATCGGCATGGAACGAATCCAGGCCCACGAGGAGGAACTCGCCGCCTACGCCTACGACCGACTCGAGGCCGAAGGCGACGTCGAGATCTACGGCCCCGAAGGCGGCCCCGACCGCGGCGGCCTGGTGAGTTTCAACCTCGAGGGCGTCCACGCTCACGACCTCACCTCGATCATGAACGACCACACGGTCGCCGTCCGCGCCGGCGATCACTGTACTCAGCCACTCCACGACAAACTGGGCGTTCCGGCGTCGACTCGAGCGTCGTTCTACGTGTATAATACGCGCGAAGAAATCGACGAATTGGTCGCGGCGTTGGACGATGCGCGGCAGTTGTTCGCCTGAGCCTGAGTCGGCGTTCTCCGGCTTGGATGGACTTCTGTGACCTCGAGTACAGCCCCGTTACCGTACAGATTGTTCTACTCGAGAAAGAGAGAGCGACGTCGCACCATGGTGTGTCTGTGCGACGTCGACGGCCGAGAACCCACTCGATTACTCGAGCGAGATCACTCGAGGTACTGTTGTTCCCACGATCGTCGGTCTTTGATCTGATCGAGGCCTTGATCGCCGAGCGCGTAGTAGTTCGTTCGGCGATCGAGTTGGCCCTTTTCGACGAGTTCCTTGTTGACGAGCGTATCGAGATTGGGATACAACCGGCCGTGGTTGATCTCGCTGTTGTAATACGTCTCGATTTCGTCCTTTACTTCCTGCCCAGACGGCTCGTCAGCTCCGGCGATCACGTACAGAAGATCGCGCTGAAATCCGGTCAAATCGTCCATGTTACAACCACAGACGACACACCAACTGTCCGACTATTTGTTATCGTTCTCGTATCAACTGTTTCTTTACTGTGGTGGCGGTCTAACTGAGAGACAACTGGTGAATATCCGGTTCACTGCCGGTAACGGGCAATTACACGTCGGTTTTCGAAACTGTTCAGAAATCGTCAATATACTCCGCATAACGGATACTATCGTCTTTTCGAACCCAGATGGGGCGGATTGCACTGCATAAAACAATCACGGCCGCTATCCACGGCTCATTTCCAGGTTCGACCAACTGAATGCCACCACTGTCGTTGGACTCTCGACATATTTTATGCGGACGACAACGAGTGTGAATGACACTCGAGGACGACTCTCTGACTCGGGGATAGGTGTTAGCGGTGAGTGTCGAGTGTTCGTGTGGGGTTGCGACGTCAAGTTACCTGTGCGAGTAAGTCGAACGCCGTCTCTGAGTATCGGGTCGGCTGCGTTACTCGCCAGTATGCACGTACACTGTCCGAAGAATGGTTGGTAAACTGTGAAACCCGTTACCGAACGTGATTAGCCGTGTTACAGGCGGGTGACGTTGGTGGCGCGGGGGCCTTTTGGGGCCTGTTCGATGTCGAATTCGATCTCTGTACCTTCTTCGAGGTCCGGACCGCCAACGTCTTCCATGTGGAAGAAAACGTCGTCGTCTGCGTCGTCCGTCTCAATGAAACCGTAGCCGCCTGTGTCGTTGAAGAAATCAACGTTTCCTTTCGCCATTGCATCCAAAACAAACCCCGGGACACGTATAACAGTTGTGTTGTGCTCGTCCTCTCGAAGAACAGACAAACGAATGCTGAAAACTGCGGATAATTGGAGAATGTTCTGTAGTTTGGAGAACCTGGAACTATATTGGGACTGATAGAATATCCCTTAGACACGACAATTGCCCCGTAGCGTCGCTCGTGGTGCGGTGTGGCCGTACAAGGGGTGGTAGATGCGGACGCTGAAACCACCAATTCTGCTTGCACTCGTTTCTCGCTGTCCTGTGAACGAACTGCCAACAACCCCGATGCGATTGCTGATTCGCGACTTCTCGAGGGCATCTCGAACCGTTTAGGTAGCTCCGATGGATACGCCGTGTGCATGACCCAGTCGGATTCGCACTCGCAGACGCCCCCAGCGCCCTCGATTGCGCAGGTCGCGTTGATCGGGCTCTTCGTGACGGCGTTGGTGACGGCGCAGGTGACGGCCTCGAAAGTACTCGCGTTTCCCATGCCCTTTTCACTCCCGATTACCGGTGCAGAGTTGGTCCTGCCCGGCGCAGCGCTCGCGTACGCGTTGACGTTCTTGGCCAGTGACTGCTACGCGGAACTCTACGGTCGTCGGGCCGCACAGGTCGTCGTCAACGTCGCCTTCGCGATGAACTTCGTCGTTCTTCTCCTCATCTGGTCGACGATTGCGGCCCCAGCGGACGTCTCGAGCATCGACCCGGAGATGTTCGAGGCCGTCCTCGGCGCGTCGACGAACATCGTCCTCGGCAGCCTCTTTGCGTACGTCGTCAGCCAGAACTGGGACGTAATCGTCTTCCATCGAATCCGGGACCACACGGGTCGAGAGAAGCTCTGGCTTCGAAACATCGCGTCGACGGCGAGCAGCCAGG
The DNA here is from genome assembly GCF_001971705.1 of Natronorubrum daqingense. Taxonomy (NCBI): domain Archaea; kingdom Methanobacteriati; phylum Methanobacteriota; class Halobacteria; order Halobacteriales; family Natrialbaceae; genus Natronorubrum; species Natronorubrum daqingense. The sequence goes on from NZ_CP019327.1 coordinate 2,652,064, forward strand.
CGATCGACACGGTCATCTTCGTCGCGATCGCGTTCTCGCTCTCGCCGGCCCTGCTCGGCGTCGGCCCGAGCCTGGGAGCAAGCGAAGTGCTCGCCTTGATGGTCGGTCAGTACCTCCTGAAACTCGCGATTGCCGTCGTCGATACACCGATCGTCTACGCCGTGGTCGCGTTCGTTCGCGCTCGTAATCGAGGGGCCGCCGACGAACCCTCGCCGAGTTGACCCGGCGGCGTTGCTGACTCGGGGTCGATCGATCTCTCTCGACTCGTCTTGGAGACGGCGGCCGCGAACGGGGAGCGTTTAGTGGCCCGCTCGTAAGTGTCTGGTATGGACGAACGCGTACGCGAACACGCCGAGGTACTGGTCGAGTGGAGCGCGCGGGTCGAAGCGGGGGACGACGTCGTTCTCTCCGTCGGCCCCGATGCACACGAACTCGCGGTCGCAGTCGCCGAGCAACTCGGCGAGCGAGGTGCGAATCTGCTCGCGACGTACAGTTCGGGAGAGATTACGCGCGCGTACCTGCGGGCGCACGACGGCGAGTTCGAGGCGGATCCGGCCCACGAACTCGCGTTGGTCGAGAACGCCGACGTCTACCTCTCGCTCGGCGGCGGGCGAAACACCAGCGCGACGGCTGACGTTCCCGGGGAGACGCGACAAGCCTACCGAAGTGCCAGAACCGAGATCCGCGAGAGCCGACTCGGGACGCGCTGGGTGTCGACCGTCCACCCGACGCGCTCGCTCGCCCAGCAAGCGGGGATGGCCTTCGAGGAGTACCGAGACTTCGCGTACGACGCCATCCTCAGAGATTGGGAGTCGCTGGCCGAGGAGATGGGGCGGATGAAGTCGATTCTCGACGACGGCAGCGAGGTTCGGATCGTCTCGGAGGACACCGATCTCACCATGCAGATCGGGGGCCGAACGGCGGTCAACAGCGCGGCGTCGGTCGCCTACGATTCGCACAACCTCCCCAGCGGCGAGGTGTTCACCGCGCCGTACGCCACCGAGGGCGAGGTGACGTTCGACGTGCCGATGACGCTTCGCGGCGAGTCGGTCCGCAACGTCCGATTCGAGTTCGCAGACGGCGAGGTCGTCGACTACGACGCCGAACAGGGCGAGTTCGTGATCGGCGAGATTCTCGAGACGGACGAGGGCGCACGCAGACTCGGCGAACTCGGCATCGGCATGAATCGAGGCATCGATCGCTATACGGACAACATCCTCTTCGACGAGAAGATGGGCGAGACGGTCCACCTCGCGCTCGGGCGGGCCTACGACGCGAACCTTCCCGACGGGGAGACGGGCAACGACTCCGCCGTCCACGTCGATCTAATCGCCGACGTGAGCGAGGAGTCCAGACTCGAGGTCGACGGCGAAGTCGTTCAGGAAGACGGACAGTTCCGGTGGGAGTAACGCTGTTGTCTCCACTCGAGCGAGCGACGCACCCAATCTATCGGAGGCGTTCACAGCGCTAATTACGCTGTTAAGCGGTGCCTTCTCGCCTCTCGTGTCCTGGCAGAGACTGCATAATAATAGGTCGGTCTCGCCACAGTTCGTATACCGCCATAACCGGTGGCGGCCAGTAACCGGTCGGGGACTCGCTGCTCGTCCCACGTATCGATCGTCACACGCGACGATCGGTGTATTCCCTTCCAAACTCCCGACTCGCCCTGCCGGAGGCGATCCGTATCCGGCCAACACTGTCTCTCCGCAGCCGATCCATCCGATATACTCACCAGTCTCGAGTGGCTACGCTTCCTATGCGCGATCACCTCCGAGCCGGGGCCGCGATCTACAACGCGGGGTTCTATCACGCCGCTCACGACGCCTGGGAGGACTACTGGCTCGACCTCGAGTCCGGAACCGACGACGAGCGCCTGCTTCACGGGCTGATCCAGTTCACCGCCGCCGTCTACCACGCACGCGAACGCAACTGGGAAGGGGCCATCGGGCTGGCGGCCAGCGCTCGAGCGTACCTCTCGGGATTGCCCGCGGAGTATCGCGATATCGAACTCGAGTCCGTGCGCGCGTTTCTCGTCGCCCTCGAGTCCGACCCCGAACTGATCGAACGTCGGCCACCGATTCGACTGGTTCACGAAGGCGACGTTCCGACCCGATCATCGCTCGGATTCGAGCCGACGGCCATCGCGGCGACCGTCCTCGCGGACGAACTGGGATTCGAGGAGGAGCCGATCGAACGAGCGAGGTCGTACGCCAGACGGGATCTCGAGGCGGGCGACGACGGAAGCCGATTCGTCACGCTCCTGTTCGATTTCGTTCGCGAGGACGAGCATCGGGGAATCATCTTCCAGCGACTGACGGAGCACGTCGACCGGCGCGAGGCTCGAGAATCGGACGTCGAAGGGCTGTTCTGACCGTTCGGTTCGAACAGGCGATCACCGCGACCCTGGCGGTCGAAGCGTCCTCACTCGTGGCCGGCGATCGGTAACGGCTCGTAGGGCTCCTCGAGATAGCTCATATCCGATGCCGTCAGGTCGATTTCGAGGGCTTCGACGGCCTCCTCGAGGTGGTCGATGCTGGTCGTGCCGACGATGGGGGCGTCGACCCATTCTTTGTGGAGCAACCAGGCGAGTGAGATCTGGGCCATCGTGACGCCCTTCTGGGCGGCGAGTTCCTGAATTCGCTCGTTGATCTCCTCGCCGCCCCCGTCCAGGTACGGAATCTGTTCGAGGTACTCGTCGGTCTGCCCCCGGGTCGTCGACTCGAGGTCCTCGAGCGGACGGGTCCCGACGCCACGAGCCAGCGGTGACCACGGAATGACGCCGACGTCCTCCGTTCGACAGAGGGGAAGCATCTCGCGTTCTTCCTCGCGGTAGAAGACGTTGTAGTGGTTTTGCATCGTCGCGAATCGCTCGAGGCCCAGCGAGTCGCTCGCGTGGAGTGCCTCGGCGAACTGGTGGGCCCACATCGAGGAGGTGCCAACGTACCGCACCTTCCCCCGACGGACCGCGTCGTCGAGCGCTCGAAGGGTTTCCTCGATGGGCGTCTCGTCGTCCCAGCGGTGGGTCTGGTAGAGATCGATCGTGTCCATCCCGAGTCGGTCCAGACTCGCCTCGAGTTCCTGCTCGATGGCCTTTCGCGAGAGGCCACTCGAGTTGGGATTCGCGGGGTCCATCTCGGCGTACGCCTTCGTCGCGACGACCTGTGCGTCCCGGTCGTAGTCTGCGAGCACGTCACCCAGAATACGCTCGGAGTCGCCCGACGAGTAGACGTTCGCCGTGTCGAAGAAGTTGATCCCGAGGTCGATTGCCCGTTCGATGAGTTCCCGACTCTCCTCGCGGTCGAGCATCCAGTCTCGACCGGTCCCGAAACTCATGCAGCCGAGGCCGATCCGACTAACGGACATGCCGGTCGACCCGAGCGTCGTGTACTCCATACGTGTCGTTGTCACGTCCGAGGACAAAACGCCACGCCTCGAGGTGACCGGTTGCCGGCTTCGGCCGTCAGGGTAGTCTCTCGCTCGTGGCGCTTCGTCTCAGTCGTCGTGACGCGCCGAATTGTCCCGTGGTTCGTAGCCGAGGACGTCCTTCGCTCGCTCGAGTGAGTAGTACTTCCGGTCGTTGTCGGAGATGCCGTAGACAATTTCGTAGTCGTAGTCGGCCCGAATACAGCGATCGAAGAGGTGTGCACAGTCGCGATAAGAGAGCCACATCGCCTGTCCGCGCTCGTAGTCGATCGGCGGGTGACCCTCCGTGAGGTTGCCGATGCGGACGTTGACGACCGAGAGACCGTACTCGTCGTGGTAGTACCGACCGAGGGATTCTCCGGCAACCTTCGAGACGCCGTAGAGGTTCCCGGGTCGGGGAAGTTCCGTTCCGTCGAGCAGGTAGTCGTCGTGCGTCCGGTACAGGTCGGGCGTCCGCTCGTCGGTCTCGTAGTGGCCGACGGCATGATTCGAGGAGGCGAAGGCGACCTTCTCGACGCCGGCGTCGATGGCCGCCTCGAAGACGGTTTGCGTGCCGTCGATGTTGTTCGTCAGGACGCTCTCCCAGGGTGCGGTCTTACGAGGGTCGCCCGCGAGGTGGAGCACGACGTCGATACCGTCCATCGCCTCGCGGACGGTCTCGTCCTCGGTGATGTCCGCGACGACGAACTCGCCGGGATGGTCTTCCGTCGGCGGGTCACGATCTAACAACCGCCACTCGTGTTCGTCCGCGAGGCCCTCGAGGATGGCCTCTCCGACCCGCCCCGCAGCCCCAGTAAGCAGGACCGACTGTGCCATTCGTTCGGTGTGAGGGAGACGGGCGATAAGTACCATGCGGTTCCGCGTCGATGGAACCGATCGGAATGCCCTTCCCTGACGCCCGCGAGGACGCACGTATGTCGACCGAGACGAGTCCCACCGACGCCGAAGCCGCCTGTTTCGAGGCGGGTATCAAGTTCGGAACGCTCTACCACCAGTTCGCCGGCACGCCGATTTCACTCGAGAGCGCACCCAGTCTCGCCACGGCGATGGAAGACTCGATCGAAAACCAGCCCCACTGCGACCGCGTCACCGTCTCCGTTCGAACCGACGAACTCGAGGCCGCACTCGCCGAGTCGGCGGCCGACTACACCGAGTTGACGGGTCGGTTTCTCGAGGTGGAAATCGTCGTCGACTACGAGGGCTGTGAGGTCCTGACGCGAATGGAGATGGAAGACGGCTATCCGTTGATGCGCATCGATTCTGTTCGGGGTCGAACGTAGGCCATCGCCACTTTCGAATCCCACAGCAGACGCGAGACGAACCGATTGACTACCCTTTCGAAATCTCGCTGCTATTTCCGCGATATCGTCTCTCTCCAGGCAGGTTTCACTTTCACTTTCGGGCTACCTTTTAACCTCGGTCGTCGTGTAGACACCGACATGAGTCAAGCGACGCTCGGCGACGACGAGGAACTGTTCGGTGAAGCGGCCAACGAGATGCGCGAAGACGTGGAGTCATCGCTCGAGGACGCCTGGGACGCCCTTCCGGCGGCGGACGAGATCTGGGAAACCGACGCGGACAACGTGTTGGGCGTACTCAACGGCCTCAAAACCGCACTCGACGTCGGTGACGCCGAGGACCACCTTCGCGACGCCAAAAAGTGGTTCACGATGGGCCAGCGAGCGGACGCCTTCGAGGACGCCGACGACCTCGAGGCGGAAATCGAGACGCTCGAGGAAGCCATCGGGGACATCGCCGACGCGGGCGAGCAAGTCGGCGACCTCACCTCGACGATTCCAGCCCTCCGTGGCACGCTCGAGGATGCTGGATCCGTCGACGATGCCGACGCAGACGAGGAGTAACGAACCGATTCGCGGTCGTCGACACCGACGCCCGTCCGAACGTCTCGCGAACGCCGGTTGCAGTTCCTGAGCCGTTCGTCTCTCTGTTTCCGTCTCCGTCGCCCGTCGTGTCCCGCGTCCTATCGTCGCTCCGGCCGCGAGACGTCGCGGTCGGCGACCGCCTCGAGGAGGTCCGCGAGCGACGCTGCGGCCAGTTCGAGCAGTTCCTCGCCGCGTGCCTCCTCGCCCGCTTCCGGATCACCGACGACGCCGTTTTCCGTAAACTCCGCCGCATCGTAGGCCAGATTCGCGTGACTCTGCCACTCGCCCCAACCGTCGGCGCGGCCGTCTTGGGCCTCCTCGAGTCGGTCCTCGCGAACCAGATCGGGTGCGCAGTGGCGAAGGAGTGCCGTCTCGAGGGGCCCGCCGTGGCCCATATCGCTCGAGTGCTCGCCGACGGCCTCGAACCAGGTGAACGGGACGGCGTACGCGTCGCCGCTTCGGGTGAGTCGGCCGCCGACCGCTCGCAGCGCGTCGACGTTGCCACCGTGGCCGTTGACCACCACGACTCGCTCGAGACCGTGGTGAGCGAGGCTCTCGATCGATTCGCGGACGTAGTCTCGGAACGTGTCTTCGGACACCCACATCGTCCCGGGGAACTGGCGGTGTTCCTCGGCGATTCCGATTGGAATCGCCGGCGCACGGACGACCGCGAGATCTGTTTTCTCGAGGCCAGCGTCGGTGACGGCCTCCGCGGTGATCACGTCAGTTCCGAGGGGGGCGTGGGGGCCGTGTTGTTCCGTACTCCCGACGGGGACGACCGCGATGTCCGTCCCGAAGTCGCGAACGTCGGTCCACGTCGCGTCGCGTAAGTCCATGTTGGTGTACTCCCACGGGAGCGGCATGAAACTCTCGGTGACCGGGTTCTCGGTCCGCTCTCCTCTCTGTCCCCACGGTGGCCTGACGAAGTTCACTCGTCGGCCAGTGCGACACTCTTCCGATCACCGTACGTTTTCGAACACCAGAACCGAAAAATCACGTCGTAGCCTGCTGAACGGAACGAATTCCGGCCATCAAGTACTTTCCGCTGTCCGTTCTAGCGTCGGAGTGACTCCGCCGTGAACGCTGGTCTCTTTCGCGCTGGCTTCGATGCATTGCCCTTCGAAATCGCCCTGGTGGATACAGCAGGTACCATCGTGTACGCGAACGAAACGTGGGTCGAATTCGGCGACGCCAACGGGAACACCCACGATACCTGCTGGGTCGGTGAGAACTATCTTCGCGTTTGTCGCCGGGCCGACGACTCGACGGCGACGCTGGTGGCAGACGGTATCGAGGCATTGCTGGCCGGAACGCGGACGCACTTCCAACTCGAGTACCCGTGTCACTCTCCCGACGAGTACCGCTGGTTCCACCTCGAAGCGACGTCGCTTACGCACGACGGCGAACGGTACGCACTCCTCGCACACGTCGATATCACGGCTCGAAAACAAGCCGAACTCCAGCGGGATACGCAGATCGAACAACTGAAAACCATCGTCACGGTGCTCTCTCACGACATTCGAAACCCGCTCGGAGTGATTCAGGGATACGCTGCCAAACTCGAGACTGCTGAGGCTGATTCCGACGCGGTCGAAGCGATCCAGGAAAGCGCAGATCGGATCGCTGATATGATCGAGTCGATCCTCGAGTTCGCCCGAACACAGAGCCTCAACGATGTCTCTCGGGTTACCGTCGCAGACGTTGCGCGGGAATCGTGGGCGCAGACGGCGACCGTCGAGGCGTCGCTGACTATCGACTCGTCGGGCAGTGTCTAGTTAGGCCAGTTTGAGAAGTGAGCAGGTCGTAGAGTTAGTTTGGAACAATGCTCGTAGACCTGCTCAGCGAGAGCTACGCGGCGGAATTTGATGAATGTTGGGAGCGTGAGCGGACGGCGACGCCCGTCAGGGTGTTCGCAGTCCGTCTCCACGCGACCGGTTGTTCTCTTCGAGAGACACAAGCAATTCTTCGCTTGATCGGTGTGGAACGCTCTCATCAAGCGATCTGGAACTGGGTACATCGGCTGGCTGACAGCGTTCCAGACCCGCCGACGGCGAAGCCGTCGCGGGTCGCCATTGATGAAACCGCTGTCAGGATTAACGGAGACTGGTCTTGGGTATACGCTGCAATAGACTTGGACTCAAAACTAATTCTCGATGTCGCAGTGTTCGGACGTCGAGGCACCGATCCAGCTGCTGCGTTTCTGCATCGGTTGACCGAGAAACACGATCTATCCAATACCGTGTTTCTCGCTGATGGCTATGGATATCTGACTGCCCTCTCTCGATTAGGATTGAGCGGTCAGCTCGACTACGTTGATCGAAACCTGATCGAAAAGTGGTTTCACACCTTGAAGATGAGAGTTGACCGCTTCCATAACTCGTGGGTGGGCAGTCGGGCGAGCGTCAGAGAATGGCTTGAACAGTTTGTACACTACTACAACACACAACGACCACATCAATCACTCAACGGACAGACGCCAGCGGAGGTGCTAAACTAGACAGTGCCCGAGTTTGTGAATCATCACGATCGCATCCTCTCCGTCCCGATAGTACTCGGGCACCGTTCGCAACGCCTCGAAACCGAACTGTCGGTACAGGCGTTTTGCCCGCTCGTTCGACCGTCGTACCTCGAGTTTGACCGAATCGGCTCCCCGCGCGGCAAGGACCGCGAGCGCTCGAGAGAGTAGTGCCGACCCGACACCCGTCTTCCGATTGTCGGGGTGGACGGCGATATCCTTTACGTGGCCGAGTTGGCGGCCGAACCCGTCGGTGAGGTCAGCAACGATGTAGCCGGCGACGGCCCCACCCTCGAGCGCTACGAGAAATCCGGGAGAGCCCAAAAACCGTTCGAACGCGTCGTAGGGCCACGGCTGGGCGAACGATTCGTTCTCGATACGAGCGATCGCGAGTAAATCCGCACGCTCGGCGGGTCGAATGGAGAAGCCTTCGTCCGCGTTCACCCAGGAAGCCGGCCGTGTCACGGGTGGACGTACTCCCGGCGCGCTCAAAGAAGTAGCGCTGGCCAACGCGATGTCGGCCGACGAGACGGCAATCCACGCAACGGCGCCAGCACGCCCTACCACCTCACTGCGCCGGAATCGCGTCGGTGTCGAATTGCTCCGTCAGCCGCTTGAGTTCTTCGAGTGCGTCTTGTTCTTCCCGAAGATTCTCCTCGAGCAGGTCCGCACCTTCGTCTAGCCCGAGTTGATCTGCGAGTGGAATCAGGTTGCCGTAGGCCGCAATTTCGTAGTGTTCCGTCTTTTCCGCAGCCGCCATATTGTGGTAGTCGAGGACCTCCTGGGAGGGCGACTCGGCCGCAAACTCCTCGTACTCCTGAATGAGCCCCTCGATTCCTTCACACTCTTCTTTCTCGGGGGGCTCGCCGAACAGGTCGAAGACTTCCTCTAAGCGTTCGATCTGGGTTTCAGTCTCCTCGCGATGTTCGGCGAACGCCTGTGAAATCTCCTCGCGTTCGGTGTTCGACTCGAGGTCCTCGAGCGTGTCCATCAGCTGATGCTCGGCGTGATAGATGTCCTCGAGACCGTGTTCGAACAGGTCCTGAATCGTGTCCATGCTCATAGCGGGATCAGCCGATCGTTCGCCACTCGCGCGAAAAAGTCACGAGCCTGCGACGGCAGGTCACGAGGGCCGCCTACGGCTCGTCTCCACCGTCGTCACCGCCAGTTACTGTACTCTCGACTCGATCCGCGTACGCCTCGAGATCCGCCGCCAGCGTCCGCGCTTGATCGGACGTCAGTTCACACTCGATCAGATGCTTCGGCAGATGTTCTTCGGCGAGATTGTCGAGTTCGAACTGCAACCGGACGGTCGTCGGCTCGTCCGCATCGGTCGTCGCGTTTACGACCGCGACCGACTCCCACTCGAAATCCCGGCCCGTCGCCGTCGCTTCGACGTACTCGAGCGTCGTGTGTGCAGTGACCGAAATCAGTCGATCGGACATACCCTATCAACCATCGTCCGAATACTTAGCAGCCGCGACCAGGCACCATCGTCCATTCGATGTCGGGCGACGCCTCGTCCCGGTCACCTCGGACCCATTCGGTGACCCTCGAGTCCGTCTCTACTGCGCTACTTCGAACGGTCAGTCCAACCGGGCTACAAACTCGACCGGAGTACTGCCCCATGTTCCGGTTGTTTTTGCCCCTACACCGTGCCCGATCGAACATCCTACTGGAGTTCAACAACTGAACAGACCAATCGAGACACAGCTGCGACAGTCACGACCGCACGCACCTGCTGATACCCCAACCGACACACGACCACCTCTCGAGAGTGAATGTGACCAACCACAGGTGACGTCTACGTCGTTCACACCTCCCCCTCTCACCTCACAAGATAACACGCCGCTGAAAACTCCAGATTTTTACGTCAAAGATAGCGGCAGAACTAACCGATAGAGCCGAGTACGGGTATCGCTTGCGGGCGAAGCGGTACTTATGCCGATCCTGTTCGAAAGAGTAGCCATGACTGATGCGGGCAACTGCAACCCCGAGCCACTCGACTCTGAGGAAGACTCAACTAACCGTGACGACGCGCATCTCGACGACATCGAAGAGGGTGCCGGTTGCACAGAGATCTGGGAACACCTCGCCGAAAAGCGCAATGAGTGAGTCCCCAACGGCAGCATCGCCATTTATTACGTTGAGAGGGCTAGCAAGGTTATGACTGACAATCGGGCCGGCGACCGCTCACGAACCAGGCGCGATCGAAGGCGCTCAGTTCCAACGGATCGTGAATCACCCGTCGGTGAGCCAGTTATTCGTGGAGACGAATCAGTCACCGGTACACGAGCCCGTGACGCCGTCCAATTTGACCCAGATAATCCAGACAGCCTCGCCGATGCCGCCGAAACCGTCCGCGAATTTGCGAGTGGCTCGACGAACGACGACCACCTCTACATGCTCCGCGGCGCCGCCGCATGTGCCGCTCTCGTCCGCGGTGAAGGATCGTACAAAGCAGCAGCCGAACGTACCGACGGCGAAGCCACGATCTCCTTCATCCGAAAATGGGCCCGCGTTCACGACCTTCCTCGAGCAGTCCGCAAGCAGGTCGCACTCGGCGGAATTGCACCCACTGCTGCAAAACACATCGCCCGCGTCGGTGGCGAAGCGAGACACCTCCTCGCGTGGGCCACACTCGATGGGAACCTCACCGTCCGCGACGTCCGCGCGGTCGCAAGCGCCGTCAACGACGGCACCCCTATCGAACACGCCCTCGCCGACCACAACGTCACACTGGGACAACTCGAAATAACACTCTCTCCGACAACCTATCGCGATCTCCGCCGCCGCGCCTCGATCGACGGAACCAATCCCGGAGCGATCGTCACCGACGCACTCGAGCAGTACTTCGAGTAAGTGGTGACGAAGCGGTCACCAGATTACAAGTCGATGACGCTTCTTTCTCGTACCAGCAGCCACTGACTGACGAAGAAAGAAACGTTTAACCATTACTCGACGGAAGTAGCATACGAAGGGCCGGTAGCTCAGTCTGGCAGAGCGTCTGGCTTTTAACCAGACGGTCGCGTGTTCAAATCGCGCCCGGCCCGCTTTCCTGTCGCGAGCAAATTCGCGAGCGACAGGTAACGGAACCGGCGCGATTTGAAGTAGACCAGAAAGGCACAGCGAAGCGAGCATTTCTGGGCGTAGTTCACAATCGCGCCCGGCCCGCTTTCCTGTCGCGAGCAAATTCGCGAGCGACAGGTAACGGAACCGGCGCGATTTGAAGTAGACCAGAAAGGCACAGCGAAGCGAGCATTTCTGGGCGTAGTTCACAATCGCGCCCGGCCCGCTTTTACTCGAGCAATCACTCGAGCGACGGGTAACGGGCTTGGTATAATTTGAAGGAGACGGATCGAAGCCTGCACGACGGACCGAGCAAGAACGTCTCGGTATAATTTACGACAGTTAGATTGATACTAGCGAATTCTACGAACTGGCACCACACGAGTTAGTGTACGGTATTCCGCGGATCGGCTCCATAATGCAGTTCCAGGCTAGCTACCAAGAGGTTCCACCGACGCTTCAATTGCGCTGTAAGCAAGGTTAACGACTGCAAAGTCGGATCACGGGCCAATGTCACGATAAAATTACGAGAACTCAAGCCAAGGGCCGGATTTGAACCGGCGGTGGGCGGCTCTGCAGGCCGCTGCGTTCGGCCGGACTCTGCCACCTTGGCGCAATCTCGTCTTATCACCCCGTTCGTTTAAGCATAGCGGTACAGTACAGCCGTTGCTATCTAACTGTATTGGCTATACGCAAAAAACCCACAGAGCGATTGCTGTTGCTCTGTGGGCTTGTTATGAGTTCAATCCCGTGAGGGATTGAAAGAGTATGAGTGAAGGCGGCGAATCGGGGATCCCAGAGGCTCGCGCACTCCAGTACGTGCCGATACGCAGACGAGCTTATCTTCCGTGTTCGGGATGGGTACGGGAGGCACCTCGTCGCTCTGGCCGCCGTAACGCCGATCGACGGACTCGAACCGTCGCTAAACCGTAATCGGTGGTCTCCGACCGTGTGTATGTGTAGTCCAGTTTGCGTCCGGACCCGTTCACCGCGTCACGGATCCAATGCGATAATGTATGACTGTGTGGCTCGATCGATTAGTGCTCGCGGGCTCAACGCCTCGTTGCCTTGGCGCGTACACCCCGAGTCTATCGAACTCGTCTTCTACGAGTGATCTCAGTGGTATCTCTTTTCCAGGTGGGTTTCGAGCTTAGATGCGTTCAGCTCTTACCCCGTGGTGCGTCGCTGCCCAGCACGTGCCCTCTCGGACAGCTGGTACACGAGTGGCACCCATTCGTAGTTCCTCTCGTACTATACGAACGTTCCCGTCAGATACCGTAACACCCCCAATAGATAGCAGCCGACCTGTCTCACGACGGTCTAAACCCAGCTCACGACCTCCTTTAATAGGCGAACAACCTCACCCTTGCCTGCTTCTGCACAGGCAGGATGGAGGGAACCGACATCGAGGTAGCAAGCCACCCGGTCGATATGTGCTCTTGCGGGTGACGACTCTGTTATCCCTAAGGTAGCTTTTCTGTCAGCAATTGGCCGCATCAAGCAGCCTAATTGGTTCGCTAGACCACGCTTTCGCGTCAGCGTCCGTCGTTGTGCCGGACACTGTCAGACTTCCGTATGCTCTTGCGCTCTTTCCCGCGTCTCCGACGCGGGTGAGGAAATCTTGGGGCGCGCTCGATATCTTTTCAAGCGCGTACCGCCCCAGTCAAACTGCCCGGCTACCAGTGTCCTCCGCCAGGAGTGAGAGTCGCAGTCACCATCGGGTAGTATTTCAATGCTGGCTCGGTGAGCCGCTAGCGCGGCTACCTGTGTAACGCCTCCTACCTATGCTGCACAATGGCGACCACGTCTCAGTGACAGCCTGCAGTAAAGCTCTATAGGGTCTTCGCTTCCCCTTGGGGGTCTCCAGACTCCGCACTGGAACGTACAGTTCACCGGGCCCAACGTTGGGACAGTGGCGCTCTCGTTGATCCATTCATGCAAGCCGCTACTGAAGCGGCAAGGTACTACGCTACCTTAAGAGGGTCATAGTTACCCCCGCCGTTAACGGGTCCTTCGTCCCCTTGTAAGGGGTGTTCAGATACCCGCACTGGGCAGGATTCAGTGACCGTACGAGTCCTTGCGGATTTGCGGTCACCTATGTTGTTACTAGACAGTCGGAGCGCCCGAGTCACTGCGACCTGCCTCTTTCCGAGGCAGGCATCCCTTATTGCGAACGTACGGGACTAACTTGCCGAATTCCCTAACGTCGGTTATTCCCGACAGACCTTGGCTTTCGCTGCCACGAGTACCTGTGTCGGATCTCGGTACGGACTGTGTGCTTACCTTTTCACGGGCTCTAGGTTGACCTCTCTTTCGCTATCCAGCCATTCGATCGCTTCCTGCCATTACGGCTTCCACGATCTTCGACTGTTCGACCGGGCGAAAACCCGGTAGAGGCGGCCCCAAAGCGTCGGCTTTGAGTGCACACTGGCGTAGGAATATTAACCTACTTCCCTGTTGTCAGCTTCGACTTACGGGCTGACTTAGGACCGGCTAACCCTCAGCTGATCAGCATTGCTGAGGAACCCTTACTCGTTTGGCCGTCGAGGATCTCACCCGACTCACGCTGCTACTATGACCAGAATTTTCGTTACTGCACGGTCCACACGACCTCTCGGCCGTGCTTCCGCCCGAACAGTACGCCAACCTACAGGATCACTCCGTCAAGAGTGCCGCTAGGTCTCGGTGGTGGACTTGAGCCCCGATCATTTTGGGCGCCTCAAACCTCGGCCGGTAAGCTGTTACGCTTTTCTTAGAGGGTAGCTGCTTCTAAGCTCACCTCCCGGCTGTCTAGGGCTTGAGACCACCTTCGATCGCACTTAGTCCACACTTGGGGACCTTAACCCAGCTCTGGGTTGTCTCCCTCACGGTACACAGGCTTACCCCGCGCACCGGACTCCCTGCGTCAAACGACGTTCGTAGGTTCGGAGTTGGACAGGGGGGCACACTCCTCTCGGAGTGCGATCCCCCAATCCGTTGCTCTACCCCACGAACTATCTCGGCAGAGGTCATGCTTCGACATGTTTCGGTTGGAACCAGCTGTTTCCGGACTCGATGGGCCTTTCACCCCTAGACATAGGTCACGCGAGGGTATTGTAGGACACCAACGCTAACAGGCCTCCACGTGGCTTTCGCCACGCTTCACCTTGCCCATGCCTAGATCGTCCGGTTTCGGGTCGTGCCCGATTGACTCCCCGCGCTTGAACACGGCGGCCCTTGTGCAAAGCACTGCGGCCATGTCGGTTTCCCTACGCCTTCCCCGATACCCGGGTTAGACTCGTCAATCAGGCACACTCTCTGGTTCGTTTTTCAAAACGTACGACGGAACACCGGCTTCCCGTGATGCTTACTACAGGTTCGCACCTGATTCATTACTCACAGGACCTTGTGTGCCCCGTCGCTCTATCGCCAACTGATTTCACGCCCTATTGCACCTCCCTTCTGGGGGTACTTTTCAGCGTTCGTTCACACTACTTGTTCGCTATCGGTCTTGAGGAGTGTTTAGTCTTCCCAGTCGATGCCTGGGATATTCACGAGGGATATCCAACCCCCGATACTCTGGAGCTGACTCGTCTCATACTAATCTACACTACGGGACTGTCACCCTGTCTCGTGCTCTATTCCAAGAGACTTCCTGCAGATCTTCTGAAAGTGATCGTCAGTCCGAACACCACATTGCCCGAAGGCTTCGGTTTGGACTACATCGCGTTCCTTCGCCAGTACTAACGACATCACATTACGTTTTCTTTTCCTGCCGATACTGAGATGTTTCAGTTCTCGGCGTTCCCCATTGCGCGAAGCAATTGCGGTGGGGATTCCCATTCGGAAATCCTGAGTTCTTTCCCTCCGTGCGGGTCCCTCAGGCTTATCGCAGCTTGGCACGTCCGTCTTCAGCTCTCAAGCCGAGCGATCCACCAGCTGGCACAGTAGCCACGTTCATCGGATCGGGATTACATCAAAGATGTAATCGTTAAGTGACCCGGGAACGGGTCCAGTGGACGCCTGGACTACACGTACACACGGTCTCATCTGCACGCCGGTAGACGGCCGGCCTGCATTGACCCTTCCCAGCCACACTTGCGCGGGCTGGTGCATCGGTTCTGCTTCGGATTCAATCCTCGGGCCGTCTCCCACTTAAGAGACACGATCCGTGATTGACTCCGAGTCATGGACCCACAGGGATTCGAACCCTGGGCATCCTCCTTGCAAAGGAGGCACTCTACCACTGAGCTATGGGCCCACGTCCACCACTCGATGGTGGACACGAGATGACTGTTAGCCTTGGTAGTTCTGAGGTGCTCGATCGGCCTAACGGTGGGCGATCGAACGTGAACTGCGTGACGGATAACCGTCACGACTTCTGGGCTGGGGCAACGCCCCAGTCCCGGTCTGTGGAGGTGATCCAGCCGCAGATTCCCCTACGGCTACCTTGTTACGACTTAAGCCCCCTTGCGAAGCCCAGATTCGACCCCCGTACAGGGGCCTCATCCGGACCTCACTCGGGTGCTTTGACGGGCGGTGTGTGCAAGGAGCAGGGACGTATTCACCGCGCCCTTCTGAGGCGCGATTACTACCGAATCCAGCTTCATGAGGGCGAGTTTCAGCCCTCAATCCGAACTACGACCACGTTTCGGAGATTAGCGCCCCCTTTCGGGGTTGCATCCCACTGTCGTGGCCATTGTAGCCCGCGTGTCGCCCAGCACATTCGGGGCATACTGACCTACCGTTGCCCGTTCCTTCCTCCAGTTTGGCACTGGCAGTCCTCCTAATGTACCCAACCACCACAAGGGTGTTGCTGGCAATTAGGAGTGCGGGTCTCGCTCGTTGCCTGACTTAACAGGACGCCTCACGGTACGAGCTGACGGCGGCCATGCACCTCCTCTCAACGGCTCCAGTAAGCTCATCACACTGACCTTCACGGCACGTTGTCGATGCTGGTGAGATGTCCGGCGTTGAGTCCAATTAAACCGCAGGCTCCTCCGGTTGTAGTGCTCCCCCGCCAATTCCTTTAAGTTTCATCCTTGCGGACGTACTTCCCAGGCGGTCTGCTTCACGGCTTCCCTACGGCACAACACTGGCTCGTAGCCAGTGTCACACCTAGCAGACATCGTTTACAGCTCGGACTACCCGGGTATCTAATCCGGTTCGTGACCCGAGCTTTCGTCCCTCACCGTCGGATCCGTCCTTCCAGAGCGCTTTCGCCACCGGCGGTCCGTCCAGGATTACGGGATTTCACTCCTACCCCAGACGTACCCTCTGGATCTTCCGGTCCCAAGCCACACAGTTTCCACCGGACGCCTGCGCGTTAAGCACGCAGATTTCCCGATAGACTTGTGCGGCCAGCTACGGACGCTTTAGGCCCAATAATAGCGGTCATCACTCGTGCTGCCGGTATTACCGCGGCGGCTGGCACCGGTCTTGCCCAGCACTTATTCCACCACCACCTTACGGTGGTGAAAAGCGAGGACTATATGCCCTCGCACTCGGAGTCCCCTTATCGCACTCGCGTGCAGTGTAAAGGTTTCGCGCCTGCTGCGCCCCGTAGGGCCCGGTATCTTGTCTCAGATACCGTCTCCGGGCTCTTGCTCTCACAACCCGTACCGATTATCGGCACGGTGGGCCGTTACCCCACCGTCTACCTAATCGGCCGCAGCCACATCCTATGGCGCCTGAACGTTTCGCGCTCGCGCCACTTCCAGGCAGCGAGCGGTATTCCGCATTAGCCTCAGTTTCCCGAGGTTATTCGGATCCATAGGGTAGTTTGGCCACGTGTTACTGAGCTATCTGCTACGAGTCTGAACTCGTGCAACTAGCATGGCTAAATCGGACTCCAATAGCAATGACCTCCGGCAGGATCAACCGGAATGCTATATCTAACTCCCAGCCCCAATGGGCTGGGAGGGCTAAATTTGGCGGTGAATGTCGTATCCAAGATACACACTCACACATGGGTCCACGTTCGATGTCCCCCAGATCGTCGACCGATCAAGCGACACCGAACTACCAAGGCTAACATCAAATCCCATCTATACGGCGGACCGCAGGGGTGAGATTCTCATTTCCTTCGGATCTACTCCTAAGCCATCCGGGGTACATAACCCCTTCGGACCGGAGCGATCCATGCTGATGGAGCGAGTTGAACGCCCCATCGATCACATTTTCTTTTGCATTCCATCCGAGTTGCCTTATACACTTAAGGGCGTCGGATCGAAGCTCGCCGGAAGTCGCATCCGGCGAGCGATTACGATTCAATCTGAACGCCCTGGGACGTATAAGGGCACCGGATCGTCGAGCCAATCGACATCGACCCAACAGATCAACGGCAGATACCCCCATACGACACACCCCCTGGATGAACCAGCGGGATCGGTACAGGTGGATGGAGTGTCAACCTCCGTGCCGGGAAACGGCCAGAGGGGACGTAGCGGAGTGCGCCACGTCGTTCGCATTACTATCGGATGGTGGGTACATACATAAGGCCGTCGAACGAGACGGCCATAGAAACCCGCTACCATGGGACGATTTTACACTGTTCGAAGAACACTGCCATCGACGTACCGTACGCTCGAGGAACGGTCGCTACTCCAGAACGAGCACTAGCAGCCGTAGAATATCACGCGGGCGGAGGTCGGCCGGTCATTCCACCCTTGCAGGCACGGTCGGGCCGAATGAGACCCGCGTAAATTGGTCTCGAGCGTGCACGCGCAAGAACCTGTCGTGACCGAGTGCGACTGAGCCGGTGTGTACGTGCGAATGTATCGATGGCGATAAACCCCGCGCGTCGTAAGAGATACACGAATGGTCCGGGATCCGATCGCGTCGGAGTCAACGCCGCCAGCAGAGGAAATCTGTGCTGCGCTCGACGACCCCGATTGTCGTGAAATTATCCGGAACCTCGAGGAGCCGATGACGGCGTCGGAGCTCACGGCCGCGTGTGAGATTCCACAGTCGACGCTGTACCGGAAACTCGAGGTGTTGACCGATGCGACGTTACTCGAGGAGTCCACCGAAATTCGTCAGGATGGACATCACGCGAGCAAGTACGCGGTTGCGTTCAACGAGATTACGATCGTGTTAGACGACGACCGCTCGCTCGCAGTCCAGATCGAGCGTCCAGCTCGGACGGCGGACGAACGACTGGCCGAGTTGTGGTCGGAGGTGCGAAAGGAGACATGAGTCCGATCGATGTCGGTGGAACCGAAATTGCGCTCGCACTCGCGGTCGTCAAGACGCTCGTCCTCGTCGTCGGGAGCGCGATCACGTATATCGCGTTCAAGGCGTACAGACGGACGCGCCAGCGTGCACTCGGAATGCTCGCACTCGGGTTCGGCCTCGTAACGCTCGGACTCGTGCTGGCGGGGTTGCTCTACGAGTTGCTCAGCGTGCGACTCGCGACGGGGATCTTGCTCGAGAGTCTGCTCGTTCTCGCCGGGTTCGTCGTCATCGCGTACTCGCTGTACGTGCAATAAGAAAGAATACCGGGTCTGTTTTCAGCCGTCGTAGCCGGCTTCCTCCATAATTTCTGCGAATTCGTCGGTTTCCATAGCGCTCTCGTAGACGATGGCGGTCGCCATTCCGCCGGGATAACTTCCCTCGGTAGTGACGTGGTGGACCTTGTGGCAGTGAGCCGGGTAGATTCCGGGGTCGGCGTCGGCTTCGAACTCGAGGGTGTAGCGTTCGGCGGGTCCGATGGTGATGACGTCCTCTTCGTGCTGGGCAGATTCTGGAATCGGCGCGCCGTCCTTCTCGATGGCGGTGAACCGGTGACCGTGCGTGTGGAAGGGGTGTGATTCGTAGCCGTTGTTCGCGATGTGGAGGTGGACGGTGTCGCCTTCCGAGACGATCAGCGGCGTTCCGAGTTCGGGGTGGAACGTCGTTGGCGCGCTACGGCCGTTGAGCGTGTACGCGTCGGAGGATCGTTCGACCGGGTCGTACTCGGCGTCGCCGCCTGCTTCCCACTCGTGGAGGTCGGTATCCCAATCCCGCAGCGTGAAGAAGTACTCCCGATCCGGTGGTTCGTACCCCTCGGGATCGACGCGGAGGATCCCGTACATTCCCATGTCGAGGTGATTGTGCGTTTGGTAGTGACAGTGGTAGACGTGCGTGCCGGGGACGTCGCCTTCGAGCGTGTAGGTGTGGCTCTCGCCAGCAGTGACGTGTTCGCGGGTGCTGACTGGTGCGCCGTCGTCCTCCCAGGATTTGCCGACAGCGTGGACGTGGACGGTGTGTGAACGATTGTGATCGCTGTTGTCGTAGGTGAGTTCGAACGTGTCGCCTTCGGACAGTCGGTAGATGGGACCGGGAACGGACGGACCGAGGTCGTCCGCCTGCCAGGCCCAGACTTCGGGGAGCTCGACGGGACCGTCCGGCGAATCAGCACTGACGAGTTCGTGACGGGCCGGAACCGTCCGGAGGGTCGATTCGTACCCCTGATCGGCGATATCGACGATCTGTGGTGGTTCGGTGTACTCGTAGTCGGTGAGTGGTTCGTCCTCGCTTTCGTCATCAGTATCGCCGGTATCGTCGTCGCTCTCGAGCAACGACGCACAGCCGGCGAGTCCACCGAGTGTGCCCGTGGCTGCGATCGATAGGACGGTACGTCGGCGAATTCGGTGGGGAGTGGTGGGCGTCATGCCGTCAGTCGATAGTCGGGACCGGGGAGAGAAGATGAAAGCGAGAGTTCCCATCGGTCGGGAAGTTCGACGCATACTCCAGCGCGTAATGGAGTCATACGGTCCGAAAACGGGAGAGTCGGCGAAGTGAAATCTCGACGCGACGGCGGACTACCGGTTCAGCGTGTGAATCGCGTGGCCGAGCGCGTTCTCCGCGGCTTCCATCACCGATTCGGAGAGCGTCGGGTGGGCGTGGACCGTCGACGCGACATCCTCGAGCGTGGCGCCTAACTCGATCGCGAGACAGAGTTCGGCGATCAGTTCGGAGGCTTCGGGGCCGACGATACTGGCTCCGAGGACGTATCCATCGGATTCCTCGGCCACAATTTTGACGAAGCCGTCGGCGTCGCCGGTCGTCAACGCGCGACCGCTGGCCCGGAAGGGGAACTGTCCGACGACGGGGTCGTAGCCCGCTTCTTCGGCGTCGGTTTCGGTCAGCCCGACGGTCGCGATTTCGGGATCGGTGAAGACGACGGCGGGCATCGCCTGGTGGTCGATCGCGGCCGGTTCGCCGGCGATGACCTCCGCAGCGGTCTGTCCTTCCATGCTCCCCTTGTGGGCGAGCATCGGCTCGCCGGCGACGTCGCCGACCGCGAAGATGTGGTCGACGTTCGTACGCGCGCGCGTATCGGTTTGGATAATTCCACGGTCGTCCGTTTCGACGCCGGCAGCCTCGAGATCGAGCGTGTCCGAGACTGGTTCGCGGCCAACGGCGACGAGTACCTTCTCGACGTCGAGTTCGAGGCGTTCTTCGTCGATCGCTTCGGCGCTGCCGCCGTTGGCCGCCGCACCGTCGACGGGTTCGGCGACGACGCGGATGTCCTCGTCCGGTTCGTACCACTCGGAGGCGGTGTGCTCGAAGACGAACTCGATTCCCAGATCGTTCGCCCGCTGTTTGACCGGCCGTTTGAGGTCGTCGTCGTATCCCGGTAAGATCGAATCCAGCATTTCGACGACGGTGACGTCGGTCCCGAGTTTGGCGTAGACGCTGGCCAGTTCCATGCCGATGTAGCCCGCACCGACGACGACCAACGAGTCGGGGACGGAATCGAGTGCGAGCGCCTGTCGCGAGTCGATGACCGGATCGGCGTCGAACGAAAAGTCGGGAATCGCGATCGGACGCGAGCCGGTTGCGACGATCGCGTGTTCGAACTCGAGGCTTTCAGAGCCCTGCCCCTCGCCGCTGTGAGAGATTCGGGCGGTGTGCTCGTCGACGAACGTGGCGGTTCCCTCGAGCAGGGAGACTTGATTCGCCTTGCAGAGCTTCTCGACGCCGCTCGTGAGCTGGTCGACGACGCCGTCTTTCCACGAGACCATTCCCGAGAGATCGATCGCCGGGTCGGCGTGGATACCCATCTCCTCGGCGGTCGCGGCTCCGTGTGCGACGTCGGTCGCCGTGATCAGCGCCTTCGAGGGGATACAGCCGTGGTTCAGACAGGTACCCCCGTAGGCTTCCTTCTCGACGAGCGTGACGTCCAGATCGAGTTGCCCGGCGCGGATCGCAGCGACGTAGCCCGCGGGGCCGGCCCCGATCACCAGAACGTCCGTCGCGGTCGTGACGTCTCCGACGACCATCAGTTCGGTCCCTCCCTCGTGTGTCGTGTGTCAGCGTTCATAGGTCGTAGTAGTCGGTAGTTCTGCTACGGTCACTCGAGCAGTAGTAAGTGTGGGTTTTCGAGAGACTCCATCACGGTGTTCATAAACTGTGCGCCGATTGCACCGTCGATGAGTCGGTGATCGAACGACAGCGAGAGCGTCAGGACGGATCGCGGTTCGATCGTCTCGGTGCCCTCCTCGTCGGTCACGACGCGTGGCTTGCGTTTGATTTCGCCGACGGCGAGGATGCCCGCTTCGGGGTAGTTGAGAATCGGCGTCGCGTACTCGCCGCCGATGCCGCCGACGTTGGTGACGGTGAACGTCGATCCCTGCAGTTCGGTGGGACTAACCGTGCGCTCGCGGGCCTTCTGAACCAGTTCGTTCATCGAGGACGCGAGCGCTAAGAGCCCCTGCTGGTCGGCGTTCTCGACCACCGGCACTAACAGCCCGGCGTCGGTCGCGGTCGCGATGCCGACGTTGTAGTAATCGCGGTAAACGATCTCCTCGGCGTCGTCGTCGATGACCGCGTTCATCTCGGGGTATTCCTTCAGCGCTGCCACGACGGCCTTCACGATGAAGGGCATGTAGGTCAGCCGAATTCCGCGATCAGCAGCGCGAGGTTTCAGGTCCTCGCGAGCCTCGACGAGGGCGGTGACGTCGACCTCGTCGTGGTGGGTCACGTGTGGGGCGGTGAACTTCGACTCGACCATCGCGTCGGCGGTTCGTTTCCGGACGCCCGCGAAGGGTTCGCGGCGTTCGCGTTCACCGTCCGAGAAGTCGACACCGGTCGCGTCGGCCGCTCCGCCGGCCTCGAGTCCCTCACTCTCAGCCCCCTGTCGCTTGGCCTCGGCGTACTCGCGAACCGCGTCGGGGGTGACGAACGGTTGGCCGTCACGCTCTTCGACGGCGGGGACGGCGTCGATGTTTACTCCTTCCTCCTCGGCGATCCGACGAGTTGCGGGCGCAGCCAACGTCTGCTCACGGTCTGCGTCCTCGAGGTCGGTCGACGGAGCGGACGTGGCTCCGGAAACGGAGGAAGTCGTCGGCGTCGCCTCCGTCCCTGCTCGGTCGTCGACAGTGTCACTCGAGTCGCCAGCCGTCTCCGTGTCGCTCGACCCAGAATCAGGGGTTTCCTGCCCGCCATCGTCGGCTGCGCTCGCCGCTCGAATGTCGGCCGCGGTGATCCGACCGCCCGGGCCGCTGCCCCGCACGCTCGAGAGGTCGAGGCCGTCCTCGCGGGCTTTGCGTCGGAGTCTGGGCGGGACGAAGACGCGATCCTGGGGCGTTCCAGTCTCCTCGGTATCGGCACCGATCGCACCGGGACTGCCGGCCTCGCTCTCCTCGTCTGTCGGGGCGGATTCTGCGTCAGTTGTTGGTTCAGTTTCCTCGTCCGCGCTCGCGGATCCGCTGTCCGGCTCGGCCGTCTCCGCGTCCTCGCCCTCGAGCGCGAACGTGACGAAGACGTTGCCGACGGGGATCACGTCGCCTTCCGCGTAGTGTAACTCGCTGACCGTGCCGTCGACCGGCGAGGGAACCTCGACGAGCGCTTTGTCGGTTTCGACCTCCGCGACCGGTTGATCCTCCGTGACCTCGTCGCCTTCTTCGACCAGCCACGAGACCAGTTCGCCCTCCGCGACGCCCTCGCCGACGTCCGGCAGCTTGAACTCGCGAACCATCTCAGAACCCCACCGCGTCGCGAATGCCGTCTTCGATGCGCGCCGGTTCGGGCAGGTAGTAGTCCTCGAGCGCGTACAGCGGGAACGGCGTGTCGAAGCCCGTGATCCGTTCGACCGGCGCTTCCTGATAGAGCAGGGCCTCCTCCTGGAGCGTCGCGGCGATTTCAGCGCCGAGACCGCCCGTTTTCGGTGCCTCGTGAACCACCGCCGCGCGGCCGGTTTTCTTGAACGACTCGACGATCGTCTCCTCGTCGAGTGGCGAAAGCGTCCGCAGGTCGATCACCTCGGCGTCGATCTCGCCCTCGAGGTTCTCCGCGGCCTCGAGCGTCGGCCGAGTCATCGCACCCCACGTGTAGACCGAGATGTCGCTTCCCTCCCGGCGAACGGCGGCCTCGCCGATCGGTACCTCGTATGAGTCCGTGGGAACGTCCTCTCTGAACGCCCGGTAGATGAGCTTCGGCTCGAGGAAGATCACCGGGTCCGGATCGCGAATCGCGCTCGTGAGGAGGCCTTTCGTGTCGTAGGGGGTCGACGGCATGACGACCTTGAGCCCGGGCTGGTGGACGAACATCGCCTCCGAGGACTCGGAGTGGTGTTCCGGCGCACGGATCCCGCCGCCGTAGGGGGCGCGGACGACCAGCGGACACGTGTATCGCCCGCGCGAGCGCGTTCGGAGGCGCGCGGCGTGGGAGACGATCTGGTCGAATGCGGGGTAGATGAATCCCAGAAACTGCATCTCGGCGACGGGGCGCATTCCGTAGGCGGCCATTCCGATGGCCGTTCCGACGATACCCGACTCCGCGAGGGGCGTGTCGACGACGCGATCATCGCCGAACTCCTCGTAGAGGCCCTCCGTCGCCCGGAAGACGCCGCCGTTTTTCCCGACGTCTTCGCCCATGACGAGGACGTCGTCGTCGCGTTCCATCTCGGTGTGCAAGCCGTCTCTCACTGCTTCGACCAGCGTGAGACGCTCCGATTCGTCGTGCGTTTGCGATCGTGTCTCGTGTGTTGCCATGTTATCCTTCCAGGAGCTCGTCGTCGCCGTGTCGCTCGCGGATCGATTCGAAGTACTCGAGCTGTCGTTGTAAGCGTCGGGGCATACCCTCGTAAACGTGTGCGAAGATTTCCTCCGGATCCGGGCGTGTAACCGACTCTGCGGTGTCGATTGCGTCGGCGACGCGCTCCTCGATTTCCGAGTCGATTCGCTCGACGCGCTCGTCGTCGAGGATCCCCTCGTTGCGAAGGTACTGCTCGAGTCGCGGAATCGGGTCCTTTCCTTTCCAGTGTTCGACCTCCTCGTCGTCGCGGTAGACGGAGGGATCGTCGGCCGTCGTGTGCGCGCCGTAGCGGTACTGGACGGCTTCGATCAGCGTCGGGCGCGTCGCGCGGCCGGCCGCGCCGTCGCTCTCGACTGAGTCGGGATTCTTGGCCTTCTCGACGGCGTCTCGAGTGACCTTATAGACGGCGAGCGGGTCCATGCCGTCGACCTGGACGCCCTCGAAGCCGTAAGCCTCGGCCTTCTGGGCCAGCGTGGCGCTGGCGGTCTGGCGCTCTCGAGGAACGGAGATGGCCCACTGGTTGTTGTTACAGAAGAAGACGTTCGGGGTGTCGAAGACGCCCGCGAAGTTGAGCCCTTCGTGGAAGTCGCCCTCCGACGTGGCACCGTCGCCGAAGTAACAGAGGAACGCCTTCTCTTCGCCCTTGAGCTTCGAGGCCCAGGCGGCCCCCGTCGCGTGGGGAATCTGCGTCGCGATGGGGACTGCGACGGTGAAGATGTTCGCATCGTCTGGAATCTGGTTGCCCCGTTCGTGGCCCATCCAGTAGAGCAACGTTCGTTCCAGGCTCATTCCACGAACCAAAGCGGTGCCGTGTTCGCGGTAACTCGGGAACACCCAATCGTCGTCGGCGAGTGCGTACGCGCTGGCGATCTGAGAGGCTTCCTGGCCGGACAACGGGGGGTACGTCCCCATTCGGCCCTGGCGCTGGAGGCTCACGGCCCGTTCGTCGAAGTGACGAATCAGGCACATCTGCTCGTACATCTGGACGAGTTCCTCGTCGGTCAGGTCGGGGACATCGGCACCCTCGAGAACCCGTCCAGACTCGTCGAGAATCTGTACTCGGTCTCGGGGGCTGCGTTGTAGCGTACTCACGGGTAAACCCACCTGTACATACCCTAGGGAACAATCGCTCACAATAAAGGAGTTTCCCAAAATAGGGTATCAGAGAGGTATTTCTTTCACTCGAGTCCGTCAAAAGTGGACGTGTTTGATCAGTTTTGGCTAGTATCGTCCGAATTGGGGACGGCAAGTTTCGACGGCGAGGCGACGGCCGCGCGGGGCGCGCCGGTGAGCGACGTTCGCGTCGGTCGCAACGGAAGGGTGCAGACAGTACGAACGAGGCTGGCTCGAGCACGAAACAGGAACCGACGCGCTCGCAAACCGATACCGCTCCCAAACCGACGCGCACGCGAGTAGAGAATGAACTCGAGAGGAAGTTAGCTTCGAGAGTGCGTCTGGCCGGCACCGCCTGCACTTCGAGCCTCGGCTCTCGCCTCGGCGACGCTCTTGCCCTCGCGCAAGACGGCGTCGACGAACAGTTCGCCGGCCTTGTAGGACGAGCGAACCATCGGCCCGCTGGCGCAGTAGAGGAAGTTCAGTTCGTCTTCGGCGACGCGACGCCACGTCTCGTACTTGTCCGGGTGGTCGTAGCGTTTCACCTCGAGGTGATCGCTCGAGGGCCGGAGGTACTGTCCGAGGGTGACGATGTCGACGCCGCGCTCGCGCAGGTCCGCCATCGTCTGGTAGACTTCGTGGTCGTACTCGCCGTGGCCGAGCATGATCGACGTTTTCGTGTAGATGTCGGACTCGCGTTCGACCTGCTCGAGAACGGAGAGGCTCTGCTCGTAGCCCGCACGACGGTCACGGACGGGAAATTGCAGGCGTTCGACGGTTTCGACGTTGTGTGCGATGACGTCCGGTTCGGCGTCGATGATCTTTCGGACGAGGTGAGCTTCCCCCTGAAAGTCCGGAATGAGGACTTCGACGAGAATCCCCGGGTGTCGATCCTTGATCTCGCGAATCGTCTCCGCGAAGTGACCCGCCCCCTGATCCGGCAGGTCGTCTCGGTCGACGCTCGTCAGGACGACGTAATCGAGTCCGATCTCGGCGACCGCGTCCGCGACGTTCGCGGGTTCGTCGGGGTCGAGCGACTCCATTCCCCCGGTCTGGACGTCACAGAAGTTACAGGCTCGAGAGCAGCGATCGCCCATCAACATGAACGTCGCCGTGCCGCCCGAGCCCTCGCCCGTCCCGGCCCCGCCGGACCAGCACTCACCGAGGTTCGGGCAGTTGGCCTCCTCGCAGACGGTATGGAGGTTCCGCTCGCGCAGCGTCTCCCGAATCCACGCGAACTCCCGACCCGACGGCGGCCGCATCTTGAGCCAGTCGGGCTTGCGAGTGGTGCTCATACCGGAACGAGGGGAGCCACCGTGAAAAACCGTGGTGATCCGGGGGCCGTGGCTACCGAGAATTTCGAGACGAAGCCCCCTCGAGGCCGAGTACGGACCGGTTTCCACCACCGGGCAGGCCACTCTCGAACCGGTGCTATCGCCGCTGGCTACGATCGAAACCACCCCGTTCGTTTCGTTTGGAGCGGATGAGTTTCAGCCGAGAAGGACTGTATGGGCATCGTACTCCCGGTAGATTTACCAGAGAGAGTAGAATAGCCACGGTTCATGGCGTTCAGCACGACTCCCGACTGGTTTCACATCAGCGACGAAGACGATGTCGTCTGGGAGAGTCGGCCACATCCGATCACGATGGGAGTCGGGCTCCCCGCCGGACTCGTCCTCATCCTCTTCGGATTCGTCCTCGCCGGGTGGACCGCGAGCGACGGCGTCGGCGTTCTGACGGTGCTGGGCCTCCTCCTCTTGATCGCCGGCCTCGCCCTCGCCGGCGCTCGCTACCTCGTCTGGACGAACACCCGCTACGTGATCACGACCTCCGAGTTGTACAAGAAACACGGCGTGATCTCGAGGGACGTAACCCAGTTTCGCCTCGATCGCGTCCAGAACACGAGCCTCAACCAATCGATGATCGGCCGTGCACTCGGCTATGGCGACCTCACGGTGTACACGGCCGGGTCGGGCGACCCCGAGCTGACGTTCGAGCGCGTGCCGAGTCCGGAGCGGGCCTCGAGTCTGTTGAGCGACCAACTCGACGAGACATCGGCAAACGATCAAGTCGTCTGAGACCCCATACACCCGGATTCAACCGTTTTAGAGTGGTTTTGGTATTGTAGTTATTATTACATAAGTTTCCGTGAAAACCACAAGACTCATTATATCAACTGGCTTTCGGACCCGATACAATGTCACGATTGGCGACAGCCAACGACGGTCCAGCATCGCGTGGCTCGAGCGTCGCGGCGAGTGCCGGACTCGGCGTGCTGGCGGCCGCGATCGGCTACCTCGCGTCGTACGTGCTCATCATCGACGAGGCCCGCGAGGCCGTGGGCGACGGCGTCGCCGACTGGAAAGGCGTCGCCTGGTACTTCTACAACGCACATCTCGTTGACATCGAGACCAGCGGAGAGTTCGGCGCCTGGGGCGGAACTGATACCGCTAACCTCATCGCCGAATCAGGAAGTACGAGCGCGACGTTGCTGTACGTGCTGCCGCCACTCGTGTTGTTCACGATCGGGGCGATTCTGGCCGCCCAGTGGCACGTGAACGATATCGGCGGCGCAGTCCTCGCCGCCGCACCGGTCACGATCGGGTACGCAGTCGTCCTCAGTATCGGCGCACACGTCGCCGAATCCAGCAGCGAAGGGACGTTCGGACCGATCGAGATGAGCGGATCCGTTGCGCCGGAACTCCTCCCCGCAATCTTGCTCGCTGGCATCCTCTACCCGCTGGTGTTCGCGACCGCGGGGGCAGTCCTCGCGTCGACTCTCACCGGTCGATAGTCGGGTCGCGAAACCGAGACGCCTCCGTTTCGCTGCGTGACTCGAGTCAATCTCGCGACTCGAAGGAAACGCCTTTGACCCGCCGCTCCCCGTTTTCGTGTGATGGAGGTCGCCGAGGTTCTCCCCGAATTCGCCGACGCCTTTGCCTTCGAGGAGTTCAACCGGATGCAACGCGAGGCACTGCCCGGATTGCTCGAGTCGAACGAAAACGTGGTCGCGAGCGCGCCGACCGCCTCGGGCAAGACAGCCCTCGCGGAGCTGGCGATCTGTAAGGCGCTCGCCAACGGCGGGACGGCGCTGTTTATCGCCCCGTTGCGAGCGCTGACGAACGAAAAGGAAGACGACTGGGACCGATTCGAGAGCCTGGATTACTCCGTTTACGTCGTCACCGGCGAGCGGGATCTGAATCCGCGGCGCGCGCGACGCGCGGACATCCTCGTGATGACGCCCGAGAAACTCGACTCGGCGACCCGCAAACACGAGTCGCGACGGTACGACTTCGTCACGGATATCGACGTCTGCGTCATCGACGAGGTCCACCTGCTGGACGCCGACCGACGCGGCTCGGTGCTCGAGGTGACGGTCTCTCGCCTGCGCCGGCTCTGTGATCCCCGCGTGGTCGCGCTCTCGGCGACGATGCCGAACGTCGACGACGTGGCGGCGTGGCTCGACGCGCCCGCGGAGACCACCTTCGAGTTCGGCGACGACTACCGACCGGTCGACCTCAACGCTGGCGTCAAGACCTACACGCACGGCGAGAACTCCTTCGCGGACAAGTACCGACGGCTCTACCGCGCGATCGACCTCGCGGAGCCCCACCTCCGAGATGACGGTCAGGCGCTCGTCTTCGTCTCTTCCCGTCAGGACACCGTGCAGGCGGCCAAGAAGGCTCGAGACGAAATCGCCGAGCGAGACGTTCCGATGGGCGTTCGCGGCGACATCGAGTTCCACGACGAGTCGAAAGCCGCACTCGACAACGACACCCTCCGAAACTCCGTCCTCGACGGCGTCGCGTTTCACCACGCGGGCCTCTCGAAGACGGAGCGAGACCTCGTCGAGCAGTGGTTCAAGGAGGGTCACATCGAACTGCTCTTCTCGACCTCGACGTTGGCCTGGGGCGTCAACATGCCCGCGCGCTGCGTCGTGATTCGCGACACGAAGATCCACGACCCCCTCGAGGGCGAAGTGGACATGAGCCCCCTCGACGTGCTCCAGATGCTCGGCCGTGCT
This sequence comes from Natronorubrum daqingense, assembly GCF_001971705.1. Taxonomy (NCBI): domain Archaea; kingdom Methanobacteriati; phylum Methanobacteriota; class Halobacteria; order Halobacteriales; family Natrialbaceae; genus Natronorubrum; species Natronorubrum daqingense. The sequence goes on from NZ_CP019327.1 coordinate 2,681,093, forward strand.
GGACGGCCCGGCTACGACGACGTCGGCTACGGCTGGGTCGTCTGCGACGGGTCGGACGCGGACAAGTACCGCCGACTACTGCGAGACGGCAAGGAGATCGAATCCCGTCTCGCGGAGACGCTCGAGACCCACCTCAACGCCGAAATCGCGATGGGGACGATCACCTCGCTCGAGGAGGTGATGGACTGGCTCGAGACGACCTTTTACTACGTCCGCGGCCAGTCGAAGCCCGAAGAGTACGACTTTCCGAACCTCCGCGGGCGCGTCCGCGACTGCCTCGAGGAACTGGTCGAGCGCGGCTTCGTCGAGATGGACGCCGACGATCTCTCGATCGAGGCGACCCCGCGGGGCGTTCTCGCCTCGAAGTACTACCTGCGCCTCGAGACGGCGGCGACGTTCGCGGAACTCTGTGATCGAGTCAGCGAGGACGGCGCGGTTCTCGAGGCCGACGACGTGCTCGAGGCCGTCGCGACGGCGGAGGAGTTCGACTCGGTGTCGGCGCGCCAGTCCGAGCGCGACGCGATCAGCGCGACGCTGGTCGGCCACGAGACGGGAGACCTCGAGGCGGGCCAGCGAAAGGTGCTCGCGATCCTGCGCGGCGCTGCGAACGGCTCGACGCCGACGGAACTCGCGAGCGACGCCTGGGTGATCCGACGCAACGCGACGCGACTCATCTCGGCGCTCGGCGCGTTCCTCGATCGACTCGCCGGGCCACACGCGGCGAACCTCGCCAAGCGAGTCGAAGCCAGAATAGAGAACGGCGTCGCCGAAGACGCGGTCGGATTGACGGCCATCGATCAGGTTGGCCCGGGTCGGGCGAGCAAACTCGCCTCGGAAGGGCTGACGACGCCGGGAGACATCGTCGAGGAGGGAATCGGCGGCCTCGTCGACGCGGGGCTGACGGAGGGGGTCGCCGAATCGGTCTACGAGGGTGCCCAGTCGCTGCCCTCGATCGAATTCGACTGGGGACAGTTCCCCGAAACCGTCGCAACCGGGGAGAACGAAGTCTGTGACGTGACCGTCAGGAACGTCGGTGAACCCGCCCGCGCGGGCGTCCGCGTCACCGTCAACGGCGTCGAGATGACCAGCACGAAGACCTACTTGCGAGGCGAGGAGACCGTTCCCGTGGGCGTCTTCGGTGCCGACGCCGAGGAACTCGAGTTCACCGTCACCGTCACGTTTCCCGAGGAGTCGCTGTTACCACTCGAGTCGACGCGGACCGTCGACGTCGTCTGAGACGGTTCGCCGTAATTGTGTATCGGTGCAACTGCAGACGTGTCGCGGTTGCACCGGGAGTGACTTTCAGTGGATCGTATGAGCGCGCACGAGTAACGGGCCCGGAATTCGCGCGTCGTGTTACTTTCACGTCGGCCAGTGGAGATGCTCGTGATGGAATCACAGAATCGACCGCGAGATCCGGCACCGACGATGGACGAGTTGGACGGCGATTACGAAGACCTCGATCCGATGGCGTTCGGGTTCGCCTGCGGGACGACGATGGCACTCAGCGTCGGATTGATCGGAATGCTCTCTCGAGTCGGTATCGCCGAGGAGTGGCGAGGGCTCTTCGCGGATATGTACCCCGGCTTCGAGTCGGACGACGGCGGCACCCTCGCCGGCGTCGTGTGGGCCGGTGCCGACGGCTTCGCGATGGGGATCACGTTCGGTTGGCTCTACAACGTGTTCCAGCGAGGCGGGCAACGACGGTGAACGCGACACGGTAGCGGTCGCACGTGAGATGGGCAAAGCCGCACTTAGCGTACCTCCTCGAGCACCGTCTCTCGAACCTCGGCGGGCGTTTCGACGACGTGGTCGGCCGACGAGTAGTCGAGGTCGTCGTGAGCCTCGATTCGGTAGGCGACGACGGTCGTTCCGGCTCGAGAAGCGGCTTCGATCCCGTTTTCGGAGTCTTCGACGACGAGCGAGTTCTCAGGCGAGACGTCCAGTTCGGCCGCCGCGTGTTCGAAGACGTCCGGATTCGGCTTGCTCGGCGCGTCGATGTCGTCGGCGCTGACGACGCGGTCGAAGGAACCCTCGAGGTCGAATCGCTCGAGAACCTGCTCGATCCAGTGGTGGGGAGACGAGGAGACGAGTGCCGTGTGGACGCCCCGCTCGTCGAGTTCCTCGAGTAAGTCGTGGAGACCGTCGAGGAGGGACACGCGTTCGGTGTAGACGGTTTCGGCGGCCGCGTCGAAGCGATCGATCCACTCGGAACGAGAGATTTCGGTTCCGTACTCGGTCTCGAGGTAGTCGTAGACGTCGCGAAAATTCATGCCGCTGGTTTCGGCGCGGTCGATGTCTTCGTCGGGGACGGCGTCGGGAAACAACTCCTCGTGTTCGAACGTCGACCAGTAGGTCTCGCTGTCGACGAGGACGCCGTCCATGTCGAACAACACTGCCTTCATTGTGACTGGGCGTACCCGACCGTCGCATTTAGCGGTTGGGCTGGATTCGGGTTTTGTTTGTGAGGGCGAGTGTGACTGCGGTCGAACCCCTCCGTCGATAGGTTTACCAACTGGTAAGGCAATACTTGTCACGAGAGAAGTACTCGGGGTGTATGTTCGCAAGTAACGCGCTCGAGCGGACCACGTCGATTACACGATACCATGGAATACGGACACACTAACGATAGGCATCGAACCGAGGGGAACGGATGAGCGAACGCGATAAGATTCTCGAGGGAGTCACCGTTCTGGATCTCTCGACGTTCGTTACCGGCGGGTTCTGCTCGGCGATGCTCGCAAATCAGGGAGCGGAGGTGCTCAAAATTGAACAACCCGGATACGGAGACGCGATTCGCCACTCCGGACCGCCGTTTATCGAGGGCGAGTCGCCGTACTACTGGACGGTCAACTACGGAAAGAAGAGCCTCGAACTCGACCTGAAAAACCCGCGAGCGAAGGAGGCGTTGTACGAACTCGTCGAGGAGACCGACATCTTCATTCAGAACTTCCGGCCGGGCACCGCAGAGCGACTCGAGGTCGATTACGACACGATCGCACAGCACAACGAGGACGTCATCTACCTCGCGATTTCCGCGTTCGGACAGACCGGCCCGTGGCGAGAGCGAGCGGGCTACGACCTGCTCATACAGGGAATGGGCGGAATCATGGACGTGACCGGCGAGGAAGGTCGCCAACCCGTCAAAACTGGGCTACCGATGACGGATCTCATCACTTCGATGTGGGCATCTTTCGGGGCGATGACGGCACTCTACCGGCGAGAACGGACCGGCGACGGCGAGTACATCGACCTCGGGATGCTCGAGTCGACGCTTCCCTGGCTCACTAAACAGGCCGGACAGGTCTTCGCGGGCAACGAGACGCGGCGGATGGGGACGAAAGATCCGGTGCTCGCACCGTATCAAACGTTCGAGACCAAAGACGGGTTTCTCAACGTCTGTATCCTCAACGAGAAGCTCTGGGGTGAGCTGTGTGAGGCGCTCGAGCGACCCGACCTCCCCGAAGACGACCGATTCGAGACGAACGCCGACCGCGTCGACCACTTAGATGCGTTAGAAGCCGAAATCGAAGCCACGCTCGGGACGAAGACGACCGACGAGTGGATCGAGATCATCGCCGAGGACGCCGGCGTCCCGGCCGGCCCCGTCTACGACGTTGAGGAAGCGTTGACGAATCCACAGATCGAGGCCCGCGGCACGATCACCGAACTCGAGCACCCCGAACTCGGAACGGTACCGGTCATCGAACACCCGCTGAAGTTCGACCGCGCGGAGACCGGATTCGACCGTGCGCCGCCGCTTCTCGGCGAGCACAACCGAGACGTATTCCGTGATCTGGGATACACCGAAGCCGAACTCGACGAGTTGGCCGAAGAAGGCGTCTTCGGCGCTCGAGAGGAAGAGTGATCGGGCGGCCATCCGGAATCAAAACCGGTGAGTTTGGTGACTCGAGGGAGCAGCCACGTTCCACCTCGAGTGCGGCCACGTTCCACCTCGAGTGCGGGTCGAGTTAGCCCTCTGCGTACAGCGAATCGAGGATGAACTCGTCGATGGCCGCTCGAGCCTCCGCCGGGGCGTCCTCGTGGCCGAGCGAGATGCGTCGGCCGCGTGCGGCGTGGATGACGTCCGTCACGAGTTGGCCCATCAGTTCGGCGTCGACGGCCCGGAACGCACCCTGCTCGATGCCCGTCTCGATGACGTCGACGATACTCCCGCGAATTCGGTCGTAGTGGTCGGTGAAGATTTTCCGGTGTTCGCCGTCGTTCTGGGCGTAGGTGTACAGTTCGTGGTAGACTTTCATCCGATCCCAGTGGGAGAACTCCTCGAACTCCGGGCCGAACAGGCACTGGTCGATCCGTGCGTCGAGTTCCGTGCGCGGGTCGGCGTCCTCCTCGACTTCCACGCTTCCCTCGTACTGCTCGATGACGTGTTCTAAAAACGAGGAGAGGAGGTCGTACTTTCCGTCGAAGTGATAGTGGATTACCTGCCGCGTCAGATCCATTTCCTCGCCGATGTCGCGCATTCGGAGGTCCTTGTAGCCGTGCTCGCTCAGCGCACGGAACGTCGCTTCCATGATCACCTCCTTCGTGTCCGCGGTGGACTCCCCCTCTCGAGCATCGCTCATACGCCTACTGCGGGTGATGGATATATAACAAATTTGTTCCAGAAACGCTCGAGGAGAATCCTTTACCAGACGGTAAATTTTTGCCTCCGTGGTTAGATTATCTACCCGACTATGTCACGTACGATCATACAACACGGGACGGTCGTCTCGCTCGATCCGGAGATCGGACAACTCGAGGACGCGGATATCCTGATCGAGGACGGGGAAATCGTCGAAATCGGAGCGGGGCTGTCCGCGGAGAACGCGGAGGTCATCGACGCGAGCGACCACATCGTGGTTCCCGGGTTCGTCGACTCGCACATCCACCTCGCACAGACGCAGGTACGGGGTATCGCCGGGGACTGGTCGCTCATGGGCGACTACTTCGACGACATGCTCGGCAACATCACCGGGCTCTACCAGCCCGAAGACATGTACCTGGGCGGCCTCTTCGGCGCGCTCGAGAAGCTCTATACGGGGACGACCACGGTCTTGGATTGGTCGTACCCCAACACGCCCGAGCACGCCGAACGGGCCGTCGACGCGCTGCAGGATACCGGGGTGCGAGCGGTGTACACCTACGGCCCGCCGGGTGACGACGCGGCGACGTGGTGGTTCGAGAGCGACGTCGGTCTCCCCGAACAGCAAATCCGCGAGTTCGACGCCGAGAAGATCCGCGACGACGACCGACTCAGCCTCGCACTCGGGTTGCGAGGGCCGGATTTCTGTACCGACGAGACCGCCCGCGGCGATCTGGAACTGGCCCGCGAACTCGACGCCCTCGCCACGCTTCACATGGGCGCTGCATGTTGGCCGTCCTCGGTCTACGGCGACGACTACCAGGGCTTTGGTTGCCTCGAGGACATGCTCGGCCCGGACGTCAATGTCGCCCACGGGAACCACTTTGCCCAGGAGGACATCGACCACGCCGTCGAGCAGGGGGTCTCCTTTTCGTCGACTCCGGAAGTGGAAATGCAGATGGGCCACGGCATCCCCGTCACCGAAAAGGTCATAGAGGCCGGTGGCCGGCCGGCGTGGGGCGTCGACGTCTGCTCGGACATCAGCGGCGACATGACCAGCCAGATGCGGATCGGCCTGCAAGTCCAGCGGATGTTCGAGAACCAGGCGGTCCTCGAGGGAGACGAGGAGGTCACGGAGCTCCAGACCACTGCACGGGACACCCTCGAGATGGCCACCATCGAGGGGGCGAGAGCCCTGAACCTGGAGGACGAGATCGGAACGCTCACGCCGGGTAAGCGCGCGGACATCGTGATGATTCGGACGGACGACTTCATGACCGCGCCGAGTCACAACCCAATTCAGACCGTCGTCTTCCAGTCCGACACTTCTCACATCGACACCGTACTCGTCGACGGCGAACCCGTCAAGCAAGATGGCGAACTGCGCAATCCGCTCGTCGAGGAGGAGTTCGACCGCTTCGTCGCGTCCGGCGAGCGACTGATCGACGAGGCCGGAATCGACCTCGAGTAACTCACACCCACCAATTCACTCACGATGCGACTCGGACAATACACGACGACGAACACGGAACAGCCCTGGTATGGCGCCAGGACGGACGAACAGACGGTCGTCAACCTCGCCGAGGCGGGCGCTGCCACCGGCGTCGACCTGCCCCGGCGGAGTACCGAATTGCTAGCCGGCCGGGAGTGGCAACGGAAGGCAGAACTCGCTCTCGAGCACGCCGAGGAGACTGGAACCGGCGTCTACGACCTCGACGGTCTGGACCGGCACGCTCCCGTAGGCGATCCGCAGAAGGTCGTCTGCGTCGGGCTGAACTATCGGGACCACGCAGAGGAGGGCGACAACCCGATTCCGGACGAACCCGTGCTCTTCTCGAAGTTTCCGACGACCGTGACCGGCCCCGGGAGTACGATCAGCTGGGATCCCGACCTCACCGAGAAGGTCGACTACGAGGCCGAACTCGTCGCCGTCATCGGAAAGGAAGCGCGACGCGTCGACGAGGACGAGGCCCTCGAGCACGTGGCGGGTTACGTGGTGGGCAACGACGTCTCCGCTCGCGATCTCCAGCACGGCGACGGGCAGTGGGTTCGGGGGAAGAGCCTCGACGGCTTCGCACCCATCGGGCCGGAACTCGTGACCGCGGATGAAGTGTCAGACCCTCACGACCTCGAGATCTGGGCCGAAGTCAACGGCGAGCGCTTGCAGGAGTCGACGACCGCGAACCTCATCTTCGGGATCGACGAGCTGGTCTCGTTCTGCAGCCAGGCGTTCACACTGAAACCGGGCGACCTCATCTTCACCGGCACGCCGCCGGGCGTCGGCGTTTATCGAGAGCCACCCGTGCTGCTCGAGGACGGCGACGAGGTGACGATCGGCGTCGACGAACTCGGGGAACTGACGAACACCTGTTCGTTCGATACGCAGTAGTCGGGAACACGACTTTCGGTTCAGTTTTCCTCGAGCGCGCCGACGGATTCGAGATGGTCACGGACCTCGATAAGGAACTGCCGATACCGCTCAAGGTCCTGTAAGGCGTTGTAGACGACATCATGCTCGATGATCTCTCCGTAGGTGTGTGCGAGGACGTTACGGAATCGAGCTCCCTGTGCCATTTCGGTGGCTGTCGAAGCCGAAAGGATGTCGAGTTCCTCGAGTGCGCGCATCGATTTCGGATTGCTCTTCGGCGGTGAGCCCCGTTCGTGTTTGACCAGTTCCTCCGCGATATCGATCGCTGCCTCGGTCATTTTCACGAACCTGCGCTCGACGATATCCTGGCTATCGGTGTCGGCGTAGTACTCCTTTCTGGGTAGTGACTGTTTCCGAGCAAGGATACCCAAGCTGACCTCGATCGTCTCGACAGCGTTCAGGATCCTGTTGAGTCGATCTGGTGGGAAGGGCTCATCCGTCATTCGTTGTGCGTCTCGCCGTCCGTTGCTGTCACAGCAGATCCGCTTAGATGTTCGTCGATTTTGGTTAGTGCCGCATCGAACCGTTCACGCGGAGACTGAGGGGACGACTCCGTCTCCATCAGCCGGTCTCGAAGGGCAGTTGCATGATTTGGATTACCGACGAGGAGTATTCCACGGTCGAAAACTGTCGCTGCCAGTTCCGGTGAAGCTCTGTGAAGATCCACGAGGTCTACCTCATCAGTCTCGAGTGTCTCACTGAGATCGGCACTCAGTCCGAAGAAGCGTTCGTTGTACTCCGGATCGGTCGGTTGGACGTCTTCGAGTTCGACTGCGAGATCAATATCACTTCGAGAATGGGTTTCTCCGCTCGCGTGAGATCCAAACAAGATCGCCAGTTGGATCTCGTGTTCCTGGAACACTTCCTGTAGCCTCTCGAGTGGGAGCGAGTCGTCGAGAGTAGCCTCCCTCCAGGTTCTCATCGTCCGAAAACACGTCCTCGGTGTACATAAACGCTCAGGGAATATCGATGGAACAGAGTACTGATCTCGAGATTGCGACTATACGCAAGGACAGAGAATAGTTTGCATACCTGACGAACGATACGGACAGGTGGACGACGAATCACTTCGGATCAACCCTTCTTTCTGCGGTGGCGCGCGCTGTCGGACGACCGAGTGTAAACGAGAGCGGCCGACAATGCTGCGCGAGGGATGAGCGAACGCAGTGAGCGAATCGGCTGGGGAGGGCGTGGCCATCCCGTGTGGCCATGTGAGGAGAGTCTGCTTCCGTAGTTATCACCGCGAAAGCCCTGGCCCCTTTCAGTCCCACCCGACGGTGGTTGGTCAAGGCTGCAGACTCGACGGCGAACGTTCCGTGACCTTCTCTACGTAACGATCGGTCGCCTCAGATCAAACACCCTCACTGAATACCAAAACCGTCGTACCAATTACTGCTAAACGTCGACAGTTCCCTTTGCGAAGCTCACTGGCCGATGTCGAACACGTCGCGCGGGTTCTCGAGCACCACCTGCCTGATGGCCTCCTCGTCGATCCCGTACCGATAAAGTTCGAAAATCGCCCGCTTCAGCGCGAACGGGTCCGTTCTCAGGACGTTGGCACAGTCGGTGTCGATCATGATCCGATCGGGTCCGTACTCGTCGATGGCGTCGGCGACGTCTGCAGCGTCGACGCCGATCAGCCACGAGTGACCGATCGTGTAGCTCAGGTAGCAGTCGGTCTCCGCCATCAGGTACTCGGTGTTGTTCTCGTCCGCGTGTGAGGCGACGACTCGCTCCTCGTCTAATCCGGCGTCTCGGGCCGCCTCGACGTCGATTTTTACCGCCTCGAGCGCGGGATTCTCCCTCTCAATGACCGGTTCCTGACCCAGGCCGGGGTTCTTCTCGTAGCCCGGCGTTCCGAGTTCCGGGCGGTAGGAACGGCCCGAATCGCTCGAGGTGTTCGGCGTGTGGAGGAGCACCGGCAGGTCGTGGGCGTCCGCGAGTTCCATCTGGGCCTGGACGACCGCGCGCTGCTCGTCGAGGCCCCACGAGCTAACGTGCTGGGAGGGGGTAACTCCGGTTTCGCCGATCGCGACGACCTCCTCGAGGTCGCAGTAGTCGGCCATCGCCTCGAGCAACTCGTCCGGGTTCTCGATCCGAACGCCCGTGTGGATCCCCAATCCGAGTTTGGCTTCGAAGAAGTGGTTCCGTTCGATCGCCCCGCGTCGGTTGATCGCGTCGTCCCAGAGGTAGCGGACGTCGGACGCCTGCACGGGTTTGTACGGCGTCCAGTGATAGCCCGAGGAGACCATCACCATGGATCGACACCCCGAGAGGGCGTAGCGCTCACGGTCGTCCCACGAGAGCGTGTGTGCGTGGTTGTGAACGTCGATCCACGGGAGGTTGAGAAGCTCCGTCGGGAGGTCGACGTCTCGGTCCTCGAGGTGCGCTGCGTCCGTCGGCCGGGCGGTCGGATGCGGTGAGGTCATGGGTAACGTAGCGTTTTACAGGCTGGTAAAACTTTATTGTGCGAGTGATACACAAACATAGTATGCCACTGTTGATCGGGACAGATGACGGTCTGTACCGAGTCGAAAGCGTGCCGTTCGAGCGTGAGGAAGAAGAATTGGTCCTCGAGTGTGGCGTCGTGACGGCGCTTCGATCGTGGGGCCACACCGACGGCGTCTTCGTCGCGTCCTCGAGCGGAGCGTACCGGTCGCTCGACGGCGGGGAGACGTGGGAGGACCTCAGCGTGCCGCTGGGCGATCGCTTCTGGCACGCCGGCGAGAGCGAGGTGTGGTCGATCCTCGCGACCGCGGACGGCGCGCTCTACGCCGGAACGAACGACCCCTACATTTACCGATCCGTCGACGAGGGCGAGTCGTGGTCGGAGCTGAAGGGATTCCGTGACCTGCCGTCTCGCGGCCACTGGGAGTCGCCGATCGATCCCCACTACGCGCGCTTGCGCGCACTCGAGACCGTGCCGGGACGACCCGAGCAACTGATCGCCGGCGTCGAAGCCGGCGGGATTCACCTGAGCGAGGACGGGGGACAGACGTGGATCGACCGCCGCGAGACCATCGTCGACGACGTCCACCAGATCCTGCCGATTACCGAAGACGTCTGGTTGGCGACGGCGGGATACCTCGACATCGACCTCGAGAACCTCGGACTCGGCCACGCGGTCGGCGAAGGGGGGCTCCATCGGACGACCGACGGCGGCGGGTCGTGGACCCGCCTCGATCGGGGCAACGACTTCTCGTACATCCGCTGCGTGTTCGTCCACGACGGCACCGTCTTCTTCTGTGGGGGCGAAGAGGCTCCGCCGGCGTGGGTCGACGACGACCACGAGGTCGCGCTGTTCGAGTCGACGAACTTCGGTCGCGACTTCGAACGGGTCTCCTTCCCCGGCGAGCCACACGAGATCATCGAAGCGTGGGCCGTCCACGACGGGGACGTCATCTGCGGCTCGGGACTCTTCGACGTGCCCGATCAACGCGACGACGTGAACGGCCGAATCATGCGCCGGACGGATGCTGGCGAGTACGAGACGGTCGGCCGCGTCGGGGCCAACGTCGGCCGACTCGAGGTTGTCAACGCCGGTTCGGAGGGTGAACGATGACGGAGCGGACTGCGCAAGCCGATCCACCCTCGTTCGTCGGCCGGGCACTCTACAGCGGCATTCTGGCGTACATGGCCATCGACGGATTCCAGAACAACGAGAAGCGCGTGGAGGTCGCCAGAGAGAAGGGGGTGCCCGCCCCGGACGTCCTCGTGCCGTTCGTCACGGGGATGCTCTTCGTCGCGAACGTCGGTATCTTGCTCTGGAAGTTCCCGCGGGCGTCCGCCGGCGCGCTCATCGTCTTCTTTCTCGGGACGACGCCCGGCATTCACGACTTCTGGACGATGGACGGCGAGGAACGCCAGGCGAACAAGATCAACTTCCTCAAGAACGTCGCCCTGCTCGGTGGCGCACTGTTGCTCCTCGAGCAGGCGGGGGATCAAGCCGAGTGATCGGCTAGAATTCGAGCCGAGTGATAAGCGGGGGCTCGAAGCGAGTGACCTGCTGGAACTTGAACTGGGTGATCAGCGGGGACTCGAGCCGAGTCATGCTCCCCACTCGAGAAACTTGATCAGCCGAAAATCTCGTCGCGCTCGTAGGCCATCTCCTCGCTCACCGTACTCGAGACGTCCGCGCCGAACTCGCGTTCGACGAGCCACAGCGCCAGGTCGAGGCCGGACGTGACGCCGCCCGCGGTCAACACGTCGCCGTCGTCCACGACCCGCTCGTCGACCACGTTCGCGGCGTGGGATGCGAGGTCGTCCTCCGCAACCGGGTGGGTCGCGGCGGGACGGCCCTCGAGCAGGTCCGCCTCCGCAAGCACCATCGCGCCAGTGCAGACCGAGGCGACCGTCGCGCCGTTCGTGAAGCGCTCGTCGACGGCGTCCGGCAGCTCGCCGTCGTCGACGACGGCCCGAACGCCTTCGTTAGCGGTCGTCCACCCGCCGCCGGGTACGACGAGGATATCGGGCTGGTCGAGGGTCCCTTGCGTCTCGACGCGCAGATCGTGACTCGCCGTCACGAAGTCGGAATTATCGAGCGTGACGAGGCTCGTCTCGAGGGACGCGCCGGCCTGGGCGGCGTTTTCGAACACTTCGTAGGGACCGATCGCGTCGAGTTCGTCGAAGCCGTCGAACAACACGATTTCTGCGGTGGTGTCGGCCATGTCGAAGGCGTCGACTCGCTCGGGCAAACGTGTTGTGCCGGCGCGTCGACAGCCGGATTCGCCGACAGGTCCGCGCTCGTGAGGGTCGCGGGTCGTTATTTGGCCCTCGGCGGCGGAGTCTGCGAGCACATGATTCGCGCATTCGTGTTGATCGACGTTGCGGCTGAAATGCCCGACTCGGTATGTCGAGCCGTCCGCGACAGCGACGACGTCCTCGAGGCCCACGTCGTCGCGGGGGACTTCGACGTGATCGCCGACCTCGAGGGCGACGATCCACACGACGTTCTCACGACGGTCACGTCGGACATCCGGCCGCTCGAGGGCGTCGGAACGACGCGAACGTACATCTGCCTCGACTGAATTCGGATCGTTTTTTCACGCGGCTGAAAAATTAGCTTCTATGGACGAACAACAGACCGTCGCCGCGTTCGTCGACGAGTACGACCTCGAGACGCCCCCCGAGTTCCGACTGCTCGACCTCGTCTCGGAGGTCGGCGAACTCGGGAAGGACGCGAACACGTCGACCGGCTACGGCGATCTGCCGGCCGAACTGACCCTCGAGTCGGACGAGATCGGCGACGTGCTCTTTGCACTGCTCGCGCTGGCCGACTCGCTCGAGGTCGACGCCGGCGAGGCACTCGAGGAGGCACTGGAGAAGTACGAGCGGCGACTGGACGACGGCGGGACGGCCGGTTCGGGCGAGTAGCACGGTTGTCGGGGTCACCCCCGGATCTCGTGGTCGAGATCCGCGACGGAGGTTCCACTTCGGACCGACCAGACCTCGAGCGGTGGCGCGTGCTGTGTCGCGGCGAGCGAGCAGCGAGCCGCGGGACAACGGCACGCGAGGGAGAGCGAGTGAGCGTGCGAACGAGTGAATCGGTTGGGGAGGGTGTGGAATCCCGAGGTGCCAGTGTCTCAGGAGACATCGTAAGTTGACGATACTCTGTCTCTCTTCGATAGATATCTCTCTTCGACAGATGTCTCTCTTCGACAGTGTAGAATCGAAACGTCGAATTCGAAACGTGCGTGTGAGTAGTTGCTGTTCCGCTTCTTGGAGCGAGTGTACCGACGACGAGACGACGAGACGACGAGTGCGCTGCAATTGCTGGACACGGTGATTTCCACGTCCTCCCCAGCCGATTCGTTCGGTCACTCCGCTCCCTCACTCATCCCTCGCGCAGTGTCAGTGGCGCACCCTCGCGAGACTCGAGTGCGCCACCAGCGCGCGCCACCGCAGGTCACGCAATCGAAGCGACGCGACGCCGTTCCAACACCGATCGAAAACGACGGTTACGGAACCACATCGGCCTCGACCGCGAGCACCGACGAGGCCGCCTCCCGGACCGCCTCGAGGTCGTCCGGCCGCGCGTAGACGCCCAGACGCCATATTTCGGCGGCACAGGCGTCCAATCCGGCGACCAGCGACGATCGTTCCTCGAGGCGCCGAAGTTCGCCGTCCACGACGATCCGAGCCCTGGATTCGGGCGAACTCGGTTCGGAGGGACTGTCGACGATGACCGCGGCGGGATCGACGCCGGCTACGTCGGCGATTTCGCGCTCGAGGTCGCGCGTGCGCTCGTACTCGAGGCCGGCGAATCGGTCGGGAACGTCGTCGCGTCGGGTCCAGACCGCCCGCTTATAGAGTCGGCGTTCGCGCAGACGGGTCGAAAACTCGGCCGTCGGCGCGTGGTCCTCGAGTGTGGCGAGCAGTTCGGCGTCGGTCAACCGGGCGAATCGCTCGGCATCGATCGCGCCGTCGGCGAGGAGTCGTTCGCTGGCGCGATCGAGCATCGCGCCCGCGATCCGCGAGACGTGGTGTCGGTAGACGGTCGCGTTCATCAATGTTCGGGCGATCAGCGCGCTCTCGGCGGTCGCGACGTCGTCCGCCTCGAGGGCGAGCGTGCCGTCGACGGTTTGCAGCGAGTACAGCAATCGCGCGTGGTCGATCGTGCCGTAGGGAACCCCCGTGTGGTGGGCGTCCCGGACGAGGTAATCGAGGCGGTCGACGTCGAGCGGGCCGGAGACGAGTTCGCCGAAGGGACCCCGGCCGTCGACGGTCGCCGCGACGGCTTCCGGGTCGAGACCCTGCTCCTCGAGGGCGTCTCCAAGATCGCTGTCGGTCAAGAACCACTCGATCTCGTCGTGGTGACGGCCGAGGTGGCGCTCGATGGCGGCTTCGGTCTGGTGGCCGAAGGGACCGTGGCCGACGTCGTGGACCAGCGCCGCGGCGCGCAGGCGCTCGGCGAGGTCAGCCTCGAGTTCCAGTCGGTCGACGGCGCGCGAGGCGAGGTGGTAGACGCCGAGGCTGTGTTCGAAACGGGTGTGGTTCGCGGAGGGATAGACGAGTTGAACCGTGCTCAGTTGGCGGATCGACCGCAGTCGTTGCATCGCTGCGGTGTCGAGGAGCGCCTCGGCAGTGGGACCGAGTTCGATGTAGTCGTGGACGCTGTCCTTGATCATCGTCATCTGCAGATGTGTAGACTCTCGAGGGGAACGCCTTAGACGCGATGGTTCGACGACAACTCGGTCGGAGCCGTCGCATTCGCCGGCGATCGGCGGTCACACGCGTACGCGCTCGGTTCGAGCGTGCGACCGCCACCGATCCGCCTACAGTACCAGTCGCTCGAGTTGTCGGTCCGCTACAGTACTAGTCGCTCGAGTTGGTCGTGGGTTTCCTCGATCGTCTCCGAGTTGTCGATCACGACGTGTGCTCGCTCGAGCGGATCGAACGACTCTCGGAGGAGCATGTGCTGTTCGAATTCGGCGTCGCTGATCGTCTCCGTCCGACTCTCGATGCGCTCTTTGACGACCTCGAGCGCGCAGGTTACGTGGACGAAGCGAATTTCGGCACCGACCTCCTCGGCAACCGTCGCCGCGCGTTCGCGCTTCTCAGCCGACTGGAACGTCGCGTCGAGGACGACGTGGTCGCCGGACTCGAGGGTGTTACGTCCGCGTGAGAGGAGTTCCTCGTACGTCGCGGCGCTCTCATCGGCGGTGTACGACGGGTCGGAGAACAGCTGTTTTCGAACCGCGTCACTGCGATATCGCGTCGCCGGGAATCGATCCGCCGTGTACGACGACGCCATCGACTTGCCGACGCCCGGGAGCCCGCAGTAGACGAGGAGCGTGGGGCGAGTCACGGGCGCTAGTGGGGGAAACGGATACTAAACCGGTCCGGTTCTCGAGTGCGTTCACCCCGACTCGAGCGACCGTGACAGAGATGTCGACGATCCGAAATCGATAGCAGGCTCGCGGATGTAACACACGATTCAACTGCAACTTGAATGGACAGAGACATATATTGACGGACGTTACGCAACTATCATTATTTTTATAGTGTCCGAATCCTCGTACTACGTATGCCGGAACACACGCGCGGTGGGAGTGGCACGCGACGAACGTTTTTGAAAACGACTGGTGCAATCTCGCTCGCCGGACTGGCGGGTTGTTTGAGCGAAACCGATCACGGTATTCGGTTCATCCTCAACCCGGCGGAAGAACAGACCGACATCGTCGAAGAGTACACGCCGATGAAGGAGTACCTCGAGGACGAAACCGGCGAGGAGATCGACTTAGAGCCGGCGGGAAGCTACGTCGAAACGCTCGAAGCGCTCGAGACCGAGCAGGGAGAGCTCGCCGACACCTCGCCGACGGGCGTCCCCGGCGGAGACGGGTTCGCGGACGTCATCGGGATGCGAACGGCGTTCGGCGGGAATCAGTACTTCTCGACGATCGTGACGCTTCCGGACAGCGACATCGAGGAACTCGCAGACCTCGAAGGCGAGCAGATCGCCGTCGGGGCCCAGCTCTCGGTGAGCGGAACGCTCGTGCCGGCGCTGATGCTCCAAGACGCTGGGCTCGATATCGGTGATTTCCCGAACACGCAGGACGCGCCTGATCTGGACATCAACGTCGCGGACGATCACGACACGGCTCGCCAACAGTTAGAAGACGACCCGGACGTCGTCGCGGCGACGACGGGTGCATTCGCATCCGCGCCACAGATTCCACAGGAGCAGTTCGACGAGTACGAGGAGTTCGTCGAACACTCGGCCGAGTACGAGGGTGCCGGCAGCGACATCGACGACGACGACAGTCCAGAACTGCGACTGCTCGACGTCTCGGAATCGCTGACTCGAGCCCCGATCATGGCTCGAAGCAACTGGGACGATCCAGCTCGCGACGAGATCGAACAGGCGCTGATCGACGCCGAAGAGGAGGACCTCATTCCGGAGGGAACCGACGAAGACCTCGAACTCTGGTTTACGGGTATCGACGAAGCCGACCGCGACGACTACGAGTACGTCGACGAGGTCTTCGACGACCTCGGCCTCGAGTTCGAGGACTTCGACGACGAGGACTAACCGGTTAGTACCGTCCGCGGATTTCGACGGCGATTAAACAGGCAGCCAGCAATACTAGATAGAGAGTACAAAATGGCCGGCATTCGTGTAGAGAACCTTACCAAAGAGTACGGGGACACGGTCGCACTCGATAACGTCTCGTTCGAAATCCACGAGGGAGAGTTCACCGTCGTTCTCGGAATCTCGGGATCGGGGAAATCAACCCTTCTCAGGTGTATTAACGGGCTTACGAAGCCTACGGAGGGACAGGTTGTTATCCAGGACGGACCAGTCGTCGCACCTCGAGAAGAGATCGCGATGGTGTTTCAACAACACAACATCATCGGCGGAATGAGCGCGTACTCGAACGCGCTGAGTGGCGCGCTGGGACGGAACGGACTGACGACGAGTCTCCTTCGAACTCACGACCGGGAGGACAAATTGCAAGCGCTCGACGCCCTCGAAACCGTCGGGCTGCTCGACGAAGCCGAACAGCGCGCCGGGCAGATGAGCGGCGGACAACAACAGCGCGTCGGAATCGCCCGCGCGCTCGTTCAGAACCCGGATATTATCCTGGCCGACGAGCCAGTTGCGAGCCTCGATCCGGGAAGCGCCCAGGACGTGATGCGGTATCTCCTCGAGGCGGCCGACGAGCGAGGGTTGACGGCGATGATCAGCCTCCACCAGGTCAACCTCGCCCGCCAGTTCGGACAGCGGTTTATCGGCCTCGCTGACGGGCAACTCGTCTTCGACGGCTATCGCGACGACCTCACGTTCGACGTGATCGACGACATCTACGGCGGTATCGATATGGAACAGTTTCTCTCCGGAGACGACACCGAGACCACGACCGAGGCGGTACGATGAGTACGGATTCCACGCTCGAGCGACGCCTCGAGAAGATCAAACTGACGCGCCGGATTCGGTGGGTTACGTACGCGTTTCTGGCGGTCGCCTTCGCCGCCGCGTTCTACGGCTCGCTGCTGTTGGTCAACTTCTCGGTCGGTGACCTCGTCAACCAGATGCCGACGTTCATCGATCGGGTCCAGCAGTATAACCCGAACTGGGAGTTCATCAGTGAGGCAAACCTCTTCCGCGAGTCGGGCATTACGCTCGCAATCGGCTTCGCCGGAACGGTCATGGGTATACCGTTCGCGTTGCTACTCGGCGTCCTCGGAAGCGGACGGGTCATGCCGTTCCCGTTTAACTTCCTGTTCAGGACGATCATGGGCATTTCACGGGCGATTCCGGCCCTGATCTGGTTCCTGATCTTCGTCCCGCTTGCCGGGCTGACAGCCGTGACGGCGACGATTGCCATCGCGGTGAGCACGGTCGGCAATCTCGGCCGACTGTTCACGGACGAACTCGAGGAGGTCAAAACGGGGCCGATCGAAGCGATGGAAACGACGGGGGCCTCCCAGTCACAGACCGTCGTATTCGGAATGCTCAGTCAGGTCAAGACGTCGTTCATCGCGTGGACGCTGTACATCTTCGAGGTGAACGTCCGGCAGGCCGTCACGCTCGGACTGCTCGGCGGTGGCGGTATCGGATACATCATCCAGGCTCGACAGGGAATGCGGGCCTACGGGGACATGATGGCCGGTATCGTCGTCGTCCTCGTCCTGATCGTCCTCGTCGAGATGGCCAGCCAGCAGCTTCGATCCTACCTCCGGGACGACGAAGAGGCAGACGGACTGGTCGAACTCGTCCTCGGACTTCCACAGCGAATGGCCGAATCGGTGCTCAAGTAACGACGCGATTTTCTTCTCCGTTTTCCGCCGAGCCAGCTACTCCGTTCGACTCGAGTGCACAGCAAACCCGAGTGCTCGAGCGCGCTGGACGAACAACGCTGCGACGTCTTCTCCCCGCTCGAGGACGGGAGGTTCGCACTCGAGGGTCGGACGCTCGTGGTCGCCGTTCGGGAGGTACCGTGCGAGTTCGTCCCGACCGACGGCGCTGTCGGCCGCGTCGACCAGTCGTTCGTCGGCGCTCGAGAGGTCGATTTCGAACGCCTCGCGGACGACCTCGGCGAGGTTGGCTTCGGCGCGGGTGTAACCCGGAAGACTTCGCTTGACCGGCGCGGGGACGTCCGCCAGGTACGCCTCGGTGGCGTCGTGGAGGAGCCCCCACCGGATCGCGTCCCGACTGCCCCCGCGCGCTTCGACCTCGTGGCTCACGTGAACCGAGTGACGAGCGACGCTGTAGAACTCCGTCCCCTGACCCGCAAATCGGGTGAGATGGGAGAGTGCGTGAGCGATGTCGTCGAGCGAAAGAGCGTCGGGATCGGCCTCGAGCGGCGTGATCCGTCCGCCGGTTCGCGTGTCGATCGTCCCGTGGCCGCCGTTCGCCTCGGCGAGGAGCGCCTGCAGTTCGCCCACGACGGCTTCGACTCGAGTCCGAAGAGCCGATCCGCCCTCGTGACTCGTTCGCTGCGTCCGTCTGAGCGTGGCGAGTTCGTCCTCGAGTTGCTCGAGTCGTCGCTCGAGGGAGCCGTTCTCGTCGCCGCCGAGACCATTCATGGGCTGACGTTCAGGGTAGATTGACAAAAGCGATCCGTTGAACGGCGGCTGCAGTACGCAAGGAAAACACACACCCGACTCGGCATCGTGTTCTCCTCATCACCGTGTTCGACGGACGCGAGGCGCTCCGATCCCCACCGAGTGCACACCGACGAGCGGTCGTTCTCGGCGTCTGCTCGACAGAACTGGCGTCGTTGGCTGGCTGTCTCGAGGAAACCGATCCCGGATCACCCGCATCGGGCGACGACGGCGACGACGCTGCGCGCGAGACGTCGTCCGACGAGGTGGAGACGATCGACGCGCCGGGGAGCACGGCGGGAACGGTCGCCGTCCCAGCACCCGAACGGATCCAACTCGTCAACTTCACGCGACGACTGTGTCCGACCAGCGAGGGGCTGCTGGCGGAGATCGACGACGCTCGCGCGGAACTCGCCGAATCCGAGTCGATCGAGGCTGACGAAACCGTCGACACGCTCTCCGTCATCGACGGCGACAGCGACGAACGACCCACGGAGGACGAACTAGCCGAGTGGTGGGACGACCACGACGGCGACTGGCCGATCGGGTTCGACGACGACGGCTCGCTCTCCGAGGCCCTCGAGATAGCCGTGCGCCCGACGACGGTCGTCCTCGACGACACCGGGACGGTTCACTGGCGAACCGAAGGCGACACGAGCGCAAGCAACATCGCCAGCGCGGTCGAATCGGCGCTCGAGGACGGTGACGGTGACGTCGATGCCGACGATGACGGTGATGTCGATGCCGACGATGACGGTGACATCGATACCGACGACACTGATAGCGACGACGAAACGTAACCACCGGGCAACCCGGCATCGCGTCGCTCGCCCTCGAGTTTAAATACGAACGGGCGGCCAACCGTGGCATGATCGACGACGCGATTCGCGTGCTCGCGGGTGACTGTACGGTCATCGCCGAGGACGCAGACCGCGAGGAGTACCGCGGGCGTGTGACGACCATCGTCAAACCCGATAACACCGTCTTAGTCCACGACAGCGACGGCTACCAGCCCGTCGCGTGGCTCACTCGAGCCGACAGCGTCTCGAGCGACCGCGCGGGCGACTTCACGCTCGTCGCGAAAAAAGACACGCAGACGCTGCGAATTGCCGCCCACGAGCAGGACGGCTTCGCGCACTATCCGGTCTCTCGAGCGGGAACGCCGATCGGGCACTGTCCGGCGTGTGAAGGTGCACTCGTGCGCTCGAACGGCGTCAACTGTGTCAGTTGCGAAACCCGCTATGCCATCCCCTCGGATGCGACGATCCGCGACGAGCACAGCGACTGTGCGTGTGGCTTGCCACGGATGCGCGTCGAGCGCGGCCTCGCGTTCGACATCTGTCTGGACCGTGGCTGTGAGTCCCTCGACGAGGCCGTTTCGACGGCCTTCGACCGCGAGTGGGAGTGCCCGGTAGACGACTGCGACGGCGACCTTCGGATCCTCCGTCGCGGCGGCCTCATCGCCGGCTGTGAGCACTACCCCGACTGCGACACCGGCTTCGTCGTTCCCACCGGCGTCGTCGACGGTGAGTGTGGCTGTGGGCTCCCGACGTTCGAAACCCGGAGCGGAACGCGTTGTCTCGACGCGACCTGCGAGCAGGTCCGAAAACGGACGCTCGAGGCCGAGTACACGGCTGGTAACTAACGAGCGGGTGAGCGCCGAGCAACACGGCTACCGATCGAGTGAGCGGCGGGCAGCACGAACTCGAGGCGTACCCGGCGAGAATCGATCCGCACGCACTTAATCCCGCACGCCAAAAGCCGGGTATGGGACTCGAGGGGCGATTCGACGAGGACGCTGGCGTGATCCGCGTCGGCGGCGACGCACGCCAGCGCTATCACGATTCGCGGGGGTACGGCTATCCGCTCGAGGGCAACGAGATCGCACTCGCACCCGTCGAGGCGGCACACCTGCTCTATCGCGGGGATCTCGACGCTGTCGTCGACGCCTCGAGCGGGGAGCGACTGGACTTTCGCTCGTTCGCGGCCCGCGAGCCGGGCGAGCGCTTCGGCGTTCGGTTTCTCGTCTACGCAGACCTCCGATCTCGGGGCTTCTACCTCTCGCCGGCCGCGGAGCCGTGGATCGACGTGCCGCCGGAGGGACCGACGGATTTCGCCGTCTTTCCCCGCGGCAAGGGGCCAGGGGACGGCGAAATCGAGCACGCCCTCCGCGTGATCAGCGAGCGAACCGACGTTCCGGCGGCCGGCCTTCAGGACTGCGTGCTCGCCGTGGTCGACGAGGAGAGCGAAATCACGTACTTCGACGTCTCGCAGCGAGATCCGACGGGATCGTCGAATCCGGACGCGTCGCTTCCCGATCGCTGCGAGGCCGACCTGTTGACCGACCGGGTCATCGTCTGGGAACCCCCACGCGACCTCTACGAAGCCACGTTCTACGGCCAGCCACTCGAGGGGCGAGAGTACGAGGAGCCGACGCTGCAGTGTTCGTTGCTCGAGGCGACCTATCTCGCCGAACGCGACGCGATCGACCTCGAGGTGGAGACCCTGCGAGCGCGCGGCGAAGCCGTAGAGGGCGAACGATTCGGGCGTCGGCTGACGGTGTACACCGAACTGCGCGAGCGAGAAATCGTCCCCAAGACGGGCTACAAGTTCGGCGCGGACTTTCGAACGTACGCCGACGTGGAGTCGGTCGAGAACCTCGGCCACTCCGAACTCTTGATTCGGGTTCACCCAGCCGATCACGTCTTCGAGCCGCGAGATCTCGCACTCGACGTTCGCCTCGCCCACGGCGTCCGCAAGACGATGGTGTTCGCGCTGGTCGACGGCGGCGAGATCGAGTGGTGGTCGCTCGAGCGACTGACGCCCTGAAGCGACTCGAGACTCCAGGATCGGGTTCCACGCGAGCGCAACCGTAAAAACCCCGACGGACGAGCATGGGAGCATGCAACTCGAGGTGATCGGCGTCGGCGGCGCGGGCTGTCGGCTCGCCGACGCGATCCGTGCGGCGGAGCCGGCGAACCACGCTTTTCTCACCGACGTCTACGCGTTCGATACCGACGAGGCGGCGTTAGGACGGACGGTGATTCCCGAATCGAACCGCCATCGCTACGGCGAGGGGGACCCAGCCCAGGGAGCAACTGACGGTGGGGACGGCGACGGCTCGAGCCCGATCGAACGCGGCTTCGAACGCGGACAGGAACGCGCCGACGAACTGCTCGAGGTGCTCGGACGCGGCGAGCCGTCGGCAGCCGACGCGTTTCTCGTCACGGTCGGCCTCGGGGGGACGACCGGCGGGGGAACGGTACCGGCGCTCGTCGCGACGCTCCAGCGGACCTCCGAGCAGCCAGTGTACGTGCTTGCGACGCTGCCGGCCGACCGGGAGTTCGACGCGTCAGCGGGCGAGACCGACGGACTCGCCGGTCACGCGAGAACGGCCACCGCCACTTCAGACACCGAACCACCGCGTCCGGAGGCAGCGACGAACGCCCTCGCCACGCTCGAGCGACTCGAGGGGGTCGCGAGCGCAATCGTGCTGTTCGACAACGAGGCGTGGCTTCGCCCGGGGGAAACGCTAAGCGACGCCCGAGATCGATCCAACCGGGAGGTTGCAACGCAGGTTGCGGCCGTGTTCTCGGGGAGTGCTGGCGAGTCGGGCGAGACGACCGCCCAGACCGTGATCGACGCGAGCGACGTCGAACGGATCGTGGGGAGCGAGTCCGCGTTCGTCACGCTCGGCTACGCCGAGCAGGCCGTCGAGACGACGAGTTCGCGCTTCGGGCTCGGCCTCCTCACGACGGAGCGCGACGTCGACACCGCCGAGGCCGTCAGCGCCGTCGAAACCGTGGTCAGGAAGGCGATTCGCGGCAAACGCAGCCTCGAGTGCGACCCCGAGGCTGCCGACCGCGGGCTGTTGATCGTCGGCGGCCCGCCGGCGTGGCTCAACCGGAAGGCGATCGCCGACGGTCGACGGACGCTCCAGACGGCGATCGACGGCTCCGGAATTCTCGGCGGCGACGCGCCGCGCCCCGACGGTGAGACGGTGTTCGCGGGCGTCGTCCTCGCCGGTATCGGGCCGGTGGAGCGACTCGAGGAGTTGCGCGAGACGGCGGGTACGAGATAACGTTCGCTGTCGCTCGCGCTCTACTCGGAGTCGGACAGCGCATCGCCGTCGGCGGTCGTAATTCTCGGTTCGGCACCGATCTGTGGCGCGTCCCCGTCCTCGAGCACGAGCATCGTCGCGGTTCCGACGGACGGCGCGTCCACGACATCGTGCCCGCGGTCCTCGAGGTCATCGAGCACGTCCGAGGGGTACGACGATTCGATCTCGAGCGTGTTCTCGGCGTCGTAGGGGACGTCGGTCGCCGGAAACGCGGTGCTGACGAATCGAGGGTGGGAGATGGCGTCCTGTGCGTCGAGTCCGAACTCGACGACGTTGAGAAACTGTTGGGTCTGGCCCTGGGGTTGGGTATCCACGCCGGTGTTTCCGCCCAGAATGTAGGGGTCGCCGTCGCGGAGGGCCAGGTAGGGATTCGACGTGTGCCGGACCTTGTAGCCGGGGGTGACCTGATTCGGATTCTCGTCCTCGAGCGCGAGCATCCGCATTCGGTTGTTGATGTGGATCCCGGTCTCGCCGACGACCAGAAACTGCGCGCCCAGGCTGGTCGTCACGGCTGCCGCGTTGCCCTCCTCGTCGACGACGTGGAACGTGGTGGTGTGGTCGGCGTCGCCGACGGAGGCGGTGGAGCTTGAAGCGGAGGCGTTCGTGTCCTCGAGTTCTGAGTCGATCGGCCACTCCATGGCCTCGTCCGTGTCGATTCGGTCGCCCTGGTCCGCCGCGTACTCCTCGTCGAGCAGTTCGTCGACCGGCACGTCGACTCGCTCGGGGTCGCCGACGTGGTGGTAGCGGTCGGCGAACGCGAGTTTGATCGCCTCGGCTTGCAGGTGTACCGCGTCCGCGTCGTCGGGCTCGAGGTCGGAGAGGTCGTACTCCCGCAAGATCGCCAACGCCAGGAGCTGCGTGATTCCCTGACTGTTCGGGGGATTCTGATAGACGTCGATCTCCTCGTCGTACTCGATCGAGATCGGGTCGACGAGTTCGGCCTCGAACGTCTCGAAATCCTCGTCCGTGAGGTACCCGTCGTGTTCCTCGGAGAACGCGACGATCTCCTCGGCGATCGGCCCGCGGTAGAAGTAGTCTCTCGCGGCCTGTACCGCCTCGGATCGACCCTCGTCGCGTTCGTCGTCGTACGCGTCGACGAGCGACTCGAACGTCTCCGCCATCGCCTCCTGGGAGACCGTCTCGTCCTCCGCGAGGAGGTCGCCATCCGGCATGTAAATCTCCGCCGCGTTGGGTCGATCCTCGATTGGGCCTGATTCGTCCTCGAGCCAGTTGGCCATCTCCTCGCTGACCGGGTAGCCCTCTCGAGCGAGCGTTGTCGCCGGCGAGAGCACCTCCTCGAGATCGAGCGCGCCGTACTCCTCGAGCCACAGCATCCAGCCGTCCCAGGCGCCGGGGACGACTGCCTGGTGCATGCCGTCTTCTTCGGCGCGCTCCTCGAAGTCTTCGACCGTCGCATCGGAGCCGACGGGACCGACGCCGTCCACGCTAGTCACCTCCTCGTCGTCGGCGTCGTAGTAGAGCGCCCAGGTGCCCCCGCCCAGCGCGGAGGAAAACCAGGGCTCGACGACGCTCAAGGCACAGGCGACGGCGATGGCGGCGTCGGCGGCCGTTCCGCCCTCCTCGAGGACCTCGAGGCCGGCCTCGGTCGCGAGGTGGTGCTGGGAGACGATCGTTCCGGAGCCAGATTCCACGTGCTCCTCGGAGTCCGTCCCCGGAACGTTGGTACAGCCGGCGATGGTCGCCGCGCCGATCCCGCCGCTGCTCGCGAGAAATGCGCGGCGAGAGCGATTGGTTCCCATAGGGGGTGGACGGCGCGAACGGGGTAAAATGGCGTGGGGTGTTTCGACGCGTAGTGTGACATTACGACTGCACGCGCCGTCGAACGTGAGTCGAGCGAGTCGAGGAGCCGCGTCGGAACTGGCTCCGTATATCGTTCACTCCGCCGAAGACGCAAACGCCTCGAGAAAGCTGTTTCCGAGGACGACCTCCGTTCCGGCGAGGCCGACCGAACAGAACACCGTGAGGTCGTCGGCGCTCGAGCGCCCGCGGTCGGGGTCCGCGAGTACGTCGGCGAGTTCGACGAGTTCGTCGTCGGTCTCGCGTCCGACGATCGTCGGTCGGTCGGCGGCCTCGAGTTGTGGTATCGAGTCCGTCGTGATCGCGTCGGCGCGCTCGAGCACCTCGAGTGGCAGTTCGTGTGCGGTTTCGAACTTCGGGCCGATGGTCGTGACGTGCGTGCCCGACTGGAGCCACTCTGGGTCGAAGACGGGGTCCGTGCTGTTCGTCGCACAGACGAGGGCGTCGGCCGATCGAACGACCGGTTCGGGGTCCTCGAGTGCACGGACGGAGGGGGCGACGTCGTCGTCGGCCGTCTCCGCGAATTCGCGTCGACTGTCCGGCGTCGGGCTGTAGACGAGGACCTCCTCAAAGTCGCGGACCGCACAGGCCGCGCCGACCTGCGCTCGAGCCTGAAAGCCGCTTCCCAGCACGCCCAACGTGGCGCTTTCCGCGGGTGCGAGTGCGTCGATCGCGACGCCACCGATCCCGCCGGTTCGCAGGCCGCCGACGGCGTGGCCGAGGAAGAGCCCCCTGAACGCGCCGGTCGTCGCGTCGAAGACGGCCACGAGTTCCGTGTGGTCCGCGCCAGTCTCGGGATGGGTCTCGTAGACTCGGAAGCCGGCCGCGTTCGTCGAACCGGTCGCCGCACCCGCGGTGAACACCAGATCACCCTCGCCGGCGGCGACACGCCAGCGCGGCGGGGCCTCGAGCGTTCCCGCGGCGCGCTCGGCGAAGGCGTCTCGCACGGCGTCGACGACCAGCTCGTAGTCGTACTGTGAATAGACGTCGCCGTCAGTGAGGATCGGAACGGTGGACATACGGAACCAGTCGGTCGCGGCGACTATAACAGTTAGAGCGACGCTTGCTGGAGAGTGGCCGGCTACGGCTCGCCCGGAATCGCCGCCCCCTCGTGCTCGAGAAGCCGTCGTTTCAGGTCCAGACCGCCGGCGTAGCCCGTAAGCGAATCGACGCCGACGATACGGTGACAGGGGACGATGACGGGGATCGGATTCCGTCCGCAGGCCTGCCCGACCGCGATTGACGCGCTCTCGAGGGCCGTCGCGACCTCGCCGTAGGTTCGCGTCTCGCCCGCCGGAATGTCTACCATCGCTCGCATGACCCTGCCCGTGAACCCCTCGAGATAGTCGACCTCGAGGTCGAACTCGGTGCGCTCGCCTGACTCGTACTCGCGGATCTGCTCGCGAACCGTCGCCGGGTCGGCGTCGATCCGCGACGCGTCGATGTCGCGCGTCGTGTCGAATAGCTGGATCTCCATGAGTGGGTATCGATATGGACGTGCGAGGTAATGGATCACACGGATAGTGTCGAGGCGCACGACGGCGAAGCCGAAGGCTTTTGCGCGCCCGAACGCGAAGAAAACCAGTAATGACCGGAGACGAGCCACTCGAGGGAGCCGAGTCAGGGGAACCGACGACCGATGGAGGTGAACGCTCCGTGCCAGCGCAGTCAGCGCTTCGTGCCGACGGCGGCGCTGCCGGAGCCGACGACGTTGCCCTCGATCCGTGGGGTTCCTCGAGCGTCTCCGACTATCGGAACCTCTTCGAGGAGTTCGGCATCGAGGAGTTCGACGAGGTACTCGGGGAGGTACCCCATCCACATTACCTGATGCGCCGAGGCGTCATCTTCGGCCACCGGGAGTACGGGCCGGTCGCGGAGGCCCTCCGGAACGACGAGCCCGCAGCCGTTCTCTCTGGCTTTATGCCCACGGGCGACCCCCACATCGGCCACAAGCTCGTCTTCGACGAGATCATCTGGCACCAACAGCAGGGAGCCGACGCCTACGGGTTGATCGCCGATCTCGAGGCCAATGCCGCCCGCGGCATGAGCTGGGAGGAGATCGACGAGCACGGTCGCGACTACCTGCTCTCCCTGCTCGCACTCGGTTTCGACCCCGAGGAAGGCACGCTCTACCGCCAATCCGAGAACCGCGAACTGCAGGATCTGGCGTTCGAACTCGGTGCCGAGGCCAACTTCTCGGAGTTCCAGGCGATCTACGGCTTCGACGGCGAGACCGACGTCTCGCACATGCAATCGGTCGTCACCCAGATGGCCGACATCCTCTATCCCCAACTCGAGGAGCCAAAGCCGACCGTCATCCCCGTCGGCCCGGATCAGGACCCCCACGTTCGACTCGCTCGAGACCTCGCCGAGCGGATGCGCTTTTTCAAGGTCTCGAAGGCCTACGCCAGCTTCGAACTCGAGCCTGCAGAGCGCGACCTCGTCGCCGGCTTCTACGAACGACTCAATCCGGCCGACTGGAACGACGACGACCTTCGGTGCGTCCACGTCGCGGAGGCGCTCGAGGAGACGCCGCTTTCGGACCTCGACGTCTCTGCCGACACGCTCGCGTCGGTTCTGACGAAACTCGAGGAAGCCGGAATGGAACCGGTTCGTCCCCGCACTCGATTCTTCGACCGGCGGGCGACCGAGGACGCCTTCGACGCCCTCATCGACGCCATCGAGGGCGAGAAACGGGTCTACGAGAGCCACATCGACGCCTTCGAGATCGAACTCGAGGAGGCGGCCGAACTCGCTCGCAAGGTCGAAGTCGACAACGGCGGCTACGGCTTCCAGCCACCCTCGTCGATCTACCACCGGTTTATGACCGGCCTGACGGGCGGCAAGATGTCCTCCTCGATTCCGGCGAGTCACATCTCGCTGCTCGACGACCCCGAAGACGGCTACGATAAGGTGAAATCGGCGACGACCGGCGGCCGCGAGACGGCCGAAGAACAACGCGAGAAGGGCGGGAAGGCCGACGAGTGTCCCGTCTACGAACTCTACGCGTACCTGCTCGCCGGCGACGACGACGAGTTCGCCAAGCGCGTCTACGACGAGTGCGTCGGCGGCGAGCGTCTCTGTGGCGACTGCAAGGAACAGGCAGCCCAACTTATCAAGGAATTCCTCGCAGAACACCAGGAAAAGCGCGCCGAGGTCGAGGAGTTGCTCGAGCGAGCGGACATCGAACTCGAGTCTCCGCGTCGTCGCTCGTAACGGATTTTGCGGCGAGTGGCTCCCCGTTCGTTCGATCCTCGGGATGGCTGCAATCGTGAAATCTCGAGCGACACAAGATTTTTCGAGTGGTAACTCGATGCGAGACGTATGGCACTCGAATCCCCCGTCCGTGTCAGGCGAGACGCCAGACGACTGCGCGACAGACGGGGATTCGGTTTCTTCTTCGCCCGGTGACGTCGGGCCGGTGGATCCCCGAACGCACACACCGTGTGATCGGGGCGAAACCGCACCGTCGAATCGGCTGTCGGGAGCACCGACGAGTATCGGAACCGCTAACTGAGAGACACGCAGCCATACGAACAAGCGAATGCAACTTCCCGAACAACAGGTCGCGGTCGTCGAGGCCGCGAGCGCAGACGAGGCCCAATCCGTCGACGCCCTCGCTGCGGCGACCGACCTCCCCCCCGAGACCGTCACCGGCGCGGTTTTCGCGCTCGAGGAGGAGGGGTTGGTCGCCGTCGACGAACGCGTCGACGAAACGATCGCGCTCACCGACGAAGGGCGCGAATACGCGGACGCACAGCTCCCGGAGATCCAACTCTACGAGGCCGCACTCGAGGCCGGTGCCGACGCCGACGCCGTCGGAATGGGCCAGGCGATCGGAACGAGCGGCCTCGAGGGGCCACAGGTCGACATCGCCCTCTCGAACTACGCCCGGAAGGGCTACGGCGTCGTCGACAGCGGCGAGATCACCGCCGATCCGGACGCCGACCCGACCGCCGACGCCGAGGCGAACGCACTCGACGCCCTCGCCGGCGAGGACGGCGTTCCCGCCGATAGCGTCGACGCGGACGAGGAGACCCTCGAGCACCTCGAGCGACGGGGCTTACTCGAGGTGAGCGAATCGACCGTTCGCGAGGTGACGCTCACCGAGGTGGGCGTCACGGAACTGATGGCCGGTATCGAGACGGCCGAGACGGTCGGCCAGGTCACGCCCGAACTCCTCACGAGCGGCGACTGGGAGTCGGTCGAGTTCGCCGAGTACAACGTCGAGGCCGACGCGGAGTCGGTCGAGGGCGGGCGCGTCCACATCCTCCGACAGATGTCCGAGCGGGTCAAAGACGTGCTCGTCGGCATGGGCTTTCAGGAGATGGACGGCCCCCACGCCGACGCGGACTTCTGGATCAACGACTGTCTGTTCATGCCACAGGACCATCCCGCGCGCACGCACTGGGACCGGTTCGCCCTCGAGCAGCCGACGCACATCGACGAGTTGCCGGAGGACCTCGTCGAACGCGTTGAGCGCGCCCACAGAGAGGGCGTCGGCGAGGACAGCGAAGGCTACCACTCGCCGTGGGACGAGGACTTCGCGCGGGCGCTCGCCCTGCGCGGACACACCACCTCGCTCTCGACGCGGTACCTTTCGGGGACCGAAATTGGCGAGATCGAACCGCCCGCACGATTCTTCAGCGTCGAGAAGGCCTACCGAAACGACACGCTGGACGCGACGCACTTGCTCGAGTTCTACCAGATCGAAGGCTGGGTCATGGCGGAGGACCTCTCCGTGCGCGACCTGATGGGCACCTTCGAGGAGTTCTACGCCCAGTTCGGGATCGAGGATATCCAGTTCAAACCCCACTATAACCCCTACACGGAGCCCAGCTTCGAACTGTTCGGTACCCACCCCACGACGGGCGAACTGATCGAGATCGGCAACTCGGGTATCTTCCGCGAGGAGATGTTAGAGCCCCTCGGCGTCGACTGCGACGTCATGGCCTGGGGGCTCGCCTTAGAGCGCCTCGCGATGCTCACCACGGGCGCGGAGGACATCCGCGACCTCCACGGCACGCTCGCCGACCTCGAGTTCCTGCGAAACGCGGAGGTGACCTACTGATGCCAACCGTCGACATCGACCCAGACGAACTCCGAGAACTGACCGGCCACGAGGAAACGAGCGACGACGATCTCATCGACGACCTCTTCGGCCTCGGCCTCGAGTTCGAAGGCCGAACCGAAGACGGCGAGTTCGAACTCGAGTTCGCCCCGGATCGACTCGATCGCCTCTCCGTCGAAGGCGTCGCCCGCTCGATGCGCTATCACTACGGCGACGCTCGAGGGGTCCACGTCCCCTCGCCGAACTCGGCCGAGTGGACCATCGAGGTCGACGAGTCGGTTCCGGTCGAGCGACCGTACGTCACTGGCGCGGTGATCCGCGACGTGAACCTCGATGAGGACGCACTGGACTCGCTGATCCAGCTGCAAGAAAAGCTCCACGCGACGATGGGGCGAAAGCGCGCGAAGGGAGCCATCGGGATTCACGATCTGACGATGCTCAAAGGGAGTACGGCGACGGACGGCGGCGGGTCGGCGATCCAGTACGTCGGCGTCGACCCCGAGGAGGATACGTTCGTTCCGCTCGATTCGGACGTCGAGATGACGCCGGCACAGGTCCTCGAGGACCACCAGACGGGCCAGACCTACGCCGACCTCGTCAGCGGCTACGAGCGCTACCCCGCGATCTACGACGATCTCGGGCTGTTCTCGTTCCCGCCGGTGATCAACGGCCGGCGCACCGAGGTCTCGACGGACTCTCGAGACCTCTTCGTCGAGATGACGGGCACCGATCAGTGGACAATCGACAAGATGCTGAACATCGTCTGCTACGCGCTCTCTGCGCGCGGGGCGACGATCGAGGATGTTTCCGTCGAATACCCCGATCACGAGTTGGTGCGACCGGATCTCTCGACGAAGACGAAGACGGTCGCACACAGCCGTATCGAAACCATTCTCGGGATCGATTTCGATCCTGCGGAAGTGATCGACCTGGCCGAACGCTCGGGACTCGATGCCATGAAACGCGAGGATGGAGAGACGGGCAATGGCGAAGAGAGCATCACGCCGCTGGCAGATCGAGATGGACTCGAGGAACGAGACGCCGCGAACAGCTCGGACACGCCCCAGGCACCCGACGACGCCGCGTCATCGGGCGACCTCGTCTACGAGGTCACCATCCCGCCCTACCGCGTCGACGTGCTCCACCCGCTCGACGTCATCGACGACCTCGGGCGCGCCTACGGCTTCAACGACCTCGAGCCCAAGTACCCCGACGTGGGCACCGTCGGCGGCCGCCACGAACGTTCGCGACTCGAGCGGGCCGTTCGCACGCAGCTAACCGGCCTCGGCTTCGAGGACATGCTCAACTTCCACATGATCAACGAAGAGGAGAACTACGAGCGCCTCGAGCTACCCCCGGATTCGGCGGCCTACGGCGCCGGCGAGCCGGCGACGATCAAAGAGCCCTACAGCGAGGACTACACGATGCTCCGGACGTGGGTGCTCCCCTCGCTCGTGATGGTTCTCGAGCGAAACACCCACCGCTCGTACCCACAGCACCTCTCCGAGATCGGCTTCCGCGCGGCACTCGACGACGGCGAGAACACCGGCGTCGGCGAGAGCCGACACGTCGGGGCCGTCCTCGCGAACCACGACGCAGGGTACGAAGACGCCAAGGCGCGGCTTCAGGCGGTCGTCGACGATTTCGACGGCGACCTCGAGACCCCGCCGACCGACCACCCATCCTTCATTTCGGGTCGAACGGCAGCAATCGTCGTCGACGGCGAAGAAGTCGGCGTAATCGGCGAGGTTCACCCCAAAGTGCTCGTCGAACACGACCTCGAGGTTCCCGTTGCGGCCTTCGAGTTCGATCTCGAGGCGTTGCGGTAAGATAATCGACGGTTTTTGGTCCAGATTTTTGCGCGAACGGCGACGCCGTGAGCGGAAAAAGGTGGGTTGCAGCCTTCGAGTTCGATCTCGAGGCGCTGCAGTAAGCGGTCTTCGTTCGCTCTCGAGTTCTGGAGCCGACCTGTGGTCGCGGTCCAGCGTATTGTACCGCGAGCGAGTGAAACGAGCGAGCGGGCCGACGACTGATGTGAGCGAGCAACGCGAGCGAACGGAAGGAGGAGTGCTTTTCATCGAAGTTTTGCCGAGCGACGACGCGCCGTGCGGCAGCGTAGCTGCCGTCGGCGCGAAAAAGCGCAGCGCAAAAGTTCGTTAGAATTCGTGTTCGACGTCCTCTTTGTCGGCCTTTTGGATAATGATCTTGCCGTCCCGAACTCGAACGAAGACTTCGTCTCCGATATCCATCCCCGCGACTGCGAGTTCGTCCTCGTGGAGATTGAGGTGGACGTTGTGATAGTTGCCATCTTCGTCTTTCGCACCGCTTGGACTCAGCTTCTTTTTCCGTACCATCGCGGGATTCTATTCCGAACTTCGCCGTAGGATATACTTAAGTGTTTTCGACGCCTCAAGGAATAACCGGGACGCTCACGAAACGCACTCGGGGCCGAGTCGGCGAAGACGACAGTCGGAGGGACTGAAGAGACTCTTAGAACACTGGCGCAGGCAATCTACATAAAAGTAGTGGCACGTTCACTCAGTTTTCAGGGATATCTTTATGTCGGACCATGTGCTGAGTTGGCATGGAGTCGAAAACCATGGTACGTGAAGACGGTAAACGAAACTTTGCACTGCGCGAGTCGGGCGGCGACGAGTCGAGCGTCTTTTCGGGTAATACACCCCGTCAGGCGGCGCTCAAGGCGGCCCGACGACTCGAGCCTGGCTCGAGTGAAAGTGACGCAGAACGTGTCGAACTCCGACTACGGGAGAAAGGAACGAGCAAGGTACACATCTACGAGGGGTGGGCGTGGGAGGAGACGGCACCCGACGACAAGCCCAACTGGATGCCCGACGAGATCACCGAAGCGAACGTCTCGAAGGAAGGCATCGAACACTTAGAAGAGTAACGTTGTCCTCGAACGTGCTTTCGCGTTCCACACACCTCGAGTGTGGGTTGTCGAATTATTGCAGCGATTAGCTGAGATATCGTCGTTTTTCGAGCTGCGAGAGGTAGTTGTCAGATCCTTAAACGGCTCTAGGTTGGATGAGTGGTATGCCCACGTCGTGTTATTATTGGGTGTGACTAATAAATACGTTTAACCGACTCTGTGCGTCCACTGTATAGCGTGATATGAGTCCAAACGTCCATGGAATCTCGAATTGGGAAGAGACTTGTGTTCCGAACCTCCAAGAATTGTGGCTGTGTACAACAGAACGGTTCGTCTCGAGTGCGACGCCACTCGAGCGTGACGGTCGTTTTAGCGGCGGGGGAACGCGATGATCGACCGAAAGTGGATCAACCTGTTGCTCGCGACCGCGATGTTCAATCTGGGGTTCGTCATCTGGTTCTCGTTCGCCCCCTTTACCGACGAAATCGCCGCGGAGTTCGGGCTATCGGTAGCCCAACTCGGATTGGTCTCGAGTGCGGCCGTGGTCGCCGTCCCCCTCGGCCGGATCGTTATCGGGCCGATCACCGATAAACTGGGTGCGCCGGTGACGGCTGGAGTCACGCTCGTCGTCGTCGGAATCTTCTCGATTCTCAGCGCGTTCGCGCCGACGTACGAGATATTCACCGTCTCGCGGATTATCGCCTCGTTGGCGGGGATCACCTTCGTCATCGGCATCCAACACGTCGCCCAATGGTTCGAAGAGGAGAACCTCGGTCTGGCTGAAGGAATCTTCGCCGGCGTCGGCAACGCCGGTGCCGGTCTCGGGGCGTACTTTACGCTGCCGCGAATTTTCGGCGAGGGGTACGCCGACCCCCTGTTCGCCTCGAACTGGCGAGCGGCGTTCTTCTACACCGGCGTTCTCGCTGTCGTTCTCGGAATCGTCTACTTCGTCGTCGGCGACGCCGCCAGGACCGAAGAACGACGGCAGGCTGCCAAAGCGGGCGTCACCAAATCTCAGTGGCTCTACATTGCGACGCGTCACGGTGCCGTCGTGCTTTCGGCCGCCTACATCATGACCTTCGGCCTCGAGGTCGCGATGAACGGCTGGCTCGGTACCTACTACCGCGAAGGGTTCGGCGAAGGCGACCTCGTGATCGCGGCGACGTTCGCGGCCACGTTCTCGATCACGGCCGGGTTACTCAGACCGCTTGGCGGGTGGATCAGCGACGTTCTGGCGCGCAACGAGCGAAACATCCTCCCGTGGTTCGAGGGCCGCTACCGCGAGCAGTGGACGTTCGCCACGATGGTGTTCGTCGTCGTGGCCTTATTCGGCATGACGGCTGCCGGGTTGTCCGGTAACATCTATCTGGCCGTGTTCGCCGGCTTCCTGGTCGGCGTCGGCTGTGCGTTCTCCGAAGGGGCGATCTTCGCGCAGGTGCCGGCGATGTTCCCCGACAACTCGGGAACCGTCGCCGGCGTCGTCGGCGGGATCGGCACGGTCGGCGGATCGGTGTACCCGCTCCTGTTCGCCGCACCCTTCCTGCCGAATCTCCACGTGGGCTACACCGTCGTCGCGCTCACGATGATCCCGATTCTGGTGCTAACCGCCTGGGTGTTCCAGCCACACATCGCCGAACACGCGACCGAAGACGGCTGGATCGTCGACGAACAGCCAGCGCCGACGACCGCCACCACCTCTCCGAGCGACGACTGAGGTGACACTGACAGACGATTGTGGCGAGATCGGCGGGCGACCGCGGCGACGCAGTCCGTCTCGAATCACGCGCCCGGAACTGCGTACTCGAGTGCGTTCACGAATACGTGACGTTCGTCTTTGACGTCAATTAACGACTTTACCGGGCGTCTCGAGTACCTCCGTATGCCGATTCGACCGCCAACGAAACAGACGCTGCGCGAACTCGGCGAATCGTTGTTTCTCGACCTCACCGACGACGAACTCGAGCAGTTCGTCTCGCTGGCCGAATCCCGCGTGAGCGCGTACGAAACGGTTCGGTCGTACGACCCCGAGTCTCGATTCGGCGGGTCAGACCGACGCGAGCGAAGCGCTGGAGTCCGTGTGCCAGACGAAGAAAATCCCCACAACGCCTGGGTGAATCGCTGCTTCGTCGCCGGTGACGACGGCGGCGAACTGGACGGCCTCGAGGTGGCGATCAAGGACAACGTCTGCGTCGGCGGCGTCGAGTTGACCTGTGGCTCGCAGGTCGTCGAGGGGTACATACCGGACGTCGACGCGACGATTGTCACGCGGCTACTCGAGGCCGGTGCGGACGTCACCGGCAAGGCGAACATGGACGACTTCGCGATGACGAGGACGGGTCACAGCACGTTCGGATCAGTTACGAATCCACACGACGACACCCACCTCGCGGGGGGCTCGAGCGGCGGTAGTGCGGTCCTCGTCGCGACGGGCGACGCGGATGCGGCGATCGGCACCGATCAAGGTGGGAGCGTTCGGATTCCGGCCGCCCTCTGTGGGATCGTCGGCCACAAACCGACCTACGGACTGGTTCCCTACACCGGCTGCATCGGCCTCGCACACGCGATCGACCACCCCGGACCGATGGCCCCGGACGTCGAGACGACCGCTCGGCTGCTCTCCGTCATCTCCGGGAGCAACGAGCGAGATCTGCGTTCGCACGCGCCAGTTCCCGTCGAACCGTATCACGAGCGACTCGAGGGCGACGCGGCCGACCTCTCGATCGGCGTGCTCGAGGAGGGGTTCGATCGGGCCGAAGCCGACGAGGGCGTCCTCGAGCGCGTTCGAACGGGACTCGACGCGCTCGCGGACGAAGGGGCGACACTCGCGGACGTTTCCGAGCCGATGCACCGCGATGCGGGCGACATTCACACCGTCTGTACGGCGGAGGGGTTACTCGACGCGATGATCGGCGAGGGGCTGGGCCACGGCTGGAAGGCCTGGTACAACACCTCCTGGATCGAGTTCTTCGGCTCCGCGCGTCGCGTGCAGGCCGACGACTTCCCGGCGCCGCTGAAGCTGTCCCTACTGATGGGCGCGTACGCGAACGAGGCCTATCACTCGCGGTACTACGCCGACGGAATGAACCTCGTCGTCGAACTCACCGAACGCTACGACGCGTTGCTCGCGGAACACGACCTGCTGGCGATGCCGACGACGCTCGACACCGCGCCGGAAACCGCCCCCGAAATGGACGAATTCGACCGAATGCGAGAAGAGATCGTCGTCGCCAACACGACGCCGTTCAACCGAACCGGCCACCCCGCGATCAGCGTTCCCGTCGGCGAGGTCGACGGCCTCCCCGTCGGACTCATGCTCGTCGGCTCTCGATTCGACGACGCGACGGTCCTCGACGCGGCGGCGACGCTCGAGGAGGCGACACCGTCGACGCCGTCGGTACCGACCTAGCGTTTGAGCGTTTCAGAAGGGGCGACTCGAGCGCGTCAGCGACGGTTCGAAAAATTTTAGCACCCGTTACGCCGATTGCGACGCCGACGAGTTTCCGCCGCCGATCAGTTTGAGCAGGCCCTGTGCGGCCAGCCCGATGATCATCCACTTCCAAGCGAGAACGGCGACGCCGAGCAAGGCGAGTGCGCGGATGCGCTTTCCGTTGTTGAACGCGGTTCGTGCCGCTGAAAGCACCGAGACCACCGTGAGCGACCGCGTCGCCGTCGAGCCGAGCAGGCGTTTGAGTACCATGCCTCGCGTTGGGAACCCGTTCGAATAACGGCCGACCCGGAAGGCGCAAGCCGAACGCCGCCGCCGCGGGCGGGAGCTTTTTCTCGCTCCGGTTTGATACGCTGCTCACGAAGCATGGATCTCGAGTCGATCCCGGGTGTGGGCGAAAAGACCGCCCGGGCGCTGGAAACGCTCGACGACCCCGAGCGCGCACTGCAACGCGGCGACGTCGCGACCGTCGCGAGCGCACCGGGAATTTCACAGGGTCGCGCCGCCCGAATCGTCCGCGGCGCGATCAGGCGACAACACGACGACCCGGGCGGCTTTTTGGCGACCGACCGCGCTCGCGACGTGTATCGCGAACTGTTGGCCCTGCTCAAAGCGCGGACGGTCACCGACTACGCCGCTCAGCGACTCGAGACGATCTATCCCAGTCCGAGCCCATCGCGAATCGAGGACGTGCAGGCGTTCGCCCGGCGAGCGATCGATCGCGAGTGTGACTCGGCCGCGGTTCGAACGGCCCTCGAGGACGTCGAATCGCTCCGGACGCCGGGCGACGTTCGAGTCCGTGAGCGCTGTCTCGCGACGACCGACGCCGAGCGCTACTCGAGCGCGCGAGAAGCGATTCCGGAGCTGTCGGTCGAAATCGTCGAGGACGCACAGGGGCTGGCCGAACTCGCCCGCGGCTACTCGACGGTGATCGCGCTGGACGAATCGTTCGC